>CAJTVN010000015.1 GCA_910579685.1 uncultured Lachnospiraceae bacterium | reverse complement strand
CATCCGGGTCGTTTTATAGTTGGGATCTTAGCTCAGCTGGGAGAGCATCTGCCTTACAAGCAGAGGGTCATAGGTTCGAGCCCTATAGGTCCCACTATCAATTTTATATTGATATGCCGGCGTGGCGGAACTGGCAGACGCACAGGACTTAAAATCCTGCGGGACTAATCTCCCGTACCGGTTCGATTCCGGTCGCCGGCATTATTTTTGAAAGAGAAGTACAGTGGAAACACTGTATTTTTTTGTTATGACCAGGAATTTAAATGGAGTGGGAAATATTATGTCTGATTTTGTGGTAACGGAAAACGGACAGAAATGGTGAGTGCCTTGTCTTGATAGGCCGCATCAATCGTACCGCACATCTGCTGCGTGAGCTGTCTGGCAATGATAGCCCAAGGCCGGTGGACTTTCCAGCCTCCGTTTTCCAATGGTTTTACTTAATATCTTTTTTGCAGAAGAAGCAGATGCCTGCGCCGGTTGATACTACGGAATCCCTCTCATTCCTCATATCAAAGAGTATAAATTCTAAATTTGGCACCAAAATAGCATTTTTTATTAAGACACGTATATTTAAACTTGCTACAATAGATAAGAGCGCAAGGAGGATATGATGAAAGACCAAAAAGAAGTTGTAAAAAAAGTCATAGATTATATTGAGAAGAATTTAGAGAAAGAAATCAACTTAGATAATATATCAAAAAATATTGGTTATTCCAAATTCTATCTTAATCGCATTTTTACAGAGTATACAGGAATTACCATGTATAAATATTTACAAAACCGCAGACTCACTGTTGCTGCTGAAAAGCTGGTAAAAACAGATAAGCCAATAATGCAAATTGCGTATGAAGCTGGATATGATACACAACAGTCATTTTCGTTTGCTTTTAAACAAATCTATTTATATCCACCTAAAATTTATAGGGATATTGGAATCTTTCTACCAAAACAAAACAGAATTTCTATGTGTTGTTCTTATATCTTTAGTTACAAATTTATTACACGAATTAAGGAGATTGCTGCATGAGTACGATACCTTATGTAATTGAACAGACAAGCCGTGGAGAAAGAAGTTATGATATTTTCTCACGGTTACTATCCGATAGAATTGTTTTTTTGGGGGAAGAAGTAAGCGATATGTCAGCCAGTCTGATTATTGCTCAAATGTTGTTTTTAGAAGCACAAGACCCCGAAAAAGATATACAGTTATATATAAACAGTCCCGGAGGTTCTGTATCAGCCGGTTTTGCTATTTATGATACAATGCAATATATAAAATGTGATGTTTCAACTATTTGTATTGGTCTTGCCGCCAGCTTTGGAGCTTTTTTATTAGCTGGTGGAACGAAAGGAAAACGTATCGCTTTGCCAAACGCAGAAATAATGATACACCAGCCAGCGATTCATGGAAATGGTATTCAAGGACAGGCAACAGATATAAAAATAACATCCGACCATATACAAAAAAGTAAAGAACGCCTAAACTCTATTTTAGCAGGGAATACTGGAAAAAGCATTGAGGAAATTGCCCTCGCAACAGAACGCGATAACTATATGTCAGCAACTGAGGCAATGGATTTTGGGTTAATTGATAAAATCATAGATAAGCGTTGAAATGTTAGAATAAAAAGCTAACAAACTTGTAAAAGTTTGTTAGCTTTTTATATGTGACGAGTTATGTGAAGCTTCACATAATTCGTCTGCCATTGCAAAATCCCTGCACAGGGGTTTCCGATGGAAAAAATCATACATAGGTGTGAAAAAGGATTCTCCATTTTTGATCACCCAGTCTGCAAGCGTGGCACGGCTGATCTTTGCACCAAGCCGGCCAAGTTCCCGTTCAAGCCGGTAAAGGGGCATGCCGTTACAGTACTTCTGGTAAACGACCCAGGAAACGGTGGAAGCAGATGCCATACCGTACATCATATGCGCTTTCCCATCCTTGCCCTTGACAATGTTTGGCAGCGCCGCATTCCGGCGGCAGTTTTTGCATCCACAGTTCACACTGTAGTATTCGACCACCCTGGCACGGGCCGGGATGATCTCCAGCTCACGGCGTACGAATTCGGTTCCGATTTTTTCCATCCGGGGACCGCATTCCCCGCAGATACGCTCATCAGCCGATGGTTCCAGGCACACCTTTTTTCCAGGGATGCCCTTCAAACGTTCTTCATCCGTGGGACGTTTCTTCTTTGGTTTGGATTCCGGCTTTGCCACTGTCAAAATCCCGATTTCAGTGATTGTGTTGTTGGCTGTGAATGTATATAATATTGGTATGGTATGGGATAGGCCAGCTGCGGGAATGCGGCGGCAACTGCCGGATGACCGGATAAGAGAAGGAAAGGATATGGCAAAATGGAAAAGAAATTTGTTTACGACGAGGACACGGCTGTTGTGGAGACGGAAAGCGGAAAGGTGCGGGGATATTTTTATGACGATATGTACCTGTTTAAGGGAATCCCCTATGCGAAAGCCCGGCGCTTTCATGCGCCTGAGCCGGTAGAGCCCTGGGAGGGCACGTTTCAGGCTACGAGCTTTGGCTATGTCTGTCCGCTGCTGGAACTGCCAAAGCCCGAGGGAGAGCTGCTGGTGCCTCACAGGTACTGGGTCATGAATGAGGACTGCCTGAATCTGAATATATGGACGCCCGGACTTGACGGTAAGAGGCGTCCGGTCATGGTATGGCTCCATGGAGGCGGTTTTTTTGCGGGATCCGCCATCGAACATATCGCCTATGAGGGCGAGAATATGTGCAGGTTCGGCCAGGTGGTAGTGGTGTCTGTAAATCACAGGCTGAATGTCCTGGGTTACTGTGATCTGTCCGATTTCGGGGAAGAATATGCCAATTCCGGAAATGCGGGCACGGATGATCTTGTGGCGGCCCTGCGCTGGCTGCGTGACAATATTGAACGCTTTGGCGGCGATCCGGACAACGTGACCGTTTTCGGACAGTCGGGCGGCGGGGCAAAGGTGACGACACTTCTTCAGACCCCTGCGGCGGACGGGCTGTTTGCCAAGGGCATCATCATGAGCGGCGTCATCGGACCGGTACTGGGAGATGCGGTGGGAAGCGGAAAGCGGCTTGGCGAGATGCTGATGGAAGAGCTGAAGGTGGAGGATGTAAAAGCCCTTGAGACCGTTCCCTATGATGCGCTTGCGGCCGCATACAACAAAGTGAAGCCTGTTCTTGCCAAGGCAGGAGAATATGTGGGCGGTACGCCTCATCCCAATGCGTTTTACAGGGGGGAGCCCGTCACAAACGGATTCCGCAAAGAATCGGAGCATATCCCGCTGATTGTGGGAAGCGTGTTCGGAGAGTTCGGATCCTTTGCGCCCGCTTGCTATAAACGCAGTGCGCTGACCAGGGAAGAGGGAATCAGGCTCGTGGAGGAGGAAGTGGGTAAGGAGCAGGCGCCGGAGCTGATCAGGCTCTTTGAGAAGGCCTATCCGGAGCGCAACCCCGTGGATATTCTGACTATGGACTTTACCTTCCGGGCGCCGGAGATCGACTATATCCGGATCCGAAGCGGTTGTAAAGGAAAAGTCTGGTCGTATCTGTTCAATTTGGATATGCCTCTTGACGCAGGACGCACTCCATGGCATTGTGCGGATATTCCCTATTTCTTCCACAATACGCGGCTGGTTCCCTATACCCAGGAGCAAGGGGTTACGGAGAGAATTGAAAAACTGATTTTTGACGCAGTCATGGCGTTTGCAAAGACAGGCAGCCCGAAGACACAGGAGCTGTCCGAATGGAATTGCTGCCGGGAGGATGCGGAGGCGACTCTGGTGATCGGCAAGGAGACGTCGGTCCGGATTAATTTTGACCATGAGCTGGTACCTGTTCTTGCAAAAGACATGCTGCCGGTCTATGCAAGAAACATGGAGGAGCGGATGAAGGATGTCCAGCACTGAGAAGACAGCCGGCTCTATCACAGGAAAATTTAAAGGAGGAAGGTATGGCAAAATTATTTGCAACCACAAATCCCGAGATCAGCGGGCGGGAAAAAAGAAATATGGAACGGGCGAGGAAGATCGCATCCCAGGGCATGGTGCTTCTTCAGAACAGAGGTGCGCTTCCCATTGAGAAGCCGGGGAAGATCGCGCTGTTTGGCAACGGGGCGAGATGGACGGTGAAGGGAGGAACGGGCTCCGGAGACGTGAACAGCCGGTTCGTGGTGAACGTGGAAAAAGGATTGGAGGAAGCGGGTTTTACTGTCACAACAAAGAGCTGGCTTGACCGGTATGACAGGGCCGTGGAGGAAGCGAAAGCGGCCTACGGGGCGGCTCTTAAGGAAGCCGTGGAGAAAAAAGGGGTAATGCCCATTCTCTTTCTCTTTGAGAATCCCTATAAGGAACCGCCCATTTCCAGGATTACGCAGGAGGACTGTGAGAAGGCGGATGCGGATCTTGCGCTTTTTGTGATCTCCCGCAATTCCGGGGAAGGAAAGGACAGAAGGCCGGTGCCCGGGGAATATGATCTTTTCGAACAGGAGAAGGAAGCCATCGGGACTCTCTGTGCGAATTTCCGGCAGGTGATCGTGGTTCTGAATGTGGGAAGCGTGATCGACACGAAATTCTTAAGGCGGGAAGAAGGGATTGACGCCGTCCTGCTCATGAGCCAGGCCGGGAATATCGGCGGGTATGCCCTTGCGGATATCCTTACGGGAAAGGAGACCCCGAGCGGAAAGCTGACCTCCACCTGGGCGGAGAACTACGGGGACTATCCGGGAGCGGCGAAATTCGGCCACATGAACAAAGACGTGGATGATGAGTATTATGAGGAAGGGATCTATGTGGGCTACCGCTATTTTGACAGCTTCAATGTGACTCCTGCCTATCCCTTTGGCTACGGTATGTCTTACACGTCCTTTGAAGTCAGCACACAGGAAGTAAGGGCTGACGCAAGGCAGGTGACGGTGAAGGTACTGGTGAAAAATACCGGCAGCAGGTATGCGGGACGCGAAGTGGTGCAGGTATATTATTCCGCACCGCAGGGGGTGTTGGAAAAGCCTTATCAGGAATTGGCGGCCTATGGGAAGACGAAGAAGCTTTCGCCGGGAGAGAGCGGGGAATTGGAGCTGTCCTTCCCTGCGGAGCGGATGGCGTCCTATGATGAGGAGAGCTCTTCCTGGGTGATGGAGAAAGGAACCTATTATATCAGAGTGGGAACCAGTTCCCGCAGTACCTGCGTGGCGGCGGCCCTGGTGCTGGAGGAGGACGTTGTCACGGAAAAGCTTTCCGCACGTTTCGCCCTGGACTGCGAGATGAAACAGCTCTCCGCAAAGGGCGCAGAGCCCTATGGATATGACGGGGAGAAGGCTGAGAAGGAAAAGGCGGTCCGTATTGCCATTTCCCCCAGGGACCTTCTCTGCCGCAGGGCGGTTTACCGCAGCGGGAACCCCGTGATGGAAGAAAAGAAGGACAGGGGCCTGCTCACCATGGACGATGTGCTGGAAAAGAGGGCTTCCTTGGACCAGCTTGTGAGCCAGCTTTCCGTGGAGGAAATGGCCGAGCTGTGCGTGGGAACGGCCAGAGGCGGTATGGGAGCAGATTCCGTGGTGGGAGCGGCATCCGCAGCCTGTCCCGGAGCGGCGGGAGACACCACTTCGCGGATGATCGCAGACCGCAATATCCGGAACATGATTCTGGCGGACGGCCCGGCGGGTCTGCGCCTTTCCAGGCATTTTGCGGCGGATAAGGATGGGAACCTGATTCCGGGAACCGAGGACGCTTCCCTCGGGGAGATGAGCCTGCTTGCGGGAAAGGGTGAGAAGAAGGAGCTTCCGGAAGGGGCGGTTACTTACTATCAGTACTGTACGGCGATTCCCATCGCCACGCTGCTGGCCCAGACCTGGGATGTGGACGTGATCGCCCAGGCCGGGGATATTGTGGGAGAAGAGATGGAGGAGCTCGGGGTGACACTCTGGCTTGCCCCCGGCATGAATATCCACAGAAATCCCCTGTGCGGCAGAAATTTCGAGTATTATTCCGAGGATCCCCTGGTGGCGGGGATGTGTGCGGCGGCGGACACAAGGGGCGTGCAGAAGCATGCGGGAGTGGGCACCACCATCAAGCATTTTGCCTTCAACAATCAGGAGGACAACCGGATGCACACCAATGCCCATATCGGGGAGAGGACGATCCGGGAGATCTATCTGAAATGCTTTGAGATTGCGGTGAAAAATTCACAGCCCATGTCCATCATGACCTCCTATAACCTGATCAACGGAATTCACACGGCCAACAGCTATGATCTGCTGACGGCGGTGGCAAGGGACGAGTGGGGATTTGAGGGAATTGTCATGACGGACTGGGGAACCACGGGGAGCATTGAACTGAATCCCGGTCAGAAGTTTAAATACGGAAGCTCCAATGCGGCGGGCTGTATCAAGGCGGGCAACGATCTGATCATGCCCGGCAGCCAGGCGGATGTGGACGAGATCGTGCGCTCTGTGGGTGCGGCGCAGGCGCAGGTGCCCTGCCCCATCACTCTTGGCGATCTCCAGGCCTGTGCAAAGCGTATGCTTAAGGTCATTGCGCAGAGCAGCGCCTATGAAGGGGCAGCGCCCTATCAACCGTTATAGATGCAAGGAGAAGATGGAATGAAAAAGCTTTCAAAAGAGAAACTGGCGCTGGAGATCATAGAAAGACTGAAAAAGGAGTATCCGGACGCAGGCTGTACGTTGGATTATAATCAGGCATGGAAACTTCTGGTAAGTGTGCGGCTTGCAGCGCAGTGTACGGATGCCAGGGTAAACGAGGTGGTTCCGGGATTGTATGCGAAATTCCCGGATGTAAACGCATTGGCGCAGGCTCCGGTGGAGGAGATCGAGGAGATCGTAAAGCCCTGCGGTCTGGGACACAGCAAAGCCAGGGATATCAGCGCCTGCATGAAACTGCTGAAGGAAAAATACGATGGGAAGGTGCCGGAGGACTTTGATGCGCTCATGGAGCTGCCGGGGGTGGGGCGCAAGAGCGCAAACCTGATCATGGGAGACGTGTTTGGGAAGCCTGCCATTGTGACGGATACCCATTGCATCCGGCTCGTAAACCGCATGGGCCTGGTGGACGGGATCAAGGAGCCGAAGAAGGTGGAGATGGCGCTGTGGAAGATCATTCCTCCGCAGGAGGGAAGCGATTTCTGCCACAGGCTGGTGTATCACGGAAGAGAAGTGTGCACGGCGAGGACAAAGCCTTACTGCGACAAATGCTGCCTGAAGGATATCTGCGCAAAGGCCGGAGTGGAATAAAAAAGGAGCCCTGGGAAGGGACGGGAGGTATGAAATAAATGGAGCATTTTATCGTAGCGGTAAACGCCGTGGTGCCTTTTTTAATCTATATGGCATTCGGATACGGGGCAAAGAGAACCGGGCTGATGGAGGAGGCTTTGGCGCGGAAAATTAACAATCTGGTATTCCGGGCATTCTATCCGGTTATGATGTTCTATAACCTGTATCAGAACCGGGATGTCCGCTTCTCGGCGGGAAGACTGATCCTGACGGGAGTGCTGGGAGTGTCCGCACTGATTCTCCTGCTTCTTTTGACCGTTCCACGGCTGGAAAAGGAGAATGCCAGAAGAGGCGTGTTGATCCAGGCTGTTTACCGCAGCAACTTTGTCCTTTTTGCCATGCCGCTGACGGAAAGCGTCTTTGGTCAGTCCGGTCTGGCGGCGGCTTCCGTGATGGTGGCAATCATCGTCCCCTTTTACAATGTGACGGCGGTGGTTATTCTGGAGCACTTCCGGGGCGGAAAGCCCAATGTGTGGGAGCTGGTAAAAAAGGTTCTGGCGAACCCTCTGATTCTGGGAACGATTGTGGGTATGCTGTTTCTGCTTTTTGGGATCCGTCTGCCACAGTGCGTGGAAAAGCCCATATCCCAGTTTTCGGCCCTGACTACCCCGCTGGCGTTATTCGTACTGGGAGGGATTTTGAAGTTTTCTTCCCTGGAAAAGAATCTGCGGCCGATTCTGGCGGCCGTATCCGTGAAGCTGGTTCTGTTTCCGGCCGTTATGGTTGCGGTTTCCGTCCTTATGGGAATGGAACCGCTGGAGCGTTTTATCCTGCTTTCCATCTTTGCAACTCCCACTGCGGCGGCCTCCTTCCCTATGGCTCAGAATATGGGCGGGGACGGGGAGCTGGCAGGAGAGCTGGTGGTATGCAGCACCATGGTATCGGTGATCACGATATTCCTGTGGATCCTGCTATTGCGGTCGGCAGGATTGATTTAGAGCGTTTCCGGCGCCTTTCTTTCCGGCTGCTGTACAATCTTCTGCGCAATCAGCGTGTCCATGCAATGCTTATGGAGGATCCCCCCGCTGTTGCAGTCAAAGATATCTTCCCGGCAGGTGTGGAAGAGCCAGTCATGATAATACCGGAACAGCTCGCCGGAATACCAGGGATGCCTTTTGTCCTCGTCCCGGGTGGTGTCCGGCGCACGCCGGATAAAGGGCTTTTTCACAAAGACATTGAGAGCATTCAGGCCGCCGTCCGCCGTGTGCGCTTTCAGACTGTCGCAGAATTCCTTCCGGTCATTCAGAGGAAGAAAGTGAAGCACGCCGCTGCTGAAAATAATGTCATACTCAGCATCCG
The DNA here is from genome assembly GCA_910579685.1 of uncultured Lachnospiraceae bacterium. GTDB lineage: Bacteria > Bacillota > Clostridia > Lachnospirales > Lachnospiraceae > Suilimivivens. The sequence continues at coordinate 98,321 of CAJTVN010000015.1, read as the reverse complement.
GACGGTAATCAAAAAGATCAGCCTTGAAAAATGTCACGTCCACCTTATTGTGCTGTGCAAGCTTTCTGGCCTTTTCAATTCCCTGCTCGGAGATATCAAAAGCCGTCACGGCATAACCGCATCTGGCAAAAAAGACGGCGTCCTTTCCCTCGCCGCAGCCGATATCCAGGATGCGGTAGGGCCTGATGGGAGGAAGGAGCTTCATGATATCGTAGCAGATGCGGTTGGGCGTAAGCCCCCAGTAGTATTCCTCCGTATGGTAGCGCTTGTCATAATCGGTCACCACGCTGCTGTAACCGAGCAGTGCGTCCACAGTCGTGTTGAGGGCTGCCGCCAGCCTGGGAAGCATCTCGATATCGGGGTAAGCGGTATTGTTTTCCCATTTTGACACTGCCTGAAAGGAAATATTGAGAGATTTTGCGAGCTGATTCTGAGTAAACCCCAGCTCTTTGCGCCGTTTGCTGATCACTTCTCCGGTTTTCAGATTGTCCATTTCTGCCGCCTTTCTTTTTTTCCTGCATATAAAAGCCTGTTCGTTACTCCCTTATCTTAGTATGACCAAAGGACGGATGCAATAACGCAGAAAGAGAATGCGGATGAATCATTCACCTGGCGGTTGAATTTGATTTCCGGATGAAGAGGAGACAACCCTTACAGTTCCCCGCCTGCCAGCAGATTATCTTTCCCCATGCCGCACACGTAAGGATTGGAGTCGTACTGATAACAGAAGTCCAGAAAATCAGTGCGCTGCTTTGGATGGTTCATGATCTTCACAAGCAATTCACGGGGAAGCGTCCTTGCGTAGGCGCCGGGCCCGGCCAGCCTTATGTCTTTTACGCCAAGACGATCCAGTATTTTTTTCAGCTCGTCCGGCAGAAAGGTGTAGGTGATGCACCAGGGAGCGCCGCCTCTTTCGTATTCGGCAATTTCTGCCTCGCCGCCCATGAGCCCGTCTTTCCATAGCTTTTCTGCGGCGTCCCTGCAAAAGCGGAAATGCTCAATGGCATTTTCCTTGTTTTCCACACACCATCTGACAAAGGGATCGCCGCAGTTTTCATCCAGGATAAACTGATTTTTTTGTATGGGGTTTGCCAGATAGGGCAGATATCCCAGGCGGCTGGACACGCTGAGGATAATGCGCTTTCTGCAGATGCGCACCAGCTCTCCGATCACCTGTTCCTGCCTTGGATACGTGTAGGAAATGGGTGCGTCAAAGGAGATTACCAGATCAAAGGAGTTGTCCTCAAAGCCGCCAAGATTCTCCAGCCGCCCCTTAACAAAGGTGATCCTCTCCAGAACACCTTCCTTTTCGGCCAATTCCCTGGCTTTATCGATCATGGGCTGCGAAAGATCAAAATGTGTGACCTGACAGCCGCATTTGGCAAGGAGGATGGAGAATCTTCCGCAGCCTGCGCCGCCGTCGAACACGGTCTTTATGCCGTCCAAATGAGAGAGCAGTTCCTTTTCAATGTGGCTTTTCTGAATGATATCGTCCATAAACGTTTCTTCCCGGCGGCTTTCCAGCTCGCCCTTGTCGGGCAGATTCCAAAGCCGCTCGGATATTTTGGCGCTGTAGTCCATAAAGTGCCTCCTTTTCTGATTTCAGGATTTAGGTAATTGTGAAACTTGTAAATTTGTAGAATATTTCAACAACTTACTGTTTCGCAATCACCTGTTATGCTCAGTTTACCAGATTTTCCAAAGGCCAGGTACCTTAAGTCTTTTTAGAAGTAAATATGAGCGAAGAGCGAATGCGCGCTTTGACTGAACCACAGGTTGATTCATCTGTCCGGAATTTAAAGCGGCAGGTTAAAGCTCCTGACTGTAAAATTCCGGACACCCAAAGGAATATCCTATGCCTTTGCGCTGGAAAATGAAAATCTGATTCTGGACAAGGAGAGCACAGGCTTTGCGCAGGAGAAAGATTTTCAGCTGATCGGGGCGTACTACGGGAACGGAAAAGAATTGAGTTGCTCCCGAATGGGGAATCATAACAGGGTATGTGGAAAACGGGACCCGGTTTTTGTGCCGCACCTATTTTGACAGAGCGGTTTTTGACGCCCTGGAACAGGAAGATTGCCAGGATCCGGAGGAACGGCGCATGGTCTTTGAGGACGATGAGAGATATCTGTTCAGCGATAACTGGCCTTTTTTGATTCTTCATTTTGGGGAAAAGGAGGAGCCGCCATTGCCTGCCGCTATCCTGAAAACTTCCCTTGTCACTCTCATCCAGTCCTTTCATGCCGGGAAATGCCGGGGGTACTATCAGGGAAAAGAGGCCTATGAAGAATGGATCAGAGGTCTTTCCGAGGAAGAGGATTTCTGCCTGGAACGTGACAGGGACAAGGTTCTGAGACGTCTTGACGTAAATGACAGTATGCTGTGTCAGCTGGCGGATTCACGGCGGGCGGCGGCTTCCTGGCTTCGTGAAAATATTCCGCTTCTGCAGGAAGAAGAGAGAGGGGATCTGGAAAGGGCAGCGGATAACTGTCAGGCAATTGCCGATCGCATCCACGCATTCCGCAACAGGGTAAATGATTCATCTACGTGCGCAATTGCATACAACGGCGTAAATGCTTTTGGGGTATCCACCAGAGAGCTTCGCAGGGAACAGATCCGTCTGCTTACTTATGCGCTGTCTCTGGAGGAAGAAAACTGCGCTCTTGCCGGAAAGATCTTTGAGATCCTTGACAAACAGTATACTGTGTAGTACGATGTATATCGGGAGGAATGGTATATGAACATTGACGAGTGGAGATCACAGATCAAAAGGGGAACTCTGGAATTTGCCATTCTGCTTATGATCAGCAGGAAGGAGCGCTACGGATATGAGATCATAAGCGCACTGGAACAGTGGCCCATTCTGACTGCGAAGGAGAGCACGATCTATCCTCTGCTTCGCCGGCTGCTGAAGGAGGAGCTTCTCACCTCTTACTGGCAGGAGACACAGAGGGGGCTCCCGCCGAGAAAGTATTACCGGATCACGGACCGGGGCAGGGGGTATCTGGATTCCATGAGGGGAGAATGGGACAATCTGCTTGCGGCGATCGATGGGATGGGGAGAGATTGCCCGGAATCCGAAAAAAGGCCGGAGGCGGATGAGGGGCTCAAAAGAGATGTGGTTTTGAAGATGGAAGAAGGCAGGGAGGCTGGCAATGGATAAGATTTTGAATCAATACCTTGATAAGGTGGACAGGTATTTGAGGCCCATGTCCGCAGCGGACAGGGCGGATATCATAAGCGAGATTAAAAGCGGGATGGCGGAGATGGAAGCGGGGAAATCCCTTACGCCGGAGCAGATTAGGGAGAGACTGGGAGATCCCAGGGAACTGGCGCAGGCTTATCTGGGCGAAGCCATCGCAAAAACCCACGGATGTGATATGCGAAAGCTGGCGGCGGTGATGGCCTTCTATGCAGCGGCCGGTCTGGGAGGCATGTTCATCCTGCCCTTTACCGCTATTCTGGGCGCAGCCCTCATGCTTTGCGGCGTGATCGCACCCCTTGCGGGCCTTGTCAAAGCGGCGGGCTTTCTGCTTGGCATGGATGTTCCCGTTATCGTCTTTCAGTTTGGCTCCTGGACGGCGCATCCCCTGCTGGCATTACCTTTGTCGGTGCTTATGGGAGCTTTGTTTTTTCTTGCCGGAAAAGGGTTGTGGAAGATCACGCTAAAGTATATCCAGATAGTAGCAAAGGGGAGAATGAAATGAAAAGCAATCCAACTGACCCAAAAACAGTTCAATGGAAAGGAACCAACCGGGAACTGGCGGTTTGGATGCAGGAAAAGCTGGAAGCTGCCGCAAGGGAGAGTGGGACTTGCGCAGTCTGTGCGGCGGTCTGCGCTGACGGAAGGCTTTTGGCAGCTGCCTGTGCTGGAAGCAGAGGCTTTGATGAAAGTACGGCAGAGGTGGATGATCTGTATAATATCGGTTCCGTTTCCAAAATCTATGTGACTGCGGCGGTCATGAAGCTGGCGGGGGAAGGTAAGCTGGCTCTCGACAATCCGGTGGTGATGTATCTGCCAAATTGGAGGCTGGCTGACGAACGATATCCGCAAATAACTCTTCGGATGCTGCTGAATCATTCCTCGGGAATCCCGGGTACAAACCTAAGGGATAAATTGGACATGGACTACAGGGACAGGCTTTTTACCGGGAAATACCGCAATACGCCGGAATACTGGGGGCGGGTTAAGCTGCGCGCAAAACCGGGAAGCTTTTCCAGTTATGGCAACGACGGGTTTGACCTGCTTGCCGAAGTGGTGGAAGCGGTAACCGGGGAGCCGTACATCGAATGGCTGAGAGAGAAGATTGCAAAGCCGGCAGGGCTGTATTCTGTGGGGGCAGGCAGATGGGCTTTGGAGGAGCGGATAAAGGTTTCCTGCAAAGGCAGAAAGCCGGAATTCTATAACTGCTTCGGCGCAGGCGCAATCCACACAACAGTGCCGGAGTGCGCCATGTTCGGCTATTTGTTTGTGGATGCGCAAAATCTCATAGGACAGGCGTATCTGGACGAAACCAGAAGGCCGCAGGGAAAGTCTTTTCTGGAAGGCGCTGATGATGCGCTGAACTATTGTCTGGGCTGGGATTCGCTTTATACCAGGGGGAAAATTCCGTTAGGAGAAGGAGCCGTCATAAAGGACGGCGGGACGGAGCAGTTTAACAGCCTTCTGCTGGTAAGCCCGGCAAAAGGCCTGTCGTTGGCTATTTCGGCCACTAGCGATGGGGATGTATGGTGGCTGGAGCTGCTGGAGGAAATCGGAGGAAATGCGCTGAAGCTTTTGGGAAGGTATGAGCAGCCGGATTCGGCAGGCGGAGAGCAAAGAAATGGAAAACAGGAGGAAAAGGCTCTCCTATGCAGAAAGAAGCGGACAGATGCAGGGGTGGGTGATGCTGACACAGAGGTGCCAGCGGACATTGTGAGCCGCTACAGCGGAACGGCATATGGAAGCAGCCGGATTTACCGCTTTGCGGTCTGTGGAAATCTCCTCTGCGCAGAGTGCTATGAAGGGAGCGGAAGCTGGAAAAGGGAGGAAGAGCTTTGCGGTTATCGCTGGAACGGGAGCTGTTTTGCAAAGGGAGAAAATGACAGGTTTCTGGCGCAGGAACATGAGGGGAATGTGTATTACACCCGGTGGGGAATGGCATTTTGTCAGAAAAACCGCAGCTATCCGTCGCCGGGAAACGTCTGGCCATCTCTGATAGGGACTTATTTTGCGGCCGGGGAGGGGCTTTTGGGAAAGGTATGTCTTTCGGAAATCAATGAAGATAACGTGCTGATTTTTACTACGGAGCATGAGGATTACCCGATCGTTCCGCTGGTATGTGACCCGCAGAGGGAGAAGGAAACCTGTCTGATTTCGCAGACGGACAGAGACGGAATTGTTTTTTCTCTGGAGGAGGATGAGGATGGAACCTGGCTGCGGATGGGAACGGACAGGTATAAGAAGGCGGGAAATATTTTTTTCCAAGGAGAGAATAGGGATTGACATTCGATATGGAAAGTGATATATTTGTCTCAGCAAGAGGCAAATATATCACTTTTGCATTCATGACAATCGAATCCTCACAAAGCATGAAGTCGATTGTCTGCAAGGCCTGCCGGAGCGGGCAGATGGGAGTAAAGATGAAAAATAACAAGCAAAAAACATGGTTACTGATCGGAACCGGAGTTCTGGTTATCCTTCTCATGGCGGCGTCTAGCCTGTATTCCGTAAAGTACAATGAGGCAAGGCTGGTGGAACCTATGGATTTTTCACAGTACGTATTCCGAATGAAGGATCTTCCCATGATTGTTTCAGGGGTTCTGTTCTGTATCTATATTGGCTGTCTGATCGTACTGATTATAAGGACGGCGTCCCGCAATGCCCGGGAGGTGGAAGAGACTCACACCACGAGAAGAATCAGTCCTAAATTCGGCTTTTTTGGTTTCTTTGGATTCCTTGGGGTTCTTGGATTCTGGAACTACAGCGCCCGGGGCGACATATTTCCCGTTTTCTTCTTCCTCTTCTTTGGCTTCTTCGGATTTTTCTATGAGGGAAAGATGTCACACACCTTTATGGACGAGCGGTATCAGGAAAATGCAAAGAGAGCACAGCATGGCGCACTGAAAATCGCTTTTGGCGTCATGGTGGCCGCACTGGTGGTTCTCTGCTATGGCGGCAGGCTTAGGAAGGATCCGGGAATTATCATGCTTTCGGCGGCATCCCTTCTTGCGCTTGGCGTGGGGCTTGTGCTGTTCCTTAGCCAGTATCTGCTCTACCGCTATGACCGGGAGGACTCCTGTCCGGAAGGGGAGGAGGACGAGAATGCCTGATTTTGAATGCAGACTGAAAAAATACCGTCAGATGAAGGATATGACGCAGGAACAGCTGGCCGTCCTGGTGGGAGTGAGAAGGGAGACCATCATGCGCCTGGAAAAGGCGCAGTACAACCCTTCCCTGAAGCTGGCCATCGATATATCCAGGGCCGTGGAGGCGCCGATTGAGGAGATATTCCTTTTTGACTAAACATTCATGCGCCGCTTTGCGGCGCACCACCACGCATGAAAGCCGATTGCTCCGCACTTCGTGCTCTTGCTTCCAAAGAATTTCTTGTGACAAGCGGGTGCAGGCATTATAATAAAAGAAACATATGGACGGAAAGGTTTTGGAAAATAGCATGGCTGTGTATTTGAATACAAATTCTGCATTGATCTTGTACAAAGAATTGAAAAACAGCGAATATTTCGTTGACAAGTCGAGTATGATTGAGGCGATAAACAGGCGCATCAGAACGAATACAAAATATATCTGTATTACAAAGCCCCGCCGTTTCGGTAAAACATCCATTTTAAATATGATGGGCGCGTATTATTGCAAAGCATATGATTCAGGAGAGGTTTTTGACGCTTTGGCTATCGGCAAAAGCGGGCAATATACGGTCCATCTAAACAGATATAATGTGATAAATATATGCTTGAGTAATCTTCCGGAAGACGGGAATACGTATGAAAATTATATAAATCTGATCAAATGCTCCCTGAAGGACGATTTGACAGAGGCATATCCTGAACTTGGAGATAAAGAATTCCGCAAAATTTCTGATATGCTGGCGGCCACAAATGATGAGTTCGTTTTTCTGATTGATGAATGGGACTATATATTCAGCCATAATCTGTATCTGGAAAATCAGGGGGATTTCCTGGAATTTTTGAGGGATCTGATCAAAGACCGCGCTTACGTGGCGATGGCTTATATGACTGGCGTGCTTCCGATCAAGCAGTACAGCACAGGCTCAGCCCTTAATATGTTCAGAGAGTATACGATGCTGAATGACCCTTTTTTTGAGCGCTACTTTGGATTTTCGGAAGACGAAGTGAAAAGCCTGTGCAGGAGACAGAGCAGGCTGTCATTGGACGAGATCAGCGAATGGTATGACGGTTACCAGGCAAAAGACGGCGGGCATATTTACAATCCCCGATCCGTGATATGCGCTTTAGAAGACGGCGCATGCCAGAGCTACTGGACCAGAACGGGTAAAATGGACGAAGTACTCTTTTTCCTGAAGCACAATATTGGTGAAGTCAGAGAAGATGTGGTTAAGATGGTAAATCTCATGCCGGTCCGCATTGAAATCAAAAAGGAGTATACCGCCGGACAGGAAAGCCCTGTTAATCGAAAAGAAATTTATGCCGCCATGATTATTTATGGGCTGTTGGCATACCATGACGGAGAGATAAGGATTCCCAATAAAGAGCTTATGATAGAATTTGAAAGCGCTTTGGAGGATGATGACTTCGGATATGTGGCGGAGCTGGTTCGAAATTCGAATGCCATATTGGATGCGACTCTGGAACAAAAGGGCGATGTGGTAGCCTCCTATCTTCACAGGATTCACAACAGCGAGATACCGATCTTAAAATATAATGATGAGAACAGTCTGTCATGTGTAGTGACGCTTGCGTATCTTTCGGCCAGAAATAAATATAAGGTGGAACGGGAGATAAAAAGCGGCAAGGGCTTTGTCGACTTTATTTTTCATCCGCGACGCAGAAATCTGCCTGGAATTGTGATTGAGCTGAAAGCTGACAGCTCCCCGGAAGCCGCACTCGGGCAGATTATGGAGAGAGAATACTGTGAAAAGCTGCGAGAGGAAAAGATTGAGGACATTCTCGCTGTTGGAATCAATTATAACTCCGGGTCAAAGGAGCATCAATGTGTGATCCGAAAGGTCTTTTGATTCTCCGAATTGACACTTACATCCCTATGATGATAAAATGACACAAGCAGGATAAACTTGGTTTGTGTCAGGAGGTTTTTTATGCCTAAGAGAACAGATATACATAAGGTGCTGATTATTGGTTCCGGGCCTATCATCATAGGGCAGGCCTGTGAGTTTGACTACTCGGGAACCCAGGCCTGTAAGGCACTCAAGAAGCTCGGTTATGAGATCGTGCTGGTCAATTCCAACCCGGCCACCATCATGACGGATCCGGAGACGGCGGACGTGACTTACATTGAGCCTCTGAACGTGGAGAGGATTACACAGATTATTCAAAAGGAACGCCCGGATGCATTGCTTCCCAACCTGGGAGGACAGTCTGGGCTGAATCTTTGCGCGGAGCTGAACAAGGCGGGAGTACTGGACAAGTACCACGTGCAGGTGATCGGGGTTCAGGTGGACGCCATCGAGCGCGGGGAGGACCGCATTGCGTTTAAGAAGACCATGGATCGGCTGGGAATCGAGATGGCCAGAAGCGAGGTGGCATACTCCGTGGAGGAGGCTCTCGATATCGCCGGACGGCTTGGCTATCCGGTGGTGCTGCGGCCCGCTTACACCATGGGCGGGGCCGGAGGCGGCCTGGTCTATAATAAGGAAGAGTTGAGGACGGTCTGTGCCAGAGGCCTCCAGGCCAGCCTGGTGGGACAGGTTCTGGTGGAGGAATCCATCCTTGGCTGGGAGGAGCTGGAGCTGGAGGTGGTCCGGGATGCGGACAACAACATCATCACCGTCTGCTTTATTGAGAATATCGACCCTCTGGGCGTCCATACCGGGGATTCTTTCTGCTCGGCGCCCATGCTCACGATCTCAGAGGAGTGCCAGAGGAGGCTGCAGGAGCAGGCGTACCGGATCGTGGAATCCGTCCAGGTGATCGGAGGGACCAACGTGCAGTTTGCCCATGATCCCGTGACGGACCGGATTATTGTTATTGAGATCAATCCCAGAACTTCACGCTCCTCTGCTCTGGCGTCCAAGGCCACGGGCTTTCCCATCGCACTGGTATCCGCCATGCTGGCCGCAGGACTTACCCTTAAGGACATCCCCTGCGGCAAGTACGGGACGCTGGATCGGTACGTGCCGGACGGCGATTACGTGGTGATCAAGTTTGCCCGCTGGGCCTTTGAGAAATTCAAGGGGGTTGAGGATAAGCTCGGCACCCAGATGCGGGCAGTGGGCGAGGTTATGAGTATCGGAAAGACCTACAAGGAGGCTTTTCAGAAGGCCATCCGTTCCCTGGAGACAGGGCGCTACGGGCTGGGACATGCGGGGAATTTTGCTTCCCTGCCAAAGGAGGAGCTGCTCCGGCGGCTGAACACACCCTCCAGCGAACGCCACTTTCTCATGTACGAGGCGCTGCGCAAGGGCGCATCCGTGGAGGAGATCTTTGAGCGCACCAAGGTGAAGACATACTTTATCCAGCAGATGAAGGAGCTGGTGGAGGAAGAGGAGGAGCTCCTTTCCTGCAAGGGAGGGCTGCCGGAGGATGGGAAGCTGATCCAGGCGAAAAAGGACGGCTTTTCCGACAAATACTTAAGCCAGATCCTGGAGATCCCGGAGGATGAGATCAGGAACCGGCGTCTTGCGATCGGCATGGAAGAGGCCTGGGAAGGCGTGCATGTGAGCGGAACTGCGGACAGCGCCTACTATTACTCCACCTACAATGCGCCGGATAAGAATCCCATCCGCACGGACCGGCCAAAGATCATGATCCTGGGCGGAGGCCCCAACCGGATCGGACAGGGAATCGAGTTTGACTACTGCTGCGTCCATGCGTCCATGGCCCTGAAGAAGCTTGGCTTTGAGACCATTATCGTAAACTGCAACCCGGAGACGGTTTCCACGGACTACGATACCTCGGACAAGCTCTATTTCGAGCCCCTTACCCTTGAGGATGTGCTGAGTATTTATAATAAGGAAAAGCCTCTAGGCGTGATTGCCCAGTTCGGCGGACAGACGCCTCTCAATCTGGCATCTGAGCTGGAAAAGAACGGGGTAAAGATTCTGGGAACCGCTCCTTCTGTCATTGACCTTGCGGAGGATCGGGATCTGTTCCGTGCAATGATGGAAAAGCTGGAGATTCCCATGCCGGAATCCGGAATGGCGGCAAATGTGGAGGATGCCCTTGCCATTGCGGGGAGGATCGGTTATCCCGTCATGGTTCGTCCCTCCTATGTGCTGGGAGGACGGGGCATGGAAGTGGTCTATGATGACGAGAGCATGAGAGAGTATATGAATGCGGCTGTGGGCGTGACGCCGGATCGTCCGATTCTCATTGACCGTTTCCTGAATCATGCTCTGGAATGCGAGGCGGATGCGATCAGCGACGGTACCCACGCCTTTGTGCCTGCGGTGATGGAACACATCGAGCTGGCCGGAATCCATTCCGGAGATTCGGCCTGCATTATCCCATCAGTGCATATTCTGCCGGAGCATGTTAAGACCATCAAGGAGTACACCAGGAGGATTGCGGAGGAGATGCATGTGAAGGGTCTTATGAACATGCAGTATGCCATTGAAAACGGAAAGGTCTTTGTGCTGGAGGCCAATCCCAGAGCGTCCCGGACCGTGCCTCTTGTCTCCAAGGTCTGCAACATCCGCATGGTGCCGCTGGCGACGGAGATCATCACTTCCGAGATCACGGGACGGCATTCGCCCGTTCCGGGGCTGCAGGAGCAGGTGATTCCCAATTACGGAGTCAAGGAGGCGGTGTTCCCCTTCAATATGTTCCAGGAGGTTGACCCGGTTCTGGGACCGGAGATGCGTTCCACCGGCGAGGTGCTGGGCTTGTCCAGGTCCTATGGGGAAGCTTATTTCAAGGCGCAGGAGGCCGCCCAGGCCGGTCTTCCCCTTTCCGGCACGGTTCTGATCTCCGTGAACGACAAGGATAAGGACGAGGTGGTGGAGGTAGCGGAGAGCTTTGCCAGGGACGGCTTTAAAATCGTGGCTACCGGCAGGACCTGCGACCTGATTACGGCGGCGGGGATCCCGGCCATGAAGGTGAAAAAGCTCTACGAGGGACGGCCCAACGTGGCGGATATGATCGCCAACGGGGAAATCCAGCTGATCGTGAACACTCCCATTGGAAAATACAGTGCGCATGACGACAGCTATCTTCGCAAGGCGGCCATCAAGGCAAAGGTTTCCTATATTACCACGGTGGCGGCCGCAAGAGTGGCGGCGGAGGGAATTCATTACGTGAAGACTCATAAGGGCAGCGAGCTGAAATCCCTGCAGGAACTTCACAGGGAGATCTGCCATAAGTAAAGGGAGAATTGAAGGAAAATTATGAAATTTGATATCAAAAAGGACGCTAAGAGGATCGTCGTGATCTGCCTTGCCGCTGTGATCATGGCGCTGAACATCAAGACCTTTGTGCGGGCGGGCGGACTGTATCCCGGCGGGGTCACGGGACTGACCATTCTGATACAGAGGTCTGCGGAAATGTTTTTCCATATCGAAATCCCTTACACGGTGGTGAACCTCCTGCTCAACGCCATTCCGATCTATATCGGGTTCCGCTTTATCGGGAAGAAATTTACGCTGTACTCCTGCCTGGTGATCGTGCTGGGCAGTGTGCTCACGGATCTGCTTTCCGGCTTTGTGATCACCTATGATATTTTGCTGATCAGTATTTTCGGGGGCATGATCAACGGGCTGGTGATCAGTCTGTGCCTGATGATGGAGGCCACCACCGGGGGAACGGATTTTATTGCGATCTTCCTTTCCGAAAAAAAGGGAATGGATTCCTTTAACCTGATGCTGGGCGTAAACGCCGTGATCATCGCCATTGCTGGCGTGCTGTTCGGCTGGGACAAGGCCCTGTACTCCATTATTTACCAGTATGCCTCCACCCAGGTGCTTCATGCGCTGTACAAGAAGTATCAGCAGGTGACGCTGTTTATCGTGACGAATCAGCCGAACGAGGTGTGCGACGAGATTTACCGGATCAGCAACCACGGGGCCACCATTTTAGAGGGACAGGGATCCTTTGAGCACTGTGAGAGAAACGTGGTTTACTCGGTGGTTTCGGGTGCGGAGAGCAAGAAGGTGATCCGGTCGGTCAAGAACGTGGATCCCAACGCTTTTGTGAACGCCATGAGAACCCAGCAGCTCTCGGGACGCTTTTACCAGAAGCCTGCAGAGTAGGGGCGGCATATTCCCCGGCGGAGCGGAAGCACGGGCCGTGCGGGATGAAAGGGAGACGGATTATGAACGACGTGGACGAGATTATCAGAATGCTGGATCATCTGACACAGGACGGGGTCAGCCGCATGAAAATCGAGACCTCCGGGGAGCGGCCGCAGGGAGATATGAAAAAGACATATCACCACGGCAGATGTGATGTGGGAAGCCCCTTTGCAACCGGGAAGCTGTATGACTTTGGGGAGGAAGGGGACTCAACAACCCCGCAGGAATAAAAATTGAAAAAATTTCAACTGTACGGCCGTCGCTGCGATTTGCGGCAGCGCATCCCGCAAAATTCGCAACTGTACAGGTGTAAAAATTTACTAGATTAAATCTGCGGCAGGGTCACATACTGTTTTTGGAGGTGTGTGACGATGGATTTTCAAAATTCTTATCTGCCTGCCGGTATGATACCCACGGGAACCGTGCCGGGAGGGATTGCAGCAATCGGCCTTATGGACGAGAGGATTCACAACGAAAACGCTTATGAGAATTCTCATCTGACCGAGGCGGAGAAGGAAGAGCTGATTTTCAAATATAAGGACGCCGAGACTGAGGCGGAGAGAGAGCGGATTATGGATTCCGTTCCGCCGGACGAGGATATCAGCAGTCTCTTTGGCGGTCCAAGCATCGGATAGGCTCTGAATAAAACAGAGATAAAGGATAATAAAGTACGGGCAGGCTCGCCCGTACTTTCCTCTATGACAGAGCGCAGACCAGGTGAATACAGAGGAAGGAGAAGGAGAAAATGAAGATAGGGGAAATTTTTGAACAAAAGAAGAGAGAGGGACGTCCGGTGGTCTCTTTTGAGATTTTTCCGCCCAAAAAGGAGGAGGCGCTCAAAAACATTGACGAGACACTGGGCCTTTTGTGTGCGCTTAAACCGGATTTTATCAGCGTCACCTTCGGGGCGGGCGGCAGCACGGTGGACAATAAGACCATCGAAATTGCAAAAAAGATCAAAAATGAATACGGAACCACGCCCATTGTGCATCTGACCTGCCTGCAGTATGACAGGGAGGAGATCAGAAGGCTTTTGGACCAGCTGCAGGAGGCGGGAATTGACAACGTGCTGGCCCTTCGGGGGGACGTGAATCCCAATGTTCCCATGAAGCATGATTTCAGGTACGCCAGCGAGCTTGTGGAATTTGTGAAGGCGGCGGGGGATTTCTGCGTCAGCGGCGGCTGCTATCCTGAGAAGCATCTGGAGGCTCCCGATGCGGTGACGGATATCCGAAATCTGAAAAAGAAGGTGGATGCGGGAGCGGAGCATCTGGTTTCCCAGCTGTTTTTTGACAACGAAAAATTTTACGCCTTTTACGAGAAGACCAGGATAGCGGGCATTAACGTGCCCGTGGAAGCCGGCGTGATGCCCGTGACAAACAGGGCGCAGATCGAGAGGATGGTACATATGTGCGGAGCCAGCCTTCCCTCCAAATTCGAGCGGATACTCCGCAAGTATGAGAACAAGAAAGAGGCGCTTTTAGATGCGGGAATCGCATACGCCATCAATCAGATTGTGGATCTGATTGCACATGATGTGGATGGAATTCATATTTATACTATGAACAGACCTGCGATCGCAAAGAGAATCTGTGAGGGAATCAAAAATCTGATTTGACGCAATAGAGACGGGAAAGAATCCCGGCGGGAGGACTCTATGAGGAAAAAAGCGCTTATTACGGGAGCGTCGAGAGGGATCGGGGCGGCCATCGCAGATATGCTTGCGAAGGAAGGGTATGATCTTGTGATAACCTGTAAAAACTCAAAAGAAAGCCTTGAGCGGCAGGCGGGGCAGCTGCGGGGAGACTATGGGGTCTGCTGTGAAGCTATTCTGTGCGATGCGTCGGATCCCGAACAGGTGGATGCCATGCTTGGCCAGATCGGCAATGTGGATGTCCTGGTCAACAATGCCGCTGTTTCTTATGTGGGGCTTCTTACGGATATGTCCGTGGAAAAGTGGCGGGAAGTTCTAGATACAAATCTCAGCTCTCTTTTTTATACCTGCAGAGGAGTGCTTCCCGGTATGGTACGGCGCAAAGAGGGAAAGATCGTCAACATATCTTCCGTGTGGGGGGCTGTGGGTGCCTCCATGGAAGTGGCCTACAGCGCCTCCAAGGGCGGGGTGAACAGTTTCACGAGGGCGCTTGCGAAGGAGCTTGCCCCCAGCAATATCCAGGTAAATGCGGCGGCCTTCGGGGTGATCGACACGCAGATGAACCGATGCTTTTCTCAGGAGGAGAGGGCGGCGCTTGTGGAGGAGATTCCTGCGGACCGTATGGGAACGGCCGCAGAGGCGGCACGGCTTGTGGGCCAGATCCTGCACATGCCGGATTATTTTACGGGGCAGGTCGTTACCATGGACGGAGGATGGATATGAAGGGAAAATTTAAGGAAAGGAAGAGATTGTGATGTTGGATGTTGTGATTATCGGCTCGGGACCGGCAGGTCTTTGTGCGGCGATTTATGCCAGGAGGGCAGGGCTTAGCGCAGTTACCATAGAGAGGAGCCCCATGAGCGGGGGGCAGATCTTAAATACCTACGAGGTGGATAATTATCCGGGACTTCCGGGAAGCAATGGCTTTGATATGGGAATGAAATTCAGGGAACACGCCGATAAGCTCGGATGTGAGTTTATGACTGCCAATGTCCTGGAAATCCGAACGTCCTGCACAGAGAGGGGGGAGCTTCGCGCGGCTTCCGTGGAGGAAGCGTGCGGTGGGGCGGAAGACCGCTTCCTGGTGGAGACGGATGCCGGAGTGCTTTGCGCCAAAGCCGTGGTTGCGGCAATGGGTGCCAGCCACGCAAAGCTGAATATACCGGGAGAGGAGGCCTTTGCGGGAAGAGGGGTTTCTTATTGCGCTACCTGTGACGGCGCTTTTTTCCGGGGGAAGACCACGGCGGTGATCGGCGGCGGAGACGTGGCGGTGGAAGACGCCATTTTCCTTGCAAGAGCCTGCGAAAAGGTCTATCTGATCCACAGAAGGGATGAGCTGCGGGCGGCTAAGATCCTTCAGGATCAGGTAATGGCCCTGCCAAATGTGGAGATCCTATGGGATACGGTGGCCCGGGAGATCGAGGGCGGGGAGAGCGTGCAGGCGCTCTGGCTTAAAAATGTAAAGACAGGGAAGAAAGAAAGGCTCGAAGTGGACGGCGTGTTTGTCGCGGTGGGAATTATCCCTGACAGCGGGCTTGTCAGCGGCCTTGCAGACTGTGACGGGAGAGGATATGTGATTGCGGGGGAGGACGGCGCAAGCTCGCTTGCGGGCCTTTTTGTGGCGGGAGATATCCGAACCAAAAAGCTGCGGCAGATTATCACGGCGGCTGCGGACGGTGCAAACGCCATAACCTCTGTTCAGGAATATTTACTAAAAATGAAAATAGAATCCCAATAAATTTGTACGGCTCCCTGACTGTACCAATTTCTTCCATCTGTTGACAGGTATTAAGAAAAGTGATATATTTATTAACGGATGTAACAAATTTGTAATAATTACAAATGATTAGGAGGAAGTTATGCAGAACAGGAGCTTGAGAGTAGCAGCATGCGTTTTGTCGTCTGCGCTTTTGTTTTCCAATATGAACATAGAAAGCTTTGCCATCGAAAAGACGGGTCTTCCCTCTGCGGGAATTGATTTTTTCCTCTCTTCAGATGCCACAAGCGTTAAGAGTCTGACACAGGAGGATACGGCAGACACTGCCGGGGACGCAGCCGTGGATACTGCAGCAGATGATACTTCGGCGGATGAAGCAAATGCGGATGCGTTGGCTGATACGGATGAATCCGGACAGAAGGAGATTACCGAGGAGGATACGCCGCTTAGCCCGGTAGAGGGGCTCGAGATCGTGGCGATCCCGAAAGACAGGGTGATTGAGGAAACGGCAATCGCTTCCATGGATAAGACCGTTCCCCAGAAGGAGAGAGAGCTGGCGGCAAAGAAAGAGGAAGAGGGATTTAAGTCTCTGGTGATCGCCAAGGTAAACGATTATGTGAATGTCAGAAGTATCCCCAGTGAAGACGGTGATATTCTGGGCAAGCTTTACGATAAGTCCGTCGGCGAGTTTGTGGAAGAGGAAAACGGCTGGTATAAGATCCGGTCGGGCAATGTGACGGGCTATGTGAAAGGCGAGTACTGTGTGACCGGCGAGGATGCGGTATCTCTGGCAAAGGATGTGGGAACCAGGATTGCCACGGTAAATACGACCACGCTCTATGTGAGAGAGGAGCCCTCCACGGATTCCTCCGTGATTGGCATGGTGCCCATTGAGGATCAGCTTCTGGTCAATGAAGAGCTGGATGGATGGCTCAAGGTGGATATCGAGGAAGGTAAGGGCTATGTCTCCATGGATTACGTGACTCTTTCCACCGAGTTTGTCAAGGCGGAATCCAAAGCGGAAGAGGAAGCAAGGCTTGCCAAAGAGGAAGCGGAGAGAAGAGCGGCCCAGGAAGCGGCGGTGAAGAAGGCAGGAAAGTCTTCCAAGTCCTCCGCAGGCAGCCAGGTGATTACGCCTCCCGTAATTTCGGGAAGCGGCAGCGAGCTTGGCAGATCCGTGGCGGATTTTGCCTGCCAGTTTGTGGGAAATCCTTATGTATACGGCGGTACTTCCTTAACCAACGGTGCGGACTGCTCCGGATTTGTGATGAGCGTGTATTCAAACTTTGGCGTGAGCCTGCCTCACTCTTCCGCTGCGGACAGAAGCGTGGGAGCGTCGGTGGGCGGACTGGAGAATGCGCAGCCCGGCGATATCGTCTGCTATTCAGGCCATGTGGGAATTTACATCGGCGGCGGCCAGATCGTGCATGCGTCCACGTCCAAGACCGGTATAATTATTTCCAACGCAAGCTATCGTTCCATTCTTTCGATCAGGAGAATTTTCTAAGCGAAATCAGGAAGTGAGACAATAAAGGAACACGGATTCCGGAGAGGCAGAGCGCTTTTCCGGAATCCGTTTTTTACTATGAAAGCCCCGGACAGCGGCCATGGGGATGGGCGTGTTTACACGTACAGGCACATGGACATTGGACGGGCAAGGCGGTATGAGTATGCAGGGCGACAGCCCGGAATACGAATACCGGGGCGATTGCAGGAGCAATCGGCTTTCATGTGTGGTGGAGCGCCGGACAGCGGCCATGGGGATGGGCGTGTTTACACGTACAGGCACATGGACATTGGACGGGCAAGGCGGTATGAGTATGCAGGGCGACAGCCCGGAATACGAATACCGGGGCGATTGCAGGAGCAATCGGCTTTCATGTGTGGTGGAGCCCCGGACAGCGGCCATGGGGATGGGCGTGGCGAAGCGCCGCAAAGCGGCGCATGAATGTTTAGGAAGAAACTGTCTGACTTCTTTTTTTTCGGAAGAAACGGTTGACAAAAGAGAGGTTGTACAAGATTCACAAACCATTTCTCGTAATTCACACAAAAGGGCGAGGGGGAGGGAAAGGCATGATAAAGTTATCCACATACAGGAAAGCCCTAAAACAGCTATTTTTGATTTATACACGAAGTTATCCACATTATCCACGAAATGTACATGGAACAGGCGTTTTGTGAAGTTCTGATAAACCGGAAAAATTTGGAGAAAAGAGTCGGATAAGAGAGAAAAATAAATTGTGCCAAAATTGTTACGATTCACAGCCACCTGAGAATCGTAACTGAAAATTACAGGCATTTTAAAAGTAACGCATTGATTTGTTGAAAAAAGACAGGCAGATGTGGTATACTAATTCCATAATAATCCATAGAAAGGATGATGAGTATGAAGTTTATCATTGTAGGCAAGAACATTGAAGTTACACCGGGGCTCCACAGTGCGGTGGAGGAGAAAATCGGCAAGTTGGAAAGATACTTTAACCCCGAGACGGAAGTGCATGTTACCTTGAGCGTGGAAAAGGAACGACAGAAGATAGAAGTAACGATTCCGGTTAAGGGAAATATCATCCGTTCTGAGCAGGTTAGTAACGACATGTATGTTTCCATTGATCTGGTAGAGGAAGTGATCGAAAGGCAGTTAAAGAAATATAAGAACAAGATAATCGCCCAGAAGCAGTCGGCAAGCTTTTTCAAAAAGGACTTTATCGAAAAGGAATATATGGATGATGAGGAGATTCAGATAATCCGTACCAAGAAATTCGATATCAAGCCGATGTATCCGGAGGATGCGTGCATCCAGATGGAGCTGCTCGGACACAGCTTCTATGTGTTCTGCAATGCGGAGACAGACCAGGTGAATGTGGTTTATAAGCGAAAAGGAAATACCTACGGTTTGATCGAGCCGGAATATTAAAACAGGAATTATGATCGCAGCAAAAGATGTGCGGTGCGCCGCACATCTTTTTCAGTGAAGCGGTCAGGGAGATAAGATGATTTTTTTTCATGTGGCGTTGTTTGCCGCCCTGCTTATGGGAATTTCATACAGGACAAAGGAAGAGCTGGTGGACGTGATTCCTTGCGGTGTCTGTATCCTGGTGCTTGCGCTGTACGGGCTTTGTTTTGTAAACGGGCTTGCCTGGCTGGACATACTGTCTGTCCTTGGCTGCTTTGTCGCCCTGTTTCTTTTTTTTCGAAAGCCGAGGCAGGAGAGGGACGGGATCCTGAGAGCCTGTGCGGCGGAACTGAAAAAGCCGGGCAGCGTGACCGCCATTGTCCTTCTGACTGCGGCCGTGCTTCTGACATCCGCAAAGACGGTTACCTGGTGGGACGACTACAATTTCTGGGCGGCTGACGTAAAATCCATCTTTTACCTGAACGGTTTTGCACAGAAATACCAGAACGTGGCGCCGGAGTTCGGCGATTACCCGCCGGGAACACAGATGATGAAGTGGTGGTTTGCCCATTTCCATCCGTCCGAATTTCGGGAGGGACTGATGTTTGCCGGATATTATTTTATGAATCTGGCGTTTTTGGTTCCGCTGCTCAAATTCGTAAAAAGGAGAAAGGTCCTGCTGATGATTTTGACCGGCGCCGCCCTCTGGCTGTTCCCCTCCTGCGTGGAGGTGTTTGGATACGACGGGTGCTGTGCGGATCTGACCATGGCGGTTATCTACGGGGCTTTCCTGGCATCCGTGGTTGACCGGACCTGCAGCAGGCCTTTTGCATGCATAAGACAGACGCTGTATTTGATGGTTCTCGTGCTGTGTAAAAATATTGCGCCCCTGTGGGCGGCATTTGCGCTTGCCTTTGCGTTCGGTTATCATTTTCTTGTGCTTAAGAGGCGGGAGAGGACTGGGCGGGAGCGCTGGTATCTTCTGGCGCAGACGATTCTGCCCGTGCTGACGGAATGCTCCTGGCTGCTGTTCTGCCTGATGCGGCGGCGGGTGGCAAAACTGACAGGGACGGCTCTTCACATGGCGGCGGGAAGCATAAACATACCGGAGGTTAAAAAGGAGCTGGTGGATGCCTTTGTCACGGCCTTTGTCCGCTTCCCCCTTCACAGGTGGAGTACGCCGGCGGTGGATTTGAGTCCCCTTGCCCTTTACCTGCTGCTTCTTCTTTTTGTATTTCTTCTCTGCAAACGGGGAAGGATAGAAAAAAAGCCGGCCTGGTTTCTGGGAATCTTTCTGGGAATCAGCGGAATCTGCTTTTACGGAATCAATCTGGTCAGCCATCTCACAATTTTTGCCGCGGAGACGCAGTACCTGGAGCCCTTTGCCATGGTATCCTCTATAGAGCGCTACGGGGCGCCTTTTACCATAGGAAGCCTCTATCTGTTCGCTTTCCTTGCCATGGGCGGTGAAAAAGGCGGGGCAAGAATGGCGGACGGCAAAAAATGGCCGAAAGAACCGAAGAGGCAATATGCTGCCGGCCCTCTGCTCTGTCTGGCATTCGTATTTCTGACGGCGGATTATCAGAGCGCTTACCGGGGGCTGATCGGCTATCGGAGCATGACTGCCCAAAGCCTTAAGGAGAGAGCGGATATTGTGGATGAAGCGGCAGGGGAATTTCTGGAACAGGTGGGCGGAGGAGAGTATGGAAGCATCGGCAGGGTCCTGTACCTGCGGGATATTTCGGATGTGAGCTGGGTGCGCAACACCTATATCAGCTTTGAGGCGTCTCCGGTGTCCGTGATGTATGGAAACGTGGATGCCGGGACGATGGGGCCGGAGGAGATCCTGGCCATGCTGGAGGACGCCCATGCGGGTTATCTGTATGCGGACGAAGTGGATGGAGGCGTTGAAAGCCTGAAAGCCCTTACCCGGGATGGAAGCTTTGACTTTGGCTGTCTGTATCAGGTGGCGGGGGAAGCGGGAAACCGGTATCTTGTAAAGGTAGGATGATTATGAATTTGAGTGCGGAAAGTCAAAAAGAAAGAATTACGCAAAAGAACAGGCAGGCCCTCGGGCTTCCTGTGATTATTCCCTCCTACGAGCCGGATGAAAAGCTGCCGGGGCTCCTTGCGGATCTTCGCTCGGGCGGATTTGAGAACCTGATTCTGGTGGACGACGGAAGCGGGGAAGCGTACCGCCACTTTTTTGAACAGGCCAGGCGGGAGTTTGGCTGCCGGGTTCTGTACCATGCGGTAAACCAGGGAAAAGGAAGGGCTCTCAAGACGGCTTTCAACTATGTGCTCCATGAATTCCCGGATGCGGCGGGCTGCATCACTGCGGATTCGGACGGACAGCACAGTCCGGAATGTATTCTGGCCTGTGCCGAAAGGCTTCTGGACTGCCCCGGCTGTCTCATACTCGGCTGCCGGTGCTTTGACCGGGAGAATGTGCCGGCAAGAAGCGAGTTTGGCAACAAATGTACCCGGGTGGTGATGAAATATCTCGCAGGAATTTCCGTTTCGGATACCCAGACGGGCCTTAGGGGGATTCCTGCCTCGTTTATGAGAGAGCTTCTTCTGGTAAAGGGCGAGCGGTTTGAGTTTGAAACCAATATGCTGATGGAGACCAAAACGAGCCGGATTCCTATCGTGGAGGTGCCTATCCGGACCATTTATATTGAAGAAAACAAAACCAGCCATTTCAATCCCGTCAGGGACTCGGTAAGAATCTATATGATATTTGGTAAGTTCCTCTTTTCCTCCCTGTCCTCCAGCGTGGTGGATCTTGTCCTGTTCTCCGTTTTCTGCTATCTGCTGAGGGGAAACCGATGGGGAAGGATTTCGTATATTACGGCGTCAACCGTCTTTGCCAGAATTCTTTCCGCCGTATATAACTATTCCCTGAATTACAGGGTGGTTTTTCAAAGCAGGGGTTCTCTTGCCGCCACAAGTGTGCGGTATTTTCTGCTGGCGGCGGTACAGATGTCTCTGAGCGCCTTTCTTGTGGGAAAGCTGTACCCGCATTTCGGCGGTGCGGAGGTTCTGGTAAAAATGCCGGTGGACATTCTGCTGTTCTTCTTAAGCTTCCTTATCCAGCGGGAATTTGTCTATGCTGCGCCTTCTCATATTCCTCCACGGCAGGGTCCGTCATCTGGTAAACCCTGAACCACTCTTTGGTCTCCTGATTCTTTTCGGTCAGAGAGCGGTTTCTGGAAAGAAAACGGGTGAGTGCGTAGCAGTCGATCCAGATCTCGTTGTTTCCTTCCTTCTGGGACTCGTCAAAGATCAGCTGGAGGCCGAAATGGAGATGGACGGTTTCGATGTTGTTGGTGTTTTCCACGGTGCTGTAGCCCGTATGCCCCATATAGCCGATCACGTCTCCGGCGGTTACGACGCTTCCCTCCTTCAGGTCAAGGGCGTAGGGGAAGTTCTGCCGCAGGTGTGCGTAATAGTAATAGCGCTTTTTGTCAAAGCTGCGGATTCCGATCCGCCATCCCCCGTACTGGTTCCAGCCAAGGGCCTCCACATAGCCGGATTCCACGGCCACTATGGGAGTCCCGACCCGGCCCATCATGTCATGGCCAAGATGGGGGCGTCTGTAGCCATAGCTGCGGGAAGAGCCAAAATCATCGTAATCATTGTATTCAAATCCCTTCGCAATAGGGGAGAAGGATTTCAGTCCATAAACCTTTTTCCGGATCTTTCCTCCGTTTCCGTTGTCCTGCTCGATCTCATATTCCCCCACCATGCCGCCCAGAACGGTTTCGTAGGCCTCATAATAATATTCATAATATTCCATATCCTGCGTCAGCTGTTCCAGAGTGGACGTGCCATCGGAAAGTTCCCCGGCCAGCTTGTCGATCAGGGAAAGGCTGTTCTTGTCAAAGGAGCCTCCGCATTTTGCCCCGGCGTAGGCCAGAAGCTCGATCCAGTTCAGATGCACTTCCTTGCCATAGCTCTCCACATCCAGCGTATAGGCCTTTAAGAGCGCCTCGCTGGTAATCTTGAAATCCACCCACTTGATGTAATTGCCATCGCTTCCGGAAACCACCTCGATGGCGGATTCCGTGGAGGATAAGGGAGAGGATGGCTGCGTTTCGCCGCAGGTAAGGAGGCGGTGGAGGATAAACTGAATAAAAACAGCGCAGAGCAGAGAGGCGATCAGGAGGAATCGTATGAACAATTTGTTTTTTTTCATGGAATGCGGCACCTTCCGTCAAAGCCGGTTATGGAAATATATGTTCCGCCTGCACGAAATATACTGACTGACAATTAATTGGGGATGTGGTATGATAGATAAAAAGGTCAGACGGCAAAAGCATCAAGGAGGTAAGCTATGTTCAGAAAAAAAGATAAAAACGTTTATGACCAGCAGGAGGCGCCTGCCCGGAACCTCGGTTCCAAAATGGGAAAGAGTGCGGCGGTAATTGTCGTTCTCGTGGCGGCGGCCTATCTTCTGCTGGGCAGTATTTATTCCCTGAAGGAAAACGAATATGCGGTGGTCACCACCTTTGGCATGCCCAAAATCGTGGAGGAGCCGGGAATTCATCTCAAGATTCCCTATGTTCAGGGATTGAAAAAGGTCCCAAAGACCATCAACGGCTTTTCCCTTGGCTATGATCCGGCAACCGGGGAGACAAGGGATTCGGAATCCTTTATGATTACAAGGGACTACAACTTTGTCAATGTGGATTTTTATGCGGAGTACCGGGTGACGGATCCCGTGAAATATCTGTATGCGTCGGAAAGCCCTGTGGATATTCTCAAAAATCTGACCCAGAGCTATATCCGGGACACGATCGGCCTCTATGACGTTGACAGCGTCATTACCACGGGAAAGAACGAGATACAGGCTTCCATTAAGGAGAAGATTGTTTCCAGGCTGGAGAGCGAGGATATCGGAATTCAACTGGTAAACATCACCATACAGGATGCGGAGCCTCCCACCAGCGAGGTGGTTGACGCCTTCAAAAACGTGGAGAACGCCAAGCAGGGAAAGGAGACGTCCATCAACCGGGCGAACCAGAAGCGCAACGAGGATATCCCTGCGGCAAGAGCCCAGGCGGACGAGACGATGAGGACGGCGGAGGCCCAGGCTCAGGAGCGGGTCAACGAGGCGAAGGGACAGACGGCGAGACTCAACGAGTTATACGCAGAGTTCCAGAAATATCCGCTGATCACCAAGCAGAGAATGTTCTACGAGACCATGGAGGAAATCCTGCCGGATATGAAGGTGATCATTGAAAAGAGCGACGGGATCACTCAGACCATGCTTCCCCTGGAATCCTTTGCGGATTTCGGAAACGGAAATTCCGCAGATTTGAACGCCAGGACACAGGAGAGCGTCCCGGCAGAGGAAGCTTCTGCGGAAGAGGAGGAGTAAAATACCGGTAAAACCGGTAAGGGACAGTGGAAAAAGTTTTTTGCCTGCGGTTTCCGGACAGGGAGTTCAAATTTGCGGGCGCAGAGAAAGGAAAGGAACATGAAAAAGAAAAGAGGATTTTTGCTGCTGTTTATGCTGATCGTTCTTTTGGCAGTGGCTGGCTCAAGCATGGTAGTGACGTATCCCAATGAATTTACCGTCATAAAGCAGTTCGGAAAAATAGTGGACATCAGGGAGGAGGCGGGCCTTAGCTTTAAAATTCCCGTTATCCAGAGCGCGGAAAAAATAGAAAACGAGGTACTGCTCTACGACCTAGCGGTCAGCGACGTGATGACCAAGGATAAAAAGTCCATGATTGCGGACTGCTTTGCACTCTGGAGGATCGAGGATCCGCAGAAATACACCCAGACTTTGAGTGCGCAGAAGAGCAATGCGGAATTCCGTATCGACGCCATCGTCTATAACAGCCTGAAAAACGTGATAAGCAGTTTAAGCCAGGAGGAAGTGATCAGCGGCCGCGACGGCGAGCTGGCAAAGGCCATCATGGACAATATCGGGGACACGCTCTCCCAGTACGGAATCAAGCTCCTTGCCGTGGAGACAAAGTCCCTGGATCTTCCGGACGAAAATAAGAAAGCGGTCTATGAGAGAATGATTTCCGAGAGAAACAACATTGCGGCAACCTACCAGGCGGAAGGCCAGGAGGAGGCGAAGGAAATCTCCAACAAGACAAAGGCGGAGATTATCGTAATGCAGTCCGAGGCGGACGCCGGGGCGGCGGAAATCATCGCAAAGGGCGAGGCAGAATATATGAGGATTCTGAGCGAGACCTACAATAACCCGGAGAAAGCGGAATTCTATCTGTTCCTGCGTTCTCTGGATGCGGCGAAGGCCACATTGACAGGCAGCAACAAAACGCTGATCGTGGATGAGACGTCGCCCATTGCACAGATCTTTTATCCATAGGAAAAAATAGAAGCGAAGGAGGAAACATATGCTCTGGAAAGAAGAAAACAGATTACTGCGCAGATTTGACAGGGAGCTTCTGATCATAGAGGGCTTCGGAGAAAACGGTCTGCGCGTCCGCGCAACCGCAGGGGGATTCATGGACGATTCGAATTACGGTCTCGTGTATGGAGAAGGACATCCTGCCCAGGTTGAAATCAACGAAAACAGGGGAAGGATCACCAACGGAAAAATCACCTGCGAGGTGTTTCCCAGCGGAAAGCTGCGGTTTTTGAACCAGAAGGGGGAGCTTTTGCTGGAGGAATACGACAGGAACCGTTTCCGCGAGGATGACGAGGGCTTTAACAGCGCCCTGGAGATCTGCCCCCGCACCTTCCGGCCCGTCCGGGGGACGGACAATTTCAGTCTGACGGTGCGCTTTGAAGCGCAGGAGGAGCGGATTTACGGCATGGGCCAGTACCAGCAGGAAAATCTGAACCTGAAGGGCTGTATCGTGGAGCTGGCACAGCGCAATTCCCAGGTAAGCGTTCCCTTTATGGTATCCAGTGCGGGCTACGGCCTGTTCTGGAACAATCCCGGGATCGGAAAGGTCACCTTCGGAAACAATCTGACCCAGTGGGAGGCCCAGTCCGTGCGGCAGATGGATTACTGGATCTGCGCCGGAGATGCCCCTGCCCAGATCGTGGAGGCTTTTGGGGATGTGGCGGGAAAGGCTCCTATGATGCCGGATTACGGCACGGGCTTCTGGCAGTGCAAGCTCCGCTACCAGACCCAGGAGGAGCTTCTCGAGGTGGCAAGGGAATATAAGCGCAGGAATATCCCCGTGTCCGTGATTGTCATCGATTACTTCCACTGGCCTCATCAGGGGGACTGGTGCTTCGATAAGGAGTACTGGCCGGATCCTGCGGGGATGGTGCGCGAGCTGAAAGAGATGGGAATGGAGCTGATGGTCTCCGTCTGGCCCACGGTGGAGGCGGGCAGCGTCAATTACCAGGAGATGCTGGAGAAGGGATATCTCACCGCCTCCGAGGCGGGAAACCGGATGAGCCATCTTGGAAGGACCTGCTTTGTGGATATGACGAACCCGGACGCAAGAGCCTATGTGTGGGGCAGGCTTCGGGAGAATTACTACAAATACGGGATAAAGATTTTCTGGCTGGATGAGGCGGAGCCGGAGTACACCAAATACGAGTATGACAACTACCGCTATCAGCTGGGAGCGGACCTGGAGATCGGTAATCTTTATCCCAGGGAATATGCGAGGATGGCCTATGAGGGAATGGAAAAAGAGGGACAGGAGGGGATCCTGAACCTGATCCGGAGCGCCTGGGCGGGAAGCCAGCGCTACGGAGCCCTGGTCTGGAGCGGGGACATTGATTCCAGCTTCCGTTCTCTGCGGAGCCAGTTTGCGGCGGGGCTCAACATCGGAATGGCGGGGATCCCCTGGTGGACCACGGATATCGGCGGCTTCCACGGAGGAAACATATCCGATCCCGATTTCAGGGAATGCCTGATCCGATGGTTTGAGTACGGCGCCTTCTGTCCGGTGATGCGCCTTCACGGGGACAGGGAGCCTCACAAGGAGCCCATCGGGACAAGCGGCGGAGGAGCGGCCCCCAGCGGTGCGGAAAACGAAATCTGGAGCTACGGGGAGGAAGCCTGCGCAATATTTACCAAATATATCCGGCTGAGAGAGAGACTGCGTCCCTACGTTGCGCAGACCATGAGGCAGGCCCATGAGAAGGGCTCGCCCGCAATCCGGACCCTGTTCTACAATTTCCCCAAAGATCCGCAGTGCTGGAATGTGGAGGACGAATTTTTCCTGGGTGATCATCTGCTCGTATGCCCGGTGCTTCACGAGAAGGAGCGGGTAAGAAACGTTTACCTCCCCGCAGGATGCCGCTGGAGAAACATCAATGACGGACGGCTCTATGAGGGAGGACAAAGCCTCGTCTTCGATGCGCCCATTGATTCCATTCCGGTTTTTGCCAGGGAGGGAAAGCTGGAAGAGGCGGTCTTTGAATCGTAACAAGAAATTGTATCAGATTGCACAGGGAATGGATTGCAAAAAAAATGACCCTATGATATAATGAAAACGTTGGTAATGATAAAAAATTAACAATCTAAAGTTTTTAATCAGACGGAGGAAAGAAACAATGGCAAAAAAAGTAGTTTTAGCCGGCGCATGCCGTACAGCCATCGGTACCATGGGTGGCTCTTTAAGCACAGTACCCGCTGCGGAGCTTGGTGCGATTGTAATCAAGGAAGCATTGAGCAGGGCGGGCGTGGCGCCTGAGGCCGTGGACCAGGTTTACATGGGATGTGTTATCCAGGCAGGACAGGGACAGAACGTGGCCCGTCAGGCTTCTATCAAGGCAGGTCTGCCCATCGAGGTGCCTGCAGTTACCATGAATGTCGTGTGCGGTTCCGGTCTTAATTGTGTGAATCAGGCAGCACAGATGATCATGGCAGGAGATGCGGATATCGTGGTAGCAGGCGGTATGGAAAACATGTCCATGGCTCCCTATGCAGTTCCTCAGGCACGTTTTGGATATAGAATGAATAACGGTACCCTGGTGGATACCATGATCAAGGACGCTCTCTGGGATGCGTTCAATGATTATCACATGATCAAGACAGCGGACAATATCTGCGAGGAGTGGGGACTGACCAGGGAAGAGCTGGATGAGTTCGCATTAAAGAGCCAGCAGAAGACAGAGGCTGCTCAGAAGTCCGGAGCTTTTGACGCTGAGATTGTACCCGTTATGGTTAAGAAGAAAAAGGAAATGGTTGAATTCAAGGTGGATGAGGGTCCCCGCGCGGGCTCCACGATCGAAGGACTTGCAAAGCTGCGTCCCATCAATCCCGGCGGATTCGTGACGGCAGGAAATGCGTCCGGAATCAATGACGGCGCTGCTGCCATCGTGGTGATGAGCGAGGAGAAGGCGAAGGAGCTCGGCGTTAAACCCATGGCTACCTTTGTTGCAGGCGCTCTCGCAGGCGTAAGACCCGAGGTAATGGGAATCGGTCCTGTTGCTGCAACCAAGAAGGTTATGGCAAAGACTGGACTTAAGATCGAGGACTTTGACATTATCGAGGCAAACGAGGCGTTTGCGGCACAGTCCGTTGCAGTCGGAAAGGATCTGGGAATTGACGTGGATAAGCAGCTCAATCCCAACGGAGGCGCTATTGCTCTGGGGCATCCTGTGGGAGCATCCGGATGCCGTATCCTTGTGACGCTGCTTCATGAGATGCAGGCAAAGGGAGCCAAGACAGGTCTCGCTACCCTGTGCATCGGCGGCGGTATGGGATGTGCGACCGTGGTAAAAATGGAAGACTAACCTATAAAAATATGAGGGATTCCGGGAAGGACGGGTATCTTTCATGAAAGGAGAATGGCTTTTTCACAGGGCCATTCTTCCTTGCGTAATAGAAATGAACATAAAGGAGAGGTAGAAAATGGAATTTATCGTATACGAACAAAAGGGCGCTTACGGGATCATTACCATCAGCCGTGAAAAGGCGCTGAACGCACTGAATTCATCCGTTCTCGATGAGCTGAGTGCGACGCTGGATGCCGTGAATCTTGACGAGGTGAGATGTCTGATTCTTACAGGCGCGGGCCAGAAATCCTTCGTGGCGGGAGCGGACATCGGAGAGATGAGCACCCTCACCAAGGCAGAGGGAGAGGCATTTGGCAAGAAGGGAAATGACGTGTTCCGCAAGCTGGAAACCTTCCCTATCCCTGTGATTGCGGCAGTGAACGGCTTCGCACTGGGCGGCGGCTGCGAGATCTCCATGAGCTGCGATATCCGCATCTGCTCTGACAATGCGGTTTTCGGACAGCCCGAGGTAGGACTTGGAATCACCCCCGGCTTTGGCGGAACTCAGAGGCTTGCGCGTCTGGTTGGTGCGGGCATGGCAAAGCAGATGATCTACACGGCAAGGAACATCAAGGCTGACGAGGCCCTTCGGATCGGTCTTGTGAACGCTGTCTATACCCAGGAGGAGCTGATGGGTGCGGCGGAGAAGATGGCGGCCGGCATCGCAAAGAACGCTCCCATCGCCGTGCGCAACTGCAAGAAGGCGATTAACGAGGGACTGGATGCGGATATGGATGCGGCAATCGTGATCGAGGAAAAGCTTTTTGGCGACTGCTTCGAGACCGAGGATCAGAGGTATGGCATGGCGTTTTTCCTTGACAAGAATAAGGAAAAGGTAAAGGAGCCCTTCAAGAACTGCTGAGAGGAGAGGGCTTTGGATCAAAGATATTGACAGCGAAAAGCTGCCTGATATAACAAGAAAACGGCTGCGGATGAAAGCGGCCAGGATGAATGTAGGAGGACGTAAAATGAAAGTAGGTATTATTGGTGCAGGTACCATGGGTGCCGGAATCGCACAGGCATTTGCAATGACAGACGGATACGAAGTATGTCTCTGCGACATTAAGATGGAGTTTGCAGAGGGAGGAAAGGCGAGAATCCAGAAGAATCTGAACTTCCTTGTAAGCAAGGAAAAGATGACCCAGGAGAAGGCTGATGCCATCATGGGCAAGATTACATGCGGACTCAAGGACATCTGCACGGACTGTGACCTGATCGTTGAGGTGGCTCCCGAGAACATGAAGATCAAGAAGGACACCTTCAAGGAGCTTATGGCTATCGTTAAGCCTGAGTGCATGTTTGCTTCCAACACCTCTTCCTTATCCATCACAGAGATCGGAGCGGGACTTGACAGACCTATGATCGGAATGCATTTCTTCAACCCTGCTGACAGAATGAAGCTGGTTGAGGTGATCGCAGGCGAGAACACGCCGGATGAGATGGTGGAGAAGATCAAAGCGATTTCCGTAGAAATCGGCAAGACACCGGTACAGGTAAAGGAAGCTCCCGGCTTCGTTGTAAACAGAATCCTTATCCCGATGATCAATGAGGCGATCGGCATCTATGCGGACGGAACGGCAAGCGTGGCTGACATTGACGAGGCTATGAAGCTCGGAGCAAACCATCCCATGGGACCGCTTGCTCTTGGCGACCTGGTAGGTCTTGATATCGTGCTGGCGATCATGGAAGTGCTTCAGAATGAGACCGGCGATCCCAAGTATCGTCCTCATCCCCTTCTTCGCAAGATGGTTCGCGCCGGCAAGCTGGGCAAGAAGACAGGCATCGGTTTCTATGATTATTCAAAGAAATAATGGACAAAAAATAACGATATGGAGGAATCAAAATCATGGATTTTATGTTAAGCAAACAACATGAAATGGCAAGAACTCTCTTCAAGGAGTTTGCAGAAAAAGAAGTAAAGCCCCTGGCTCAGGAAGTGGATGAAACAGAGGTTTTCCCCAGAGGAACCGTTGAAAAAATGGCAAAGGCAGGCTTCCTTGGAATTCCCGTTCCCAAGGAGTACGGCGGACAGGGCTGCGATCCCCTTACCTACGCTATGTGCGTGGAGGAGCTCTCCAAGGTCTGCGGAACCACAGGCGTTATTGTTTCCGCACACACCTCTCTTTGCTGTGACCCGATCATGACCTACGGTACGGAAGAGCAGAAGCAGAAATATCTGGTACCCCTTGCAAAGGGTGAGAAGCTGGGCGCTTTCGGTCTTACCGAGCCCGGAGCGGGTACAGACGCACAGGGACAGCAGACAAAGGCCGTTCTGGAGGGTGACGAGTGGGTGCTTAACGGCTCCAAAATCTTCATCACCAACGGTAAGGAAGCCGATGTCTATGTAATCTTTGCCGTAACAGGAGTGGTTACTGACAAAAAGGGCAGAAGCAAGAAATTGATCTCCGCATTTATCGTGGAAAAGGGAACTCCCGGCTTTACCTTCGGTACAAAGGAAAAGAAGATGGGTATCCGCGGCTCCTCAACCTATGAGCTGATCTTTACGGACTGCCGTATCCCGAAGGAAAATCTCCTGGGACAGGAAGGCAAGGGCTTTGGAATCGCAATGCATACTCTCGACGGCGGACGTATCGGTATTGCGGCGCAGGCTCTGGGACTTGCAGAGGGCGCACTCGACCGTACCGTTGAGTATGTGAAGGAGAGAAAGCAGTTTGGAAGAGCTATCGGCGCTTTCCAGAACACACAGTTCCAGTTAGCCGACATGGCTACCAAGGTTCAGGCGGCTCAGCTTCTCGTTTACAAGGCGGCAATGGCTAAGGCAACCCAGAAGGTTTATTCCATCGAGGCGGCTACGGCTAAGCTGTATGCGGCAGAGGTTGCGATGGAAGTGACCACCAAGGCGGTTCAGCTGCACGGCGGCTACGGCTACATAAGAGAGTACGACGTGGAGCGCATGATGAGAGATGCCAAGATCACCGAGATCTACGAGGGTACATCCGAGGTTCAGAGAATGGTTATCTCCGGTGCATTGTTGAAATAATTGAGAGACGGGAATCAAAACAGAAAATAATTAAGGAGAGATAATACAATGAAAATCGTTGTTTGTATTAAACAGGTACCTGATACGAAGGGCGGAGTTAAATTCAATCCCGACGGTACGCTTGACAGAGGTGCGATGCTCACAATCATGAATCCGGACGACAAGGCAGGTCTGGAGGCGGCGCTTCGGTTAAAGGATAAATATGATGTAGAGGTTACAGTGGTTACCATGGGACTTCCCAAGGCGGAGGAGGTTCTGAGGGAGGCTATCGCCATGGGGGCTGACAAGGGCGTTCTCGTGACAGACCGCGTACTTGGCGGAGCTGATACCTGGGCAACCTCACAGACACTGGCAGGGGCAATCCGCAATCTGGAATATGACCTGATCATCACGGGCCGTCAGGCGATTGACGGAGATACCGCTCAGGTTGGACCTCAGATTTCCGAGCATCTGGGAATCCCGGTTATTTCCTATGCGCAGAAGATCGAGATCGAGGGTGACAGCGTGATCGTTGAGCGTCAGTTTGACGACAGATATCATGTGTTAAAGGCAAAAATGCCCTGCCTGATCACGGCCCTTGCAGAATTAAATGAGCCTCGTTATATGACACCCGGCGGAATTTTTGACGCATACAATGCAGAGATCACCGTATGGGGAAGAGCGAATCTGGTTAACGTTGAAGATTCCAATCTGGGACTTAAGGGTTCACCTACACAGATCGCAAAGGCTTCCGACAAGGTCAGAAAGGGAGCGGGCGAGAAGGTTAATCTTGATGCGGCGGAATCGGTTGACTATATCATCGACAAATTAAAAGTAAAGCATGTCATCTAATGCAGCAAATACAATAATGGAGGTTCAAAATGAATATTCAAGATTATAAGGGCGTATTTGTCTTCGCCCAGCAGGTTGATAATGAACTGAGCGGAATCGCTTTGGAATTGGTCGGCAAGGGAAAGGACCTTGCAAAAGATTTGGGCACAGAGGTAACTGCTGTTCTTGTTGGTTCCGGTGTGAAGGCTCTTGCAGATACACTGGGTGAGTACGGCGCAGACAAGGTTATCGTTGTGGATGATCCCGAGCTTGCGGAGTACAGGACAGAGCCTTACGCACATGCCCTTTCATCCGTAATCAATGAATTCAAGCCTGAAATTTTCCTGGTAGGCGCTACGGCAATCGGACGCGATCTGGGCCCCAGAGTTTCCGCAAGGATACATACAGGTCTGACCGCAGACTGTACGCAGCTTGACATCGGTGATTTCCCCATTAATCCGATTCCCGGAAAAGAGCAGCTTCACAATCAGCTTCTCATGACCCGTCCGGCATTTGGCGGAAACACCATCGCTACCATTGCATGCCCTGAATTCCGTCCTCAGATGGCGACGGTTCGTCCCGGCGTTATGCAGAAGGCACCCAGGGAAGAGGGAAGAAAGGCTGAGGTAATTGAGTTTAATCCCGGCTTTACCCCCAATGACAAGTATGTGGAAATCCTCAAGGTTGTGAAGGCAGTTTCCGATGTGGCGGATATCATGGACGCTAAGATTTTGGTATCCGGAGGCCGCGGCGTCGGAAGCCCTGAGAACTTCAAGATTCTGGAAGATCTGGCAGAGGTTCTGGGTGCTACCGTGAGCTGCTCCCGTGCGGTTGTGGACGCAGGCTGGAAACCCAAGGATCTGCAGGTAGGACAGACCGGTAAGACCGTTCGTCCCAATGTGTATTTCGCAATCGGTATTTCCGGAGCGATCCAGCACGTTGCAGGTATGGAGGAATCCGATATCATTATCGCAATCAATAAGGATGAGACGGCTCCGATCTTCGAGGTGGCTGATTTCGGTATCGTGGGCGACCTGAACAAGATCGTTCCCGCCCTGACCGAGAAACTTAAGGTTGAGATGGCGAATAAATAAAGAGGTTTGCAGCATAAAGATAGAATAAAAATCCGGCAAAGCTTGCGCTCTGCCGGATTTTTGTTGTAAAGAACGGCTTTATAGAAATTATCAGAAAAAGTTTGTAATCTTACCATAAAGGAGCTGAATCGAAAATATGCAGCTTTGCAGGTCGGAAGTCAGAAAGAGATTTTCGGCCCGGTCTGCGGCGGGCAGGGCGGTTTATAAAATCTCTATTAATTCGGATCAGTTTCTCGCACGGATTTCATGAAATATGCTATGATATTTTTATCTGGAAAGTAGAATTTCTACTAAATTCAAATTTCTCAAATGTTATATCAATTCAGGCGGTTCGCCTTGAGATTCCAGAGGCATTTTCAGGATGATTTGCAAAGATGTATGGAGTATGATGTTCTGGAATATAGAAAGCAGCTCAAAAAGCTGCGTGTAAAATACAGGCAGATGAGGAAAGAAATAAAGGATAATTTAAGCAGTGCAGAGTTCCTTTCCGGAATGAGAAAGTACGACCGACGGATACCGGTAGTCACAGTCGTATTTTATCATGGAGCAGAGGAATATGACGGTTGCAGAACCCTGCACGACATGTTAAACTTTGAAAAGAAAAGCGAAATATTTAGACGTTATATACCGGATTATCATATGAATTTGGTGACTTTGAATGATTTGAGAGAAGAAGATTTCCATACCGGTCTCCGGGAGTTTATCGGATTTTTGAAACGAAGCCAAAACAAAGAGGAGCTTCAAAAATATTGAAGATTTTCTGCCATCATTGAAGATTTTCTGCCATCACCGCCGTTCTATAGAGTAAAAGAATGGAAAGGCGGTATTGGATATGAAGAGAGGGATTGCTCTGCTGATAGCGGTGTGCCTGTTTTGCTCCGGCTGCTCTTCGGAGCTGCTTGCGGGATTATCTGGTCAGTCCAGTTATTTTTACAGATTTATTGCACAGGGTGAAAATGGTCAGTATAAGGTAAAAGGGACTGCCTATCAGGCAAAAGAGGGTAAAAATCTGGTTCTTGTGAGGCTGGCCGCAGAGAATAATTCCACTGTGACCGTCAGGGGAAAGCAAAAGGCGGTAAAAGGAAATGCACAGCTGGTCTATACGGCTGGTGATGGAACCGAGGTTCTGCTTGCAGAGGCGAAGGATGGAGAGGTTGATACCATAGTTTCCGTGCAAAAGGGCGAGGGGACAATCGGATTCATCCCGTGTGAATCTGCGGAAGGACAAAAAGCAGAGGCGGTAATTGATTTTGATTTTCAGATCGAGGGCGGAGAGGGAGTAAATCTGACCGGTCATGAGCCGGAGGAAATAAAACCCTCGGAAAGTCCCAAGAAGCTGCGAGAAGCGGATTCCTCCAAAGAGGCAGGATTGGCGGATATCGGTTTCCCGGGAATTGAGAATGACTGGCCGGAAAAGCTTTTGATCAAGGTGGACGGACTTTACGCCCGGCCTTTGATAATGGATTTTGATGTGGAGGAGCCCGGGGAGATTTCACTTTCCTATAAGGCTGAAATGGGAAAGCTGCAGATCAAGATTGTAAATGAATCAGGGGAAATTTATTTCGAGGAAGCGGATATTCAGGCGGGAGATGAGAAAGAGACGAGTCTGGATATAGACGAGGCAGGGGCTTATTGGATTTATCTCTATGCGGAGTATTTTGGCGGGGAGGTTGTCTTAAAGCCAAAGGAATAAAGCAAAGATTTTATTAATTTAATCGATCAATTGGAATTCATGGAGGTTGTATGGAACTCTCTTTTTTCTCTAATCAATATAAGGTGCGCCGTATGGATCAAACGGATGTCACAGATATATACTTGTTGTGTCGTAAAAACAGCTTGTATTATCAATACTGTCCGCCATTTGTGACAAAAGAGAGCATTCTTGATGATATGAAGGCCTTGCCTCCAAACAAAGAAATGTCTGATAAGTATTATATAGGATACTATAAGGGAGAAGAATTGGTTGCCGTAATGGATTTTGTCATGGCATACCCGGATAAAAAAAGCGCCTTTATAGGGTTCTTTATGACGGCAGTGTCGGTTCAAAACATGGGAATCGGAAGCGGTATTATTGATGATTTGTGCCGCTATCTGACAGAGATCGGGCTTTCGTATGTCCGGCTGGGCTGGGTTAAGGGCAATTCCCAGGCAGAACATTTTTGGCACAAAAACAGTTTTAGGGAGACTGGAATTACATACGATACGGATAACTACACCGTAATAGTAGCCCGGCGGGCGTTAAAGTGTTAAGCATGTAAGTTTTTCTTTTTTACCAAAAAGTATACTTTTTGGTAACGAAATTTTAAATTAAATTTCTTAACAATTCTATTATATTATCGGCAGAAAGTCAATAAAATTTACCCTTATTCTTGAATTACCAAAAAGTATACATTATGAAAACGCCTGCCTGTGCGGCCCCGCAGTCTGCCGTTTCGGGCGTTGGCGGCCCATAAGGAAAGGGATATGCCGGAAGATACCTTATGTAAGACGATCCATCAGTATAATAAGGAACCTGTTTCTGACGGAGACATGAAAAAGCTTCTGGAAATCGCAGCGGATTACGGCAGGGTAAAGAATTATGTGTATGACCGTTTTGGCGGAATCGGAAGTCTCAAAAAGCTGTATCCGGGCTATACGGTGCAAAATGAAATGACTGCAAGCGGCTTGCGGGAACAGCTGGATATGCCTTCCGTGTATTTCTATCTGGCAGTTTTTGACGCACTGAAGGATATCAAGAGTCAGTGGACCAGAACCAAATCCAGGGTTTTAAAGCTTATCGGGCGGAATGAAAATCTTACTCCCGGGGACAAACATTATCTCCGTTTCCTGCTTAAAGTCAATAACGCATTTACGGCGGTGCTGAATCAGGAAGTTGTGGAGGGACTGCCCGGGGATATTCAGAGGCAGTACGGCGAGCTGGCAAAGAACACGGACAGGGAGCGGATGCATCGCTATCTCTGCAGACAGGTGCGCAAGTATCATGTGAAACCGCATGTGGATGCGGCGGAAGGTTTCGCTGCGTCAGAGAGGGCTTACCGCTATGCGGATCACGGGATCTATCTTTCCATTAAGGAAAAGCGCAAGCGCATCTTTATACCGCTCACCGACAACAACCAGTACAGGACACAGATTTATATTAAGCTGCATCCACAGCAGAGAAACATTGAGATTAAGGTTCCTGTAAAAGTGGCGGTCCGCACCCATGCGGATTACACGCATCAGGTAGGACTGTCCGTGGGAATGTATACTATGTTCACCACGGATCAGGGACATGAATACGGCACAGAACTGGGAAGCTATCAGGTTGACTATG
Organism: uncultured Lachnospiraceae bacterium; assembly: GCA_910579685.1. GTDB lineage: Bacteria > Bacillota > Clostridia > Lachnospirales > Lachnospiraceae > Suilimivivens. The sequence goes on along the minus strand of CAJTVN010000015.1, from coordinate 61,661 downwards.
CGCAGTGGATTCGGGAGCAGCTGGGAAGCTACCATAGAAACAAAGAAAACAATCCCGGCCGCAAAAAGTACAGGGCAAAGAAAAAGAGATATGAGGAACGGCTGCACAGCTATGTCAATCAGGAATTGAACCGGCTTCTGAGGACGGAAAAACCCCAGGCGGTCTATCTGCCAAAGCTGCCCGGAACACAGTCCGGCGGAGTGAACAGGAAGATCAACAACTCGGCCTCCCTCTGGCAGAGAGGGTATATCCGCAGGAGGCTAATTCAGAAATGCAGAGAACAATCGGTTATGCTGGTAGAGGTAATCGGAAAGGACATCAGCAAGGAATGCAGCAGCTGCGGGGCGGAGGGGATAAAGCGGGATGGATTTTTTACCTGCCCCGTTTGCGGATACCGTATAGAGGAAAAGGTAAATGCGGCAAAAAACGCAAAAAAGAGGGGGATGAATGGCCGTCCCCCAGAGTATGGGTCATTCGGACAAAAGCCAGGATAAATTCCGGCGATGAGCCGGGATTTTACCGGGAGGACCAGGCGGAAGGTTCATGATAAGACAGGCGCAGGAGAGCCTTAACCGGCATGCCTGTCATAAAAAAACAAGTCGGCATTGGAAGGCAGGGAAACCTGCGTATTGGGTAGGCCAGGACCCTGACGAACACACAGGAAGGCTTTGAGCCATTGTGCAGCGCAGCCCTTCAGGCGGGCGCAGTGTGATGTAGCAGGGAGCGAAGCGGGAAACCGCATCATCAAAAGTGATGACCAATGTACCTTATTTTCGAAAGCATTGAGCCGTGCGGGATGATTTCATGGCAAAAGCCTGGGATCGAGCACACACGGCAAAGATAGGAGAAGAAACAGGAAAACATGCGAAAAGCGCAGAAAAAGCAGGCTGAGGATTTTGTCGAATTATTGTCCCAGGCTCATGACGAGGTAAGGAGAGAACTGGAAGACTGCAAGAGGGACAATGTCTTGGAACTCCTAACCCAGTGCCAGGAGGGGGCCATCCAGCTGGGAAATCTGATTGAGAGCACGGAGAAAGAAGGCTTTGTGACAATCGGTATGCTGGAGGAATACTGCGAGATTGTTTATCAGATCTATGAAGAAATGATACAGGGATGCGTTGTGGATCCCGCTGATGCAGGGAGCGCTCTGGATAAAGCTCTGGCCCGGATCAGAGAAAGCATCAGGGATGACATCAGGGTACTGAGGGAAGCGGTTTTTCTTCCCTACAAAGCATCCATGTGGGATTCCCTGGAAAGCGTCTGGAAAGCGGCGGATGAGGATCCGGACTGCCGCGCTTATGTGATTCCCATTCCCTATTACGACAAAAATCCGGACGGCAGCTTCCGCCAGATGCACTACGAGGGCAATCAGTATCCGGATTATGTGCCGATTACGGACTATAAAAGTTTTGACTTTGCCAGCCACAGACCGGATATGGTATTTATTCATAATCCTTATGACGAGTGGAATCATGTGACCAGTGTACCCCCTTTTTTCTTCGCAAAAAATCTGAAGAAGTATACGGATGCATTAGTATATATTCCTTATTTTATATTAAGAGAAATCAAACCGGAGGATACAGAAGCGGTAAAGGAAATGCAGCATTTCTGTTTGGTTCCCGGCGTGGTCTATGCGGACAGGGTTATCGTTCAGTCCGAGGATATGAGACAGATTTACATAAACGTCCTCTCGCAGGCCATGGGAGAGGGGACAAGGAAGCAGTGGCAAGAAAAAATCCTGGGGACCGGTTCCCCCAAGTTTGACAAGATCACAGGGACGAGGAAGGAAGATTTGGATTTACCGGAGGAATGGAAGAAAATCATACAAAAGACGGACGGAACCTGGAAAAAGATCATTCTTTACAATACAAGCGTGACGGCGCTTCTTAAGCAGGAAAATAGGATGCTTGCGAAAATGCGGGACGTGTTTCGGATATTTCAGGAAAACAGGCAGGAGGTCGCCCTGCTTTGGCGCCCTCATCCATTGATAAAAGCGACTATCGAGTCCATGAGGCCAAAGCTTTGGAAGGATTATGAGATTCTGGTAGACGAATACAGAAAACAGGCGTGGGGGATTTATGATGACACCGCAGATATGGATCGGGCGATTATGATAAGCGACGCTTATTACGGAGACGGCAGTTCTCTGGTGCAGCTCTGCCAGAAGGCGGGCAAGCCGGTGATGATACAGAATGTGGAATATTTGTCAGAGCAGTAAAGGTAAAAGAGCGGTCTATGAATATTATGTTTGTTGCCTCGGATAACAACTGTATATCGGGTGCTTTTCTAAGTATGGCAAAGCTGGCTCAGATTCTGATTAGAGATTATAGAGTCAATGTGTTTGTTGTTTTGCCAAATGTGGGAGACGGAGGAAAGCTTCTGGATGCGTTTGGTGTGGGATATGAAATCGTCCCTTCCAGAAACTGGGTAGTGGATATCGAAGAAGGAAAGACGCAGGAGAGGGAAAAAGAAAAAGAAAAGGAACTTCCAGGAAATGAAAAGGCGATCAGCCGAATCTGTGAGCTGATCGAAGAAAAAGCAATCGATATTATACATATAAATACTACATACAGCTATGTCGGGGCGGTGGCTGCGCTTAGAATGGATATTCCTTTTGTATGGCATATAAGGGAGTTCCTGGAAGAGGGACAGAACAGGAAAATCTGGAACCGGGAAAGGGGATATGCACTGATAAGCAGAGCTACTGCAATAGTTGCGATTTCGGATAGTGTTTACAAGAAGTATTGTGGGATTTTTCCGGTGGAAAAGATGCATGTTATTTATAACGGAATTGATGAGAAAGATTTTTTCAGACCGGAGAGAGAAATATTTCAGGGTAAAGAGACTCGGTTTGGTATTATAGGGGGAATTGTGCCTTACAAAGGTCATGAGGAGCTGATTCGGGCATGTGGACAACTGAAGCGGAAAGGAATTTCAGATTTCGAGTTGAAAATTGTAGGAAAAGGAAAGGAATCGTTTCAGCGATATTTAAAGCGGCTTAGTGAGGAAGAAAATTTGCAAGATAATATTTTTTTTGCCGGGGCAAGTAATTGTATCGCGGAGGTGTTGGAAAAGATAGATATCTTGTTTGTCTGTTCGCAGAATGAGGCGTTCGGGCGCACCACAGTGGAGGGAATGATGGCGGGATGCCTGATTGTAGGGGCGGATACGGCCGGGACAAAGGAGCTGCTTGAGGGCGGGGAGAACGGATATCTGTATAGATGTGGAGACGTGGAAAATCTGGCGAATACGATAGAGTATGTTTTGAAGAACAGAGAGAAAGCAAAGCAGATAAGGCGGATTGGGCAGAAGAAAGCTGTCAGGAAGTATACAGCGGTAAAGAATGCCGATAAAGTATTTCTTTTATATCAGAGATTTTCAGGAAATGAAAAAGGATAGGGCTGTTGAATATCGTTTAACTGTATATATGATGAAATGGAGTATCAGAAGTGGATAAAATAAAAGTTTCGGTTATATTACCTTCTTTCAATGTCAGGGAATATATTGATGAATGTATAGTAAGTGTTATTAATCAAACGCTATATGATATTGAAATAATATGTGTAGATGCAGGGTCAACAGATGGTACATTGAAAGTTCTTCAAAAATACGAAACTAGAGATAGCCGTATAAAAGTAGTTGTGTCTGATAAAAAAAGCTATGGATATCAAATGAATTTAGGGATAGCAGCGGCGAGGGGAATATATATAGGGATTGTAGAGACAGATGATTATATATCAGAAAGAATGTATGAAAAATTATATTTAGCGGCAAAAGAAAATGATGCTGATTTAGTTAAATCTGATTTTTACCGTTTTACAGGAATTGGGAATCGGATCGATAAAGCGCTTTATCGACTCTCAAATAATACGGATTTATATAATCGGGTAATCGATATTGAGAGGGAGCAGGAGTGCTTTTGTTTCCCGATTAATACTTGGAGTGGAATTTACAAAAGAGAATTTCTAATAAAAAATGATATACGACATAATGAGACGCCAGGAGCGTCATACCAGGATACGGGATTCTGGTTTCAGACATTTATGTATGCAAAGAAGGCATATTTTTTGGATAAGGCGTACTATATGAACCGCAGAGATAATCCACATTCCTCTGTCTATAGTAAAGACAAGGTATTCTGTGTTAGTGATGAGTTTCATTTCATTTTTAACATATTGAAAAAAAAAGAAAGTTTATGGAAAAGTTTTCAGAATATCTATTCCTATGTGTTTTATCAGGCGTACAAGGGAAATACGGAGAGAATATCAGGCGAATATCAATTAATGTTTTTAAAACGTTTTTCTGAAGATTTTTTGGAACTTAGAGAATTAGGAGCCTTAAAAAGAGAGTGTTTTCATAAAGCAGATTGGCACATGTTGTGCGAAATTATGGATGATCCTGAGGGTTTTTATGGGAATCAGAACTTGATCAGGGAATGTGCTTATGAAAAGATAGGTTGTTATAAGAAAATAATTCTATACGGCGCAGGAATGGTAGGAAAAAGAACTTTTCGTGATTTGACAGAGAGAGGTCTAAGGGAGAAAATTCTTTGCTTTGCAGTATCGCAGAAGCAGGAGAATTTCGCAAGCTATCAGGGTGTGCCGATTTGGGCGATTGAGGATCTCAAAGACTATAGGGGAAATAGTCTTGTGATTATATCGGTTACAACGGTTTATCAGGAAGAGATAGAAAGCAATTTGAGGAGATTGGGATTTGAAAATATTCTATCTATACCGGAATGAACGGGAAATATTTTTGGAATATTTAGTGGGGGAGCATTTGGTGTGAAAGTATCAGTAATTATAGCGGTCTATAATGAAGAAAGGTATCTGAGAGAATGTGTTGATTCTGTTCTTGACCAGACCTTCAGAGATTACGAACTGATTCTTGTGGATGACGGTTCAATGGATTCCTCCGGACAGATTTGTGATAGCTATTCGTTATCGGACAGCCGGGTTAGAGTAATACATAAAAAAAATGAAGGTCTGATATGTGCTAGAAAAGAAGGGGTAGAGAGCGCCAAAGGAGAGTTTGTTGTTTTTGTGGATGCAGACGATTGGGTAGAGAAAGATTTTCTTGAATTTCTTGTGGAAGAAATGGAATTAAATAAGGCTGATATAGTAGCTTTAGGATGTATGAGAGAAGAAATAAACAATACTATGAGGATTGTGAATAAAATTAAGAACGGTATCTATAAAAAAGATAAACTTATAAATGAAGTTTGGCCCCAAATGTTATATTACCAGGGTTTTTATGAATTTGGAATTTTGCCATACTTATGTAACAAAATTTTTAAGAGAAACATTTTGGCGGATTGTTATGTTAATGTCAACACAGATATTTCTAACGGAGAGGACGCAGCAGTTGTTTATCCCTATTTATTGAAGATAAATAAGGCTGTTATTTGTTCAGAATCAAAATATCATTATCGTATTCATAAAGATGCTATGACAGCACGAAAAGATGCAAATTATTATTCTAATGTTGCAAATTTGTATTTATATCTTTATGAGATATTTAAGAAAAATGAATATGCAGAATACTTAATCCCACAGCTTGATCAGTATATGAGAAAAATGGTTTGGCAAAAGGAACCGGAAAGCTTTATTGAGGCAGAGAATTATTTATTCCCCTTTGATAGGGTAGTCAAAGGGGCTAAAGTGATAATATATGGAGCGGGAAGAGTTGGAAAGACTTATTTGCACCAAATTAGACAGATCGCCTACTGCGAAATAGTTTTATGGGTAGATAAGAAGTTTGAGCTATATCAAAAGAAAGGCTATGAGGTTTATTGCCCAAACAAAATCGCTGTTTATACTGGTCAAGTTGACTATTTGATAATTGCGATTGCGAATATTTTGGTGGCAGAAGAAGTTGCTGATAATTTAAGCGCAAATTATGGAATTAACAGAGATAAACTAATTTATTAATTCTGAGGATGCAATTAGTAATCAGAAATATGTAAAAGCAGAGAGAATCAAAAATCTGGAGAAAAAGCGATGTGTGGCGTATCAATCATAATACCGGTATTTAACGGACAGAAATTTATATGTGAGTGCTTAGACAGTATTATGAGACAGGATATTGTAAATAAGGAGATTATTTGTATAGATGATGGGTCGACGGATCAAACCGTAAATATTATTAAATCCTATCAGAAGTATTGCAAAAATATCAAACTGATCCAACAGCCTCATTTAGGTGCAGCAATTGCCAGAAATAAGGGCTTAGAGATTGCTAAAGGAAAATATGTTGCATTTATGGATGCCGATGATTTTTATATGGATAGCACTGGGTTGAGGAAGTTGTTTGAAGCTTGTGAAGAGAATAACGTTCCAATATGTGGAGGGTTTCTTTATACAATGTATAATGGAAAAACAAATCTGGCAGATGTCTATACAGATATGTTTTTTGACCAACAGATTTTAAGAATTCGTTATGAAGATATTCAACTGGATTATTATTATACGAGTTATATATTTAAAAGGGAATTTTTGAATGAAAATGAATTGAGATTTCCAAATTTGAGCCGATACCAGGATCCTCCGTTTCTGGTGCAGGCAATGTGGATCGCAAAAGAGTTTCTAATTTTACCTTTAAAATTATATTGTTATAGAAAACATATACGTAGTGTTAAATTTTCCCCTGTACAAATCAATGATATATTAAGCGGAATTAAACTGAATGTTGACTTTGCAAAAAAACACGGTCTTAACATTTTGCTGTCTAACAATCTTTCGAGATTAAATAAAGAATGTTTAGATGTTATCAAATGTTCAATTATGGGCGGTAATTTAACAGCATTAAGAATTTTGATTGAAATCTATGAGAGCTTAGAAAATTGTGAGACAAAACCTGACCAAAAGATTTTAGCCTTAGAAGAAATAAAGCGATCGTTGAGGAATCCGGTTATTTGGTTTCAGAATTATATATTTCCGTATTCAGAGATGCCATTTGGAAGCAAGATTATATTATACGGTGCAGGCATTGTTGGAAAATATGTTTATTCTGTAATCAAAGCAACTCAATATTGCACTATTGTAAAATGGGTAGATCGAAATTATGAAGAAATCTGCAAAATTGGGTTTGACGTTTGCAAGCCAGAGACTATAGAAAATGTTGAAGCGGATTACATTTTGATAGCGATAGAAAAGGAACAGGTATTTGAAGAGATCAGAAAAAATATAGAAAGGAACAGATGGGTCAAGAACCGAAAGATTATTGGTCCAATTAAAAAAATGGAGTATGAAAAGAGATCAAAGCTTTAAAGTTTCGATTATAATTCCGGTTTTTAATGGAGAAAAAACAATTGGGAAGTGTATAGATAGTGTTTTGGCACAATCGATGAAGCAATGCGAAATTCTGTGTTGTGATGATGGTTCGACTGATGGCACAATAAATATTTTGGATCAATATTCGAAGAACCATAAAAATATCGTATTGCTCAAACAGGAGAATCGCGGCGCCGGGTTGGCACGTAATAAGTGTCTTGAGATTGCCAGAGGAGAATTTATATGTTTTCTTGATGCAGATGATTTTTATTATGATAATCATGCATTAGATAATATATATGATGGAATAAAAAAGCATAATTTAAGTGTTGGCTGTGGATTAATGCTTAAGAATGTTGAAGGAAAAGTTATACAGGCTCCTTTTTTCAGAAATTATGTGAAAGAGGGAAAAGAAGTAATTGTCAATTTTAAAGATTACCAATACGACGGGTATTTTGTTTGTTACATGATGAGTAGGAAATTGATTGTGGAAAACAATATTGGTTTTCCGGATTTACGCCGTTTTCAGGATCCGCCATTTTTAGTACAGTGTTTGGACATCGCACAGCGCTTTGTGATTATACCCACAGAATTTTATTATTGCAATATAAATAATAAAAAAAGATTCACGGATCCCAAAGTAGTGAATGATATGCTTAAGGGATTGAAATGGCAGTTAGAATTTGCGATAAATCATAGCTATCAGCACTTAACAGAAGTGGTCACAAATCGTTTGAACGATATTTCCTATGCATCTCACATTATAAACGCACTAAGTGAGGATAATTTTCAGGCGTTGGATTTGTTGATGGATATTAACAGACTATTAAGTAATGAAAAGATAAAACTTGATATTCTTCGCTTTATGATTTCGGAAATTAGAAATATTGATTTTAACTGTAAAAAGGTAATCTATGAATTTGAGAATGAGATTCCTCGTAATAGCAGAATCATCTTATACGGTGCAGGAAAAAAAGGAATGGAATTATTTTCAGCTATTACCGAGATGAAGAATTTTGAGGTGATAGGCTGGGTGGATAAATATAAGAGAGGTCAATATTATTTTGGAAGAACTGTAGTAGGTATAGATAAGATCACTGCGTTCTCTTTTGACTATATACTGATAGCGATACAGAGCCCTTCAGTTGCGGAATCAGTGAAAAATGAGTTGAGAGATATTGGAATACCGAGTGATAAAATGATACTTTATCATCAGGTGAAAGGGTGATGAGATGCTGAAAGAAAGTGATAAAAATAAAATAAAAGATGTAATAAATCTGTTCTACAAATATTTATCAAATGACATAGATGCGGCGAAATATTATTTACAAAATTTTGGGGTAGACAGTACATCGAGAACTTCTCGTTGTAATATTGCAATTTATTATCATTCTTTGGGAAAGGGAGGAGCGCAGAGAGTTATTTCGCTTCTTATTCCAATGTATCTTGAATTAGGATATCATGTCGTATTAATCACGGATGAAGCGCAGCAGGAAACGGATTACGGAATTCCGGCTGACGTTAGGCGATACAATATTGAGAGCGAGGGAATTGTATTTGAAAAGAGAGATTATACAACACGTGCATTACAGCTACAAAAGATATTGACAGTTGAAAAAATTGATATTTTATGTCATCACGCTGCGTTATCTCCTCTCGTATTTTATGATTTTTTAGTTTCCAATATCAATAATGTCTATTTTGTATTATGTAAACATCAAGTTTTTTCACATGAACTGGCAAAGCACAAAAATTTCTATATGCGGCAAAAAACAATATTTCGATTAGTTCATAAATTGGTAGTTTTATCAAAATGTGAGGAGAACTATTGGAATAATTTGGGAGTAAGTGCGCAATATATAGCAAACCCATATAATGTGGCATTACTGGGATGCAAGAGAGGCGAACCGCAGTACATTGTTTGGGTTGGACGCTTAGATCTGTATCCAAAACAATATTTGGATTTGATTCCGATAATGCAAAAGGTTAAAAATGTTTTTCCAAATTTATTGTTAAAGATTTTTGGAAGCGGAGATGAATTAAGCGTAAAAACTTTGCAGGAGTCAATCGAGAAAAACGGACTACAAAATCATATTTTTTATTGTGGCTATTCTCTGGATCTGGATGAAATATTTGCAAACGCCAGGATCCAACTGGTTACTTCAATGTATGAAGCGTTTCCAATGAATGTTTTCGAGGGAAAATGTTATGGAATTCCACTTGTTATATATGATCTTCCATACCTTGAGCTTTTGAAAGATAAGAAGGGATATATTAGTGTAGAACAACGAAATGTGGATCAGGCGGCTGAAGCTATTATACAAATCCTTTCAGACAACAATTTAGAAAGAATGATGCATGCAGACGCTTTAGATAGTATAAAGACATTTGATAATACAGAAGTAAAGAATAACTGGAATAAGCTTTTTATCGGCTTAACTGCTGATAGAAGTTTTTCAGAGGCGTTGCCTGGTTATGAGATGATTTTAGACACTATATATGGGAATTTTGAACATAGTATAGTTGGATATAAAGAATTACGAAAATCATACAGTTTATTATGGAGAAATTATTGGGTACAGTCAATAAAATATCGAATGCTAAAGGAAAATGTGGATATAGTGATATATCCATATGGAGAGGTGGGGAGAGCGGTAAAAACCTTTATTAACAAGATGGGGATTTTTGAAAAGTATATAGTAGATAGATATAAGAATGTGGATAAAGAAAATGCGGTTTCCTTAGATTATTTTAGAGATAAGGAAACAACAGGTCTTCTTTTTTTAATCTGTAGTAATAATAAAAAGATTTATTATGAAATAAGAAATCAGTTAATGGAAATTGTCCCGAAGGAGAATACCTTTGATTTGTTTCCGGAAAAAGAGTTTTTCAAAGATCATCTTAAATTTTATTAGAAAGGGATTGGACAAATGGATATTGTTAGTATTTTGTCAAAACATAAAAGAGTAATAATTTATGGAGCTGGAACAGTTGGGAGAACAGTTGTAGAAAAACTTACATATGAAAATCCGGAAATTGATATCTTTGCGATTGCTGTCACACAAAAAGATGATAATCCTGATCGAATTTTAGATATTTCGGTTGTATGTATTAATGATCTGTTGGAACTTAAAACAGAATGTATTGTTTTAATTGCAGCATTAGGTCAAAACCAGGAAATAATCAGAGAGCATCTCGAAAAGTTATGTTTTAAGAATATTTGCTGTATAGACAATAAAACATATGATGAATGGACCAATAATATATTTTATAGAAGATATGTTCATCCATATATTAAAACTGTTAAAAACTTATGTGAAGAAAACAATTTAGACTTATGCGATAAGGAAAGATATGTCAAGACGGCGCTGAAGAATCAAAGAAATCAGTGTACGGTAAATATTCCGAGACTTGTTATTGTATTAGGGACAAAATGCTCTTTAAGGTGTAAGGACTGTAATAATTTGATGCCTCACTTTGCGCCACAAAAAGATTTGGATATAAATATAATATTGACTTCACTAAAAATAATTCTAAGTAAGGTTAATATAATCCTGAGATGCGAGTTGATAGGAGGAGAACCTTTCTTATCTAAAAATTTAAAAGAAGCTATAGAATTTTTAATTGCAAAGCAGAATGTATACCAGATTGAGATAACGACAAATGGAACACTTTTGCCTGATTCCGAATTAGTATCATTATTACAGAATTCGAAAGTCAAAGTCAGGGTAAGCGATTATGGAAAATTTGTCAAAAAGACAAGAATAATTGACTTTTGTAAAAAGAATAAAATAAATCATCAGATTTTGGAGACAGGATATTGGATATCACCTGGAGGTGTGGAAAAAAGAGGGAGAGATAGGGAAAAGATAGAAAAATATTATAAAAGCTGTATTCCTGGATATTATTGCAAGACGCTATTTGATGGAAAAATTTTTAGCTGTGCAAGAGCTGCCAGTCTGTATGCTTTGGGATATATGAAAGAGAAAGATTATATTGATATTAATGAAAATCTTACAATTGATCAGATAAGGGAATTCTGGATAAAAGACTTCTCTATGGCATGTGATTATTGTGATATTACGATAGAAGATAAGAAATATGTGATGCCAGCTATACAATTATAAAGGGGATATACCAGGACTATATGAATAATTCATATATTAGGGAACTGACTGAAGTAATGTACCATATAGAAGTAAGTAGAAATAATGGGAAAACGATAAATAAATATGAAGAGGTTATTCAGTCGCTTCTGCAAACTTTTTATCGGCATAAGGAAAGGCAGTCCAGGCTTTTCTTTCTTGGGAACGGGGGCAGCGCTGCAATCGCCAGCCATATGACGGCTGATTTCATGAAAAACGGCGGCATGAACACCTGCAGTCTCTATGACTATGCGGTCATGACCTGCATGGGAAATGATTACGGATATGAATACATATTCTCGAAGCCTCTTGAATTCCTGCTAAAGGAAGGCGACCTGGTGGTGGCGATCAGCAGCTCCGGAAATTCGCAGAACATCATTAATGCAATTATGGTCGCAAAAGAGAAGAAGGCGGAGGTCATGACTTTTACCGGATTCCGGCCGCATAACAGAGCCCGGCAGCTGGCGGACATCAGCCTGTATGTCCCTTGTGGGAAATACGGCATGGTGGAATCCATTCATAACCTGATCCTGCAGCAGATCGTGGACATGATCATGGAAAGGGACGGGGTGAAATTCTGATATGTCAGGAATCGGTGGCAGACCGGCCGTGTTCCTCGACCGCGATGGCGTGCTCACGGAGGAGAAGGGCCACATTACATCGGTAGAGAAGCTGAGCCCATTTCCTTTTGCGAAGGAATGTGTCAGACAGATTCACGCAAAGGGATACTACGCGGTGGTTGTCACCAACCAGAGCGGCGTGGCGAGAGGGCTGTTTACAGAAAAAGACCTGCTTGGAATGAACGAATACCTGATTAGGAGCACCGGAGTGGATGCGGTTTATTACTGTCCCCACCACCCGGAGGGAAAGATAGCGGAATACAGAAAAAAATGCCCCTGCCGCAAACCCGAAACAGGTCTTTTGGAAGCGGCGGCCAGGGATTTTGAAATCGACATGGAAAGGTCATTCATGGTAGGGGACAGGGCAGGGGACATCCGGGCGGGCCAGAGAGCGGGTCTCAGGACCGTTCTGCTGGAATCCGGATACGGAACGGCAGGTCTGGAAGAGGAGGTCATGCCGGATTATATATTGGAAGACTTGAGGAATGTCATAGAAATATTGTGATCAGACGGAGGATGAGAAAATGGTTTCACTGGTAACCGGAGGATGCGGCTTTATCGGATCCCACATGGTAGACAGACTGCTGAAAGAAGGGCATGCCGTAAGAGTGATCGACAACTGGACGACGGGCAGGCCCGAAAACCTGGAGCATCAGAAGGATAATCCCGATTTGGCCATATATCATATGGATATCAGAAACAGGGAAGAGACAGAGCCCGTGTTTCAGAACGTTGACTACGTGTTCCACTTTGCGGCGCTGGCGGATATTGTCCCTTCCATTCAGAAGCCCTGGGAATATTATTCCTCCAACGTGCTGGGAACCTATAACGTGGTGGAATGTGCGAAAAAGGCAGGCATAAAGAAGCTGGTTTATGCGGCCTCCTCGTCCTGCTACGGAATACCGGATGAATACCCGACAAAGGAGACGGCGGAAATCCGTCCCCAGTATCCATACGCGTTGACGAAAAGATTGGGGGAGGAGACGGTGCTGCACTGGGGACGTGTGTACGGACTGCCGGTGGTGACCTTAAGGCTTTTTAACGTATATGGGACAAGATCAAGAACTTCCGGAACCTACGGCGCCGTGTTCGGCGTGTTCCTGGCGCAGAAGCTGGCGGGGAAGCCGTTTACGGTGGTGGGGGATGGAACACAGACACGGGATTTCACCTATGTGACGGACATAGCGGACGCCTTTTACGCGGCGGCCGTGTCGGACGTGGTTCAGGACACTTTCAACGTGGGAAGCGGCGGCACCTATTCCGTGAACCGTCTGTGCGAGCTGTTGGGCGGTGTGGTCACGCATATACCCAAGCGTCCCGGAGAGCCGGACTGCACCTTTGCGGATACTTCAAAGATTGAGGCGGGTCTTGGATGGAAAGCAAAGGTTACCTTTGAGGAAGGCGTGCGGAGGGTGCTGGATAACATAGATTACTGGAAGAAAGCGCCGGTGTGGACCCCGGACAGCATAGGGGAGGCCACGGCGGACTGGTTTAAATATCTGGGAAAATGAAAGAGAAAAGAGCCTTTTTAAACATGAATAAAATCGTATCAAGAAAAGAGTTTGCCGAAACAATCCGACCGGAATTAAAGAAAAACGGGAAAACAATCGCATTATGCCATGGTGTGTTTGACCTGATCCATCCCGGGCATATCATACATTTTGAACAGGCGAAAAGCATGGGAGACGTCCTGGTGGTGTCGGTCACGTCGGAAAGCTACGTGAGGAAAGGACCGGGCAGACCCTACTTTAATGATGAAACGCGGATGAAGTTCCTGGCGGCATTGGAATGCGTGGATTACGTGCTGCTGTCGGAAGGCTATACGGTGGATGATATCATCGAAAGCGTGGAACCGGACGTCTATGTCAAGGGTGAGGAATATGCGAAGGCAGAGGACGATATCACGGGGAAAATAGTGGATGAAAAGGCGCTGGTGGAAAAGCACGGCGGAAGGCTGGGGTTTACCACAGGGCAGGTGTTCAGTTCCACGAAACTGATTAACACTGCCATGTCGGGAATGCCGGAGGATGTGCGCGGCTACATGGAAGAATTTAAGTCAAGGCATAACATGAAAGAAATCCGGTATTATGCCGAGAAAGCCAGAGAACAGAAGGTGCTGGTGGTCGGCGATGTTATTATTGATAAGTACACCTATTGCAGCGTACAGGGAACTATGTCAAAGGATATCGGGTATTCTGCAAGATTGTCTTATTCCGAAGAATATCTGGGCGGGTCGGTTGCGATAGCGAGGCATCTTTCTTCTTTTACAGACAGGGTCACGTTAATGTCAATTATTGGGAACGAAGAGGAAATGCGGCTGCGCATGTTTGATGAGTTGACAGACAGGATACAGCTAAAACTTAGTTATAGCAATTTTTTCCCTACGATTGTAAAACACAGATATTTGACCAAAAATGGAAAGAGGGAAGAATATAAAAAAATATTTGTGGTGAATAACATTCCTGAAAATATGCGGTATGAAGAAGAAATCCATCGTAAATTCAAGGAAAGACTGGATAAATTAATTTCTGAATATGATGCGGTGTTTTTATGTGATTTCGGGCATGGCCTTATAGACCGGGAAGTAATGAACATTATTCAACAGAAGGCAAAATACCTTGTACTAAACTGTCAGACCAATTCTACCAATAAAGGATTAAACATAATTACCAAGTATACCAGGGCTGACGCATTTTCCATTGACCAGCAGGAATTGAAACTTGCCTTTCCGGAGGATGCAATGGATGAAGAGAAAGGCCTCAATAAGCTGGCAAATCACTTGGGCGGAAGCGGATGGCTGACAAGAGGGTCGAAAGGTGCCTGTGAAATATGTGACGGAACAATTCGGGAATGCCCGGCATTTACCTTGAATGTGAAGGATACGATCGGGGCGGGAGACTCCTTTTTTGCGACAGCGGGAATTTTTGCGGTAGCCGGGGCGCCGATTGAGGTTGGCACTTTTATAGGGAATATCGGAGGCGCTTTGGGGGCGAACATTGTAGGAAATAAAGAATCCGTGGAAAAAGTGAATGTATTGAAATATGCAAATACATTGATGAACGTGTAGTGGGAGAGAGCATGTCAGATAATATCAGAATTGATTCGCATAAGTTGATTTACCACCCGGATGCAGTGGCAGGGTGGCTGAAAGGGGAGAATATTTATCCGATTGAGATAGAGATTGGTTTGACCAATGCCTGCAATCATCGGTGCATATTTTGCGCTGTGGATTATACAGGCTATAAGCCTGACAGGATAGACGGTCAAATGCTGATCAAGAATTTGAAAGAACTGACATCCAAAGGTGTTAAAAGCATTATTTACGCCGGCGAGGGCGAGCCTCTTTTACACAGGGATGCCCCTTATATTATTAACCAGACTAAAAGTACGGGAATTGATGCGGCAATGTCAACCAATGGGGTATTACTGACGCCGGAGGTTTCACGGGAATGTCTCAAATCTCTGACTTGGGTCAGGTTCAGTGTGGCAGGAATAACGGACGAAACCTATGACAAAATCCAGCGGGGGAGACCAGGAGATTTAGCAAAAGCTCTGTTCAACATAGAAGAGGCTGTAAAAGTAAAGCACAGACAGAATCTGCATACGACATTAGGGGTTCAGTTACTTCTTTTGCCGGACAATAAAAACGAGATTGTGCAAATGGGAAAGGAACTTCGAAAAATTGGGGTGGATTATTTTACCATTAAGCCATTCTCCCAACACCCGCAGAGTCAGCATATTCTCCAGGTTGATTACAAGGAAATGATGGAGCTGGAAAAAGAAGTGAAAGAGTTGCAGACGGAGGACTATAAAGTATATTTCAGAGCGCATTCCATGCAGAAATTAGAATGCAAAAGAGGCTATGAACATTGCTGGGCGCTTCCGTTTATGGTCTATATGGACGCAAAAGGTAATCTCTGGCCGTGTATTGCGTTCATGGGAAAAGACGAATTGAAATATGGAAATATAAATGAAAGTTCTTTTGTTGAGATATGGGAAGGCAGTCATAGAAAAGAAGTTGCAGATTATTTTATGAGCATGGATTTGGAGAAAAACTGCAGAGAATTATGCCGCCTGGATGAAATGAACAGATATTTAAATGAGTTGAAATGCCCGGGAGAACATGTGAATTTTATATAGAAGTAAAGGGAGAATGACAATCCAATGAAAAAGGAAATAAAAGCCACACAACCTGCATTAATAGATATTGAAGCCTATATTGAGGAAATTAAATCCATATGGGATACAAAAATAATGACTAATAATGGAGAAAAAGTCAATAAATTTCGGCAAATGCTTATGGACGGTATAGGATGTGATAATGTGGATTTGTTTGTAAACGGCCATTCCGCATTATTAATAGCAATAAAGTCACTGGGATTAAAAGGAGAAGTGATAACTTCCCCTTTTACGTTTATATCAACAACGAATGCAATTGTGCAAAATGGCTTAACACCTGTGTTTGGTGATATTGATGATTCTTATAATTTAGACCCTGCCTCGGTCGAAAGCCTATTGACAGACAAAACATGTGCGATCATAACACCTCATATATTCGGAATTCCTTGTAAGGTAGAGGAAATAGGGCAAATTGCAAAGAAGCATGATCTTAAGGTAATTTATGATGGAGCACAGGCGTTCGGAACTAAAGTGAATGGGAAATCAATTGCTCATTACGGTGACATGACCATGTTTAGCTTCCATGCTATAAAGGTATTCAATTCCATTGAGGGAGGGGCAATTGTCTATAGAGATAAAGCGCTTCACAAGTTATTTGAATTATACAGAAATTTTGGTATATCCTATGGCGAGACGGAAAATGACGTAGATGTAATTGGAATAAATGCTAAAATGAATGAATTTCAGGCGGCTATGGGAATTGTAAATTTGTCTAGGGCTGAGGAAGAATTTGCATTGAGAAAAAGGATAGCGGAAAAGTATTGCGAGTGCTTGAAAGATATTCCTGGAATAAAAACATATGATTATTGCGAAGATATAGACTATAATTATGCATATTTCCCCATAAAAGTGAATGATGAATATGGAATGACGCGGGACAAGTTGTGGATAAAATTGAAAGAGAATGGAATAGGCTCGCGGAAGCTGTATGATAAGCTGGCTTGTGATTATACATGTTATAAAAATGCCGGATATATTAGAAGTACAAGGAATGCCGACAAAGTAAAAGAAGTAGCGTTAGACTTACCGATGTATGGGACATTGAAGGAAGAGGACGTTATTTATATATGTGAAATGATTAAACGATTCAAAGTGTAAAAAAATTTTTGAACATAATAAAATAAGTAGGAAAGCGAATATATATATGGAGAGTTTTTTAACAGAGACAGAATTAAATAAGCTGAATTTTAAGAAATTGGGTAAAAATGTAAAAATTAGCAGAAGGACAGTATTCTATTCAATAGAAAATATTGAGATTGGTAATCATGTGCGAATAGATGATTTTGTTTTTCTGAGTGGCGGATGTGGAATAAGGATTGGAGACTATGTTCATATTGGGGCTTACAGTGCTTTGTATGGAAAATTTGGAATTGAGATAGAAGATTATGTAAATATCAGCAGCAGAGTCAGTATTTATTCTACCAGTGATGATTATTCGGGAGATTTCATGACTGGCCCATTGGTAGATCAACAGTATATTCATGATATCGGGAAAAAGATAGTGATTGAAAAGTATGCAATTATTGGAACTGGAAGCGTATTACTTCCAGGAGCAATTTTATATGAAGGAGTAGCACTTGGTGCGATGAGCCTTACGAAACAGGAATTACAACCATTTAAAATATATGCGGGCATACCTGCAAGATACATAAAAGAGAGATCAAGAAAAATGCTGGAAAGAAAGTAAAATGGGAGGGTGAATATTGGATATAAACTTTGCCAAGATGACATTGGAACTTCTTAAATACAATAAAGTTATTTTTTATGGTGCAGGTGACATAGCGCAGATGCTGTATGGTGAGCTGCTCAAAAGGAGGGTGAATATTGATGCATGTGTAGTCACTGATATAGAAAAGAACGGCAAGAGTTTTTTGGGTAAAGTCCCTATATATCAAGTGGACGAGTGCGTTTCGATGTTGCGGGAAAAAGGGACAATAATATTAATAGCCGTGACTAATAAATTTGTACAACAGATAGAAAAGATACTTTATGATTTAAATATAAAAAACTATTTGATTTACTCTGCTTTTTTTAAAAAGAAAAAAAAACCTTTGTTGCAAGAATATAAAGATAAAACGAATGAAACATGTATTATGGAAGTATTGGAATGGTATATGGAAGATTCCAACGAGGATTATAAGAATTTTGTTGAAATTAAAAAGAATCTTGAAAAGAAAATAAGTAATAAAGGGAAAAATAAGAATAAGATAGTGATTGCTGTAGGAGATTTATCACCAAGAGCAATTAAAATCATAAAAGCATTACATAATGCTGGTAAGCAGGTAAAAGTTATTATTTACCCATATGCGTTGATCAGGGAGATTTGCAAAAAAGAATTAAACGAACTGAAAGTACCATATTATGAATCCGCTTGTATAGAGGAATTTATATATGACATTATCCAGGAACAGCCACATATAATACATGTTTTTTCTTGCAGTATTAATACGGTTATACCCTTTATATTGATTAAAATGAAAGCAATTATGCCTAATATTGTATATGATGAATACGATATCATAAACGAGTTTTATCATAACAAACGTATAGATCGTCTGGAAGAAGAACGTTACTGTTTAGAACATGCAGACGGCGTTTGTAATCGCGGATATGAACTTGAATATTTATCACAACAATGCGGGTACCATTTTCAAGGCAAGCGGATACAGTTTTTTGACTATTGCAGGGACGAAGATTTAATAGAAAAAAGCAATGATTTATCGGAGCCGTTATCAATATGCTATGCCGGAGGAGTAATTACGGAAAAGGAGTATCCTGATTCGTCGATGGCCTGTTGGATAGAATTGGCGCAAAAATGTGCTGAGGGAAAATGCCATTTACATGTATATCCAACAGAATGGAAAGAGGAACAGTATTCGGAATATATAGAGTTGGAGAAAAAAAATAAATATTTTCATTTCCACCACCCTGTTCCGAGTGAGATTTTAAAGCAGGAATTATCGCAATATGATTATGGTATACATCCAATTAAATCAAGGTTTTTGCAACAAAAGATAAATGGGTTTTATAAGGATATAAAAATGATATACGGAGTTACAAATCATTTTTTTGATAATTTAGATGCGGGAATTCCAACAATAGCAGCTGCACCGATTTTATTTGCGAAGTTTTTTGAAGAAAAAGAAGTACTAATTCCGTGGACAATAGAGGAATATGATTTCGATGAGTTAAGAAATAGAAAAAAAGAGTACACTCAACGGGTTATGAAGGTACAAATGGAACTTCAAATAAAAAGACATATATATAAATTAGAGGAATTCTATGACAGTTTGTAGTATGGTCATATATGGATGAAATAATAATGATAGACTTGATAGATTTTTTTGGGAAAGATTACAGTTTTATATGGAGTGATAATTGGTGTATAGAAGATGATGGGATATGGTTTGTAGCCGGAGCTATTGATATACTTTTTCATATAGATTGTGAAAAAAACAAAGTAAATTATGCAATAGGAATTCCAACCGGAAAAATATGTACTTTTAGAGGTCATCCCAGATGTTTAAAACGAGGAGACAATATATATTGTCTGCCTGATAAAGGACAAGATATATGGTGTTTTCATTTGGCGGAATGCGTATGGAAGAAGATAGAAGTTCAAAATACTCAAAAAGTTAGACTTCTATGTAGCAATGCATGGTTTTTTAATAATAGGCTGTATATCGTTTCTATAGGACTCGGACAGATAATTGAGCTGGATTTAAAATCCGAAAGAATTATTAATCAATATAACTTATGTGATAAAAATGAGATTGAATTATCAGGAAGTTTATTAGTAGAACATTGTATTTATATTGTGGGAAATTATCCAATATCCATCTGTAAATTTGATTGTCTTACCAAGGAAATAATTATATTTGACCTTATGGAGATTGAAGATAAGATACAGACAATTTGTTTTGATGGTGATCGATTTTGGTTGAGCGGACGAAGAAAAAAAATATACATATGGAAAGAAGGGCAAAAGGTAATTACTACTTTGACGAACTTCCCCTATAATTTTGGAATTTATAATTTTAGTGGAAAGTTTAAAAATTTGATAAATTTCAAAGAGAATGTTACAGATTTCCCAATATTTATTGCATCTGTGAATACGAATTCCTATGTGTGGTTTATTCCTTTTCATGCAAATCAGATACTTTATATTGATAAGAAAACATTTGAGATAAAAGAGTTTTTATTAACAGAAGAAGATCAAACCGAGCAAAATATTAAAACTCAGCTTTTAGGACATAAGTATTTATTAGAGTACGTGAGAGATAGCCGCTTTATTGGCCTGTTTTCGTTAAAAAATAAATGGATTATAGAAATAGACAGTTACAAATTATCGTACAAAGTTCCTAATTATAAATTGAGTACCGACTATGAATTCCAAATAAAAGAATGTATTCGGTTAGAATCGATAGCTAAATTATATTACCGGGATAATTTAATTGTCGAAGGTGAAAGATTGGAATTGAATAATTTTATCTATGGTTTTCTGGAGAAATGTAGAAAAGATATGATGTTTAAAAAAAGTGGAAATAGCACTATAGGTAAAAATATTTATTATGTACTTAGAGATTAGATTTTGAAATATTTTGTAAAAAGTAGTAATATGAAAATCGTCAGGAGACACCCATGCCCAAAATAGCAATCTACGGAGCGAAATCCATAGCCCTCGGCATATATGAGGCAATTCATTTTCTGTATCCCCAATTTCCCTGCGTGGGATTTATCGTGAGCTCCAAAAGAGGCAATCCCGCCACGCTGGCGGGATTGAAGGTCTGGGAGATTTTTGAATTCAGGGATGGAATTTCATCACAGGAGCTGGAGGATATCAGAATTTTGATCGCCACACCGGAGAATCTTCATAGTGAGATCATGGCGTATCTAGACACAAACGGTTTACATAACTATATCTGCATGGATTCGCACAGAGAAGCGGAGCTGATGGAGAGGTATTTTGCCCTTCAAGAGAAGTTCCGGTCTCTTCATAGTCTGAGTATGGGGAGGCACCGCACGGAAATCTGCGTATACCAGACAAAATTTTACAAGGATAAACGATTAGGTAAGCTCTGTGGTTTGCCGGACTGGGTTATCCCTCTCCAGGTGGGGACAAAGCTTTCCCCGGGCCGGCTTGCGAAATGTTTTTGTTTTGATAACACCGGGGAAAATATATCGGCCAAAAACGGAAATTACTGCGAGCTCACCGGCCTTTACTGGATGTGGAAGAACAGGCTGCAGGAGAAAACGGAGACTTCGAGTGCACAGGGAAACCGAAAAATGGAGAAAGACTATTACGGCCTGTTCCATTACCGGCGGGTCCTGGATATCCGTAAGGAGGATCTGTACCGGCTTGCGGAAAACAAGGTGGACGTGATCCTTCCCTTTCCCATGCTCCATGAGCCGGATATCACGGAGCATCACGCCAGATACATAGCGGAGTCGGACTGGGAGGCAATGCTGCAGGCGCTTTGGGAACTGTGGCCGGATTATGCGTCGGCCTGTCCGGAAGTGTTTCATCAAAGATATTTTTACAATTATAACCTGATTGTTGCCAGAAGACAGATTCTTGCGGATTACTGCGCATGGCTGTTTCCCGTTCTGGAGCGGACAGAGCAGTTAAGCGTACCCGGGGGCTGGGAGCGATGCGACCGCTATATAGGTTATCTGGGCGAAAATCTTATGACACTATACTTTTTCTATCATAAAAACGATTTCAATATTGTACACACAGGCAGAATTATGTTAACATAGAGGACAAACGGATAAAAAGAGAGGTAACGAAAATGCAATTTGAGCTCATGGCCTCCATGATGTGTGCGAATTATGGAAATCTGGAAAAAGAAGTGAAGGACTTGGAAGAAGGCGGAATCGACTCTTTTCATATTGATATCATGGACGGGAGATATGTCCCTAATTTTGCCATGTCCTTAAACGACATGGCATACATAGCGAAGGCGACGTCCAAGCCCCTTGACGTCCATTTGATGATCGAGCATCCAAATAATAATATTCATCTTTTCCTGAACAGGCTCCGCAAGGGGGATACCGTTTATATCCACCCGGAGGCGGAATATCACCCTTCCACAACGCTGCAGAATATAATTAATGCCGAGCTGACGCCCGGTATAGCCATCAATCCAGGCACCAGCGTGGAGACGATTATGGAAATGCTTCGTATCGTGAAAAAGGTTCTGGTGATGTCCGTGAATCCGGGCAATGCGGGCCAGATGTATCTGCCCTATGTGGGCAAAAAGATCACAAAGCTGCTTGCCATCAAGGATGAGATGGATTTTGAGATTTACTGGGACGGAGCCTGCAGCGCAGATAAGATTTTGGAGTATGGGCCCAAGGGAGTGCGGGGATTTGTCCTGGGCACCACGCTTTTATTTGGAAAGAGCAAGCCTTATGGCGAGACTTTGCAGGATATCCGTCAGCTTCGGTTTTAGATAGATGGCTGCGCTGCTCACGGGCAGAATGCGAACCGGACCGTATGGGAGGTAATTGCATAAATCTGTAGAAAAATCTATAAAAAATAAATTTGCCTTGCCTTCGAGGGCGTATGGTGTTATAGTAATTTTATATTCAAATGTCGTACAAATTTGTGCGATATCTAACTTCCGGTTTTCCGGAAGATGAACGGAGTATTCACTCCAGAGTTACCAACATCCATTTGACGGAGAAGGCAAGGTAATTTTATGGGTTTTTCTGCGTTATCTTTCCTTTTCTGTGGTTTTAAGGTGAATCATTTTTGACACCGGAAAAGGAGAGACATTATGACAAAAGAAAACAGATCTGTCATCGACAACCCACATCTTAGAGACAACAGCAGTAAGCTGATCTTTGGAGACAACATCCTGTGTGCCCAATTTCTCCGAGATTATGCGGATATGGATCTTTTGCGGAATATCCGTCCGGAGGACATTGAGGACGTGTCGGAGCGCTATGTACCGCTGCACAGTACGGAGCGGGAGAGCGATGCGGTCAAGAAAGTGGACATATCCAGGTATTTATCAATTCCGGAGAACGAAAATTCACTCCAATTACCACTCTATATAGTTTCACTGATTGAACACAAGACAAAAGTGGAGTATAATGTATCCATGCAGATACTTCGATACATGGTTCATATATGGGAAGATTATGAGAAAGAAATGAATGCCCAAAATCCGAAAGTCAGCGGAAGGAAGGATTTCAGGTATCCTCCGGTTCTTCCGCTCGTATATTACGAAGGGAAGGCAAAGTGGACAGGATTTTAAAGGACACGCCGGACTACTTACTGGACATTATGTCGAAGGTGATAAGGTTTGTGCAGAACGTGATAAGGCTTATGCGCAGCTGAGCGCTGTGAAAAGAGAAATGGCGATTCAGAGGTATATCTATGGAATGTCAAAAAAGGCGTCTCTGGCGGAGAAATTCGGATTTCCCTCATGGAAAAGTTTTCTCTGACAGCTGAGGAGGCAGACCGGGAATTTACGAAAGCCTTTGAAGAATAGGAGTGGCATACTATGAAAAATACATATTTCACAGATAAATTTGTGCTTGCGCCCCAATTCGCACGTTGAGCAAGAATGGAGGATTATTATGAATATTGCGCTGGTTTTGTCGGGGGGAACCGGAACCAGAATCGGCTCGGATATTCCCAAGCAATATATAGAGGTGGGCGGAAAGCCGATTGTATCCTATTGCATAGAGACTTTGGCCGCCCACAGGGAGATTGACGCCATTCAGATCGTGGCGGAGCCGGTGTGGCACGATCTGCTTAAGGAGAGTGCGGCACAATCCCGGAAGTTCAGGGGGTTTTCAAGTCCGGGAAGCAACAGGCAGCTTTCCATTCTTCATGGGCTGGAGGATATCAGGAAATATGCGCAGGATTCCGATTGTGTTCTGATTCATGACGCCGCAAGGCCCGTGCTGTCGGCCAGGCAGATTTCGGATTGTCTGAATGCCATGGAAGGTCATGACGGCGTGATTCCGGTTCTGCCTATGAAGGATACGGTCTATTTCAGCAAGGATGGATGCAGGATAACCTCGCTGTTAAACCGCAGCCGGGTTTTTGCGGGACAGGCGCCGGAAGCATTCCGCCTTGGTGTTTATCTGCAGGCAAATAGAAATCTGCTTCCGGACAAAATTCTGGAAATTAACGGTTCCACGGAACCGGCTGTCATGGCGGGGATGGATATTGCCATGGTGCCGGGAGACGAGAGAAATTTTAAGATAACCACCAGGGAGGATTTGGAGAGATTTCGCAGCCTGGTGGCGCAAAAGGAGCGGGATAAGGATTGAGGGCCTTATCAGGAGAAAAGGCGGTGTGTAATGAAAGCATGGGTTTTACATAACATTGACAGGCTTTGCCTGGAAGAGGCGCCGGAGCCGGAATTATCTGCAGGTGAGGTTTTGGTCGAGGTGAAAGCGGCCGGCATCTGCGGCTCCGACATACCGAGAATCTATAAGACAGGAACGTATTCCTATCCCCTTATCCCGGGACACGAGTTTTCCGGCGTTGTGGTAAAAACCGGGGCGGATGCCGACGAAAAATGGACGGGAACCCGGGTGGGAGTTTTTCCCCTGATTCCCTGTAAGGCTTGTGCGCCATGCCGCAGGGGGCAGTTTGAAATGTGCAGAAGCTACAGCTATCTGGGCTCCAGAAGGGACGGAGGCTTTGCCGGATACGTGGCGGTACCGGAGGAAAATCTGATCGCACTGCCGGATGGGGTGAGCTTTGAGGAGGCCGCCATGCTGGAGCCTATGGCGGTAGCCGTTCACGCTCTTCGAAGGCTCAATCCTGCGCAGAAGGATACGGTTGTGATATGCGGGCTGGGAACCATCGGACTGCTCCTTCTGATGTTTCTTCTGGATGCGAGGACAAAGGCGGGCGCCTGCTCCGGAAAGGTCTTGGCTGTGGGGAACAAGGAATCGCAGCGGGAAATGGCCTGGAAGATCGGGCTTTCCAAGGATTCCTATTGCGATGGCAGCAAAGAGGATGCAGTCAGATGGATTATGGAGCGGACGGAAGGACAGGGCGCAGACGCTTTTTTTGAGTGTGTTGGCAGGAATGAGACGCTGACCTGGGCGGTAGATTCCACTGCTCCGGGAGGAAAGCTCCTGGTGCTTGGCAATCCCTTTTCGGATATGACTCTAAAGAAGCCGGTATACTGGAAAATCCTTCGCAATCAGCTGACAATAACGGGAACCTGGAATTCCTCTTTTACACGCAGGGCGGGAGACGACTGGCACTATGTGCTGGAATGTCTTGTGGACAAGCGTATTGCGCCGGCGCAGCTGATCACGCACAGATTTCCGCTTGAGGAGCTGGATGTGGGACTTCGCATTATGCGGGACAAAACCGAAGACTATGTGAAGATCATGGGAGTTGGGAATTAGTTGTGCACCTGCCAGTACTCCACGCCGAATATACTCTTTCTGAGGCATACCCTCACGGAATCACCCTGGGATACGGATTCATACAGGCTCTTTGGAACCGTCATTTTCTGCCGCTCATCCCGCCAGATGGCGGTGACGTAATAGTGTGTGGTATGGGAGCCCCGGTGTTTCTCCTTCTCCAGGATCGTGACGCTCTCGTGCACCGGTCTGCCTGCGGCAGTTATATAGTTGACCGGAAGGAACAGGGCGAAGGAGAGAAAAGCAAGGAGGATGACTGTCAAAAGCAGCGACAGAGGACGCACCCTTATCCTGCGGATATGCAGAATAAGCAGGAAGGGAAGCAGCAAAACGAGCAGGCAGACGGCGGACATGGGCAGCCACTTGCCTGCTTCCACATTCAGGGTATCCGAGAAAGTCAGCAGAAAAAGAAGGCTGATGCCGCTTGACAAGACCGGAAAGGGCAAGTGATGTGCATCACAATCTTTTTCTTTTTCCAGAATCATTTTGGGATAGAACACGAGGAACATGCCGTAATTAAAAAGCAGAATCAGAATCCAAACGGCCACCATCCACTTTGTGGGAAGACGAATGGCGGCAAGAACGAGAATTACCAGGAGAATGCGCAGGAGCCTGGTAAATTTTTTCTGCTTTCGGAGAGGTTCAGCGGAATATCCGGAACGGATATGGGAAGTCTTTTCAGTAAGGGAAAGCCGTGTCCTCCAGTCTGCGATTTTCTTAAGGAATGACGTGGGAAAAAGAGGTATTTCTGGGATTCCCCTGTCTGCTGGCTAAAAGGTATCTATTTCACGGTTACATGCCTATTTTATCATACAATAAGCCGCAAATCCACGAAAATTACAGCCTTTTCTTGCAGGGAAGAATTCTGTCTGATAAAATAGGGATATGCCGGCTGAAGATTTTATCCGGCCGCTTAGCGGGATCTTGGCTTCAGACGGCAGGTTAGGAGGGTTACAGAAATGGATGATAACAATTTAATTGCGCCGATGAGCAGGATTCATATGGTGCCGGTGGAGGTCGTCAGCGGATTTGAGGTTCGCCCCGGAATGTACGAGGTGAACGGGGCCACGGCAATCCCCTGCGGGGTTAACTTTACCGTGTATTCTTACGGAGCCACTTCCTGCGAGCTGCTATTATACAAGCGCAAGGAGGATGAGCCCTATGCGGTGATCCCGTTCCCTGAAAATTACAAGATCGGGAAGGTGTATTCCATGATCGTTTTCGGCTTGAATATCAACGACTTTGAATATGCTTACCGCATGGACGGTCCCTATAATCCCGAGGAGGGGCTGCTTTTTAATAAAAATAACGTGCTTCTGGATATCTATGCCAAGGCGGTGACCGGACAGAGTGTCTGGGGAAGCTCCAAGGACGAGGTGATCTATAAGGCCAGAGTGGTTAAAGATGATTTTGACTGGAGAAATTATACCCAGCCTTTGATCCCAATGGAGGATCTGACGATTTATGAAATGCATGTCAGAGGCTTTACCAAGCATCCCTCATCCGGGGTGGCTCATCCTGGGACCTTTGCCGGTATTATGGAGAAAATCCCATATCTGAAGGAGATGTCCATCAATGCGGTGGAACTGATGCCCATTTTTGAGTTTGACGAGATGAAGGATTACCGTCTGGTGGACGGGAAACCGGTGATGAATTACTGGGGCTACAATACGGTCAGTTTCTTTGCCCCGAACACCAGCTATTCTTCAAAGGAGGAATACAATCAGGAAGGGATGGAGCTGAAAAAGCTGATCCGGACCCTGCATGAGAATGGGATCGAGTGTATTCTGGACGTGGTGTTCAACCATACGGCGGAGGGGAATGAGCTCGGCCCCTGCTTTTCCTTCAAGGGCTTTGACAACAATATCTATTATATGCTGACGCCGGAGGGATTTTATTATAATTTCAGCGGCTGCGGCAATACGCTGAACTGTAACCATCCCATTGTGCACCAGATGATCCTGGAATGTCTCAGGTACTGGACCACAGTTTACCATATCGACGGCTTCCGGTTCGATCTTGCCACGATTCTGGGACGGAACGAGGACGGCTCGCCCATGAGCAAGCCGCCTCTCTTGCAGAGTCTTGCCTTTGATCCGATTCTTGGCAATGTGAAGCTGATTGCCGAGGCCTGGGATGCGGGCGGACTGTATCAGGTGGGAAGCTTTCCCTCCTGGAACCGGTGGGCGGAATGGAACGGGAGATACCGGGACGACATGCGGAATTTCCTGAAAGGCGATTTCGGCATGTGGGAGGTGGCCGCAAAGCGGATCACCGGCTCCAAGGATATTTATGATCCAGAACACCGGGGGGAAAACGCCTCCGTGAATTTCCTCACCTGTCATGACGGCTTCACCCTGTGGGATCTTTATTCCTATAACCGGAAGCATAACGAGGCCAACGGATGGAACAATACCGACGGTGCGGACGACAACCGCAGCTGGAACTGCGGCGTGGAGGGTGAGACGGAGGACGAGGAGGTTCTGTCTCTTCGCAGAAGGCTTGCGAAGAATGCCTTTGCGGTTTTGATGTGCAGCAGGGGAACGCCCATGTATTTTGCGGGGGATGAGTTTTTGAACTCGCAGTTCGGAAATAATAACGCTTATTGTCAGGATAACGAGATTTCCTGGCTGAACTGGGGCGATATTGAGAAGAACCGGGAGCATTTCGAGTTCTGCAGATTTATATCCGCTTTCCGCAAAAAGCATCCGGTGCTGCGCAAATACAGCGGCAGAAGTCAGGCGGGCTTTCCGGAAATCCAGGTGATGGGACCGGATTACCAGTCAAAGGTGCTGCGCGTGATCTATGCGGGAAGAGACGAGGAGAACCGTTCGGATGACATTATCTGTCTGGCAGTGAACGTATTCTGGGAGGATCAGGAGTTTGACCTTCCGGCGATTCCCGCAGGGATGTACTATGCGGTGGCCGTGGATACCGGAAAGAAGTATCTGCCAAAGGGCATGGCGGAGGAAAAGAAGGATACGTATCGCCTGGAGGGGAACCGTGTCAGGATGATCGGGCGGTCCGTGTGTGTGCTCACCGTGGAAAAGAACAGAGGCCGGAACGCAGAGGTAACAGTGTGAAGAAGATACTGGTGGTAGAGGATGATGAGGGGCTGCGGGAGGGAATAGCGCTCGCACTGCAGAGAGAGGATCTGCAATTTACGCTCTGCGCACAGCTTGGGCAGGCTTTGCACGCCTTTGAGGAGGGGGCGGATTTTGATCTGGTGCTGCTTGATCTGAATCTTCCAGACGGAAGCGGCTATGAGCTTCTCAAAAGGATAAAAAGGCAGAGCGATATCCCGGTGATCATCCTTACGGCCAACGACTGGGAGATGGACGAGGTGCGGGGACTTGAGCTGGGGGCGGAGGACTATATCACAAAGCCATTCAGCCTCATGGTGCTGCGGGCGAGAATTGATAAAGCTCTGCGCAGTGCGGGAAAGAGGACGTGGCGGTTCGGGCAGTTGTCCTTTTCCTTTGAGGAGATGCGTTTTTTCAGGGGAGCGGAGGAGATTATTCTCAGCAGAACCGAGCAGAAGCTCCTGCACCTTCTGGTGGAAAACAGAAATCAGGTGCTTGGCAGGGAACAGCTGGTGGACAGGATATGGACGGACGGAGCGGAATACGTGGATGAAAATGCCTTGTCCGTGGCGGTCAATCGATTGCGGAACAAGCTGGGGGAGGGAGCGGACGGCCATCTGCAGACGGTATATGGAAAGGGATATATCTGGAAAGTCTGACGGGGCAGAGAGGCGGAGCGTAAAAACAGGCCTCTGCGGAAACAGGAGGAAAGCAATGGGAAGAGGCACCATGACAAGGCTGGAGGAGATGCTGGATCAGGCCATAAACGGGACCTTCGAGGAGCGTGACTACAATGAGACCAGGCTCTCCCGTCTGGAAACCAGATGGAAGCGGTATCTTACGGCCTCCCAGATGTCAAAAAAGCGGGTCAGGGAGGAACAGGAAAGGGTGAGAAGGCTGATCTCTGACATTTCCCACCAGACCAGGACGCCTCTTGCCAATATCCTGCTCTATTCCCAGCTTCTCCGGGAAAAGGAGAAGGATCCGGAGCTGATGCCAATCGTGAACAAGATCAGCGACCAGTCGGAAAAGCTGGATTTTCTGATTCGATTCCTGCTCAAATCCTCCCGTCTTGAGAGCGGGCTTCTGGTTCTCCATCCAAAGGTTCAGCCCATAGAGCCTGTGCTCCGGGCGGCTATGGAGCAGATCAGTGATGCGGCTTTGAAAAAGCGGATCATCGTAAGCTTTGAGGGGACGGACAAAGAGGCCTGCTTTGACCGGAAATGGACCGAGGAAGCGATAGGAAATCTTCTGGATAATGCGGTGAAGTACAGCCCTGCAGGCAGCAGGATTGAGATAGGCGTGACGGGGTATGAAATGTTTACGGCCGTTTTTGTGAAGGATGAGGGAATCGGAATCGGGGAGGAGGAACAGGCCCAGATCTTCGGACGGTTTTACAGAGGAAGGGAGGTATCCCAGGAGCCGGGCGTCGGAATCGGTCTTTATCTGGTACGGGAGATCGCCGAAAAACAGGGCGGTTATGTGAAAGTACGTTCAGAGAAGGGAAGGGGAAGCGTTTTTTACTTTTATATGGCGAGGAATGGGGAATGAGATTCTTTCAAAAGCGTTAGATTCCGGAAAGCAAGGGGAAAGGTTCTCCTGTTATATTGGTAAACAGAAAGCGGCGGGGCAATGGCTTTCGCCGCTTTACTTTTTATCTTTATCGGAGGTTTTGCGTATATGACAGTATTAGAGACAAAGAACCTGAAAAAATATTACGGCCAGGGAGAAAGCCTTGTGAAGGCTCTGGATGGCGTAAACCTTAAGGTGGAACAGGGAGAATTTGTTTCCATTGTAGGAACCAGCGGCAGCGGGAAATCCACGCTCCTGCACATGCTGGGAGGTCTGGACTATCCCACACAGGGCAGTGTGGTGGTGGATGGAAAGGACATTTCCGGGCTTAAGGAGGATGCCCTCGCCATATTCAGGAGACGGAAGATCGGCTTTGTCTTTCAAAGCTACAATCTGGTGCCGGTGCTCAACGTGTATGAGAATATCGTGTTCCCCGTGCAGCTGGACGGAAACGAGGTGGATATCTCCTATGTGGATAAGATTATAAAGACTCTGGGGATCGAGGGCAAGGTAAACGCTCTGCCCTCCCAGCTCTCCGGCGGGCAGCAGCAGCGGGTCGCCATCGCAAGGGCCCTTGCGGCGAAACCGGCGATCATTCTGGCGGATGAGCCAACGGGAAACCTGGATTCCAGATCCAGCCAGGATGTGTTGGGACTGCTCAAGGTGACGGCAAAAAAATTTGAGCAGACAATTGTGATGATTACCCACAATGAGGAGATCGCCCAGATGGCGAACCGGATCGTGAGAATCGAGGATGGACGGATCGTTACGGGAGGTGACAGAGCATGAAGCGGGTGGCAAACCGGAAGGTCATAAGTAAGCTGTCTTGGCGGACCATGAGGGAAAAGCGGGAAAAGAATCTTATAGCCATTCTCGCAATCGCCCTGACAGCCCTTCTTTTTACGGCGGTATTTACCGTGGGGAGCACGCTTGTGCGAGCCATTGAAGAATCTACCATGAGACAGGTCGGAACCAGCGCTCACGGCGGATTCAAGACACTGACACTGGAAGAATATGAGCGGATAAAAGAAGCGGGAGGCTGCCGGGATATCTCCTATGACATCTTTGCGGGCTTTGCAATGAATCCGGAACTGGCCGCCATCCAGACCGAGGTGCGCTATGCCGAGGACGATTTAGCCAGGTGGTCCTTCTGCTATCCGGAGGAGGGAAGGATGCCGGCGCAGGGAAAGGAATGCGTGGCCAGCAGCAAGGTTCTGGATGCGCTCGGCATCCCTATGGAGCTTGGCGTGAGGGTGCCGATAACGTTGCGCACCCATGATGCGGAGGGGCAAGAAAAGTATATTGTCGAGGAATTTGTGCTTTCCGGTTACTATTTCTCCAATGATGCGGCCCATGCCCAGGAGTTCTGGGTATCGCAGGAATGGCTTTATGAAAATATCGACATATCCTCCAAAACCTACCGGGAGCGCAGCGAACAGGGAAATATAAATCAGGAGGGGCTGTGCCAGGTGCAGGTGTGGTTTGATTCGTCCTATGACATTGAGACTCAGGTACATGAGCTGGCAATGAGAGCGGGCTTTGCCGAAGGCGAGATAGAAGAGAGCGTGAATTGGGCATACACCGCATCTGAGGTGGACGGCTTTACCATGATGATGATGGCGGGGATCCTTTTTATTATTACTCTGGCCGGATATCTGATCATCTACAATATTTTTTACATCAATGTCACCTCGGATATCCGTTATTACGGACTGCTGAAAACCATAGGCACCACGGGAAGGCAGTTAAGGGGCATGGTTCACAGGCAGGCATTGCTTCTTTCGGCGGCGGGGATCCCGCTGGGGCTTTTCCTCGGCTGGTTTGTGGGAAAGGGAATTATTCCTGTCATGTACAGGATTATGAATCTGGGAAATATCATGACGCCTGTTTCGCTGAATCCCTCTATCTTTGCGGGGAGTGCCGTTTTTGCCCTGGCGGTGGTATATTTAAGCAGCATCAGGCCCTGCCGTCTTGCCGCTAAGGTGTCGGCAATCGAGGCTGTGCGCTATGTGGAAAGCACACAGTACAGAAGGAAGGAAAAGAGGACCGCAAGGGTATCGGCTCTTCGCCTTGCCATGGCGAATATGGGAAGAAACAGGAAGAAGGCCGCAGTGGTCATCGCTTCCCTGTCCCTGTCTCTGATCCTGTTAAACGGAACCTACTGTCTGGTTAAGGGGTTTTCCTTTGACGAGTATGTGAAGAGCTATCTGATATCGGATATGCAGCTGACCCATGCCTGCACGGTGAACATGTCTTATTCCTACCATGACTTTGAGGCTTTCACACCGGCGATTGTGGAGGAGCTCTCGGCCATAGACGGCGTGACAAAGATACGCAGTGTGTGGTCAAAATGCGGGGAGCTGGAGCTTTCCGGAGAGGTGCTTGAACGATTTGAAAGAATCTACAGAGAAAAACTGACAGATAAACCGTATCTGTCCCAGGAAGTGGAGGAATCACTTTCAGAGAAGGTAGCAAGAGCGGATTGCTTCAGTGCGGAGGAAGAGCTGTTCTCCTGTCTGGAAGTCACGCAGGGAAATCTGGACGAGGAGATGCTGAAAGCGGGCGGTTACGGGGTACTGCTTACCTGGAATGACGAAGACTGGCTGTCCCTGGGAGATCAGATCGCCTTAGGATATTATAATTATAGGACCGGACAGTGGGATACGAAGAAGGAGATCCGGATCATGGCGGTTGCAAGACTCAGTGACGGAGCGGGAACCCGTTACTATCCCGGCGTCGGGACAAGAATTTTCCTGGGAGAGAAGGATTTTCACGAGCTTTTCGAGACACAGGGAGCGCTTCATGCCTGCCTTACCGTGGAGGAGGAAAAGACTGCGCAGGTATCGCAGGCTATTGAAAGGCTGATCAGCGAAAGGAACCCGGAGCTTACCCTGATTACCAAGGAAAGCCTCAAAAAGGAATTCTCCGATCTGAATAGAGTGTTTACGGTCGTGGGCGGTCTCCTTGGCGCAGTCCTGGGATTTATCGGTGTGCTGAACCTGATTAATGCCATGATCACCGGCATCCTTGCGAGAAAGCAGGAGTTTGCCATGATGCAGGCGGTTGGGATGACAGGGAAGCAGCTGGAAGGCATGCTGATCATGGAGGGCATCTGGTACGGAATCTTCACCCTGGCCATCACGGCCACGGTGGGCAACGGGATCAGCTGGGGACTGGTCTGGCTGATCGGAAGGAATATGAATTATTTTGTATGGAAAATCAGATTTCTGCCCCTAATAGCCAGCGTTCCTGTAATTGCGGCAGTGGTGGTAGCGCTTCCGGTGATCTGCTATCATGTGCTGTGTAAAAAAAGTATTATTGAGAGGCTGCGGGTGGCGGAGGTGTAAGAAAAGAGGTATGAAAGCCTTCATTGAGTTATACCGGAATCTATGTTACAATCGAGGAAACGAAAGATCCTGACAGTGGAGGAAGACGGATTATGTCAAAGAGCAAAGAGATTAAGACCAACGCCATGCGTATTCTGGAAAGGGAGAAGATTCCCTTTTCTCATTATACTTATGAGTGCGATGAGTTTATTGACGGTATTCAGATTGCGGACAAGCTCTCTCTTCCCCATGAAAAAGTCTTCAAAACTCTTGTCACCCGGGGAAACGGCAGAGATTATTTTGTATTCGTGATTCCCGTTGATCGGGAGCTGGATCTGAAGAAGGCGGCCAGAGCCGTGGGAGAAAAATCTGTTGCCATGATTCCTGTGAAGGATATCAACGGCATTACGGGCTACATCCGGGGCGGGTGTACGGCTGTGGGAATGAAGAAGCAGTATGTGACGAGACTGGATGAGTGTGCCGGACGGCAGGAGACAATTGTCATAAGCGGCGGGAGAATCGGGTCTCAGATTGAATTAAGACCCGGAGATTTTCTTGCGGCCTGCAGGGGAGAGTATGCGGATATTTGTCAGGAAATGTAGACTTGAGGGGTCAATAGATATGTCAGAGGCGTCAAAAAAGGAAAAAGTGAAAAGGAAACTGGCAAAAAAGAGAGAAAAAAGGCTTCGGAAAAGAGTCAGGCGTATCACAAGACGGATGGAAGCCACAGTATCCTTCTTTGCTGTTTTTCTATGTATTATTTTTGTGACTATGGAGGCGTTGGAGGAGAGAAAGCGATGAACAAAAACATTATGGAGTATGAAACCGTGGAACTTGATGATAATGACAGCAGTGTCGTTATCATTGACCAGACCAAACTGCCGGGAACGACCGAAATCATAAGGCTTCATACGGCAAAGGAGATCTGGGATGCCATTTATCTGCTGAAGGTTCGGGGAGCCCCCGCAATCGGGGTTGCGGCAGCCTTTGGTATTTATGTTCTCGCAAAGGCCTTTGCGGGCGAGACTGCCTTTGAGAAATTTTACGAGAAATTCAAAGAGCAGAAGGATTATCTGAATTCCGCCCGCCCTACGGCGGTGAATCTTTCCTGGGCGCTGAACCGGATGGAGGCTCTGTGCCTGAAAGCGGGAAGGGAAGAGGGAAAGCCGGTAAAGGAGGTGGTGGAGCTGCTGCACAGAGAGGCTGTTGCCATCAAGGAGGAGGATACCTGGGTCTGCAAAACCATCGGAGAGTTTGGGTTAAGCCTTGTAAAGCCGGGAGACGGAATCCTGACCCATTGTAATGCGGGACAGCTTGCCACCAGCAAATACGGGACAGCCACGGCTCCCATTTATCTTGGACAGGAGAGAGGCTACCATTTTCGCGTGTTTGCGGACGAGACCAGACCCCTTCTTCAGGGAGCAAGGCTGACCGCCTACGAGCTTCACGCATCCGGGGTGGATGTGACGCTGATCTGCGACAATATGTCCGCCATGGTGATGAAGAACGGCTGGGTCAACGCCGTGTTTGTGGGCTGTGACCGGGTGGCTGCCAACGGGGATGCCGCCAACAAGATCGGAACCTCGGTTGTTGCAGCCGTGGCAAGGCGGTACGGCGTTCCCTTCTATGTGTGTGCCCCCACCTCCACCATTGACTATGATACCCCGACGGGAGAGCAGATAGAGATCGAGCAGCGCCCGGCCCGGGAGGTGACGGAAATGTGGTATAAGGAGCGGATGGCTCCGGAGGGGGTCAAGGTGTTTAATCCGGCCTTTGACGTGACGGATCACGACCTGATCACTGCGATTGTGACGGAATACGGAATTGCAAGGGCACCGTTTACGGAATCCTTATTGGAGATCCGCAGGAAAAAAGAGAAAGGAAATCGGAATTCATGACACAGAAAGAAGCCAAAAAGGCGATTATTGATATCGGCCGGCGCATGTATGCGAGAAACTTTGTGGCGGCAAATGACGGAAATATTTCCGTCAGGATCGGGGAGAACGAGGTATGGGCCACACCCACGGGAGTCTCCAAGGGCTATATGAAGAAGAGAATGCTGGTTAAGGTAGATTTACAGGGAAATGTGCTGGAGGGAGACCGTAAGCCCTCCTCGGAGCTTAAGATGCATCTTCGCGCCTATCAGGAAAATCCGGAGATCCGCTCGGTCTGTCATGCCCATCCGCCCATCTGCACCTGCTTTGCCATTGCGGGAATACCACTGGAAGCTCCGGTGCTTGCGGAGGCGGTGGTTACCCTGGGAGACGTGCCCATTGCCCCTTATGCGGAGCTTGGCTCAAAGGAGGTGCCGGAGGTGATCGCACCCTACTGCCACACCCACAACGGCGTACTTCTGGCAAACCATGGGGCGGTGACCTGGGCGGAGGATCCCTATTCGGCATACTACCGCCTGGAAACTATGGAATATTATGCAAACATTCTGTTGATCACGGAAAAGCTTATCGGAAAGCAGAACACACTGACACGGGAGCAGATTGAAAGGCTTCTTGCCATGAGAGAGAAATTTGGAATCCGGCGGGGCGGAACGCCCAGGGCGCAGCGGTGATCCTCTCAAATTAAAAAACGGGCGGGAATCAGCTTCCGCCCGTTTTGAGATGCTTAAAACCCCATCTCCTTAAGCTGCGACACGATCTTCACATAAGCCTCCAGCACGTCAAATCCCCTGTAATCCTCGCGTTTTAAATCAATCATATCCCCGTGGGAGATTCCCCGCCTTCCGCTGCTTATAAAGGTTTCCCGGAAGTTTCCCCACACGGCGGAGTCGACTGTCACCAGCCCGTCATTTTTTGGTGCGCCCGCAAGGAACATGAGCAGATTGGGAATGGAGAGCAGGCCGTCTCCAAATGTGTGCTTTACCATCGAGGCGTAGCTCTGATAATAAACGCCCGGGGCATCGGGATATTTTTCGTTGAATTCCCGGCAGAACTCAGGGGAGAGCTGTTTGCTGGAATGGTAGCAGTCCGGGCGGATATCGCCGAATTTTGCAAAGCTTTTGTCAAAAAGAGAGGCGATAAAACGGTAGACGCTGTCCGGAAGGCGGTTCAGGATATTCAGAAGCTCCGAGCCGCGGTGGGGTGTTGAGACGGTGGTGAGAGAGGCCACGTGCTCCGCCATACCAAGACCGCTGATCAGATACCTGGCATCCAGCCCTCCCTTGGAGTGAGCGATGATGTTTACCTTGTCACAGTGGTTTTCCAGAAGGATCTCTTCCAGCTTTTTCTTTATGATCAGGGCATTATCCTCAATGGTTCCCCAGGCCTCCTGATGGCCGTAGTAGACAATGGCACCGTTTTTTACCAGCTCTTTGGGAATCCTGCCCCAGTAATTAAAGTAACGCAGGTCACGGAACCCGATGCCGTGGAGCATGAGGATGGGATAACGGGTGGCGCAGGCCAGAGAGCCGTCACGGTTCCTTCTGTTCTCGAAACGGCAGTTTTCCTGATCAAATTCTTCCTTGGCCATCTGGCTCATATATTTCAGAAGAAACAGGTTAAACAGGGGAATCCAGAGCGTAAAAACAATAAAAACGCGTTTTGCAATGCCCAGCCTTCTGCAGGTGAAAAGAATCCTGACGCATCCGTTTAAGGCCAGCAGATAAAAATGCAGGAAGCAGAAGGCGCCGTCCATAAAAAAGACCACGGCGCTTATTATGTCGGGGGAAGGCCAGTCTGCGAGATACATGGCCAGATAAAAGGGAAACTGAATCAGAATCCCCCACAGACAGTACCGCA
Source organism: uncultured Lachnospiraceae bacterium (assembly GCA_910579685.1). Lineage (GTDB taxonomy): Bacteria > Bacillota > Clostridia > Lachnospirales > Lachnospiraceae > Suilimivivens. The sequence continues at coordinate 24,305 of CAJTVN010000015.1, read as the reverse complement.
GGATATTTCTGCCGCCATACATGATTTTCAGCCGGGGAGAAAGAGGAGATCTCAGACGGCAGGGCATGATATGGAGGAAAAGCGTTACCGCGATGTAGAGAAACAGGCAGGCGCTCACTGTAAAATTTATGTATATTGCCGCATCCGGGGTTGTAAAAATGCGTCTCAAAAAGCTGCCGATGGCAACAAGAAATATGAAAATATGCGGCAGAATAATCATGAAACCAGCTCCTTTTTTGTGCAAATGGATTTTTCAATATTTTATCACATCATGGGGAGGCTGAAAAGCGGCGAATTTTGCCCTATAGGTTGACGTGCGAACGGTAACGTTGATACAATAGTACAGGAAACCCTCAGTGTATCCCCTTGTACACTGAGGGTAGCGTTGGAAGAGCATACCAGAAGAAAGGAATCAGATAAATGGCAAATATAATTTCAGACGAGACTATCGAATATGTAGGAATCCTTGCCAAGCTTGAGCTTACGGACGAGGAGAAGGAGCAGGCAAAGAAGGATATGGGAAGCATGCTGGACTACATTGACAAGCTGGGCGAGCTTGACACCCGGGGAGTGGAGCCCATGTCCCATGTGTTTCCGGTGAATAATGTGTTCCGGGAGGACGTGGTCACTAATGGGGATGAGAGAGAAGCAATTCTTAAGAACGCACCCGAGGAAAAGAACGGGATGTTTGCGGTGCCAAGGACGTTCGAATAGAATATGAATTTTAATGCAGAAAGGATCAGATCAGATGAGTATACTTGACAAAACCGCCGCAGAGCTCGGCGCGGCGATCAAAAACGGGGAAGTGACCGTCATGCAGGCAGTGGAGGCATCACTTTCCCGGATTGAGGAGAGCGAGAGCCTTTACAACTGCTATGTGACAGTGGACAGAGAGGGAGCGCTTGCAAAGGCGCGGGAAATACAGAAAAAGATTGATCAGGGAATTCTTACCGGTCCCCTTGCGGGCGTTCCCGCCGCCATCAAGGACAATCTGTGTACCCGGGGGCTTCTCACCACCTGTTCTTCCAGAATACTGGGAAATTTTGTTCCCGCTTATTCAGCCCAGGCGGTCCTGAATCTGGAGCGGGCGGGAGCCGTGATTCTTGGAAAGACAAACATGGACGAGTTTGCCATGGGTTCCACCACGGAAACTTCGGCCTTTGGCGAGACGAAAAATCCCTGGAACCCCGGACATGTTCCGGGCGGCTCCTCGGGGGGAAGCGCCGCGGCGGTGGCGGCGGGGGAATGCTTCTATGCTCTTGGCTCTGACACGGGCGGATCCATCCGGCAGCCCGCCTCCTTCTGCGGCGTGGTGGGGATGAAGCCCACCTACGGAACCGTGTCCCGCTACGGCCTGATCGCATATGGTTCATCCCTTGACCAGATCGGTCCGCTGTGTAAGGATGTGAGGGACTGCGCCACAATCATGGAAATTCTTGCCTCTCACGATCCGAAGGACTCCACCTCCATAAAGCGGGACGATACGGACTTTACAGGCGCTCTTGTGGAGGACGTAAAGGGACTGCGGATCGGAATCCCCGGAGATTATTTCGGGGAAGGGCTGGATTTGGAGGTAAAAGAGGCGGTGCTCGGTGCGGCGAAGGTGCTGGAAGAGAGGGGCGCCCTGGTGGAGGAGTTTGACTTAAGCCTGGTGGAGTATGCGATTCCCGCCTATTATACCATTGCGGCGGCGGAGGCAAGCTCCAATCTGGAACGGTTTGACGGTATCAAGTACGGCTACCGCACCGAAAGCTACAGAGGACTCCACAACATGTACAAGAAATCCCGCTCCGAGGGCTTTGGCCCCGAGGTAAAGAGAAGAATCATGCTGGGAAGCTTTGTGTTAAGCTCCGGTTATTATGACGCCTACTATCTGAAGGCATTGCGGGTGAAGGCGCTGATCAAGAAGGCTTTTGACAACGCTTTTGCGAAATATGACATGATCCTTGGCCCCGTTGCTCCCACCACGGCGCCAAGACTTGGGGAGAGCCTGTCGGATCCCATCAAGATGTATCTGGGAGACATTTATACGATTTCCGTGAATCTTGCGGGGCTGCCGGGATTGTCCGTGCCCTGCGGAATTGACAGCAGGGGCCTGCCCATCGGCCTGCAGCTGATCGGGGACTGCTTCCAGGAGAAGAAGCTGATCCGGGCCGCTTACACCTACGAAAAGGCAAGGGGCAAATTTGCGGGGTCCATGGAACATGCGGGCGGCCGAGCATCCGGCGGCAAAGCCGGGTCTGATGCAGGAAAGGAGGCGTAACATGGAAAAGCAATACGAAACAGTGATCGGTCTCGAGGTGCACGTGGAGCTTGCCACGAAGACAAAGATTTTCTGTGGCTGCTCCACGGCCTTCGGGGGTGAGCCCAATACCCATACCTGCCCGGTCTGCACCGGGATGCCGGGATCGCTTCCCGTGCTCAATAAGCGGGTTCTGGAATATGCGGTGGCTGTAGGGCTTGCCACAAACTGCGAGATCACCCAATACTGCAAATTTGACCGTAAGAACTACTTTTATCCCGATAATCCGCAGAATTACCAGATTTCTCAGCTGTATCTGCCCATCTGCCGGAATGGAAAAGTGGAGATCGAGACGGAAAACGGAAAGAAGCTTGTGGGGATCCATGAGATCCACATGGAGGAGGATGCGGGAAAGCTCATCCATGATGAGTGGGACGACTGCTCCCTTGTGGACTATAACCGCTCCGGCGTGCCCCTCATAGAGATCGTGTCCGAGCCGGACATGAGAAGTGCGCAGGAGGTAATCGCCTATCTGGAAAAGCTGCGCATGACCATTCAGTACCTTGGAGCCTCGGACTGTAAGCTTCAGGAGGGATCCATGCGGGCGGACGTGAACCTTTCCGTCAGGGAAGCGGGAGAGGAGAGGTTCGGAACCAGAACGGAGATGAAAAACCTCAATTCCTTCAAGGCCATTGCCAGGGCTATTGAGGGGGAGAGGGAGCGTCAGATTGACCTGCTTGAGGCCGGTCAGAAGGTCATTCAGGAGACCAGGCGCTGGGATGATGCGAAGGGAGAGTCCTATGCCATGAGGAGCAAGGAGGACGCACAGGACTACCGCTATTTTCCGGATCCGGATCTGGTGCCGGTTGTGCTGGATCAGGCGTTTCTTGACGAAGTCCGGGCAAAACAGCCGGAGTTTCGGGAAGATAAAATGGCCCGCTACCGGCGGGAATTTGATCTTCCGGATTATGATATTGACATAATTACTGCATCCAAGCGCATGGCGGATCTCTTTGAGGCCACCGTGGCCCTTGGAGCACAGCCCAAGAAGGTATCCAACTGGCTCATGGTGGAGACGCTGCGCCTTCTGAAGGAAAAGGAGATGGATCCGGAGGATATCCGCTTTTCCCCGGAGCACCTGGCAAAGCTGATCTCCCTTGCCGATTCCAAGGCCGTCAACAGCTCCGTGGCCAAGGAGGTTTTTGAGGAAATGTTTGAAAGTGACATTGATCCGGAGAAATACGTGGAGGAGAAGGGCCTTAAGACGGTAAACGACGAGAGTGCCCTGCGAAGGGCCGTGGAGAAAGTGATTGCGGACAATCCCCAGTCCGTGACGGATTACAGGGGCGGAAAGGAGAAGGCTATCGGCTTCCTGGTCGGGCAGACCATGAAGGCTATGAAGGGAAAGGCTGACCCGGGGATGGTAAATCAGCTGCTGAAGGAACTTCTGTAGATTTTTTCTAAAAAAAATTATAAAAACCTATCATTTTTAGGTAAAATAATGTATAATTTTGTACAAGGCTACAAAATAGGAGGGCAGTATTATGGCAAAAGAAATGATTGCAATGCTCCTTGCCGGCGGACAGGGTTCCCGTCTGTACGCACTGACAGAGACGCTTGCAAAACCTGCAGTTCCTTTCGGCGGCAAATATCGTATTATCGACTTTCCGCTCTCGAACTGCGTCAATTCAGGAATTGATACGGTAGGAATCCTGACTCAGTATCAGCCCCTTGTGCTGAACGAGTATATCGGAAACGGACAGCCCTGGGATCTGGATCGTCTTTACGGCGGCGTTCATGTACTTCCGCCTTACCAGAAGGCGAGCGGATCCGACTGGTATAAGGGAACTGCCAATGCGATCTATCAGAACATTTCGTTCATTGAGAGGTATGATCCGCAGTATGTCATCATTCTTTCCGGAGACCAGATCTGCAAACAGGACTACAGCGATTTCCTGAGATTCCACAAGGAAAAGGGCGCCGAATTCAGCGTGGCTGTCATGGAGGTTCCCTGGGAGGAGGCTTCCCGCTTCGGCCTGATGGTGGCGGATGAGACAGACAGAATCACGGAATTCCAGGAGAAGCCCAAGAATCCCAAGTCCAACCTGGCTTCCATGGGCATTTATATCTTTAACTGGGATATTTTGAAGCAGTACCTTGAGGAGGACGAAGCGAATCCGGAATCCGAAAATGACTTTGGAAACAATATCATACCGAATCTGCTTCGGGACAGCCGCAAGATGTATGCCTATCGTTTTAACGGCTACTGGAAGGATGTGGGAACCATTTCTTCCCTCTGGGAGGCGAATATGGAGGTTCTGGATCCGGAGAAGAGCGGAATCAACCTCTTTGACGAGGACTGGAAGATCTACAGCCGCAACAGCGGCATGACAGGCCATAAGATCAGCGCCGGTGCTGAGGTGGAGAATTCCATGCTCACCGACGGCTGCCGCATTAAAGGTACGGTGAAGCACTCCATTCTCTTTGCGGGCGTCAAGGTGGAAAAGGGCGCGGTGGTTGAGGATGCGGTTGTCATGGGCGGCACCGTGATCAAGGAGGGTGCGGTTGTAAAACACTGCATCGTGGCTGAGAATGTAACGATTGGAGAAAACGCAGTGGTAGGAGCGATGCCCACAGAGGAAGAGAAGGGCGTTGCGACCATTGGCTCGGGAGTTACCATAGGCGACAATGCCAAGATCGGCCCTAAGGCCATGGTAAACAAAAATGTGGAAGGCGGTGAAGAACAATGGTAAATTCAAGTACAAGTGCACTGGGCATTATATTCCCAAACAGCTATGACTCGCTGGTTCCGGAACTGGTGAATGTACGTTTGATGGCTTCCATCCCCTTTGCCAGCCGTTATCGTCTGATCGACTTTGTTTTATCCAGCATGGCGCATTGCGATATCAACAACGTATCGGTGATGGTGAACAACAACTATCACTCTCTGATGGATCATCTGGATTCCGGACGCGAGTGGGATCTGGTGCGTAAGAACGGCGGCCTTACCATTTTCCCTCCCTTTGCGGAGAAAGAATCCAAGCCCTATGTGGGACGCGTGGAGGCGCTTGCGGGAATTCTTGAGAATCTGAGAGATCAGAAGGAAAAATACGTGGTCATGTCAGACACCAACCTTGCGGTGAATTTTGATTTCAGGGCAATGATCGACGCCCATATTGCAAGCGGTGCGGACGTGACGATGGCGTACAACGAGCAGGAGCTTCCGGAGAGCCTGTTAAAGAGCCAGGCAAATGACAAGGGCTTTTACTATACCTTTGACATTGAAGACGGCAGGATCACCAAGATCTATGTGAACGACAAGGAGCCAGGCGTACAGAATTTCTCCATGAACATTTATGTGGTGGAGAGAGAACTGCTGATCGATATGGTCAACACGGCTTTTGTGCGGGGACAGCAGTTCTTTGAGAGAGACGTGCTGCTTGCGCAGCTGAACAAGCTGAACGTGCATGCCTACAAATACGACGGATATGTGGCGAGAATCTGCGACATGAAGAGCTATTTTGACGAGAACATGAAGCTTCTTGACGACTATAATCTGGATGCGCTCTTCTCAGGGGCTCCGATCTATACAAAGATCCGCGATGACAACCCTACAAGATACATTGAAGGGGCAAAAGTTCAGAACGTGATGGCTGCCGACGGCTGCGTGATCGAGGGCGAAGTGGAAAACAGCGTTCTGTTCAGGGGTGTGAAGATTGCAAAGGGAGCAAAGGTTAAGAACTGCGTGCTGATGCAGGGCACGGTGGTTGAGGCCGGCGCCAATGTGGAATATCTCATCACGGACAAGAACGTCACCATCACAGCCGGGAAAGAGATGAAGGGAACGGACACCTTCCCTGTTTACATAGCAAAGTTCCAGACCGTATAAAGTGCGCATGGAGCTGGAAAAGTACGTGCTCCCTCTGTATCTGGAACCGGTGAACTGGACCAACAGCCGGATAAAATACAGAAACAGTCTTTTGAATTTTAAAAAAAAGTATTATAATGGCATGGGCAGAGAGAAAAATCTGCCCATGTTTTTCTGTGCGCAGGATCCGCAGATGGAAGTCTGCTGCGGAGCGGCATGAGGGTCGTGCGGCGGGTATGCTGATAAAAAACTTGCATCCTCCCGCATCCTGTGATACAATATCTCTCGTTGACGAACAAGTGTCTTTAAATGGAGGACGGGAGAGGGTGAGAAATATGGGAAAACGGTACTATGTGGTGAAAGAACAGGCGGTACCGGAGGTACTCCTTAAAGTGGTGGAGGCCAAAAAGCTTCTTGATACCGGTAAGGCACATACAATAAACGATGCGGCGGAGCTGGCAGGCATCAGCCGCAGCTCTTTCTATAAATACAAAGAGGATATTTTTGAATTTCACGAGAACTCCCAGGGGACTACGATTACCCTCAGCCTGCAGATGGAGGATGAGCCGGGTCTCTTGTCTGATGTGCTTAAGATTATTGCACAGTTTGGAGCGAATATACTGACAATTCATCAGAGTATTCCGATTAATGGGATGGCTTCCTTAAGCCTCAGCATTCAGGTGTTATCGTCAACCGGCAACATATCGGAAATGCTGGAGGTTATGGAGGGACAGAAGGGCGTCAGGAACGTGAAGATACTGGCAAAGGAGTAAAGGAGAAGGAACAGGGAAAGGAGAACAGTTGTCAAGATGATTCAGGTAGCGGTTTTGGGATACGGCACGGTAGGAAGCGGTGTGGTAGAGGTAATTGAGAAGAACAAGGAGGAGATCAACAAGAAATCCGGCGAGGAGCTGAATATCAAGTATATTCTTGATCTGCGGGATTTCCCGGGCGATCCCTATGAGGACAAGGTGGTGCATGATGTGAATCGGATTCTGGATGATCCACAGGTGCAGATTGTGTGCGAGACTATGGGAGGTCTGCGTCCGGCATATGATTTTACAAAGCGGGCCCTTCTGGCTGGAAAGAGCGTGTGCACCTCCAATAAGGAGCTTGTGGCGGCCCACGGGCCGGAGCTGATACGGATTGCCCATGAAAATAAGTGCAATTATCTGTTTGAGGCGAGCGTGGGAGGCGGTATTCCTATCATCCGGCCGCTGAATTATTCGCTCACTGCGGAAAAAATTGATGCCATAACAGGTATTTTAAACGGAACTACAAACTATATTTTATCAAAGATGGAAAAAGAAGGCGCTGATTTTGCCGATGTTCTGGCAAAAGCGCAGGAAAAGGGATATGCGGAAAAAAATCCGGAGGCTGACGTGGAAGGTCATGACGCCTGCCGTAAAATTGCCATTCTCTCCTGTCTCATGAGCGGAAAGAATGTGCGCGCTGAGAATATCTATACAGAGGGCATTACCGGAATCACGGCGACGGATTTTATCTATGCCAGAGCCATGGGAAAGACCATCAAGCTTCTGGGAAAGAGCGTGAACGGGGAAGACGGGTTTTACGCCATGGTTGCGCCCTTCCTGATCAGCAGGGAGCATCCCCTCTATATGGTAAACGGGGTCTTCAATGCGGTATGCGTACATGGAAACATGCTTGGAGATTCCATGTATTACGGAAGAGGAGCGGGGAAACTTCCAACGGCCAGCGCCGTGGTTTCAGACGTGGTGGACTGTGCGAGACATATCGGAAAGGTGATCATGTGTTTCTGGGATGACCAGGAGGTAGCGCTTGCCGATATGGAAAGGATGAGAAGGCGCTTCTTTGTGAGAGTGGATGCGAAAAGGGAGAGGGAGGCAATCGCCGCTTTTGGAAGCGTTTCGGTGGTTGAGGCCGACGTTTCCGGAGAATTTGCTTTCGTGACGAATGAGATGAGCGAAAAGGAATTCAATGAAAAAGCGGAAGCGGCAGGCATTATCAGCCGCATCAGAATAGAGGAATAAGGCCGGAAGGGAGCAGGACGTTAGGATGAGTGATAGGAAGTATGTGGTGGTGCTTGGAGACGGTATGGCGGACGAACCAATCGGGGAGCTTGGCGGAAAAACCCCTCTTGAATATGCGGATACGCCGGCGCTTGACCGTCTTAGTAAATGCTCGGAAATTGGAATGGTCTATACGATTCCGGAGGGAATGAAGCCGGGATCTGACACTGCGAATCTCTCGGTTCTCGGTTATAACCCGAAGGAGTATTATTCGGGCCGTTCCCCTCTGGAAGCGCTCAGTATCGGCGTGCCCATGAGCGATACGGATGTGGCGCTGCGCTGCAATATCGTTACCCTGTCGCAGGAGGATGCGCCCTTTGAGGAGCAGACCATAATCGATCACAGCTCCGGGGAGATCAGCACGGAAGAATGCGCAGTTCTCCTGGAGGCGGTGAAAAAGGAGCTTGAGGACGAAACCTATCAGTTTTATGTGGGAACCAGCTACAGGCACTGCCTGATCTGGAAGGATGGCCGCATCATTGAGCTCTCCCAGCCACACGATGTGCTTGGCCGGGTGATTGCGCCGTATCTTCCCGCTGATGAAAAGCTCCTTTCCATGATGAAGAAAAGCTATGAGATTTTAAAGGATCACCCCATCAATCAGGAACGGAAGAAAAGAGGACTGAATCCGGCCAACTGCTGCTGGTTCTGGGGAGCCGGCACAAAACCCCATCTCGACTCCTTTCAGGAAAAAAACGGCGTGAAGGGAGTGATGATTTCGGCTGTGGATCTGCTCAAGGGGATCGCAGTGGGAGCAGGAATGGATGTGGCCTGTGTGGAGGGGGCGAACGCAGGTCTGAACACCAATTACGAAGGTAAGTGGAAGGCGGCTTTTCATGCGCTGGAAGAAGGGGTTGATTTTGCCTATATCCACGTGGAGGCGCCTGATGAGATGGGACATCAGGGCAGTGCGCAGAGAAAGGTGAAAGCCGTTGAGTATCTGGACCGGAGAATCATAGAGCCGCTTACGGACGCCATGGATGCGGTACATATGAATTACAGGCTGCTCGTGATGCCGGATCACCCGACACCCGTCCGGGTGCGGACGCACACATCCGACTGTGTGCCGTATCTGCTCTATGACAGTGAGGATTTAAAAGAAGAGAAGTGGAATTACAACGAGAGGGAAGCCAGGGAAAGCAGGAACCTGATCCTGGAAGGGCACACGATAATAGATAAGCTGCTGAAAAAGGCTTAGTAAGCGATGAGGAGACAGAGAATTATGAAGAAAGTGGTTAAATTTGGAGGAAGTTCCCTTGCCAGTGCGGAGCAGTTTAAGAAGGTGGCGGATATCATCCATGCAGACGAAGAGAGGCGTTATGTGGTTCCCTCAGCCCCGGGAAAACGGTTTGACAAAGATACCAAGGTGACGGATATGCTCTATAGCTGTTATCATCTTGCGGAGGCGGGAGAGGATTTCGAGAGCGAGCTTGCGGCCATTGAGGAGCGTTATCAGGAGATCATAGACGGTCTGGGACTTGCGATTTCACTGAAGGAGGAGTTCGAGACAATTACAGAGAATTTTAAGGAAAAGGCCGGAGAAAACTATGCGGCCTCCAGAGGAGAATACCTGAACGGAATCGTGATGGCGGCATACCTCGGCTATGAATTTGTGGATGCGGCGCAGACCATCCGTTTTAAGGACAGCGGCGAGTTTGATTCGGAGCTCACCAATCAGATTCTGGGGCAGCGCCTTGCAGACTTGTCCCATGCGGTGATTCCCGGTTTCTATGGAGCTTATGCGGACGGACGCGTCAAGACTTTTTCCAGAGGGGGATCGGATATCACGGGATCGATTGTGGCCAGAGCGGTGAAGGCGGACGTGTATGAGAACTGGACGGACGTGTCGGGATTTTTGATCGCTGATCCCAGGATCATTGAAAATCCCGAGGCCATAGAGACCATAACCTACCGGGAACTGCGGGAGCTTTCCTACATGGGCGCGGGCGTGCTCCACGAGGATGCGATTTTCCCTGTGAGGAGAGAGGGGATTCCCATCAATATCCGCAACACGAACCGGCCCACGGATGAGGGCACCTGGATCGTGGAGAGCACCTGTCAGAAATCGAGATACGTGATTACGGGGATAGCGGGAAAGAAGGGATTCTGCTCGGTCAATATTGAGAAAGCCATGATGAATTCGGAGATCGGGTTTGGAAGAAAGGTTCTGCAGGCGTTTGAGGATTACGGCATTTCCTTCGAACATGTACCCTCCGGAATCGACACCATGACCGTGTTTGTTCATCAGGATGAATTTATGGATAAGGAACAGAAGGTGGTTTCCGCAATCCACAGGCTGGCGGATCCCGACTCCGTGGATATTGAGGCGGATCTTGCGCTGATTGCCGTGGTAGGCAGAGGAATGCGCGCAACGCGCGGTACGGCTGGACGGATCTTTTCGGCGCTTGCCCATGCCAATGTCAATGTGAAAATGATCGACCAGGGATCCAGCGAGCTGAATATCATTGTGGGCGTGGCGGATGAGGACTTTGAGGCGGCCATTGCCGCAATTTACGATATTTTTGTGATCGCACAGCTCTGAAACAGAGTCGGATGGAAGGAGCGGGCAGCGAAGATTTTCCCTCTGCCAGCCGCACGGACAGTGCGCCGCATCGGCGGCAAACTTCCATTTACGCATTTGCGCAGAAAAAGGAGGAAGCACGTGAAAGCTTCCTCCTTTTTCTGCAGACACATATTTTAATATACGCTTGTCATCTGGTCAAAGGCAATGGTATCGTCCCAGAGATAGTCGAGATACTTCACAGCCGTATCCGCTCTTTCGCTGGTGATCACCAGGCCAAAGACAGGAACCATCTTTCCGTAGGAGCCGGTTTTTTTCATGAAGGGGGATTCCTCCAGAAAGACGCCAACCGGAACGGGATCCTTCATTTCCTCCGGATGCCTGTGGGTTTCGGCCTCCTCGGCCGCTGCTCGGTAAATTTCGTCGTAGTCGATATTCTGACCGAAGGGATTGACGGCAGCCTCCGCCTCCTGGGGGGAGAGCTCCCCGGCCGCGGCGGTATCTTCCCTCGAACCGTCCGCCGTACTTTCCGAGGCCTCCTCTGCGGCCGGCTCGTCCAGGATGTTCTCCGCAGCCTCCTGGGCCGCACGCACCTCTTCCATGTCAATGTAGTAGATTCTGCCTTCGTGCTTCTCCAGCTCCTGCGCACTCATAAATTCCCGAAGATCCGTAAACATTTCATTGGCTGCAAAATTGTGGAAGACCTCGCCGTCCGCAATCAGCACGTCGAGCTCGTGGGTCTGAAGCTGGGCGATGAGCTTCTGGTAGGTGGCATAATCATAGCTGCTCTGGGAATGGTAGGAGAGCTGGGACTGTGCGTCGATCATGCAGTCGTACTCGTTTAAATCAAGCTGTGCGTATTCGCCAAAGGAAGCCTCAACGGCTTCGGAATCGATAAGGGAAGCGTTCAGCATGACCCCGTAAAAGGCGTAATCCTTTGCCGTGATGATGTTGCGGATGAGCATGCCGCCAAAAATGAGAAGAAGCACTGCCACCAGGGTATGTACCTTATAATAGTACCAGAAATATTCCATCCTTCCCTTAAAGGTCATGTCCTTTGCCTTCATATGCTGCTGTTTGATCTCATCGTGAACGCCCTTGTAATTTTCGGGCTGCCAACCTTTTTTAAACATGACGAATTTTCCTTTCAAAGTACTTGCTTTTGTAAAAGGAGTATATTAAAATACTCACTAATTATCATAGACTTAAAGAAAAAAACTGTCAACGAAACAGAAACCGGAATCTATAAAAAATGAGTAAAATTTTCATTAAATAAGTCAAATTCTGAAAGGGCTTCTTTCTTCTCTTGAAAGTTCCGGCAAAATATAATATCATAGTATTATTATACATTTATATCAGCGTGCGTACGCACGGTAAAAGAAAGGTACGGTATTTTATTATGAATGAAACCTATGTAGAGTGGCTTGTAAAAAGGAAAACCCCCGCATACATGACTTTCCTCAAGATCCTGTCAGTGATGCTGGCGGCCTGTTTTATCTTTGTCGGATTCGTGTTCTTCCCGGCATTTTTGATCGGACTGGCAATCGGCGTGGGAGCGTATTTCATCTATCTGAATGCGGATCTGGAATATGAATATCTCTATGTGGACAAGGAGCTGACGGTGGACAAGGTCATGGCAAAGAGCAGGAGAAAGAGAGTTGCCACCTTTGATATCGGCAAGGTGGAGATCATGGCGCCGATCAAGTCCTATCATCTTGATAATTATAAGAACCGAAGCGACAAGCAGGTGGATTACAGCTGTGGTGAGGAGAGAAAGCCGGACCGCAGATACGTATTTTTCTATGACGGAACCCAAAAGGTTATTTTTGAGCCAAACGAGGAGATGGTGAAGGCGATCCAGACCGTGGCGCCCCGCAAGGTATTTAAGGATTAGGCAACAATAAACATTTTACAATATAATACAGGAGGATAGAAAATGGGTCAGATTATTGGCGAAGGAATTACTTTTGACGACGTGCTTTTAGTGCCGTCCTATTCAAATGTAGTTCCGGGTGAAGTGGATTTGACAACCTTGTTAACCAAAAAGATCAGGCTGAACATTCCCATGATGAGCGCAGGGATGGACACGGTGACAGAACACAGGATGGCGATCGCCATGGCAAGGCAGGGAGGCATCGGTATCATCCACAAGAATATGTCGATCGAGGCTCAGGCTGAGGAGGTGGACAAGGTAAAACGCTCGGAAAACGGCGTTATCACGGATCCCTTTTCCTTAACCCCGGATCACACTTTGGCGGATGCGGACGCCCTGATGGGGAAATTCAGAATCTCCGGCGTGCCCATTACGGAGGGCAGGAAGCTGGTAGGTATCATAACCAACCGGGATCTCAAGTTTGAAACGGATTTTACCAAGAAAATCAAGGAATCCATGACATCCCAGGAGCTGATCACGGCGAGGGAGGGCATTACCCTGGAGGAGGCAAAAAGTATTCTCGCAAAGGCCAGGAAGGAAAAGCTTCCGATTGTGGATGACAATTATAATCTGGTAGGATTGATTACCATCAAAGATATCGAAAAGACCATCAAATATCCTCTTGCAGCAAAGGATTCCCAGGGCAGGCTTCTGTGCGGAGCCGGAGTGGGAATTACCGCAAATGTCCTTGACAGGGTGGGAGCGCTTGTGGATGCCAAGGTGGACGTGGTTGTCCTAGACAGCGCCCATGGACATTCGCAGAACGTGCTCAACTGTCTTCATTTGATCAAAGAAAAATATCCGGATCTTCAGGTAATTGCAGGAAATGTGGCGACTGGTGATGGAACCAGGGCGCTGATTGAAGCGGGCGCAGACGCCGTAAAGGTTGGAATCGGTCCCGGCTCCATCTGTACCACCCGTGTGGTGGCAGGTATCGGCGTGCCGCAGATTACAGCGATTATGGAGTCCTATGCGGTGGCAAAGGAGTACGGAATTCCGATTATTGCGGATGGCGGCATCAAGTATTCCGGCGATATGACAAAGGCCATAGCCGCAGGCGGGAACGTCTGCATGATGGGAAGTATTTTTGCGGGCTGCGATGAGAGCCCCGGAACCTTTGAACTGTACCAGGGACGTAAATATAAAGTATACCGCGGCATGGGCTCTATCGCCGCAATGGAAAACGGGAGCAAGGACCGTTACTTCCAGGAGAATGCCAAGAAGCTGGTTCCGGAAGGCGTGGAGGGCCGTGTCGCCTATAAGGGAACCGTGGAGGATACCGTATACCAGCTGATGGGCGGCCTGCGTTCCGGAATGGGCTACTGCGGGACAAAGACCATCGAGGAGCTGAAAGAGAGCGGAAGGTTCGTAAAAATTTCGGCGGCATCCCTGAAGGAAAGCCATCCTCACGATATCCATATCACAAAGGAAGCGCCGAATTACAGCGTGGACGAGTAAAGTCGAAATTTTTGATACAGGCGCAGGCCCGTCGGGCCGGGGCTGCGCCTGCAAAACAACGATAAGGAGCTGTCGCAAAATAGGACAGGAAATCTGAAGGGAGAGAGGCAGTATGGAGAGAAATGTCTTCAGGCCGGATGCCTCATATGTCCTTCAAAGACTGATTGAAGGAAACGAACTGGAAAAGTGGCAGAAATATTTTTGTGACGTGACAGATATTTTTGTCTGCTGTATTGACGGCAAGGGCAAAGCGCTCACGAAGTTTGGCGGCAATCCGGACGAGGCGGGCAGAGTGCTGAAGGCAATTGACAGAGAACAACTTCAGAATATGCTGCTGCGCGTATCGGGCAGTGAACTGGAAGATCAGGCAATCGAAACCTGCGGCTATCCCAATCTTCGCATGGCGGTGATTATGGCCAGGCTTAAGGGAGAGCCTGTTTTCGGATGGCTGGTTTTTGGTGTGCTTTCGGACAGCCTTGATGCCGCTGAGACACAGGAATATTCCAATCCCCCGCTTCTGGGCTTTAAGAGTACGGTGACGGAACGGCAGTTTTACAGAATCGTTGATTCCATGAGGGATATATCCGGTGAGATCCTAAAATACAGGATGGCACAGCTGGATTTCCATGAGGAGATGGAAAAGAGCCGCAGTGCAGAGACCAGGATGCAGGAGACTCTCAAAAGATGCGAGATTCTCACGCAGATTGTCCGGCTTCTAGAGAGTGCGGATCCCATAGAGGGAATTATGATAAGGCTCCTTGGGATTGCGGGAAGCTATCTGGGGATCAGCACGGCCTTTCTGTGCCGTCTTTCGCAGGACGGGGAAAAGATGGATATCGCCGCTCACTGGTGCGCAAAAGGAGTCAGCTGGCCCTATGAGGAGAATACGGGGCTTGCAAGTCCGTTTTTTCTTCGGACGGAAAAAGCCGTGGTGCTTTCCGAGGGCTCCGTGCTTGATGATGGCGAGAAGGAGGAGCTTGCCGCACTTCACATCCGTGCGGCCGTGGTGCTTCCCGTGACAGTGGGGGGAAGGATCCGGCTGTACGCCTGCTTTGATGAACGAAGGCAGGAGAGAACCTGGCAGGTGGAGGAGATAAAATTTTTGAAGGACACGGTGCGGGTTCTTCAGAATATCCTGACCAGAAGAGAGCATCACGGCGAGCTTGTGGAAATTTACGATTCCTTTGAGAATCTTTTGCAGAATGCGGGAAGCTGCGTCTATATCAGAAGTCTTACGACAGGAGAGCCGCTGTTTGTGAACCGTGGCATGCAGCGCGAGTTTGACGTTGAGCTGAGGGAAGGCTCCCTCTATGGCATTATAGAGGAAGCGCTCCGGCCGGATAATGGATATGGAGAAATTTTTCTGGAGCGGAGAGAAAAATGGTATGAGCTTCATTATACCAGAATCAACTGGCAGAACCAGCAGCCCGCACTGTTCTGCGCCCTGTATGATGAAACGGAAAAGAAAATTTATCAGAAAAAGCTGGAACAGCAGGCCTACACGGATTTCCTGACAGGGCTGTACAACCGCATCTGCTGCGAGAAGGACCTGGCCGGCTGGGTGATGCGGGCAAAGGCGAATTCACAAAAGGGAGCGCTGCTCTATCTGGATCTGGACGACTTCAAAAATATAAACGAGGGCCTGGGACACCAGTACGGGGATGTTCTGCTCAAGACCATTGCCCACAGCCTTAGAAGGATTCCGGGGATAGAGGACAGCTGTTACCGTATGGGCGGGGACGAATTTATCATTATCGTGCAGCCCTGCGCTTACGGACGGCTGGATGATATTATCCGCAAAATCAAGGAAATCTTTATGCGGCCCTGGGCTCTTCGGGATAAAGATTATTATTGTACCATGAGCATGGGGATTGTCAGCTTTCCGGATGACGGGGAGGCGGTGCACGAGCTGATCCAAAAGGCGGATATCGCCATGTATGAGGCGAAACGGGAGGGGAAGAACCGCTCCGCCGTGTATACGGACAGGATCGGCTCGAAATCCTACCGGCGCCTTGACATGGAAAAGAACATGCGAAACGCCACTACCCAGGGCTACCGGGAATTCGAGCTTTTTTTCCAGCCGATCATAAATATACAGAAAAAAAGCAGGCCCTGTGTGGGAGCGGAAGCGCTGATCCGCTGGAACTGTACGGAGCTGGGCTTTATCTCGCCCACGGAATTTATCCCTCTTGCGGAATATCTGGGACTGATCAACCCCATCGGGAACCATATCCTAAGGGAGGCCTGCGCCGCCTGCCGCAGCTGGAATGACAGGGGCTGTCCAAACTATAAGGTGAATGTGAATCTTTCCGTGGTTCAGCTGCTCCAGGAGGATATCGTGGATCTTGTGAAAACGGCTGTCCGTGAGAGCGGCATAAAACCCCGCAACCTCACCCTGGAGGTGACGGAAAGTCTTGCGATCAATGATATGGAGAGAATGAAAGAGATTCTCGGGCGTATTAAGAAGCTGGGAGTAAAAATTGCACTGGATGACTTTGGAACCGGTTATTCTTCCCTGAACCATATCAGGGAGCTGCCCTTTGACGTGATCAAGGTGGATCAGAGCTTTATCCGGAATCTGGAGAGGGATGTATATGCGAAATCTTTTGTCCGGATGGTGTCCGAGCTTGCCGAAAGCATAGGTGCAAGCCTCTGTGTGGAGGGAGTGGAGACACAGGGTCAGAAGGATATCCTATCACAGATGAATGTCGCCATGCTTCAGGGCTTCTATTTCGACAAACCGCTCAGACGGGAAGAGTTCGAGGCAAAATATGTAATCGGCCATTAAAACAGATGGAATAATAAGAAAAAATATGGTATAATAAAAAAGATTCACTGATTTATCAGGGAAAATGAGGAGGTAAAGCCGCTGCCGGCAGGAGCGGCGCAGGGAATGATGAGCGATAAAGAGATGGTGAAAAGCGAAGCTTCGGAAGGCGTCTCGGAAAAGGAGACGGTTTCCAGAAATTTTATTGAACAGATCATAGATAAAGATCTGGCGGAGGGCGTTTACGATACGGTGCATACCCGTTTTCCGCCGGAGCCCAACGGTTATCTGCATATCGGCCATGCAAAGAGCATACTCTTGAATTACGGACTTGCCAGACAGTATGGCGGCAAGTTTAATATGCGCTTTGACGATACAAACCCCACAAAAGAGAAGACGGAATTCGTGGAATCCATTCTGGAGGATATCAAGTGGCTGGGAGCGGATTGGGAGGACCGCCTTTTCTTTGCGTCCAACTATTTCGAGGAGATGTACGAGTGTGCGGTCAAACTGATCCGCAAGGGAAAGGCCTATGTGTCGGAGCTTTCCGCAGAGGAAATGAGGCAGTACAGGGGAACGCTTACACAACCCGGTAAAAACGATCCCAACCGGGAGAGAGGCATAGAGGAAAACCTTGCGCTGTTTGAAAAAATGAGGAACGGTGAGTTTGCGGATGGAGAGAGGACTCTGCGGGCAAAGATCGATATGGCTTCGCCCAATATCAATATGAGGGATCCCATTCTCTACCGTGTGGCCCACATGGCACACCACAATACCGGAGATACATGGTGTATTTATCCGATGTATGATTTTGCCCATCCCATTGAGGATGCGATAGAGGGGATCACACATTCCATCTGTACGCTTGAGTTTGAGGATCACAGGCCGCTGTATGACTGGGTGGTGAGAGAGCTGGAATATCCGCATCCGCCCAAGCAGATCGAGTTCGCAAAAATGTACCTTACCAATGTAGTGACCGGAAAGCGGTATATCAAGAAGCTGGTGGAGGACGGCATTGTGGACGGCTGGGATGATCCAAGGCTCGTATCCATTGCCGCTCTGCGAAGAAGGGGCTTTACGCCGGAATCCATCCGCATGTTTGTGGAACTGTGCGGGGTCTCAAAGAGCAATTCCTCGGCGGATTATGCCATGCTTGAGTACTGTATCCGGGAGGATCTCAAGCTCAAGAGGCCGAGAATGATGGCGGTGCTTGATCCGGTGAAGCTGATTATTGATAATTATCCGGAGGGACAGTCCGAAATGCTCACGGTTGCCAACAACCTTGAGAAGGAGGACATGGGCGTAAGACAGGTGCCCTTCGGACGGGAGCTCTATATTGAGAGGGAAGACTTCATGGAGGAGCCCCCGAAGAAATATTTCCGTCTGTATCCGGGAAACGAGGTAAGGCTGATGAACGCTTACTTTGTCACCTGCACGGGCTGCGTGAAGGATGAAAACGGGAAAGTCATTGAGGTACACTGTACCTACGATCCTGAGACGAGAAGCGGCAGCGGTTTTTCCGGACGGAAGGTGAAGGGGACGATCCACTGGGTTCCCGCCAGGGAAGCGGTGCGGGCAGAGGTTAGGTTATACGAGAACATTATTGATGAGGAGAAAGGCGTTTACAATGAGGACGGAAGCCTGAATCTGAATCCCAATTCGCTGGTTGTGCTGAAGGAATGCCGTCTGGAACCCGGCCTTCGGGATGCAAAACCCTACGAGAGCTTCCAGTTTGTGCGGCAGGGATATTTTTGCCTTGATGCCAGGGCGCCAGAGGGCGAGCTCGTTTTCAACCGGATTGTCTCTCTCAAGAGCTCATATGTGTTGCCGAAAGTATAGGAAGGGTATGATAAATTATGGCCGGGCTGTTATCTGGGTTAGCTAAGCTGGGGCTCAAAAACCTGGAGGATATGGATCTGTTTGAGGCCCAGGAGGAGAATGATGCGGTTGAAGAGAATAAAGAGGCGCAGGCTCCTGAGGTAAAGGAAGAGGATTTCCTGTTCGACAAAACTTATGAATGTCCGGTCTGTTATCAGACATTTAAATCCAAAACCGTCCGTTCCAGTAAGGCAAGACTGCTTCACACGGACAGGGATTTGAGACCGGTCTATGAGCATATAGACCCGCTGAAATATGACGTGGTAGTATGTAATTGTTGTGGATATGCGGTTCACACCAAATTTTTTGGCGGCCTTACCCCCTCTCAGATCAAGGCGGTGAGGGAGAACATATCCATGAATTTTAAGTCTTTTGACAGGAATGAGGGGATATATTCCTATGAGGAGGCGCTGGACCGCCATAAGCTGTGTCTTGCCAACACCATTGTCAAACATGGAAAATCCAGCGAGAAGGCGTATGTGTGCTTAAAGACGGGCTGGCTTCTGCGCAGCTACAGGGAAAGGCTGGCTGAAGCCGGGAACAATGCCACAGAAGAGATAGAGGAAATTCAAAAGCAGGAAACGGAGTTCCTGAAAAACGCCCTGGAGGGATTTATCACGGCCATGCAGACGGAGCGGTTCCCGATCTGCGGTATGGACGAGCAGACGCTGGAATATCTGATCGCAGTGCTGGCCATGGAATTTGAACAGTACGAGATATCCGCAAAGATGATATCCAGCCTGCTGGTTTCCAAAACCACCAAAAGCCGGACAAAGGAGAAAGCCAGGGATCTGAAACAGGAATTGATTGCAAAAATAAAGGAGAAGAATGCTGCAGCAACATGAATGAGCTGGCGATTGAACTCAGTGCTGATAGCGGAAAATGTTTTTATCAGCAGATCTATGAATATATTCGGAATGAGATAAGGGCGGGGAAGCTTTCGAAGGATGAAAGGCTTCCCTCTACGCGTTCTCTGGCTGAATATCTCCAGGTTGCAAGGAGCACGGTGGAATCGGCCTACGGCCAGCTCCTTGCCGAGGGCTATATTCAGGCAAGACCCTGCCGGGGATATTTTGTCTGCGGTATGGACGAGCTGTTTGAATTGGCAGAGGCGGTTCCTCTGCGGGAAGAGGAGAGGGACAGAGTCAAAGCATATTTCAGAGAGAGCGAAAGTGCGGACGGAACAGAGGTGGAATACGACTTCTCCCCCCACGCTATCTGTATGAAGCATTTCCCCTTTTCCACCTGGAAGAGGATCACCAAAGAGATACTGGTGGACGCAAACAGCGAAATGTTTGCGCTGGGACAGGCGCAGGGAGACTATGAGCTCCGCTCCACCATCTGCCGGTATCTCCATTCGGCAAGAGGCGTGAGCTGTGAACCGGAGAGAATTATCGTGGGGGCGGGAAACGATTATCTTTTGATGCTGCTGGAAAAGATACTGGGAAGGCATGTGCCGATTGCCATGGAGAGCCCGACCTACAAGCGCGCATATTGCGTGTTCCAGTCTTTTGCCTACGAGATTAAGGCGGTTCCCATGGATCAGAACGGAATCAATGTTGCGGAGCTTGAGAGGTCGGGAGCCAAAGCGGCTTATGTGATGCCCTCCCATCAGTTTCCAACCGGAATCGTGATGCCTATAGGCAGGCGGATGGAACTCCTAAAATGGGCCCAGAAGCAGGAAGGCAGATATCTGATCGAGGATGATTACGACAGCGAATTCCGGTATAAGGGGAAACCGATCCCCGCACTGCAGGCCCAGGATCATTCCGGCAAGGTGATCTATATGGGCACATTTTCCAAATCCATTGCCCCTGCAATCCGTGTGAGTTATATGGTTCTTCCTCTGCCGCTGATGGAGAAATACAGGGAAAACTGTGGCTTTTATGCCTCAACGGTATCGAGAATCGATCAGCGGATTTTGAATGAGTTTATAAAGAGCGGCAGCTTTGAGCGCTATCTGAATAAGATGCGAAAAATATACAGGGAAAAACATGATTTTCTGCTGGAGCAGCTTCGGGGAATGGAAAGAGATTTTGTCGTCTCAGGTGAAAATGCGGGTCTGCATGTGCTGTTAAAGAGTAAGAGGGGGATAACGGAACAGGCGCTAATCGGGGCGGCCCTGCGGGAGAAAATCAGAATATACGGCCTCTCGGACGCTCTTGCGGGAGATGTTCCCGGAAGTGAGAGGTACGAGGGAATGATCCTTCTGGGATACGGAGCGCTTTCAAAGGAGGAGATCCGCAGGGGCGTGGAGCGGCTGAAAGGCGCCTGGAAGAGATTAACCGAGTAGGGAAGAGCCGTCTTTTTCTCCGGGTCGTTTGTCAGCTTTTGCGGCCGTCTTCCTTCGGGTACACAAAAGAGAACCCGCTTCAAACATTCTGTCTGAGCGGGTTCTCTTTTATCAGCTTTCTGAAATACATTTAGTTCTCATCTCTGACGGCGTCGTCGTCATCGAAAAACTCTTCCACCTGTTCCCCGGAAGGATCTGCGTCACTCTCCTGTGGGGAATCTGCTTCTCCATCAGAGCCCTGTTCGGAAACAGCGCTGGCGGCGTCCGTCTGATCCGCATCCGCGGCATCCGTGGTCTGGACGTGTTCGCCGGGGGCGTCCGTATCTGGATCATTAGAGCTCTCCTGCGAAGCGTCAGCCGCATTGTCATTGTTTTTCAGAGCCTCGGATAAATCGGTAAAAGAGGTATGGCATTCCTGAGCGTCCGCAACGGACTTGACGGTTTCCTTTACCTGATGCATGGAGTCAACAATGATCTCCTTTGCCTTGTGGAAAGCCTCTGTGGCGATCGCCTCGGCTTTGTCAAGATTCAGGGACACGTAGGAACGCTCCTTGTCTGAATTTAAATCCTCGTCCAGATCTTCACTGAAATCGTCGAAATCATCATCCTCATCATTTGCAGCGGGAGAAGCGGTCTGCTCTTTCTTCTGCAGATAAGAATATGCGCCATAAGCGGCGGCACCGGCTACGGCAGTAAAAAGTAAAAATTTTCCAAAGCTCTTAGACATGTGAATACTCCTTTCAGGCCAGTTATCATCTAGTAATATCTTAATACTATTTTACGGAAATGAAAAGAGAATATGTAAAAAATTTTTCCCAATTTAATTGAAGAGAATGGAAAAGTGTGTTATATTTATTTCGACTAGCAAGGTCAATGTTTGGGAAGGCTGCTGGATGCGGAAATGGGGATGGGAATGAACGATAAATTTTTTGATTTGAAGAAAGAAAAACAGGACAGAATGATTAATGCGGCGCTGAAGATTTTTGCACTCAAGGGCTACGAGCATGCCAGTACTGACGATATTGTCAGGGAGGCGGGAATCAGCAAAGGGCTGCTTTTTCACTATTTTATCAGCAAGCTTGGGCTTTATACGTTCATTTATGATTACAGCGTCAGATATCTGATGCTGGAATTGTCCACCGGGGTCACCGGCAAGGAAGCGGATTTTTTTGATCTGATCTGGCAGATTGTCTCCGCTCAGATCCAGATGATGCATAATTATCCGTATATGCTTCAGTTCCTGAATTCCAGTGAGAGAGAGGATGTCGGGGAGGCGCTGATGGCTACGGAGGAGAAGCGCGATATTCTTCCAGGCCGTTACAGCCAGATTATGGAAAAGGCAAACCGGGAGCGGTTTAACCGCAATGTGGATGTGGACAAGCTCGCCCGCATTATCAGCTTTACAATAAGCGGCCTGCTGTCGGAGCAGCTCTATAACGGCTCCTTCCAGCCGGATCTGTTTGGAGGCGAGGTCAGAGGGTATCTGGAGCAGCTTAAGAAGATGGCCTATCAGGAAGCGCGCACATAAACAAAGAGCGCAAAATGAAGGATTCACACAGGAAACCGAAGTGTCTGTGTGGGAAAGGAAAAAAGATGAAAGAGACTCTGTACACAATACCTTTGAATGATGCGGTCAATGCCGGGGATGAATGTCCTTTCTGCTACATCGAGCGGGAAGTGGAGCAGGATCTGATGGATTTTGTTCTGGGTTCCGGTTCCTCCTACATGGAGAGTGATGTCAGGGAGGCCACGGACAAGGCGGGATTCTGCAGGGAGCATTTTAAGAAGATGTTTGATTACGGAAACACCCTTGGCAACGGGTGGATTTTGAAGACCCATTACATGAAAATGAACCGGGAGATGGCATCCCAGTTCAAGGACTTTGTTCCTAACAAGTCCACTCTCATGGGAAAATTCAAGAAGAATCCCCAGCGCGTTAACCCTGTGGCTCTCTGGGTGGAGGAAAAGGAGAAGTCCTGTTATATCTGCAACCGGTTTGCGGACACCTATGAGAGGTATATGGACACGTTTTTCTTTATGTACAAAAAGGATGAGGATTTCCGCAGCCGGATCAGGAACAGCAAGGGATTCTGCCTGCATCATTTCGGGGATCTGTGCGAGGCCTCCGAGACGAGACTGAACGACAAGGAAAAGAAGGAATTTTATCCTGCGGTATTCGAGCTGATGGAGAAGAACATGGCCCGTATGCAGGAGGATCTGGACTGGCTGGTGGAAAAATTTGATTACCGGAACGAGGGAGCGGACTGGAAGAATTCCAGGGATGCGATCCAGAGGGGGATGCAGAAGCTAAAGGGAGGCTATCCGGCGGATCCGGTCTACAAAATGAATAAATAGGCGGTCAGAGAAAACTCTGAATCTTTGTTTGTTCGGGGCGGCATGCGCCGCCCCGCCGATCCCATACGGTTATTCTATCGCTCTGATTTGCTCAACAAGAGATTGCTTTTTCAAAGTTCTCGTTGTATAGGAAATGAGGATAAACTGCACAATCATCAGAATCGCTAAATATATCAATACGACCAGATACAGGAATGAATAATAGAAATACGGATTCATTGTTTTCAAAACTGCCTGTACGTACAGGAAACCGAGTCCGGACCCCAAAATCAATGTTACAAGCGTAGCAAATGCTGAATAAATCACTCCTTTATAATACAACATTCTGATAAGCTGTTTTTACTCAACCCAATCGCCCGTAACATCCCTATTTCCTGCCTTCGGGACAGAAAGTTGGTAATTGTCGTATAAACAAGGTTGATGTAAGAAAAACACACGACAATGATAGCTACGATCAGCAATGCTCCAAAGGGAAGCTGTTGGTTTCCTGCTATAATAAGTTATACTCTCATCTATAGTATCCATAACTAAATCCCTGTTTCCGTCTATCAGTTGATTTAATGAAGCTTCAATGTAAGTAGGAAATAATCCGTATCTGTCAATTCATGTGTATTTCTGATACACTCACTTCAAATTATGGAGGTATTGCCTATGGATGAAAATGAACTTACGAAGACAGAACTTTGGACAAAACGTATCCAGGACTTTCACGAAAGCGGTTTATCCCGAAAAGAATGGTGTCAGAAGCATCAGATCCCACAATCAACCTTTAGTTATTGGATCAGAAAACAAACGAAAGGACAGCCAAAACCGGAACAGCCAGAGGAACCTGTTTTTGCCAGGCTTCCTTCCGAACAGGAAATATCATCTGACTCATCAGCCAATGATGTGCCTGTAACGATCTGTCTTCCCGGAAGTATCCGGATTGAGATCAGTGCC
>CAJTVN010000014.1 GCA_910579685.1 uncultured Lachnospiraceae bacterium | reverse complement strand
TATAAAGATTATTTTTATTATGGATGCAAGCACAGAAGGATGCTGCAGGGACATTCCTGCACATTTAATAAGCGGTTACAGGAAGAAAATCTGGATAATGCTGTTGCGGAAGTCATAAGCAAGCTTGTAAGCAGCCCGAAATTTGCAGATATGATGCAGAAGAAGATCAATATGAAGGTTGATACCACAGAAATCGAAACAGAGATTTCAAATTAACAGAAGCAGCTAGGGCAGTACATCGGCACAAAAAGAAGCCTTGAAAAGCAGATAGACAGTCTGGATGTTGAGGACAGGCATTATGACAGGAAGCTGTCTGACTTGCAGGACAGACTGGATAAGATGTATGATAATATAGACGATATGGAGAAAAGCATAGCAGTCTGCCGGGACAGGAAAAAAGCAATTGAAGCTGAAAAGTTGACAGGTGATAATGTATACAAGGTGCTGATTTATTTTGATAAATTATATGTGGTGATGGAAGAGGAGGACAAAAGAGATTTATTGTCTGCTCTGATAGATGAGATTCAGGTGTACGAGGAAGAGCAGGCTAACGGTCAATGGCTGAAATCTATAGGATTTAAGCTGCCAATCATTGATAGTAAGATGGATTTAAGTTTGGACAAAGATAGTCACGTTGAATGTGTGGTGGGAATGCAGAGGAAACATAGGTAGAAATTCTTTTCACGAATGACCGCAGCCTTTGAGAAAACGCATTCCCGAAGGATGCGCCGGGCCGGGATATTCAATATTGACGCTGCCCGGAGCCGCACAATTTCTGTAAAGATTGTTGACGCTGTAAATGAAATAAGGTAGAATGATAAAGCTTATAATAGTGATGGAGATTAACTTTTAAAGAAAGAGAGGACGACTCGATGAGGCAGTTTTTCGGTATGAATCCCAGCGGAAATCTGAAGGATGCGGTCCGCGGGCTGGACAGTCCGCAGTTTATTATGCTGATGTCAAACAGCGAGCAGTTCGAGATGCATGTGCGGGAGCTTGAGGCGCTGTATCCCCATGTGCCGAGTATTGGATGTATTGGAATGAGCTATGATACCAGAGTGGTGGAGAACGGTGTTGGCGTCATGGCTTTTTTCGATGGCGTCAGTGCAAAGGCGGATGTGCTCGAGCAGGTATCCAGTGTGCCGGTGAAGTATATTGAACGGCTGGAGAGGGATATTGCCGCCGTGAACGGATCTGTGAGAGATACGGTTTGCATTGACTTTTGCTCCGGAAACGATGCGTGTGCACTGACCACGATACATACGGCGTTGCGGAAAAGAAATATTTCCCTGGTAGGCGGCACCGGAGACGGAGGGAAGGTTTCTGCTAACGGCAGGGTGTACGAGGATGCGGTAGCCTATGCGCTGGTGAGAAATCATGGCGGAAGGGTAAAAACCTACAAGGAAAACATTTACCGTAAGATGGGGGATTATCGCTTTGTCGCTTCCAACACGGATAAAGCCAGATATATTCTCGGCTCTCTGAACGGAAAGCCCGCCAAGCAGGTATACCAGAATATCCTTCACGTGACGGAGAAGGAGATATTGACAAGAACCTTCCAGAATCCTTTCGGAAAGATTAACGGTGACGACACCTGCATCATTTCGATCAAAGAGGTTGACGGAAACGCTCTGGCCTGCTTCCGCCAGGTGAACGATTCGGACGTATTGATTCTGCTTGAGCTTGCGGATTACAAAGAAGTGGTGAAAGAAACCATTCAGTCGATCCGGAATGATTTTCCGAAAAGATCAGCGGTGTTTTCCGTGAACTGCCTGTTTCGTTACAAGCTGTTTACGGAGCGGGGCTATATGAATGAGTATCTGAAGGAAATGAGTACCCTGGGCGCTCATGCGGGTCTGGTGGGATACGGAGAACATTATAATAACCAGTTTGTCAATCAGTCTATGACATGCGTGGTATTCGAGTAAGGAGGTAACGGAATGAGGTTTCAGAAAAGATCCGGGCAGTCCCGGGATCCGGTTCAGGAAAAAAGCCTGTATCCGGTGCTGTATGTGATGGACAGCCTGAAGACATATCATACAGAGCTTGTGCAGAAGGAGGTGCATTCCCTGCAGGAGCTTAGCATGGTGGGCAGTTCCTTTGACAGAGTGCTTGTCGGCGCCGAGAGCTTTCAGGAGAAGCTTCAGGACTTCGGCCAGGCATTTTCCAGTATAGATCAGGTTTCGGGCCGGTTTGCGGAAGTGCGGGACGAGGTTGCGCAGTCTGTCGGGTGCGCCCAGGACAGCATAGACGGACTGAAAGGAACTTCTGCGGAGATGGAAGCTGATTTCGTGGCCATGGGAAGTACCTTTAGGGATCTTGAGGCTGCGGTGCAGAACATTCAGAAGTGTATGAAAAAGATTGTGTCGATTGCGGATCAGACGAATATCCTTGCGCTGAATGCGTCCATTGAGGCGGCCAGGGCCGGAGAAAAGGGAAAAGGCTTTTCCATCGTTGCCGCAGAGGTTAAGAGGCTGGCGGAAGAGATTAAGGGGCTTGCGGAAGAAGCGGACGGCGGAATCTGCGAAATCGAACAGGGAACCGAGAAGCTGAACACCAGTATAAAGGCTTCCCAGGAAGGCCTTGGACAGGAACTTGAAAAGGTGAATGAAACTTATCGGATGTTTGACCAGATTACGGAGGCGGCGGAAGGAGCGGTGGCCGTACAGTCAGAAATTTCCGGAGTTATCGAGGAATCCAGACGGGCGCTTTCGGGACTGTGCGGATATTTTGATGAGATAAAGGCCCAGTATCAGACCGTGGTGCGGCATATCGACAGGGCGAGCAGCCTTGGAACGACAAAAAGCGCAATGTTTGAGGATATTGACAATCTGATGTCCCAGGTCCCGCCGATTGTTAATGCCGCAAAATAAGCGCAGCGGGAGGAATTTCCTGAGGCCTATCACTTTTTTGCCCTGAAATGCCGATATAAATAAAACACAGGCATTCATTTTTTACCAGAATCAGGGAGGATAATGGTATGGGCATGATAGGAATAAACAATTCAAATTCGAGAACGATTTCCCTTAAAAGAACAGACGGAACTGTTGTGGGAACGGCGAGAGTTACAGGCCCGGGCGGGACGAAAAAGCTCAAAAAGCTGCAATATAACTTCAGAGATATTTCTAACCGGGTTCTGAAAAGCAAATCGTCATTGGGAGCGAAATCCGTGGTGGCAAGCGCCCGGGCAAAGGTGGCCGCGCTCTACCGCAAGCGTGCCACGGGAGATTATGCCGAGGACGAAACCCGCCATGCGATTGCGCATGCGGAAAGCCTTGTGAGGGTGGCAAAGAAGAAAGCCCGCCATCTGGAGCAGGAGGAAAAGCTGAAAAGACACGAAAAAGCGGAGAGGTCAAGGGAGCTGCTTGAAAAAGACAGAGAGGAACCTTCCGCTGAGGAAATCGTGCAGCAGAGCGAGGAAGCGGCCAGGATCAGCGAGGAGGAGCTTCAAAAACTTATGAAGGAGC
Organism: uncultured Lachnospiraceae bacterium; assembly: GCA_910579685.1. Lineage (GTDB taxonomy): Bacteria > Bacillota > Clostridia > Lachnospirales > Lachnospiraceae > Suilimivivens. The sequence continues at coordinate 105,298 of CAJTVN010000014.1, read as the reverse complement.
TCCAGGAGCTCATGAAAGAGATGGAGCGGGCACAGGAGCTGCAGGAAGCGGCGGAAGCGATCGAAGAGGGAGAGATGGATCCGGAGGATCTGGAGCTTCTGAAAAAGAAACATCGGGCGTCGGAAATGAAGGAGCTGGTGGAAGCGGATCTGCGGTATCTGAAAGCGCTTTTTGACAAGCTGGCAAAGGAAAAGCAGGAGGCCTCATCGGGCAGCGGCACCTTCGGAAACGGAAGCGCCATGGGTTATGACGGAGGAGGCAGCGCCGTATCTCTGGAGCTCGGAGGCGAACAAATTGACGTACCGGCAGCGGAACTGGTGGAAATGACCCAGGGCGCCAATGTAGACATTCAGGCATAGAAACTGTATGAGAAAAGAGTCAGTGCACGGTGAGCAGGCTCTTTTTTCATTTATACGGGCATCCGGTGAAAGAATGCCGGCAAAGCCGACGGGTGCTGTGCGGCGCACATTTTCAGCGGATGATCGTGGGACTGATAAAGGTAAGCTCCCTGGGGGCTTCGGGATGCTCGGTGCGGAACACGAGCTGCAGGGCGAGACGCTTTCCCAGCAGACTGGTGGGAACGTTGGCGGTGATAATCTGACCAAAGACGTTGGTGTATTCGCTGGCGTTGTCAAATCCCGTGAGAACCACGGGATGGGGGAGGCGTTCGGGATGCTGGTCCATATACATCTTGACGAAATGAGCCACATAGTCACTGACACAGACAAAGGCGGAAGGCCAGCTGACAAGATGGTTCAGAAAGGAGTTCAGATCCCTGCTGTAGGAAAAGATGTCAATGCTTCCGGTCAGACAATGGCCGGGATTGATTGTGAGATCGTTTTTTTCCATGCAGGAGCAGTAGCCCTTGTAGCGTTCCAGGTTTGTCTGGGCGTAATTGATATCCCCCAGAAAACCGATGTTCTTGTGGCCGTTTCGGATGAGAGTCCCGGTGATCTCATACACGGTGCGAAAGCCCTCGATGAGGATGAGATCTCCGTTCAGCTGATGGTTTGGCAGGGAAGGAACCGTATCCAGAAAGACCTTGGGAAGGGAAAGCTCGTTGATCATACCCAGGATCTGTGCGTCATAGATATTCAGAACCACAACGCCGTCCACCTGGCCGTTTAAGAGAATGGAGGGCAGAGTGAAGGACTTGCTGTAGGTGGAAGGCACATACGTGTACATGAGATTAATATTAAAATTGGAAAGCTCCTGGGCCATACGGTGTATGATGTTGGTCCAGAAAAAAGCGGAGTCAGGCCTGGAGACAATGAGGGAAATGGTGCGCTGGCTCTGCTTTTGCTGTTCCACCATCTGATAGGGTACCTTTGCATATCCAAGCTCCCTGGCTTTTTCAAAGACAAGCTCCCGGAGGGAATCGGACACCCCTGACTGATTGTTAAAAACTTTGCTGACGGTCACCCTTGATATGTCGAGAGCGTCTGCAATATCCTGCATCGTGATTTTTTCCATATCTTACTCCTAATCCGCAGCCTGATGCTGCCTCGCCAAAATCCCATATTCAAGTATAACATGTGAAACAAAAAAATACAATAATTATGTTTACAAATGTTAAAGGAAAAATGGCGCAATGTATCTAAAATTTACAAATGTAAATATTCAAAACGATATGCAAATACGATAAGACCACTATATATGTCATAATGCATAATATGAGGCAGGTGAAATTAGATATAATGATGAAAATGACATCAATAATTGACATATGTTTATATAAATGTTAACATCAAGTTAACAAAAATAAATAAGGAGATAAACAATATGGGAAATCAACAATCACCTGTAAAAGGAAAAAGCGGCAAAAAAGCTTTAAAAATTCCCAGAAAGCGGTGGACCAGAGACGACACGGAACTGTTTCTGCTCTCGGTGCCCACATTGGTATGGTATCTTTTGTTTACATATCTTCCGATGTTTGGCGTGATAATTGCTTTCAAGGTTTACAAGCTTGCGCCCGGCGGCCACGGATTCCTTTACAATCTGCTTCACAGCGAATGGGCGGGAATTAACAATTTCAAGTATTTCTTTACCTCCAATTCCTTTACCATGCTGCTTCGGAACACGATTCTCTACAATATCGCATTCATCATCATCAGTGCCAGCGTCGCAGTGGGAGGTGCGCTGATGCTCAGCAGTATGAGGAATAAGAGAGGGTCCAAGGTATACCAGACCATGATGTTCCTGCCTTACTTTATGTCATGGGTGGTCGTGAGCTATTTCGTTTACGCCCTTCTGACACCGGAGAGAGGTTATCTGAACGGAATCATCACTGCTCTTGGCGGAGAGAAGATCATGTGGTATCAGGAGCCAAAATACTGGCCTTTTATCCTGGTCTTCCTGAATACCTGGAAGGGTATGGGATACGGAATGGTGATCTACCTGGCCAGCATCACGGGAATTGATCCTTCTCTCTATGAGGCGGCGGTCATGGACGGAGCCACCAAGGCGCAGCAGGCAAGACACATCACCATCCCGAGCATTAAGCCGGTGTTCGTTATGATGCTGATTCTTGACTGCGGTAAGATTTTCAACTCGGATTTCGGACTGTTCTATCAGGTAACGGGAGGAATCCCCCAGTCACTCTACACGACCACGTCGACCTTTGACACTTACATCTATAATGCGATCCAGTCCACGGCGCCTATCGGGCAGACGGCTGCGGCAAACTTTTTCCAGGCAATCTGCAGCTGTGCGACGATTCTGTTTGCAAACTGGGTGGTGAGCAAGATAGATAACGAGAACCGGATCATTTAAGGAGGTGGAAAAAGTGGAAAAGAAAATGAAAAACAACCATGCGTCCCTGAACCAGATCAAGACGTCTACCAATGTATTATTTAATGCGGTGTTTCTGATCCTGGCCGTGATGTGCGTGTTCCCTCTGCTGTTCGTGTTCTCCATCTCGATTTCCAGTGAGGAATCGCTGCGGATGAACGGATATCAGATCATACCGCCACAGCTCTCCTCGGCGGCGTATCAGTTTCTCTGGAATGAGCGGATGATGATCCTGCGGGCGGTGTTCATGTCCGTATCGGTGACTGTACTCGGAACAATTCTGGCCGTGATCCTCACCACTTCCATGGGGTACGTGGTTTCCAGAAGAACCTACAAGCTCAAGACATTATATACCTGGATCGTGTTTATCCCCATGGTGTTCAACGGCGGTATGCTGGCGAGCTATGTGGTGGTAAACAATATCCTGAACCTGCGCAATACCATATGGGCGCTGATCCTGCCTCTGGCGTGTTCCTCGTTCAGCGTCACCATCTGCCGGACCTTTTTCAGGATCACGGTGCCGGATTCCATCGTGGAGTCGGCCAAGATTGACGGTGCGGACCAGTTCTGTATCTGGTCCAGAATCGTGCTGCCGATCTCGAAGCCGGTGATGGCTACCATTGGGATGTTTGCGGCGTTCGGTTATTGGAACGACTGGTTCCAGGCATCCCTGTATATTCAGGATAAAAATCTGCAGACACTGCAGTCTTTGCTCAACAATATACAGAAAAACATTGAATACATTGCAAACAATCCCTACGGCGGACTTTCCCTTCAGCAGTATAAGTCATCCATGCCCACGGAGAGTGTGAGAATGGCCATTGCGATTGTCATTATCGTACCGATTGCTTGTACCTATCCGTTTTTCCAGAAGTATTTCATTTCCGGCCTTACCATCGGTTCGGTGAAGGAATAAAACAATTATAATAAGGAGGAAGATTATGAAGGTGAAAAAATTATTGGCGGCAGGACTTGCGGCAGCGATGATGCTGGGGACGCTGGCAGGCTGCGGAGGCGGAAAAGAAAACAGCGGCGGCAATACCGGCGGTGAGGACAGTAAATCCCAGGAAGCGTCTGCGGAGACGAAGGAAAGTGAAAAGGAATCCGGCGGCGAGACAGCTTCCGGCGAGATCGTGAATCTGAAATGGGTGACCATCGGAAACGGAATGCCCACCAACTATGACACATGGATAACAAAGGTAAACGACTATATCGGCGAGAAAATCGGCGTCAACCTTGAGATGGAGGTCATTCCCTGGGGAGACTGGGATAACCGCCGGAATATTATCATCAGCACCAATGAACCCTATGATATTATTTTCGGAAACGGAAACAATTATCTGGCGGATATCAACCTTGGAGCTTACTATGATATCACTGACATGCTGGATGCCAATATGCCGGGGCTTAATGAGCTGATGCCTGCAAAGTATTGGGATGCGGTGAAGGTGAAGGACAGAATCTACGGTGTTCCTACCTACAAGGACAGCTCGATCAGCAACTACTCCATCTGGGACAAGGAGCTGGTGGATGAGTACAGCCTGGATGTGACTTCCATGACGGAGCTTGCTTCCATGACGGAAACCTTTGAGACGCTGAAAGCGGATAAGAATGATTATCCCGTGTATGTAAAGAACGACGGTTTGTATTATATCTTTGACGTTTATGATCAGATCGGAGGAGGAACGCAGATTCTGGGCGTGAGATATGATGATGCGGACGGCAAGGTATGCTTTACTCTGGAAGAGCCTGATATTTACGCACAGCTTGAGATTCTCCATGACTGGTATAAAAAGGGAATCATCAATCCGGACGCTTCCGCACTGTCAGAGGGACGTGTTTACAATATGTGGAGAGTTGCACAGGGCTGGGAGTCTGCGGGAACCACGGTCTGGGGACCTCAGATGGGGAAAGAAGTAGTGGTTCAGAAACTGGGAGACACGATTCTCTCCAACGAGACCGTGAGAGGCTCTCTCAACATGATTTCCATAAATACCAAATATCCTGAAAAGTGTCTGCAGTTCCTTGACATGGTAAATACGGACACAAAGCTGCGCGACATGTTCTATTATGGAGAAGAGGGCGTGAACTTTGAGTACAATGCGGACGGCAAGGCGCACAAGATCAACGAGGAGTGGGCTATGGCAGGCTATACCCAGGGTTCCTTCTTCACCGTGACGCAGATCGACACGGATGAGTTTGATCAATGGGGCGAGATCAAGGCGCTGAACGAGGCGGCGGTATCCTCCGCTATGCTGGGCTTTAACCTTGATACCAGCGCAATCACTCACGGATCAGCTTGCAAACTGCCGCGAGATCTGGCTGCGCTACCGCAGTGAGGTGATGACCGGCGTACAGGATCCTGCGGTTGCGGTTCCCCAGATTAAGGAGGAGCTGATGAATGCGGGCTGGCAGGATGTTATGGATGAGGCGCAGAGACAGGTTGACGAATTTTTAGGCAAATAAAAGAGACGGGTGGTAGCGACGGGATGACGAGAATAATCGGAAAGGATCTGCCGAATATACCATGGCAGGATCCAAAGGGCGAAGAGAAGCTGCCGGTATGGCGTTACGATGCAAACCCTATTATTGAAAGGTTTGCCACAAAGAATTCAAACAGCATTTTTAACAGTGCGGTGGTGCCCTTCGGGGAGGGCTTTGCGGGAGTGTTCCGCTGCGACAGCAGATCTATCAGTATGGATATCTTTACGGGATTTAGTAAAGACGGCATTCATTGGGATATTTCCGATGAGCCCATTGTGTTCCGGGGGGCGGATCCGGAGGTGGCGAAAAGGGATTTCCGATATGATCCGAGAGTGTGCTTTATCGAGGACAGGTATTATATCACGTGGTGCAACGGGTATCATGAATACCCTACCATAGGGGTGGGATATACCTTTGACTTCAAAACCTTTTACCAGATGGAGAATGCGTTTTTGCCATTTAACCGCAACGGCGTGCTGTTTCCGAGAAAAATAAACGGAAACTATTATATGCTGAGCCGGCCCAGCGACAACGGGCACACCCCCTTCGGGGACATCTTCCTGAGCGAGAGCCCGGATCTTACGTACTGGGGACGTCACAGATACGTGATGGGTGCGATAAGGGGTGATCTTTCGGCATGGCAGTGCACCAAGATCGGTGCCGGGAGCGTTCCCATTGAGACGGAGGATGGCTGGCTTCTGATCTATCACGGCGTGATTAATACCTGCAACGGGTTTGTGTACCGGATGGGGTGTGCGCTTCTGGATCTTAAGGAGCCATGGAGGGTGAAAAAGAGGACCAGAAATTATATTCTGGGACCTCATGAATTATACGAATGCGTGGGAGACGTGCCAAACGTGGTGTTCCCCTGTGCCGCTCTTACGGATGCGGCCACGGGAAGAATCGCAATCTATTACGGATGTGCGGACACGGTGACCGGACTTGCGTTTACGACAGCGGACCGTTTGATGGAATACATGGAATAGATTCCATACAAAGACAGGCCGCCGCAAAATGAAGAGTGAGATACCTGCTTTGCTTTGCGGCGGCCCTTTTGCGGCATTATGGGAGGCTTTCGCAGTCGGATTCCGGTGCCGCCGGATATATAGAAAGGAAACGACCCGGCAGAGGGCGTACAAGGAGGCGGAAATGCAGTTTTTAGACAAAAGGGTCAAGGTAATCTGCGAGGAGCTGAAAAAGCTGAGGGTGAAGCAGACATTTGCGATGGATAACTGGAAGTACAGGGAAGGGAATTTCATAAGGCCGGAGGATGCCGCGGCCTGTGAGGAAACGGAGCCCGGCAAAGAGGTGTGGGAGGACTTTGACTGCCAGACCATGCACTGGTATGGAAAGGACCGCCATTACTGGTTCAGGACGGTTTACACGGTTCCGAGAGAGCTTGACGGGAAGCGTATGTGGTTTCATGTGCGCACACAGATCGATGAGTGGGACGATGCAAAGAATCCTCAGTTTCTGCTGTTTGTGAACGGGGAGGCGGTGCAGGGAATTGACATGAACCACAGGGAGGTGTTCCTTAATCCCTGTGCGAAGGCGGGTGAGGAGATCACGCTGGAGCTGCAGGCTTATACCGGAATTCTTCACAGCGAATTTAATCTCATCACACAGATGCAGGAGATTGATTAGAGAATCGAGAAGCTCTACTATGACCTGTGGGTGCCCCTTGCGGCATTCACCCGGATGGAGGAGGATGACAAGAACCGAAGGGATATCGAGGAGATCCTGAATCAAACGGTGAATTTTCTGGATCTGAGAACCCCCTACTCGGAAGAGTTCTACCGCACGCTGGATGAGGCGTCTGCGTATATCGAGGAGGCGCTGTATTCAAAGCGGGCAGGTTACAGTGATGTGATTGCCACCTGTATCGGGCATACCCATATCGACGTTGCCTGGTGGTGGACTGTGGCCCAGACCAGGGAAAAGGTGGCAAGAAGCTTTGCCACGGTGCTTAAGCTCATGGAGGAATACCCCAATTACAGGTTTATGTCCAGCCAGCCTCAGCTCTATGCGTTCCTGAAGGAACGCTATCCGGAGCTGTACGAAAAGGTGAAGGAACGCATCCGGGAAAAACGCTGGGAGCCGGAGGGCGGCATGTGGGTGGAGGCGGACTGCAACCTGACCTCCGGAGAGTCCCTGGTGCGCCAGTTTATGCACGGAAAGCGGTTTTTCCGGGAGGAGTTCGGGGTGGATAACCGGATTCTCTGGCTGCCGGACGTGTTCGGGTATTCCGGAGCCCTGCCCCAGATCATGAAAAAGTGCGGGATCGACTATTTCATGACCACGAAGCTTGCCTGGAACCAGTTTAACAAGGTGCCCTATGACACTATGATGTGGAGGGGAATCGACGGGACGCAGGTACTGACTCACCTTGTTACGACTCTGGGAGTGGAGCAGCCTGTTTCCAATTTCTTCACCACCTACAACGGAATGCTTCATCCGGATGCCATCATGGGCGGATGGATGCGCTACCAGAATAAGGACATTAACAATGATATCCTGATCTCCTACGGCTACGGGGACGGAGGCGGCGGCCCTACCAGGGAGATGCTGGAGACATCCCTCCGTATGGAAAAGGGGGTTAAGGGAATTCCCAAGGTGAGACAGGAATTTGCCCGAACCTACTTTGATGAGCTGAAAGAAAGGGTGGAGAAGGACAGACGTCTTCCGGTGTGGGAGGGAGAGCTGTACTTTGAGTACCACAGGGGAACTCTGACCTCCATGGGAAGAAACAAACGTTCAAACCGCAAGTCCGAGCTTGGGCTTATGGATTTGGAGCTGCTGTCCGTGCTTGCGTCAGGGACTATGAATTATCCCGCATCCGAGCTGGACTCCATGTGGAAGGTGGTGCTGCTCAACCAGTTCCACGACATTCTGCCCGGCTCCTCCATTCGGGAGGTGTACGAGGTCACGGGGGAAGAGTACGCACAGCTTGCGGGGCAGCTCTCTTCCATGACCGAAGAGCGCATGAGAGCCATTGCCGGGCCGGGCGGCGGGATAACGGTCTTTAACACCACGGGAAAGCGGCGGGACGACGTGGTCAGTCTTGAGGGCTTTACCGGCGGGGCGCTTATGGACGGTGAGGGAGAAGTATACCCGGTTCAGAGAACGGCGAACGGAGCGGTTGTGTATGTGAAGAACATTCCCTCGAAGGGCTACAAGTCCTTTGCCGTGGTGGATTCGGCGGCTGACACCGGGACGCTGTGTCCGTTTGAGCTGACAGATGATTATGAGCTGGAAACTCCTTTCTACAAGGTAAAGCTGGATAATCAGGGAATGTTTACCAGCATTTACGACAAGGAGAATGACCGCGAGGTAGTGCAGGAGGGGCACAGGGCAAATCTGCTTCGGATGTACGAGGACAAACCGATTTACTTTGATAACTGGGACATTGACATTTATTATACGGAAAAATTCTGGGATGTTGATCAGGTGGAACGCATGGAGTGGACGGAGCTTGGCCCGGTGAGGGCGGTTCTTTCCATAACAAGGAAAGCGTCGAATTCCGTGATTGATCAGGAAATCATTTTCTATGCAAAGAGCCGGAGGATTGAGTTCGTAACCCATGTGGACTGGAAGGAGCACCAGACGCTGCTCAAGGTGCATTTCCCGGTGGCGGTGCATACGGACGAGGCCACATTTGACGTGCAGTTCGGAAACCTGACCCGGAAGACCCATCAGAATACCAGCTGGGACGTGGCCCGGTTTGAGAGCTGCGGACAGAAGTGGATGGACCTCTCCGAGGGACATTACGGAGTGTCTCTGCTCAACGACTGTAAGTACGGCCATTCCGTGAAGGATTCCAATATGGCTCTGACCCTGATCAAATCAGGCATTGAACCCAATCCGGTGGCGGATCAGGAGGAGCATGTGTTTACCTATTCCATCTATCCCCATGCGGAAGGGTGGCGGGCAGCAGGCACCGTGGAGGAGGCCTATAAGCTGAACCAGCCTCTGCTGGCCCGGATCGGGACGGAACCGGGAAAGGAGTATTCCTTTGCCTGTGCGGACCGGAAAAATGTGATTCTGGAGACGGTTAAGAGAGCCGAGGACGGAGAGGGAACCGTAATCCGTATGTATGAATCAGAGAATGCACTGACCAAAACAAAGCTGACCGTAAATGCTCCCTTTGAGCAGGCCTGGATCTGCAATCTTCTGGAAGAGAGGGAAAGGCAGGCCGCGGTTTGCGGAAATGAAATAGAAGTTGTGCTTAAGCCTTACGAGGTGGTTACGGTATTGATCAAGTGAAAGGAAAAGATAAATGACAGGAATAAAAAATAAGAAATGGATCAGCATTCTTCTTGCGGCGGCTATGACGCTTGGGATGACCGGCTGCTCCGGCAGCGCTGAAAAGGAGCCTGCCGTGGAGACAACGGCTGTGGAGGAAGAAGGTCGGGAAAGCGCCCAGGCCCAGGAGACTGAGGCGGAGGAAGAGGAGACCGCCGGGGAAGAGGAACAGGAGAATGCGCAGGCGGCACAGTATTCGGTGACGGAGGAAAATGATAACAAGGAGCTTACCATGAACCGTCAGCCGGAATCCTCCTACTGGTTTCCCGCGGGACTTCTTGAGTGGAAGGCGGAGGAGGACGAGGACCTGCGGTTTAACGTAAGCAGCGTGCCTCTTGCAAAGCGCGCGGATCTTGCGGAGCTCGAGACTGTGAATTCCACGCAGAATAAGGACACGAAGGTGATGGCGGTTTCCATCATGAACGGCAGTACCAGCGGGAATTCTCCCCACGGACTGAATAAGATGAACGCAAACACCTTCTCCTACTGGCAGTATGTGGATCTTCTGGTTTACTGGGGCGGTTCCTCGGGGGAGGGCCTGATCGTGGCACCCAGTGCGGACGTGGTGGATGCCGGACACAGGAACGGCGTGAAGGTGATCGGAACCATATTTATGCCCCAGGCGGCTCACGGCGGAAAGATGCAGTGGCTTGAGGATCTCCTCACCAGAAAGGAAGACGGAAGCTATCCGGTGGCCGACAAGCTGATCGAGGTTGCGGATGTCTATGGGTTTGACGGCTGGTTTATGAATCAGGAGACCGAGGGCACGGATGAGGAACCTCTGACAGCGGATCATGCCGCAAGGATGCGGGAATTCCTTTCCTACTATAAGGAGAAGGCTCCGGAGCTGGAGCTGATCTATTATGATTCCATGACAGTGGACGGCAAGATGGACTGGCAGAATGCGCTGACTGAGAAAAATGCGGCTTACCTCATGAATGAGGACGGAGAGGCCGTTGCGGACGAGATGTTTTTGAATTTCTGGTGGACTACCGAGAAGCTTGCCGGGGAGGAGCTGCTTAAGGCCTCCGCCGGGCTGGCGAAGGAGAAGGGAATCGACCCTTACGATCTGTATGCGGGAGTTGACATCCAGAGCAACGGATATGACACGCCTGTCAGGTGGGATTTGTTTGAGAATCCGGAGGGCGGCACCTATACTTCTCTGGGGCTCTACTGTCCCAGCTGGGCGTACTTTTCGGCAGGTACCGTGCAGGATTTCTGGAAGCAGGAGAATAAACTGTGGGTGAATTCCAAGGGGGATCCCTCTTATGAGGCGGATGTCAGCGGAGATGATACGCAGTGGAGGGGCGTTTCCGCTTACGTGGTGGAGCGGACTGCGGTTACAGAGCTTCCCTTTGTGACAAACTTCTGCATGGGCAACGGCTATGGGTTCTATAAGAACGGACAGCTGATCAGTATGCTGGACTGGAACAACCGGAGCGTGTCGGATATTCTGCCCACCTACCGTTATATCATTGAGAACGGCGAGGGGAACACTCTTGCGGCGGATCTGGACGTGGGAGACGCTTACTATGGCGGCAACAGTCTGATTCTGCGCGGAGACGTGAAGGAGGATACGGAATCCGTGATCAAGCTTTACAGCGCCGACCTTGACGCACAGGAGCAGATGATCTTTACCACGGCGGCAAAGGTGAGAGGCCCCGAGGTGGCGCTGGATGCGGTGCTTGCCCTGGACGACGGCTCCGAAGTCATTTTGGAAGGAGATAAGAAGGTAGGGGAAGAGTGGACGGTGGTATCCTACGATGCGGCCTCTCTTGCAGGAAAGACGATAAAGACAATCTCCTACAGAATAAAGGCCGGCGAGGATGCAAACGGGCTGCAGCTGCGTCTGGGAAATATCACCATGGCAGGGCCGGAGAGCTTTGAGAGCGCCAGTGTGAGCAATGTGCAGGTTCTTGACAGCGAGTTTGACGAGGACGGCATGTATGCGGGTGTGCGTCTGGCCTGGGAGAGTGATGTGGATTCAGAGTATTATGAGATCTACCGCATGAACCAGGACGGGACGAAATCCTTCCTTGGCGTTTCGAATACGGACAGCTTTTACATCAACACTCTGCCCCGGACGGACGAGACCAACAAATCCGAGTTCGAGGTGGTTCCGGTTAACGGACTGCTGGAGGAGGGAAGCGGAAGCGCGGTTGTCATGGACTGGCCGGATAACAGCATTCCCAAGGCGGCGTTTACGGCGGATGTCACACTGGCGGCACCGGGGCAGACCATAACCTTTACCAGTCTCTGCTCTCAGAACACCCAGAAGGTGACGTGGACGCTGACAGGCTCTGATACGGAGAGCGCACAGGGCGATACGGTCTCCGTCACTTATCCGGAGGCGGGGAGGCATCCCATGAGAGCTATATTGTGATCACGGACAGCGCTGCGCAGGGCCTTGTGCTCCTGTCACAGGGAGCTGCCACGGAGGCGGATACTTACGTGAATGACAATGAAGCGCCCCAGTTTGCGGTGGACGGCGATATCAGCAAGAAGTGGTGTGCGACGGGAGGAGCGCCTCACGAGATCACCATTGACCTTGGAGAGGTGAGAGCGGTCAGCGCCGTGGATATCAGCCACGCAGAGGCAGGCGGCGAGAGCGCCGACATGAACACCAAGTCCTACGCTATTTATGTGAGTGAGGACGGAGGAGCCTTTGAGGAGGTAAGGAGCGTGACCAGGAACACGGCGGGGACGACCCACGATACCTTCGCACCGGTGAACGCCCGGTTTGTGAAGCTTGTGGTGAACAAACCAACCCAGGGTAGCGACAGTGCGGCCCGGATCTATGAAATCGAGGTATACGGACTGGAAGCGGCAATGGAATAAGATTGTGAAATAGTAGACAGGATCAGGGAAGATTTCCGGACAGGAGGAGGTCTTCCCTGATTTTTTACATAATATTTTTCAATTAGCGGTGGAAATTACATGTACGGTTCGGTAAAATAAAGGAAATTGTGAGCCCGGTAAAACGGGCGGACAGGAGGCGGATATGCATTTTTTGGACAAAAGGGTCAGGGTAATCTGCGAGGAGCTCAAGAGGCTTAAGGTAAAGCAGAGCTTTGCAATCGACGGCTGGAAGTACAGGGAGGGATTTTTCATCCGGCCCGAGGATGCGGCGGTTGGCGCATGGGAGGATTTTGACTGCAATACCATGCACTGGTACGGGAAGGACCGCCATTACTGGTTTAAGACTGTCTATCAGGTGCCGCAGGAGCTTGAGGGAAAGAGAATGTGGCTCTATGTGTGTACCCAGATTGAGGGATGGGATGCCAAGAATCCTCAATTTCTGCTGTTTGTAAACGGGGAGGCGGTGCAGGGGATCGATATGAACCACAGGGAGGTGTTCCTGTGTCCCTGTGCAAAGGCGGGAGAGGAGCTTGCACTGGATCTGCAGGCCTATACCGGAATCGACCATCAGGAATTCAGCCTGGTGGTCAGGCTGATGGAAATTGATGAGAAGATTGAGAAGCTGTATTATGATCTGTGGGTTCCGCTCTCGGCCTTTGGCAGGATGGAGGAGGACGACAGAAACCGGAAGCAGATCGAGGAGATCCTGAATAATACGGTGAATTTTCTGGATCTGCGCATGCCTTACTCGGAGGAATTTTACCGCACTGTGGATGAGGCGTCGGCCTATATTGAGAAGGCTCTGTATTCGGAGATGACGGGCTTTAGTGACGTGATCGCCACCTGTATCGGACATACCCATATCGACGTTGCCTGGTGGTGGACTGTGGCCCAGACCAGGGAAAAGGTGGCAAGAAGCTTTGCGACGGTGCTTAAGCTCATGGAGGAATACCCCAATTACAGGTTTATGTCCAGCCAGCCTCAGCTCTATGCGTTCCTGAAGGAACGCTATCCGGAGCTGTACGAAAAGGTGAAGGAACGCATCCGGGAAAAACGCTGGGAGCCGGAGGGCGGCATGTGGGTGGAGGCGGACTGCAACCTGACCTCCGGGGAGTCCCTGGTGCGCCAGTTTATGCACGGAAAGCGGTTTTTCCGGGAGGAGTTCGGGGTGGATAACCGGATTCTCTGGCTGCCGGACGTGTTCGGCTATTCCGGAGCCCTGCCCCAGATCATGAAAAAGTGCGGGATCGACTATTTCATGACCACCAAGCTTGCCTGGAACCAGTTCAACAAGGTGCCCTATGACACCATGAGATGGAGGGGGATCGACGGCACGGAGGTGCTGACCCATCTGATCACAACGCTGGACGTGGAGCAGCCTGTTGCCAACTTCTTCACCACCTATAACGGAATGCTCCATCCGGGCGCTGTCATGGGCGGATGGATGCGCTACCAGAATAAGGACATTAATAACGATATCCTGATCTCCTACGGCTATGGGGACGGGGGCGGCGGCCCTACCAGGGAGATGCTGGAAACCTCTGTCCGTATGGAGAAGGGGGTCAAGGGGATTCCGAAGGTGAGGCAGGAGTTTGCCCGCACCTACTTTGACGAGCTGAAGGATCGTGTGGAAGGAAACAAAAGGCTTCCTGTGTGGGAAGGGGAGTTCTATTTTGAATACCACAGGGGAACGCTGACCTCCATGGGAAGGAACAAGCGGGCCAACCGCAAGTCCGAGCTTGGACTTATGGATCTGGAGCTGTTGTCCGTGCTGGCGCAGGATACCGTGGATTATCCGGCATCCGAGCTGGATTCCATGTGGAAGGTGGTGCTGCTGAACCAGTTCCACGATATCCTGCCGGGATCCGCCATCCGGGAAGTGTATGAGGTGACCAGGGAGGAGTACGGACAGCTTGCTGAAAAGCTTGCGGATATGGGAGAGCGGCGCAGGAGAGCCATTGCGGGCGAGGGCGATGCCGTAATGATTTTCAATACCACCGGAAAAGAGCGCGACGACGTAGTAAGCCTTGGCGCTTTTGCGGGAGAAGCTCTGAGAGATGATGCGGGTGAGGTATACCCGGTTCAGAGAACGGAAAACGGGGCAGTGGCTTATGTGAAAAACATTCCTTCCAAGGGCTATAAGTCCTTTGCCGTGTTGGATGCGGTGCCGGCTTTGGTTGAAAGCGATGCGAATGCCGTTCCCTTCCGCTTGATCAATGAGCGCAGGCTGGAAACGCCGTTTTATACGGTAAAGCTGGATGAACAGGGAATGTTCACCAGCGTCTATGATAAAGAAAACGACCGTGAGGTGATACAGGAGGGGCACAGGGCCAATCTTTTTCGGATGTATGAGGACAAACCGATTTACTATGACAACTGGGATATTGATATCTTTTACACGGAAAAGTTCTGGGATGTGGATCAGGTGGAGCGGATGGAGTGGACGGAGCTTGGCCCGGTGCGGGCGGTTCTCGCCATTACAAGAAAAGCTTCAAATTCCGTGATCAACCAGGAAATTATCTTCTATGCGCAGAGCCGGAGGATCGATTTCGTAACCCATGTGGACTGGAAGGAGCATCAGACATTGCTCAAGGTACATTTTCCGGTGGCCGTGCACACGGACGAGGCCACATTTGACGTGCAGTTCGGGAACCTGACCCGCAAGACCCACCAGAACACCAGCTGGGATGTGGCCCGGTTTGAGAGCTGCGGACAGAAGTGGATGGATCTCTCCGAGGGCAACTATGGCGTTTCGCTGCTCAACGACTGTAAATACGGGCATTCCGCGAAGGATTCCGATATGGCCCTTACCCTGATCAAGTCCGGGATCGAGCCGAACCCGGTAACGGATCAGGAGGAGCATGTGTTTACCTATGCCATCTATCCCCATGCGCAGGGCTGGCGGGCGGCAGGCACCGTGGCGCAGGCCTATAAGCTGAACCAGCCGCTGCTCGTGCAGACGGGAGCGCAGGCGGGGAAGAATTATTCCCTTGCGTCCGTAGACAGATCCAATGTGGTGATCGAGACCATCAAACAGGCGGAGAGCGGAGAGGGAATCGTGATCCGTATGTATGAATCGGAGAATTCCCTGACAAAGGCGAAGCTGACGGTAAACAGGCCTTTCGAAAAGGCCTGGGTCTGCAATCTTCTGGAAGAGGAAGAGAGCGAGGGCCATGTGGAGGGACAAGTGATTGACGTAACATTAAAGCCCTATGAGGTGGTTACGGTGAAGATTTGCTGATAAGGAAAGTCCGGTTAGCAAGTGAGAAAGGCGGAAAGGAATCGGTTCCTGTCTATCTCATTTCGCTGGTTGAACATAAGAGCCGGGTGGATTATAATGTATCCATGCAGCTGCTTCGGTATATGGTCTGTATCTGGAATGAATACGGAAAGGAGCTCAAAGGCAAAGACGAAGAGCTTCAAAGGGCTCTTGCGAGGGAAGCTGAAAACCGTATTAAGCTGGTGATCGACACGTTACGGGAGCTTGATCTGCCGAAGGAGCAGATTACAGCCATGCTTATGAAAAAATGCGGACTTGACAGGGAAGAGACGGCTAAGAGAGTGGAGCTTTGACGAAATGAAAAGATGGATCAGGATTATCTTTATTACAGCGGCAATTTTTTTGGGCTTGTCTGTTCTTCTGGCAGGAAGCATTATCTATACAACGAAGTACCGTGTTACAGTGATTGACAGACAGGTATCCCCGGATGGCAGGGGCGAGGTCACGCTGCGGATGAAAGGCGAGCCGGAGTGGCCATTTGGTTCGGCTTATGGGGATATTGTGTTTCGGTATGATGGGGAAGAGCGGGCGCAGATAAACATTGCGATTCGGGACGACGGGGCGATGCTGCGGCCGGACAGCTGGAAGCCGGAATGGGGAGAGGCAGGTGTCAGGATCACCCTGACTGGCAGCGAGCAGGAGGATGAGGTCATCTGCCTGTTGTATGACGGTTTGCGGACAGAGGATCCCGGTCTTTTACAGCTTGCCGGGGAGGACGCAGAGCCCGATGCCAGGATGGAACAGTTCCGTGAACTGACGGATGCCTACTTTGCCGGAAGAAACCGGATGCATGAGTTTGTGGAAAGAGGGGAAGGGGCGCCGGGGGCTTCCGTTCCTGTCGTCTACCTGAATTCGGACAGCAGTGAGGAGAAGGAATGGTTTTGTGCCGATGTGGTGAACTGGCTGCTCTATTCCATGAGAGAGCTTCCCTATGAGGGAAATGAAGCGATCTATGCCTCTATGGAGATCGACTATTGGGGTGAGCGCTTTTCCTATATTTTTTCAAATCTGGAGACCCTGGCGGAAGATCATACGGCTGCGGTTTATAATGATCTGTATGCTTTTATAGAAGAGATACAGCAGGAGGTATACGGGCAGAGAATGACTCTGAATGAAGAGGGGGGTGCGGACGGTAAGGAGCAGGAGCTTTCGCAGGAGACCGTACAATATTATCTGACGCTTGAGCCTGACTGTGCGTACCGGACCGCTGACGGGGTGGAGTATCGGATGGTTCCGGTTGACCGGGCCTGCGGAAGCAGTTATTATGCGCTTGTCGCCACGGCGGACGAAGGCATAAGCGCAGTCATGGCCAATGGGGATCCCTATCTTGGAAGCGGCGGCGGGGCGAAATGGATTTCATTTCTGGAAGATGGCCAGACCGGATTTTCCTGTCTGGCATACAGCGGGGGAGCTTATGGAAGTCTTTACCGGACCGGGGATGGAGGGAAAAGCTTTCAGGAGGTACAGTACCCGTCGGCGAGGGCGGTGCTTTCGGACGGAACTTACTATAATCCGTTTGTGATGCCGGAGAGAGTTTATGAGGAAGCGGGGAAGCTTTACATGGAAGCCGGACAGGGGCCGGACGGGGACTATTACGGGGAGGAAGGCTACTGTCACGGCCTGTATGAATCGTCGGATAAAGGAACGACCTGGAGCTATGTGGGGGAGATACCGGCGCAGAGAAAATGACTTTCTGCGGAGCTTTTTCTTGACACGGCCCTGTTGCCGTGGTAATTTATATTAAATGCGGGGAACAGAATAGTAGGTATCCTGACTTTTGCAGAGAGGAGCCGGATGGTGCGAGGCTTTGAAGGAGAGATTCCGAACCGGTCTGGGAGCAGCAGAGTGAGCCTTTTTTGCAAAAGGGGAAATTCTGACGGAGAGCCACCGTTATCAGAGGCGGGCAGGTGATGGCCTGCGATCAAGGTGCAGATTCGTCTGAAGTTAGGTGGTACCGCGGAGTCAATTCGTCCTAAGTATATTTTCGGATATACTTGGGATTTTTTTATGCGCAGGGGCGCACAGATGAAATTTAAAAGGAGGAAGGATATGAAACTGAGAAATCTTGTGGGACAGAGGTTCAAAGAAAGGCCGGCAGACTGTGTCATTGACAGCCATGCGCTGATGATCCGGGGCGGGTACATGAAAGGGGTGGGAAGCGGCATCTTTTCCGAATATCCGATTCTGAGGCGGGTGACAAGGAAAATAGAGAACATTATCCGGGAGGAAATGGAACGGATCGGAGGGCAGGAGGTGATGTTCCCGGTGGTCATGCCTGCGCAGCTGTGGAAAGAATCCGGACGTTTTGAGAGCGTGGGAAAAGAACTGGTGCGGTTTAAAGACAGGAGCGATACGGATCTGGTTCTGGGAATGACCCACGAGGAGGCGGCAGTGCAGCTGGTGAGAGAGTATGGAAGGTCTTATCAGCAGTATCCTTTTATGATTTATCAGTTTCAGCGGAAATTCCGGGACGAGGCAAGGCCGAGGGCGGGGATGATCCGCGTCCGTGAATTTACCATGAAGGACGCCTATTCGTTTCATACCTCCCGGAAGGATTTGGAGGAGTACTACGCAAAATGTCTGGAAGCGTATAGGCGCATTTTCCGCAGGGTGGGAATTCCGCAGGTGGAGGTAGTCGCATCGGATTCCGGCATGATGGGCGGAAATGTGTCCCATGAATTTATGCTGCTCACAGATGCGGGGGAAGATTCCGTGGTCGTGTGCGGCAGCTGCGATTACAGGGCGAATCTGGAGGCCGTGGACGAACCTGCGGCTTGCGGCAGGTCTGCCGGCGCTGCACTGGAAGGTGTTTGTCCCTGCTGCGGAAGCCGGTCTTTGAGTATCCGGCGCGGAATCGAGGTGGGAAATATTTTTCAGCTTGGGACGAAATACACGGAAAGCATGAATATGCGGTATATCAATGAAAGCGGCGCAGCCGAATATCCGGTCATGGGATGCTACGGGATCGGCATCGGGCGTCTTGCGGCGTCCGTCTGCGAGGCCCGCCATGACAATCGCGGCCCCGTCTGGCCCATTTCCATAGCGCCATGGGAGGTGCATCTTTGCTGCCTGCGGCCGGATGACGGCGAGACCAGGGAAATTTCCGACACGCTGTATCAAAAGCTGCAGAGTGAGGGAATCGAGGTTATCTATGACGACAGGAACAAAATCCAGGCGGGGGAAATGTTTGCGGATGCGGACTTGATTGGAGCGCCTGTCCGTGTTATAGTGAGTCCACGTAATACAAAAGATGGCGTTGTGGAAATTGTCGCCAGGGACAGTGCGCATATGGATAACCAGATGCGGAAAAAAGTCCCTGTGGGGAGGGCTTTTTCTGAGGTCTGTGATTTAAGGAGGAAACTTTGGAGTGATGGGGAGATGTACGATGAAGGACAAAGAAAGAATTTTTAAGGCTTACGAAACCATTCTGAACGAGGAGCTGGTACCCGCAATGGGCTGCACGGAGCCGATTGCGCTTGCCTACTGTGCGGCAAAGGCCAGGAGTGTTCTTGGGAAAAGGCCTGAGAGGGTTCTGGCGCAGGTCAGTGGAAATATCATCAAGAATGTGAAAAGCGTGATTGTGCCGAATACGAACGGGGCCAAGGGGATCGAGGCGGCGGTGGCAATCGGAATCGTGGCGGGCAGAGAGGACCGGCTGCTGGAGGTTTTGTCTGAAATTTCGGATGCACAGAAGGAAGAATTCAGGGAATATTTAAGGAGCACGCCTATCCAGGTAAGCCAGCAAAAGGACGGAGCGCTGCTGGACATGAGTGTTAGCGTGTGGAGCGGAAGCTCCTGCGCGTCTGTCCGTATTGCCGGGGAGCATACGAATATCGTGCGGATAACGAAGGATGATGAGATTCTGCTGGAGCGGGTGCTGGAAAGCGGGATGGATACGGAGAGAGAAGAGCGCTACGGCCTTCTGAACGTGGAGGATATTTATTGTTTTGCCACGGAGGCGGAGCTTTCGCAGGTTGAAGGGGTGCTAAGACGCCAGATCGAGTATAACCGGGCGGCTGCAGAAGAAGGACTGCGGGGAGATTACGGAGCGAATATAGGCTCGGTGCTGCTTATGTCAGGCGAAGAGAATGTGCGTATCCGGGCAAAGGCAATGGCGGCGGCGGGATCGGACGCAAGGATGAACGGGAGCGAGCTTCCGGTAGTCATCAATTCGGGAAGCGGCAACCAGGGGCTTACGGTTTCGCTCCCGGTGATGGAATACGCAAAGGAGCTGGGAGCCGGTGAAGAAAAGCTGTACAGGGCCCTTGCGCTGTCCAATCTGATTGCCATTCATCTAAAGAGGGGAATCGGCTCCCTCTCGGCTTACTGCGGGGCGGTAAGCGCAGGCGTTGCGGCGGGTGCGGGGATCGCATATCTGAAGGAAGGGGATTATGATACGATTGCCCATACCGTTGTCAATGGCCTTGCCATTGCCTCCGGCATGATCTGCGACGGGGCAAAGGCATCCTGCGCGGCCAAAATCGCGGTTGCAGTGGAGGCCGGGCTTCTGGGCTATGATATGTACCGTAACGGCCAGCAGTTCTACGGCGGCGACGGGGTGGTGGCAAAGGGAGTGGAAAACACCATACGCAATATCTCCTGGATCGGAAGCAGAGGAATGAAGGAAACGGATCAGGAAATTCTGAATATTATGACGTGCTAGGCAGGGAATGTACCTTCAAGAAATACCATACCGCCAGGCGTGTGTGCATCACCTTAAAATGTTGGTTGAGTCTGATTTTGTTTATATCAACCTCTGCGTCATTGAAACCGGAATGAGAATAGCGGCGCTGCGCAGGAGGGCGGGATGATCTCGGGCGGCGCTGGAAGCGCCGTTCATCGCCGCTGTAAAGCTAAATCCCTGCCTCTATAAAATGCACAGCGGAATTGTCCCAGTATTTTTTGAAGACACCGTGGTCTTTTTCATTGAAATTCAGCTGATACATTCTAAACGTAACTAAAAAATCTTTAGGCTGCCATTTTTCTTCATAGGAATACTGATATTTCATTCCCACCTGTCTCATAACCCCGCCGCTGCGGGGATTGTTAATGTCATGTGTCGCAGTGATATAGGAAAGTCCGTCTTTTCTTACTTGCGCTATGACAGCGCTCACGGCTTCCGTGACAATTTTCCGGTGCCAAAACTCTTTCCGAAGCCCGTAGCCAAAATCATGGCTTTCATCCATATCCACCGCTATGTAGCCAATCGGATAGTTGTCCTCTTTCAAACAGACGGCATATGCATAGGCTTGCGGCTTTTCGTAATTTGCCGCATACCTTGTTTCAAAAAAGGCCTGCGCTTCCTCAATAGTTTTCAGAGGAAACCACGGTAAAAAGGTGTTGACTTCTTTATCTGCCAGGATCAAATACAATGCTTCTATATCATTTTCCGTAAATTTTCTTAAGATCAGCCGTTCTGTCTCCAGCTGCGGCGTATTCATATAAACCATACGATCCCTCCTGTTATCGGCAAGGTTATTTTAATTTCATGTATAAAAGAGGATAAGGATTGCCTTGCTCGTCATGGTCTGTCCGTTTATAGACATGAAAGCCCATATTGGATGAATTCTCTCCCCGGCCCCTTTCCTCGTTCTTGGGGCGCAATAAAAAGCATTTCAAGTTTCTGCGCCTCAATCCCCGATTTCTCCTATTCAACGATTAATCGTTCTAACAGTGACGACGTTATCTCCGCAACTTCTAAAATTTTTATTTGCTTCTCCTTAAGTTCCGGTATGATTTTGAGTTTTCAATTATACTACAATTCCGGGAGGATGGAAATGGCGAGTTTCCCGGGCTATCCTTGCCGCAGGATTTCCTGCTCTCGGAGATGGATGATATTAAGCCGGCGGGAACAAACAGAACAAGGACATATCGGCTGCGGAATTAAAGCAGATGGCCATAATGGCCGCTGCTTTAGGTGAGCCTCTTTTTAGACAACCGCCTCTATCAGGGTTTTGTCTCCGAGAATAATCTCATGTACGCCAATTTCTTTTTTCTTATTAAAATTGAAACTAAGCATATAACCTTTTTGTACATGGTACGAATCAAGATACTCTATAAGCTGCCGCTCGCCCCGTCTGTGATATTCGTCACCCCGCCATATCTTGAGTTCAATGATAAATTGTTCCCCCTGATAATCTACTATCACATCCGTGCGGCTGAGATTTCTGGTCTGAGCTTCGACATAATAATTTCCTGTGCCGTTTATGATTGGGCGAAGATACAGGAGAAAATATTTGCGGCCATCATTTTCAATAAACGTTTCGCCGCTGTTCCCATACAGATCATGAAAATGCACAACGAATTTTTCCAGAATGCGCCGCATATTTAAATGTCCGTCAATAACAAACTGATTTCTGTCTCTTTGAGATGACGAAAAAGTATCTGTATTCTGCAGCTGAGTACGAGACAAATAAAGATTATAGAGCCGTGTTTCAAAAATGCGGTTGGCTATCGCCACGCAACCCCGGTTATTTTTGATAAATCCAAACATTGAGGCGATATCAAAAGCTGGTTCGTCTGTATTATAAGGAATATTAATTCCTGTAAAAAGAATTTTCATGAGAGCCGTATTAAGTTCGGGATAGCTCTGCAGTTTTCCAATCAGGGATTCAAACAGGGTATTTTTTTCTGATAAGAGAATACGTTCGGCTTCAAAGAAACCCTGATTTGTCCAGGCGGCATCTGCTGAACCAAGACAATCTGTCTGGCTGACTGTCTCATCCATCAGTTTACATAATCTGGACACTAAAAACGGATAACCGGAGGTGTAATCGTAAATCAGTCCGGCTATTTCTGAAACATTCATATTAATATGACGATCTTCTGCGTAATCCTTTAACATGCCGGCAATGTCTGATTTAGAAAAGCTCATGTCAATATTAAATGTGGCAGCAATATTCCATGGACTATTAACGGAATGTGATTCCTCGGATCGGATTTTTCTTTTAAGATTTTTTATATCATAAACTCCGGCCAAAATCACGGAATGAAAGGTTTTTGTGCCAAGAGTGTCCCGCTCAAGGTAGTAGTTGCGCAATTGAGCAAGAAAATCAAGAAATACCTGATTGTCAGAGGCGCTATCCACTTCATCAATCATTAAGACAAGCGGTTTTGGAGACTGACCACAAATCGAAACAAAATGTCGGAAAAGATAATATAAAGAAAAATCATCCTTTTCCTCTTTTAGGGCCCTCTTTAAATCGTCGAGACCGGAACTCAATTTTTCCTGAATTTCCGGGCTTTGCAACTGCATTCTCTGCAAAAAGTATTGTGCAAAAGTTAAAGAGAATACTTTTTCGTTAGCAAAGGATTCGTTTCCGAGAGCCTGAAAATCCATGCTTACAACAAGATATTCAGAGGCCAGATCTTTTGCCAGAGCGTTCAGAGTTGTAGTCTTTCCGTATTGTCTCGCCTTGTTTATTGTAAAGTATGCGCCGTCATCCACCAGGTCACGGATTTGCTCAAGCTGTCTGCTGATATCAACCATATAATGCTTGGATGGCACACATACTCCGGTTATATTAAATCGTTTTTTCATAAAAATCTCCTTTGAACACAATTACGCACAAGGCTTTGAATACTTCTCAAATATAGCATACAAACAGCCCTGGTTCAAGGTTTTGTGGAGTGCAAAGCATTTTGTCATGGAAATTAGATTGACAACTGCATAAGACTGTAGTAGTATAAAGAAAAGCGATACTACTGCAGTCTTGTTTGCATAAAGAAAACAAACACTCAGTGATGACAGGAAGAGAGGAGAGAGAAATGAACAGCAAGCTTTTTGATTCGGAGCTTAAGGTTATGGATGTACTTTGGAAGGAAGGTGACAGTACGGCGAAACATATTGCGGAGGTTCTTGGAGAAGAGGTGGGATGGAACGTGAACACCACTTATACATTGATTAAACGCTGTATCAAAAAGGGTGCTATTGCGCGCTCGGAGCCCAATTTCCTGTGCCATGCCCTGATTCCCAAAAAGGAGGTGCAGGAGGCGGAGACAAATGAGCTGATCAATAAGATCTATGACGGCTCGGCAGACAAACTATTTGCGGCGCTCCTGGGGAGGAAGAAACTCTCGGCGGAGCAGATTGATAAGCTGAAACAGATTGTCGGCGAATTAGAATAGCGAGGTATAACTATGAGTTTTGTTGAAATGAGTTTTTCCGCAACGGTTCTCATCCTGATTATCATGCTGCTGCGG
Organism: uncultured Lachnospiraceae bacterium; assembly: GCA_910579685.1. Lineage (GTDB taxonomy): Bacteria > Bacillota > Clostridia > Lachnospirales > Lachnospiraceae > Suilimivivens. The sequence goes on along the minus strand of CAJTVN010000014.1, from coordinate 81,381 downwards.
AAATTTCTTCTGGACAGACTGCCCAAGAGAGCATTTCTGATTCTGTGGGGGATTGCGCTTCTCCGCCTTCTCGTTCCGGTCTCGGTTCCCTCTTCGTTCAGTATTTACTCGTTGATCCAGAGGTGGGACGACGGGCGGGAGAACATGACTGGCAGCAGCCGGACGATATCTTCCGAATGGAATACCGAACTTCTGTCCGGCACCGCCGCAGTGCAGAACCACAGTGGCATGCAAATGGCAAAGATACAGGAGACAGAAAGCGGACAGATGGAGCGGTCCGGGCATAAGTCTTTTGCCGTATCCCCGAAAATACTGCTGCGCTGCTGCTGGGCATTCGGCATGTCTGTCCTGGCTGTCTTTTTTCTTATTTCCTACACCGGGTGCTGCAGAAAATTTCGGAGGTCATTTCCGGTGAAAAATGAATTTATGGAAAAATGGCTTGCATCCCACATGCTGTTGCGGCCCATCGCCATCCGAACGTCAGAAGCGGCTGACACGCCGCTTACCTACGGAATACTTCACCCTGTGATTCTGATGCCAGAGGAGACGGACTGGAAGGATGAGGGGGAGCTTTATCAAGTGCTGGAGCATGAATTTGTGCATATAAAGCGGATGGACAGTCTTGCCAAGCTGATTATGACGGCGGCCGTGTGCGTTCACTGGTTTAATCCCGCAGTCTGGCGGATGTACCTGCTCTATAACCGGGATTTGGAGCTGTCCTGCGACGAGGCGGTGCTCCGCAAAATCGGAAAGGAGCGGAGAGGCGATTATGCACGCACACTGATCCGCATGGAGGAGAGAAGAGCTGTCCCGGCGCCCCTTTTCAGCGCATTTGGGAGAAACGCTTCAAATCAAATGGAAGAAAGGATTACATCAATTATGAAGACCAGAAAACACTCCGTTATCACGATGGTTCTGACCGCATTTCTTGTCGGCGCTGCGCTGCTTGTGTTTGCCACATCGGCCAGGGCCGGGACGGTCCCGTCCCCGGAGTCCGGCGCAGAATCAAAACCTGCCGCAGATCCGGCAAAGGGCGAGGCGGAAACCCAATCAGCAGCAAAGCCGGGAGAAGCGGACTGGATGAAAGAGTTCACGGATGAGGAAACACATTATGGAGACAAAAAGGAGCCCCGACAGTGGCCGATGGGAACCAGAGGAGACTATGATTCTCTTCTCGCACTTATGACTCAGGACGGGAGCCCCTGTGGGGAGATGCCGCTTGCGGACTTTAACCGTTCTCTGCTTGACTGGGCGAATGAGGACTACGAAAGGATGGAGAGAATCGGGGAAGATACGGTTATGAGTGATTATCAGGTTTCCCTTGACGAGGATGAGAGGCGGTTCGTGGAGCTGACGATGCGGCTGTCCGCCGGGGAGAACGCCCAGCTGGTTCGAAGCCATTATAAAGGAACGCAGCCGGAGGATCCCTGGTGGGGAGGCCGGAGCTTGTATAAGACGGCTTTTGACGGTGCGGCATTCTGCACTCTGTATTATCAGTTTCCCTATCATATTCCGGATGACGGCAGGATAACGGTGTCGGAGCGGGACGAGCGCATGGAAAAGATGGAACAGGGAATTCTTGAACTCTTCCAAAGCCTGGAATTTGAGGAGTTGCTAACCCTGGAGAAGGAGGATGTGGTAAAGCGGCTGGAGGCTTTGGCAGAGGAACTGAGCGATGAGAAACTTGCGATCGCTATTGATGAGGATCAGATCGGATTTGAACATACAGGCCAGGAGGAATACGACATTCTCATGAATGACAGAGATACTTCCGGTATCACCGTGGATGCGGCGTTTTTGAGTTATGACGGGACGAACAACATGTATCTGCAGGAAATGATCACAAACAGGACGCAAAAGACCATATGCCGGGTGGAATACTGTATGCTGGCCTATGAAGAGGACGGAAGCCCGCTGAAAATTCGCTGGAATTTCATGGATTCCAGTGCGCCTGAGAGCTACGAGTATGTTATATGGAACGGAGGCGAAATCCTGCCGGGGGATACCCGAAGCTTTCCGGGAGGCTGGTCCGTGTATGACAGCGTAAGCACTTATGGCCTTGAGCCGCCCGAGGAGGAATACACGGTGGGGTATGTGCTGATCGGTATCCGGCAAGTGGAGTTTGAGGACGGGAGCACGTGGATGGATCCGGAATATGAGGGATGGCTTGCAGAGCATAAGGGAAAGAAAATGGATCCGGAGAATTTGAAGAACTATTATCCAATTGAGCGTGAAATCCCATGATTGTGGAAAAACGGACAAAATAGTAATAAAACTATAGGAAAAGAGGACAAATAAATGGATTATCATAATGGAAAAGCGGACAAAATTTTGGAATTTCTGTTGCATAAACGGACATAAAGTGGCATATTATAAATGTGGGAAGCAATATTAAAAGATACAAGAGGAATTATTTATGCTGCTTAGACGGATCGAAAAAGAGATTGACCGGTTTTTTGGAACTGAGAAGAAAAAGGTATTGCTGATAACAGGCGCAAGACAGGTTGGAAAGACCTATATTATCAGAGAATGTGCCAGGAAACATTTTGAGTCAGTGGTTGAGATTAATTTTCTGGAAAACAAAAATGCCAGAGGATTGTTTGCGGATTTTACAGATTCCAGGGATATCCTGCTGCGTCTTTCCGCCTTGACGGACAAACCGCTGATTAAGGGACAGACCCTGATCTTCTTTGACGAGGTGCAGGAATGCAGAGATTTGGTGACGGCGGTTAAGTTTCTTGTGGAAGAGGGAAGCTATCGCTATGTCATGAGCGGCTCGCTGCTCGGGGTGGAGCTTAAGGATATCCGCTCCATGCCGGTGGGATATATGGACATTATGGAAATGTTTCCTCTGAATTTCATGGAATTTTGCATGGCAAACCGTGTTTCGGACGGGGTTCTGGGGCTGCTTAAGGACTGCTTTGACAGGGTGATTCCGGTAGATCCCCTGATCCATGAAAAAATGATGGAGCTGTTCCGTTTGTATCTGATTACGGGAGGTATGCCGGATGTGGTAAACACGTATCTTGAGACAAATAATCTGAAAGAGGTTGCAAACGTCCAGAAAAATATCATACTGCTCTATAAGAAAGATATCTCAAAATATGATCCTCAGAATAAGCTGTATCTGGAAGAGATTTTTGACCTGATTCCCGGTGAGCTGAACAGCAAGAATAAACGCTTTATTTTGAAAAGTCTGAATGAAAATTTTAAGTTTTCCAGATATGAGCACAGCTTTGTATGGCTGAAAGATGCGGGCGTGGCTCATCCGGTATTCTGCGCCGCACAGCCATCGGTTCCTCTGATGCTCTCGAGATCCACGAACCTGTTCAAATTGTTCCTGTCGGATGTGGGCCTTCTGGCGGCCATGTACATGGACGGCCTGCAGATCAGAATATTGTCGGGAGAAAAGGACATTAACTTCGGTGCGGTGTATGAAAATGCGGTGGCGCAGGAGCTGAAGGCGCACGGCTTTGATCTCTATTATTTTAACAGCAAGAAACAGGGGGAGCTGGACTTTCTGATTGAATACGAAGGGGACGTGCTTCCCATAGAAGTAAAATCAGGGAAAGCCTACAGCAGACACATTGCCCTGGATAACGTGATAAATAACGAGCTTTATCAGATACCCAGAGCATTTATTTTCAGCAATGAAAATGTACGGCGGGAGGGGAAGAAAATTTATTATCCCATCTATATGGTGGGATTCCTGAACAGGGAAAACAGCCTGCCTCCGCAGATTTATAAGCCGGATTTCAGTATTTTGACAGAATAAGATCCGCCGTGCGGACGGGTTCCGGCCTCTGGCCCCGGCCAGCCAAAGGCCGGAACTTGTCTGCACTGGCGGAACTTTCTCAGCTCAAATGCACCGCAACCTCGTTTCCCTGCGCCTTCACCAGAATCCGGTAGACCTCATGCTCCCAGGCGGTCTGCAGGCGGGCATCGGTAATGGGAATGGCTTCGATTTCAACAAGGCTGCCGCCATCCATCTGCAGGCTTCCCAACTCTCCGATGGAGAACGTGAGATCTTTATCTCCGGAATCTGCCGTTTCCGTCAGTACGGGCTTCTCATAAGTCATAAAGCTTAAGATTACCTCGTGTCCCCTGGCATCGGGAGCGAATGCAAAGCTGTCTGTTATGACGATCTCCTCGCCCTTGATGAGGGAAGCTTTTCTTCTATAATAAGTAAGTCCTGCCTCCGGCGGATAGGCGGGAGCGATATCCATCTCGATCTCGCAGAGGGAATCTGACAGAAGATGGGACACATCGCAGGCCTTGAACTGTTCACCGTCCTGCTGCATAACTCCATTTACGGTGGGCAGATTGTGATAGCGGGACTGCATTGTCCAGATTTCATAGCGTCGGGAGGAAAAGGTCTTTTTGGTGTAGCTCTCCACGCCCACGTCGATCAGGAGAGGGGAGCCGTTTTTGTAGACAGTTACACTTCCGGTATCGTTATGGTTGTGGCTGTCCGCATTGTCTCCCGCCTTCACGGCAAGGCACAGAGTATCGTCCCTTGCGATAAGAAGCCCCACGCTGGCATAGTACAGATCGGAATGCACCGCCGCTGCGGTATGAGAGGATGCGTATTGACGGATTTCGCTGACCGTGAAGCCGTTCTGAAGCCGATAATACATGCTGTTTTCGGTGGGAAGCAGCAGGGTGGTATCCAGCCCGGCCAGGAAATCCGCTGCGGCGAAAGCGGCCATATTCTCATTTCCCACTCTTTTTGCAAACAGAAACTCTCTGGCGCTGCACCGCCCGGCAATGGGAGAACAGTCTGCAAAATTCACATAATATTTATCCTCAATATGTACATTCAGAATATAGGCGGCGATATTGCGTATCTTTGGCTCCTGGTACAGACGGGCGAAGCTGTCCCCTGTCACGGCGTTTAACAGCTCCGTGGTGTTGAACAGGCACAGCCCCGCATGGCGGTAATACTGTGCGCCCTCGTCGCAGCAGCCGTCCTCCCCATACTCATCCAGAAAATAGTCCGTGCTCTGACAGGCCTTCTTTAAAACCTCGTAACGAAGCTCTGCGGGTGTGTCCATGAGAAAAAAGCAAAGCAGCGTATTTTGGGTACACCAGATCGTCCAGTTGTTCATGGGATCCTTTCCGTTGCCCATCCACCAGAAATGGCAGTTCAGGTACGGCGTGAAAATCCGCTGTTCCAGCTCATACATGATCCTCTTTCCGATCAGGGGGCAGATTTCGTCCAGCCTGGCCGCAAGCAGATAATATGCGGCGGCGAGCACGGCCCCCGTCTCACAGGAAAAAAGATCCATGATGGGGGCGGTGACATCGGGCAGAAGAAGCTGCGGTGTGTCCCTCATATAGGAATTGTGGGCGGGGAGCTGCCAGGCGCTCTCCTCGCAGATGGAAAAAATCCCATTTATAATATCATCCAGAAACCTTCCCTTATCCTCCACGCACTCCGCAAGCACAAGAGCGCTCAGGGCATAGCGTTTTCCAAAGGTCTTATCCTCATAGAGCACCCGGTTCCCGGTCCGGGAAAAGGCCATAAAGTCCGTGGCGGAAAGGCTGGGATAATCATAATTCAGATAGCCTTCCCCCTGGCGGATGGTTTCTTCTTTCCACTGTGCATCCAGCGATTCCCAGGCAGCCCTGTCTGAAGCCCGGGGATACAGGGAAAAGGGGGTAAAGGGTGAAAGGTACTTTTGTCCGATCTCGTTAAACATGACGGATTCCTCCTTGATTGCGGATTTTACAATGATAACAGGATGTTTGGGGATTGTTTCGCACTTCGTGCTCTCACAATCCTGAAAACATTCTACCATATCAAGTTATTTTTTGGAAGAAGATGCCTGCATCCGGCCCCATTTTTCAGATTATGTGGTATAATAATATAATGTAACCGGTTGCAAAATCAGTTTGAGAAAGGGATAATCTATGGAGGTATTATTTAAGGAAAAACAGGCAATCTCGCCGCAGGAGGCGGAGGATGCCCTGCGCTTTTGCACACGGCAGGTGATCCGCAACCTGCCGGAATTTACGGACAAGTTCCAGAAGGCTTACAGCGAGGGGAATTTTTATCAGCCCACTCCGAATGAGGACTGGACCACGGGCTTCTGGACAGGGGAGATCTGGCTTGCCTATGAGTACGCCAGGGAAAAGATGAAAGAAGAGGCGGAGAGCTTAAAGCATGCGGGGGAGGTTCAGGTGCAGAGCTTTCTGGAGAGGATTGACAACAAGCTTGGGGTGGATCACCACGATATGGGATTTCTCTATTCTCCCTCCTGCGTGGCGGCCTATAAGCTGACAGGCAGCAGGACGGGAAGAGAGGCCGCCATCAAGGCGGCGGATCAGCTGATCACAAGATATCATCCGGTGGGAGAGTTTATCCAGGCATGGGGTCCTATGGACGCGCCGGAAAATTACAGGCTGATTATCGACTGCCTGTTAAATCTGCCCCTGCTTTACTGGGCATCGGACGAGACCGGGGATGACAAGTACAGGGAAATAGCGGAAAAGCACATACATACCGCAATCAAAAACGTGATCCGCGAGGACTACTCCACCTGGCACACCTTTTTCTTTAACATGGAGACCGGCGAGCCGGATCACGGCGCAACCTGCCAGGGATATCGGGACGGCTCCGCATGGGCCAGGGGCCAGGCATGGGGGATTTACGGCTGCGCTCTTGCCTACAAATATACAGGGAGAAAAGAATATATTGAAATTTTCAGGCGCGTGACGCAGTATTATCTGGAGCATCTGCCAAAGGACATGGTTCCCTTCTGGGATCTGGAATTCACGGACGGGGACGATCAGCCAAGAGATTCCTCCTCCGCATCCATAGCGGCCTGCGGCATGCTGGAAATGATCAAGTACATGGAGAAGGATGAGGCGCAGATCTACCGGACATATGCGTGCCAGATGCTGAAGTCCCTGTATGAGAGCTATGCCGTGAAGGACCCAGCGCAATCCAACGGCCTTGTGCTCCACAGCACCTACTCTAACCATTCGCCCTACAATACCTGCAACCATTATGGGGTGGATGAATGCAATTCCTGGGGCGACTATTTCTACATGGAAGCGCTCACGAGACTTGGTAAGGACTGGGTATTATACTGGTAAATGACAGAAAGGGTTAAATGGGTAAAAAAATGGCGATTTTATCATTAAAGGTTCTGGATAAAAACGGAAATACGATCTGTGTCGGCAGCGGTGAGGACTTTGTGAGCCTTGTCTGCACGGCACAGTACAGCGAAGGGGACAGGATCGTGCTGGAGACCTCCCAAAAGAATATCCACCTGTGGATCCAGGTGGACGACGCAATGGGGCCGGCTTTCTGCTATCTGACGGACAACTTTTCCTTTGAGATTCCGTTTGGCGAAAAAAGGATCAGCTACTCTCCCAAGGTATTTTCCGGAAACCGGCATTATCTGTACGCAAAGTGCGCAAGGGAGGATGAGATCTATTCATATCGGAATCTGGCGCTGAACGTGTGCGACCAGCACGGGGACACCCACTGCTATCCCCATGCCTATGCCAATGTGGAGACCAGGGGAGAGGCGGTGTTTGCGGCAAGAAACGCTATTGACGGCGTCTGCGAGAACCGTTCCCACGGGGAATGGCCCTATGAGTCCTGGGGGATCAACCGGCGGGAGGATGCGGAGATGACCGTGGACTTCGGGCGGGAGGTGGAAGCGGACAGGATCGTAATGTATACCAGGGCTGATTTTCCTCATGACAGCTGGTGGAAGCAGGTGAGGCTTTCCTTCTCGGACGGAACCTCGCTGGAATGGAATCTGGAAAAGAGTGCGCTTCCCCATGTTCTTCCCATCGAGAAGAAAAAAATAACCTGGATAAGGCTCAGCCATCTGATCAAGGCGGACGACCCTTCGCCTTTTCCGGCTCTGAGCCAGATTGAAGTATATGGAACGGTGTGCGGCGGGGAGGACGGAATATGATCAAGGGATTTAAGATGAAGCTGTTTCCGGGAATGGAACAGGAGTATGAACGACGCCATAATCTTCTCTGGGACGAGATGAAGGATATGATCCACGAGTACGGCGGAAGCAACTACACGATTTTTCTGGATAAGGAGACGGATGTGCTGTTCGGCTATCTGGAGGTGGAGGATGAGGAGCGCTGGGATCAGAGCGCAGATACGCAGATCTGCCGGAAATGGTGGGATTATATGGCGGATATCATGGAAACCAACCCGGACAACAGCCCTGTGAGTATTGATCTGAAAAAGGTGTTCCACCTGGATTGAGAGAAGGGAAGGGCGTTGAGAGAAATATATAAGATGAGTGCGGAGAGCCTGCCCAGTATACATTTCGTGGATGATGCGGCGATCGTCTCGCCCTTTGTCCACAGGAAGCGTAAGGCTCTGGAATATATCATGTATATTATTAAGGCCGGGGAGATGTACCTTGCGGAGGATGACATCCCGATCACGCTGCGCGAGGGGGATATCTGCATTCTGGATAAGGACAGGACGCATGTCGGGATACGTGCGTCTGTCTGTGATTACACGTATATTCATTTTATGCATAAGGATCTGCGCCTGCTTGAGGAAAAGGATGAGGAGAAGGTTCGGGAGCTGCTTTTGAGCTACCGCCGCTCCTCCCTTGGCAGCGACATTTTTTCTTATGACAAATGTGAAGGCAACATAATTTATCTGCCAAAGCTCTGGCATGCGGGGAACATGGCGGTAAGGCTCAGAATCGAGGAGCTGGCGCAGAAGGCAAGGCAGGAAACCTACAATCCCCTTGAAAATCACAAGGTTATGTGCGGCTGTTATATTCAGCAGCTGTTCATGGAGATCAGCAGGGGCTTTCTGAATGAAGAAAAGGAAGTCGCGGGCGTGAGCAGACAGGGCTATCAGGACAAGATCGGCAGGGTGGCGGAATGGCTTAACCGGAATTTTGACAGTGAGATCACGGGTACGGTTCTGGAAGAAGCGTTTGAATACAATTTTGACTATATGAACCGGACGTTTAAAAAGGTCATGGGACAGACGATTTTTCAGTACCTGACTCACATCAGGATCGACCATGCCAAGATGCTGATTCTGAATACCTCCATGAAGATGAGCGAGGTGGGAAGAAGGGTTGGCTTTCCGGACGAGTATTATTTCAGCAGAGTGTTCAAAAAAGCCGTGGGTGTGTCTCCGGTAGCCTATGCGGGAAACTGCCGTCAGAGCGAGAGGTGGAATCATTCGTAAAGTCGTTTTTGGATAAATCAAGTCTATATTTTCCATTGCTTTTATCCTCCTGTTTTCTTATAACTGAATTAAAAGAAAGCAGGAGGGATTTTTATGAATACAGTAATAAAGGAATTAAAGGAGAACTGGCGTTTTCACCTGGGAGAGTGTGAGGAGGCATGGTACAAGGGATATGATGACAGCAGCTGGAGGAAGGTCATGCTTCCCCATGACTGGTCCGTGGAGCTGCCCTTTTCCAGGACTTATTCCAGCGGAACGGGGTATCTGGCCGGGGGAATCGGATGGTACAGAGGCCGCTTCTGGCTGCCGGAGGCTTTCAGGGGCAAAAAGATCCGCCTGGTATTTGACGGCGTATACAAAAACAGTCAGGTATTCTGCAACAGCTATTATCTGGGGAAGAGGCCCAGCGGTTATACCACCTTTTCCTATGATATCAGTGAGTTTGTCTCTTTTGGCGAGATTGAAAACGAGATAAGCGTGAAGGTCGTTCACACGGATCTTGCGGATTCCCGGTGGTTTACCGGAAGCGGAATCACAAGAAAGGTATCGCTTGTGATCGAGGAGCCGGTTCATCCTGCGGAATACGGCTGTACATTCCTCACCAGGAAAGTAGACAAAGGGGATTCGGAAATCCGTGCGGAGGTGGAAATAGAGCAGGAGGCGGTTAATACCAGTGACGAAAAGGTACGGCTGCGGATAAAGTCTCTTTTGATAGACAGAGAGGATAATGAGGCGGCTGTACTGGAAGGGGAGAGAGAGCTTGCCGCAGGGGAAACCGCAAAAATACCGCTTTGTGGGGAAGTGAGAAAAGCATCCCTCTGGTCGCCGGATGATCCATATCTGTACAGGATGCAGACGTGGTATCAGGTGGATCAGGGGGAGGAATATCTGGTTCAGGAGCAGAAAGTGGGAATCCGTACCATAGAATTCCGGCCGCAGGAGGGATTTTTCCTGAACGGGGTGTCCGCGAAGATGAAAGGGGTCTGTGTCCATCATGACGGAGGCTGCCTTGGGGCGGCCATGAAACCGGAAATCTGGCAGCGCAGGCTTATGCTGCTTAAGGACTGCGGGTGCAATGCCATAAGATGCAGTCATAACCCGCATATGCCAGAGCTCTATGACCTGTGCGACGCAATGGGCTTTCTGGTGATGGACGAGGCTTTTGACGAATGGGAGAATCCCAAAAACAAATGGTCCACCGGACACAATGTTTATCCTCCAAAGCATCAGGGTTACTATGAAGATTTTCCACAGTGGCATGACAAAGATCTGAGAGCCATGGTCAGAAGAGACCGGAACCACCCCTGCGTGATCTTGTGGAGTATTGGAAACGAGATTGATTATCCCAACGATCCCTACTGCCATCCCATGTTCGAGACCATGACGGGAAATAATGACGCGAATAAGCCGGAGGCGGAGCGGCGGTACGATTCGGATAAGCCGAATATGGAGAGACTTTCACGCATAGCCTCCCGCCTTACGGAGATCGTAAGGCAGGAGGACGGGTCCAGGCCCGTGACGCTTGCAGCGGCGTTTCCGGAGCTTTCCTCCAGACTGGGATTTCTGGATACGCTGGATGTGGTTGGTTATAATTATAAAGAGCATTTGTACGAGGAGGATCATAAGCGTTTTCCGGACAAGACATTTCTGGGGAGCGAGAACGGCCACAGCTATGATGCCTGGCGTGCGGTCACGGATCACTCTTACATCTGCGGACAGTTCTTGTGGACGGGAATTGATTATCTGGGAGAGGCGGGAGGATGGCCGGTACATGGCTCGCCGGCCGGAATTCTCACCACGTCAGGCTTTGTGAAGCCGGAATACTATCGCAGAAAATCCTTCTGGCAGGAGGAGCCGGTCATAAGGCTTGCCACAAGGGAGGATGACGGGAGGAGAGAGAACTGGCTGCCTATGAGCAGCAGCTGGAATTATGCGCCGGATACCAGAGTCTGGGTGAAGTGTTATGCGAACCTGCAGGGTGAGGGCGCTTATGTGTCACTTAAGTTGAATGGAAGAGAGATCGGACGGAAAACGGCATATCAGTCAGACGGGGCGTTTGTGTTCTTTGTGGACTATGAACCCGGAGTCCTGGAGGCGTTAAGCTGTACGAAAGACGGAGAGATCGTCACAAGGACCAGCCTGTGCACGACGGGAGGTGCGGAGCATCTGTCCTGCGTTCTGTGGAGGGAGAAGGATATCCTTTCCGGGATGGAATGGGAGGAAGGATCGGGAAAGACCGGTTATCTGTATCAGATCCTGATTACCCTGAAAGACGGGGAAGACAGAGAGGTGGTCTGGGATGACAAAGAGGTTAAGGTTCAGGTGCTTGGAGCGGGGCGTCTTATGGGAATCGACAGTGGAAACCTGGCGGATGTGACGCCTTTTTCCAGTGAGTGCCGCAGAACGTACGGAGGGAACCTTGTTGCCTATGTGCAGAGAACCGGTCAGGGAAGCATTCAGGTGTCCATGGAGCTTTTGAGCGATATAAGCGAAGAAGAGTACCGGATTGCGGGAAGCAGGTATGAGATCCAGATCTCACCCATTTCTTGACAGGAGTGATATTTTTTCCTATCATATAAATGTGAAATTAGTTTTGATGGAGTATGGGTTATGCAAAAGTCATCGGAAAATAAGGTGATCACCATATACGACATTGCGAAAGAGGCGGGTGTTTCTGCCGCGACAGTATCCAGAGTGCTAACGAACAACGCAAATGTCCGTAAAGAAAAAAAAGATAAGGTTCAGAATTTAATAGAGAAATATAATTTTAAGCCCAATGCCATGGCAAGAGGCCTGTCGGATACTAAAAGCCGGGTCATCGGAATCGTGGCGGCGGATGTGCGCAATCCCTATTATGCGGAGGTTTTCGTGGCTTGCGAGAATGCGGCGAGGGAGGCGGGCTACACGGTTCTTCTGTGCAACTCTCAGGGGATAACGCAGTGGGAAAGCCAGCAGCTTGCCATGCTGCAGGAGCAGCGGGTGGACGCGGTGATCCAGCTCGGCGGACGGGCGGATGATCTGAATTCCGATCCGGAATATGTGGAGAAGGTGAATCAGATGATCGCCAATATACCGCTGGTGGTAACAGGCAAGCTGGATGGAACGCGGTGCTATCAGGTTCAGATTGATGCGGCAATTGCGGCGGAGCTTCTTCTTGAGCATCTGTTGTCGCTGGGACACAGGAAAATCGCACTTGTAGGCGGCAGGCAGAGTGTTGCGTCCACTTATGTGAAGAAGCGGAAATATGCGGAACTTTTGGAAAAATATGAGATTGAATACCGTCCGGAGTTCATAGTGGATGGTGATTATGATTATGAGACCGGGTATGTGGGGATGAACCGTCTGGCAGGGCTTTTGGACGTTCCTACTGCGGTGGTGGCCATCAACGATTCCGCAGCCGCCGGAGTGATGCGCAGCGCAGTGGATCACGGATACCGAATCCCGCAGGATATTTCCGTTGTCAGTTATGACAATACGTCTCTGACAGAGCTTCTCATCCCGAAGCTGACCAGCGTGGATTATGATTATGAAACTCTTGGCAGGAGGCTGGTGGAAACGGCCATTGCCGCCGTCAAGAAAAGCAATATTCCTCTTTGCCAGAGAATAACGCCGACGCTTGTGGTGCGGGAGAGCAGCGCCAGGGTGCCGGGGACGGGGGAGCGGTAAGCGGATTATATGGTAATCTCAACAGCAGCAGATTCCTGCTGCTGTTGTTGGATTTGTGAGAACAGAAAGGAGATTTTAAAATGGCAGAAGAGCTCAGAGACAGAAAGGATGTTCCCGGCGGGCTTACCTGGGATTTGTCCGGAATTTATGCAACGCAGGAGGATATGCTCCGGGATGCGGAGAAAATGGAGAAGCTGGCGCAGGAGATTGCGGCAAAATTTAAAGGGAAACTGAATACGGCCAAGGCCATGGAAGAGTGCGTCACCATGTACCGTAAGGTGTACGAGCTCATGACTCTGACTGGAAATTACTGTGACCTGGCAGTATCCGTGGATTACTACGATAATCAGAATCAGGAGCGTCTCGGGAGGATAGGACGATTGATCGCAAAGATCCAAAGCGGCCTGAGCTTTGTCAGGAGCGAGATTATGGAGCGGGACGAGGAGACCATCCGGGAGGCCGCAGAGATCAGTGACGGGAATAAGCATTTCTTTCTGGATATTCTCCGGGATAAGCCTCACCGGCTTCATCCGGAGGCGGAGAGGGTTCTGCTGGCCCTTGGGCAGAGTCTTTACAATGCGCCCTATGAGATCTACAACATCACTAAGCTGGCGGATATGAAATTTGGGCCCTTCCAGGCGGAAGGGAAGGAATACCCTCTGGGATACACCCTGTTTGAGGATGATTATGAGTATGAACCGGATACCAGTGTGCGCAGGGGAGCTTTCGTGGCTTTCTCAAAAAAGATCAGGGAATATGAGAATGTGACGGCAACTGCCTACAATACCCAGGTGCAGACGGAAAAGGTCATGGCAACGCTTCGGGGCTTTGACAGCGTGTTTGATCATCTGCTTTTTGGTCAGAAGGTGGACAGAGAGCTCTATAACCGCCAGATTGACCTGATTATGGAGAAGCTTGCACCCCATATGAGAAAATACGCAGAGCTGATTCAGAAGGTACACGGCCTTGACAAAATGACCTTTGCAGACCTGAAGCTGCCGGTGGATCCGGAGTATGCCCCTGAGGTTACAATCGACGGCTCAAGAGACTACATCGAAAAAGGACTTTCCATTCTGGGAGAGGACTATGTGGATATGATACGTACCGCCTATGAGCAGAGGTGGGTGGACTTTGCCCAGAATAAGGGGAAATCCACGGGAGGTTTCTGCGCAAGCCCGTACGGGAAAAATTCCTATATTCTGATGACCTGGAACAACAAAATGTCGGATGTGTTCACCCTTGCCCATGAGCTGGGACATGCAGGACATTTCAAAGCCTGCAACAGCGCCCAGTCCATTTTTGACACGGATGTTTCCACTTATTTTGTGGAAGCGCCCTCCACGATGAACGAGCTGCTCATGGCCCATTACCTGTTGAAGACCAGTGATGACATGCGCTTCCGGCGCTGGGTGCTGGCCTGTATGATCGGGAACACGTATTACCATAATTTTGTGACGCATCTTTTGGAGGCGGCCTATCAGCGGGAAGTATACAGGCTTGTGGACGAGGGCGGCAGCGTTCAGGCGGAAACGTTAAGCGGTATTATGAGGAATGTCCTTGAGAAATTCTGGGGAGATGCCGTGGAGATAAACGAGGGGGCGGAACTGACATGGATGCGCCAGCCACATTACTATATGGGACTGTATTCCTATACCTACAGCGCCGGCCTCACCATAGCGACACAGATGTGCAAACGTATCGAGCAGGAAGGCGCATCAGCTGTGGAGGACTGGAAAAAGGTCCTGTCAGCCGGAAGCACCCTGCCTCCCGTGGAGCTTGCGGCGCTTGCAGGCATTGATATTACCACGGATGAACCCCTGCTGGATACAATCGAGACGATCGGCGGCATGATCGACGAGATCTGTGAACTCACGAAGGAGCTTGGTTCGATCCGCTAAGAGAAGCAAGCCGGGCGCGGAGCCTGTCGATTTCATCCGTCTGCTTCCGGATGATTTCATCCCTCTGCGCCAGAGCTGCCCGGTGATCGATGCCGTAGCTTCTGTCTTCTTCGGTTGCGATAACGATGGGAAAATTTTGAAGAGTTGTAAGAATTTGATGTGAACTAAACACCTGTAAAACACTTATATCACCATGAATAACAAAATTCAATAAAAATTTAAGTAAAAAAGTGTAGAAAATTAACTTTTTCAGGAATTAAGGACGCTTTCAGGAAACGAAAAGCACGGCAGATACCATGCTTTTCGAATTTTTCTGGGAGCGTCTTTTTTGCCTTTTATATGTAATTATAAACAAAATAAAATGAAGAAAATAGTGCATTATTAACAAAATGCAACCGGTTTCGGAAATGGTATTGACTAAAATGGGGGTAATGTGGTTAAATATAACCGTGCAACCGGTTTCAAAATCGACAAAAGCACTACATAGAAAGACTATATGAGAGAGTGAGGGTTAACTATGAAAAAGCGTAAAAGCGAGCTGACTTTTTGGCAAAAAGTCGTCAGGTACAAGACGCTGCTCCTGATGTGTGTGCCGGCTGTAGTTTTCTTCTTTATGTTTAACTACATGCCTTTGCCTGGCATCTGGGTGGCATTTGTCAAGTACAACTATCGGGATGGTATTTTTGGAAGTAAATTTGTGGGTCTCCAGAATTTTGAATTTTTGGCGACATCCGGCAAGCTTCTTGACCTGACCAAGAACACGATCCTGTATAATATAGCATTTATTCTGCTTGGAAATTTCCTGGCGGTGTTCGTGGCAATCCTGCTCAATGAGATGCAGAGCAAGATGTTCAAGAAGGTATCGCAGACAATCATGTTCCTGCCCTACTTCATTTCACAGGTACTTGTAGGTATCTTGGTGTTCAACCTTCTCAACTATGATACGGGTTTCGTAAACGGAATTTTAACCAGCCTGGGACTGGAGAAATGGCAGCCTTACTCGGATCCCAATGTGTGGCCGGTTCTTTTGGTAATTATTTACCTGTGGCAGCAGACGGGGTACAACTCGGTTGTATATTTTGCGTCGATCATGGGAATCGACGGGGAGATGATGGAGGCGGCCAAGGTGGACGGTGCCAACGGCTTCCAGAGAATCCGGTACATAATTCTTCCTTCCCTGAAACCTACTATTGTTATTCTGCTTCTGTTCGCCCTTGGCGGAATTGTAAAAGGTAACTTCGGTCTGTTCTACAACATTGTGGGAACCAATCCGATCCTGTACGACACGACGGATATTATTGAGACCTATGTATACCGTGCGACCATGACGGACTTCAACTTCATGACAGCGTCTGCGGTGGGTCTGTATCAGTCGGTGATCGGCTTTGTGATTGTAATGGTGGTCAACTATATTGTAAAGAAAATAGAACCGGATTATTCCCTGTTCTAGGAAAGAGTGGAGGTTAACCATGGCTAATAAAGATAAAGATTTAATGGAATCAGGCGCCAAGGTAAAGCTTGGCACATCCGACAGGATCATAAGAGGATTTGGTTATATCTTCGTAACGTTTTATGCGATCTGCTGTATTATTCCTTTTGTGATCATTGTCAGCACGTCTTTTACCAATGAGGTGACGATTCGGGCGGAGGGTGTTCAGTTCCTGCCGAAAGACGTCACGCTGGAGGCGTATAAGATGGTTGCCAGAGGCGGTGGGATCTGGTGGTCCTATTTACTGACCATCGTATTAACGGTAGTGGGAACCTTTTTGGGATTGTCCATTATCTCCATGACGGGTTATGCGCTGCAGAGACGGGACTTCCCTTTCCGCAATGCGATTTCCTTTTACATCTATTTTACCAGTCTGTTCTCCGCAGGTCTTGCTCCGTATTACCTGCTGATGACACAGACCTACCATCTGCAGGACAGCTATTTTGCAGTGCTGCTTCCTCTGCTGATGTCGTCCTGGCTGATTATTTTGATGAAGAACTTCGTGAAGGCCATTCCTCACGAGATTACGGAATCCGGGAAGATCGACGGGGCAGGGGATATGAAAATCTTTGTTTCTTTGATCCTTCCCATGTTAAAGCCTGCGCTGGCTACCATAGGCCTGTTCCTGGCCCTTGGCTACTGGAACGAATGGTATCAGTCTTCCCTGTTTCTCAGCTCAAGGGTATCTGTAAAGCCTTTGCAGTACACCCTGTACGAGGTGGTAAACAAGGTGGATGCCTTGAAAAACTCGGTGGCCGGACAGTTTGTGGATCTCTCCGAGATTCCCCAGGAAAGTGTAAAGATGGCAAATGCCGTTCTGGCAACGGGCCCCATCGTAATGCTTTATCCTTTCGTACAGAAATACTTCATCAGCGGTATCACCGTTGGTGCCGTAAAGGGTTGATGCTCTGCGTATCTGCCGGCTGCATAGCGGCCGGCAGGGCAGGGTTCAATATAAAAAATTCTATAAATGGAGGTAAGATATGAAAAAGAAATTACTTGCAGTACTGCTGGCAGCTTCCATGATTGCCGGTTTGACAGCCTGCGGCGGCGGAAAATCCGATTCCTCAGCCGGAGAGAGCGAACCTGCTCAGGAGGAGAGTTCTGAGGCAGAGGCACCTGCTGAAGGTGAGACAGAGGCGGAAGCGCCTGCTGAGACAGAAGGGGGAGCGGATACCGCATCTTCCGATGATCCCTGGGCGGATGTGGATACGTCCGAGCATGTAAAAATTGTTTACATGACCACCGGTGATGCACCTTCAGGTGACAAGCTGGCACGCTATGAGGAAATGATGGAGCAGCTGAATGCGATTCTTACAGAGAAAGTAAACGCTGAGCTGGAAACTTACTTTATTTCCTGGACAGATTATCTTTCCAACTACAACCTGACACTTGCCCGTATGGACGGAACGGTTGACCTGGTTGGTACGGCTTCTGACTGGCTGGATGCATGGCCGAATTCCAAGAACGGTGCATTCCTTGAGCTTTCTGAGGATATGCTGAAGAAGTATGCCCCCAAGACTTGGGAAAGCGTTCCCGCTGAAAACTGGGAGTTCTGCAAATATAACGGAGAGATTTATTTGATGCCCGAGGATAACTACGCACAGTGGACAAACCACGGTTTTACGTATCGTCTCGACTGGGCGAAAGAAGCAGGGCTTGAGAACGGCGTACATAGCTGGGAAGATATGACAACTTACTTTAGATATGTGAAGGAAGCTTATCCTGATATTATCCCCTGGGATTCTGACGGTACACAGTATGCTACCATGGTAGGCGGCTGGATTAGTTCTCACTCTAACTATGTTGCTATTGACGGTATCAACTCCGGCGCTATGTGGGGAGGCACAAAAGACGACCTCTACACCGTTTATTCTCCTTATGTGACCGATACGGATTCTCTGGTTGAGTTCGCAAAGATGATGAAGGAATGGGATGAGATCGGCGTGTGGAAGACAGACGTGCTGAACAACACGGCATCCACTAACCGTGACGATTACAGAGTTGGCAAGGTTGCGGCAGAGCAGCATCATACTCAGACCTGGACGGATCTGGTAAGCCACACGGCAGCAAACAAGATCTATGAGACGGATGAGGATGCAGAGTCGGGCTTCTTCTACTTTGGTGAGGAAAGCCAGAATGTGGTAGCTCTTTCCATCACTCATGGTGCAATGGCAGTTTCCGCTGGAAGCGCTAATCCTGAGAGAGCTCTGATGGTATATGATCTGATTAGAAACGACCCTGAATGCTACAAGCTGTTCTGCTATGGTATCGAAGGAATTTCCTACCAGATAAATGCAGACGGACTCAAGGAAGATCCGGAAGGCTTTAACTCCGAGACGGACAACATCAACGGTATTACCAACTACTGGTGGGGACGTAATGACGATCTTGAGATCAGATCCGCTGACAGAGACTGGGATAAGATCGATGCAATGTATGCAGATTATGACAAGATTAAGATCGAGTATCCTTACGGCCAGTTCGTAGCTGAGGTAGATGATATTGACGCTAAGATTAACAATATCAACGAGATCCACACCAACTACATGAAGCAGATCGCATTCGGTAAGTATTCCGGAACCGCTGAGGAAATCGTTGCTGAGTATCAGCAGAAGCTGAAAGACGCAGGTATCGATGATGTTACCGCAGAGCTTCAGGCACAGTTTGACGCATTATACAAATAATGAGGCAGAACTGAAAAATTTAAAGGACGGCTTGCTGTCCGTTACACAAAGAGAGGTAAGGGACTGACCCTTACCTCTTTTGAGTCCTGTGTCCGGCGGCGCATGTTTTTTGACTGACAGGTCTTGTATTTTATGACAAAATCAGGCATTATGAATCTATGGGGATGTAAGGGTAAATACATCCGGGAAAATGGAGGAAAGAGATATGAGACTAAAGATTGCAGACAGGAAAGGAAATGCGGTTTCGGAGGGAATGATCGGGCTGTTTTTCGAGGACATCAATTACGCCGCCGACGGCGGGCTGTATGCCGAGATGCTGGAAAACAGATCCTTTGAATTTGTTGACTGCTACGGAGATAAGGGCGATTATTACACCAAACCGGCCCCCGGCTATGGGTGGAGTGCGGAAGGTGACGGCGCGGTCCTTGAATTTGTGACAGGCAGCCCCCTTTATCGGGAGAATCCTCATTATCTGCGCTTTACCGCGGACAGGGAAGGCGCAGGCTTCAAAAATAAGGCCTACAGGGGAATTTACCTCCGGAAGGGGGAGGAATACCGGGTATCCTTTTACGCCAGAATGGCGTCCTATACGGGGAACTTTACCGTGTGTGTGAAAAAGGGAGATACCGTTTCTGCGAAAGCTCTCATAGAGGGCAGACAGGATCCTGCGGATCCCTGGCATAAATGGATCCGCTATGAGGCGTATCTTGAGGCGCGGGAGGATGTGGATGGAGCCGATTTTGTCCTTTCCCTTGACGGAAAGGGAATTGTGGAGTTTGATTTTATTTCCATGATGCCTGCGGATGCGGTGGCGGGAGTGTTCCGGAAAGATTTGTTTGAATGTCTGAAAGGCCTGCATCCGGGTTTTCTCCGTTTTCCGGGCGGCTGTATCGTGGAGGGGGATACCCTGGAAAACCGGTACCGCTGGAAGGAGAGCGTAGGCGCTCCGGAGGCGAGAAAATCAAATTTCAACCGCTGGGCCGTTCACGGAACCACCAGGGAGAACGGATGGCATACGGAATATTCCCACTATAATCAGACGCTGGGAATCGGCTTTTACGAGTACTTCCTGCTCTGCGAGATGATTGGCGCAAAGCCTCTTCCGGTGCTCAATGTGGGGCTTGCCTGCCAGTATCAGTCCTATGAGCTGGTGGAGCCGGGCGCGCCGGAGTTCGGGGAGTTCATTCAGGATGCCCTGGATCTGATCGAGTTTGCCAACGGCTCGCCTGATACCTTCTGGGGCGGCGTGCGTGCCCGTATGGGTCATGAAGAGCCTTTCGGCCTTTCCATGGTGGGAATCGGAAACGAGCAGTGGCAGACAAAGGAGGCGGATTTCTTTACCAGATACCGGCTTTTTGAGAAGGCGATCCACGAAAAATATCCGGAGATTAAGCTGATCGGTTCCGCAGGTCCGGACATCATCTCGGATCACTACCGGGACGCTTGGAGCTTCTACCGGCAGGAGGGAGCAGAGAATGAGAATTTCTGCTATGCGGTTGACGAGCATTATTATGTGAAACCGGAATGGTTTTATGATCATGTGGATTTCTATGACGAATATCGCAGGGATGTGAAGGTGTTCTCCGGCGAGTATGCAGCCCACCCGGAAAACGGGATGAACAATCCGGCGGCGAATACCCTTAAGGGCGCGCTCTCGGAGGCGGCGTTCCTGACAGGGGTGGAGAGGAATGCGGACGTGGTAATCCTTGCCTCCTATGCGCCTCTTTTTGCGAGACTCGGGTATGCCCAGTGGTCTCCGGATCTCATCTGGTTTGACGAGAACGGGACTTATCCCACTGCCAGCTACTATGTCCAGAAGATGTACGGCGAGAATATGGGGACGGTGACGATTCCCATGGAAGGACAGGAGAAGGCGCTTGCCGGGGAAGCGGTCTATGTAAATGTCACATTGGACGAAAAGACACGGGAATATATTGTAAAGGCGGTAAATGCAGGAGATACGGACAAGTCTCTTGAGATTACGGACAGCGGGGAGAAAGCTGTCTGCGGCAGGGGAAAGAGAATTGAGCTTGTCAGGTCGCCTGAGGCGAAAGGCTGGGACAGAATGCGTCCGGAGCCCGTGGCTTACTCGGAAAAAGAGGAGCAGATAAACGGCGTGCTTGTCCTGCCCGCTGAAAGCTTTACGGTGCTTCGGATACCGGCAGGAAGCGCACGGCAGGAATAGTTGGAGGAGGGAATCGAAATGAAGGCAGATATTGGCTGGCTGGACAATCCGGAGGTGTTTCGCATAAACCGTCTGGATGCTCACAGTGACCATGTTTTTTACCGGGATGCGCAGGAGATGGAAACCGGAGAGAATTCTCTGGCGCAGCCGCTCAACGGGGTTTGGAAGTTTCATTATTCCAAAAATGCGGCGCAGCGCCCTTCCCGGTTTTATGAGATGGATTTTAAGGCGGAGGATTTTGGCGAAATTACAGTTCCCTGTCATATTGAAATGGCAGGTTATGACAAAATCCACTATATCAATACCATGTATCCCTGGGAGGGGCATTATTTCCGCAGACCCGCCTATTCTCTCGTGAATGCGGGGGACGGGGAGGGGATGTTCAGCGGGGCGTCCTATAATCCGGTGGGTTCCTACCTGAAGGAATTTGATCTGGCGCAGGGACTTTTGGACAAGCGCATAATTATTCGTTTCGAGGGAGTGGAGCAGGCCATGTACCTGTGGCTTAACGGAAGTTTTGTGGGATATGCGGAGGACAGCTTTGCCCCTCTGGAATTTGACCTTACGCCTTATATCAGAGAGAAGGGGAATCTTCTTGCGGTGGAGGTTCACAAGAGAAGTACGGCGGCTTTCCTGGAGGATCAGGACTTTTTCCGCTTCTTCGGGATTTACAGGAATGTTACGCTGTTTGCAAAGCCCCTGATGCATGTGGAGGATCTGTGGGCAAGGCCCAAACTCGATAAGGATAATGCGGGAAGCCTTGCCCTGGATCTCAAGGTCTCCATGAAGGAGGAAGCCGTGGGAAGGGCCGAGATTTCTCTCCGGAATGAAGAGGGAAAGGAGCTTCTGTTCTACAACATGCTTCTTCCCGGTGAGAAGAAGGAGCCCCTGTGGCAGGTGTCAGAGACTCCAAAAGAGCTGTCCGGCTTCGCACTGGCTAAGGGATCCATGAAAAGAAGGTCAGTGGGGGAGGTTACGCCCTGGGATCATCATCACCCCTGCCTTTACCGGCTTGTGATAAGGCTTTATGATGAGCGGGAGCGTCTTGTGGAGGCGGTGCCTTACCGGATTGGATTCTGCAGGCTTGAGCTTATTGATAAGGTGATACACCTCAACGGCAGGCGGCTTATTCTAAACGGGGTAAACCGCCATGAGTGGTGTCCTGAGGGCGGCAGATGCATTGGAATGGAGCATATGGAGGAGGATATCCGGATTTTCCTTAAGAATCATATAAACGCCGTCCGTACCTGCCATTATCCGGATCAGATTCCCTGGTACTATCTGTGTGATGAGAACGGAATCTATATGATGTCGGAGACAAACCTGGAATCTCATGGAAGCTGGCAGAAAATGGACAAAATAGAGCCCTCCTGGAATGTGCCCGGCAGCCTTCCCCAGTGGAGGGAGGCGGTGATGGACCGGGCAAAAAATAATTTCGAGACGTTCAAAAACCATGTGTCAGTCTTGTTCTGGTCTCTCGGAAACGAATCCTTTGTGGGCGATAACATTCAGGCCATGAATGCCTATTTCAAAAATAAGAAGGATGGAAGACTGGTCCATTATGAAGGGGTGGTTCACAACAGAAAGTATGAAGATGCGGTATCCGACATGGAGAGCCGTATGTACGCCCCGCCCGCACAGGTTAGAGAATATCTGGAGGATAATCCGAAAAAGCCTTTTATCCTTTGCGAGTATATGCATGATATGGGCAATTCCCTGGGAGGGATGGACTCTTATATGAAGCTGTTGGATGAATTCCCGATGTACCAGGGCGGATTCATCTGGGACTATATTGACCAGGCGGTGCTGGTGAAGGATAAGGTAACCGGGAAGGAAGTGCTCCGTTACGGAGGAGATTTTGACGACAGGCCTTCTGACTACGAGTTTTCGGGAAATGGGATCGTTTTTGCAGACCGGACGGAAAAACCCGCCATGCAGGAAGTGAGGTATTATTATGGATTATACAGATAAGACAGTACAAGGTGAAGACGGTGCCAAAGGATCCTTGAGGGTGGTGTACGGAGACCTTACCCTGGGACTTCACGGGGAAGGGAAAGACGGGGAATTTCACTATATTTTTTCCTATGCGGCAGGCGGTCTCGTATCCTGTGTGAAGGACGGGACAGAGTGGATGTATCGTGCGCCCCGCCCCTGCTTCTGGCGTGCCCTTACGGACAATGACAGGGGAAATAAGTTTGCGCTTCGAAGCGGAACATGGCTGTCGGCGGATATGTTCCTGAACTGCGTGGAGATTGCGGTCTGCGTGGACGGGAACGAGATTCCGCTCCCCTGCGCACCGGAAAACAACCGTTTTTCGGCGGAAGAGACGGCGGACAGGATCCGGATTTCCTACACCTATGAGACCATAACCCGGCCTTCCGCACAGGTAAGGGTGACGTACGAGGCCGAGGGCAGCGGAGTGATAGGGGTTGAAGTCCATTACTTCGGTAAGGAGGGGCTGCCGGAGCTTCCGGTTTTTGGTATGCGGTTTATCATGCCCACCTGTGCGGATAAGTTTGTCTATGAAGGGCTCTCCGGGGAGACATACCCGGACAGGATGGCGGGCGGCATCCCTGGTGTCTACGAGGTGAAGGGGCTTCCGGTCACGCCCTATCTGGTGCCCCAGGACTGCGGAATGCACATGAACAGCAAGTGGGTGGAAATTTACCGCAGCAGCGTCCTTGACAACAGCAGGAAGGGGGATAGAAATGCCTGCCTGCGGTTTGAGGCTCAGGGGGAAGGCTTTGCGTTTTCCGCCCTGCCTTACACGGCGCAGGAGCTGGAAAACGCAACCCATATGGAGGAGCTGCCGCCGCAGCGGCGGACGGTGCTCTGCATCTGCGGCGCAGTGAGAGGAGTGGGAGGAATTGACAGCTGGTTTTCTGACGTGGAACCCGCTTACCATATTGATGCGGGGAAGGATATCGTCTATTCCTTCCGCATTCGCTAAAGGACAAACAGAACAGAAAGGGTGGACAGATGGACAGGATTACAGAGATTAGAGAATTGTGCAGACAGAAGCAGATCCGCATGATCGATTTCAAGATGACGGACATTGACGGACGATGGCGCCACATTACCATTCCGGTGGAGCGGTTTGGGGAGGACACATTTACTTACGGGATCGGTTTTGACGGCTCCAATTACGGATATGCGCCGATTGAAAAGAGCGATATGGTATTTTTGCCGGATCCGGATACCGCTTACGTGGATCCCTTCGCTTCGGTTCCCACGCTGACTATGTGCGGAAATGTGTGTACCATTGGAAAAGGGGAGAACAGGCCTTTTGACCAGTATCCGAAAAACGTGAGCCTGCGGGCCGTGGAATACATGAAGGAGAGCGGAATTGCCGACCGGATGGTGATCGGGCCGGAGTTTGAGTTTTATCTGTTTGACAGCGCCCGCTTTGAAGTATCGCCAAGACAGTGCGGATACCGGATCGATACCAGGCAGGCGGACTGGAACAGCACTCTGGATGTGCCGGGAAATAACGGCTATGAGGTTCCGCACAAGGGCGGCTATCATGTGGCGGCGCCCCAGGATGTGGGATATGACCTGCGCAGCCGTATGTGTATGATGATGGAGGACTGGGGAATCAAAGTAAAGTACCATCATCACGAGGTGGGAGGCCCGGGACAGATGGAGATCGAGGTGGAGCTTGCGGATATGCCGGATATGGCGGACAACACCATGATTATCAAATATATTATCAAAAATATGGCCGCGCGGGAAGGAAAGACGGCCACCTTCCTTCCCAAGCCCATTTATCAGGAGGCTGGCAGCGGCATGCATGTACATATGCTGCTTTTTAAGGACGGGAAGCCGCTGTTTTATGATGAGGACGGTTACTCGGGCTTAAGCCGTACCGCCCACTATTTTATGGGAGGGCTGCTTGAGCATATCGCTTCTCTGTGCGCCTTTACCAATCCGTCCACCAACTCCTTCAAGCGTCTGGTGCCGGGGTTTGAAGCGCCGGTTACCATTGGATACGCAACCTCCAACCGCAGTGCGGTTATCCGTATTCCGGCTTATGCAAAATCGCCGGAAACGAAGCGGTTTGAGCTGCGCAACCCGGATGCAACGGCGAATCCCTATTATGCCTAT
This sequence comes from uncultured Lachnospiraceae bacterium, assembly GCA_910579685.1. Taxonomy (GTDB): domain Bacteria; phylum Bacillota; class Clostridia; order Lachnospirales; family Lachnospiraceae; genus Suilimivivens. The sequence goes on along the minus strand of CAJTVN010000014.1, from coordinate 56,153 downwards.
GCCGCAATCCTCATGGCGGGCCTTGACGGGATCGAAAATAAGATTGATCCGGCGAAGAACGGGTGGGGGCCCTATGACTTTAATCTCTACACGCTTTCCGAGGAGGAGCAAAAGAAGATCAAGGGACTTCCCAAATCCCTGGAAGAGGCGCTGGATGCCCTGGAGGCGGATCATGAGTATCTGACAAAGGGAGGCGTTTTCCCGAAGAGGCTGATCGACATATGGGTGGAACGCAAGCGCAGGGAGCTTAAGAGCCTGGAGCAGATTCCGAACCCTGCGGAATTTAAGATGTATTACGACCTGTAAAGGGAGCGGGGACAGCTTGCCCGGATTACCGTCCAGACGGAAATGAAATACTGGCCGGTGAAGGGGCAGGCTGTAATTTTTTTGTCTTATCTTGTTGAATTTAATGCTTTTCTGTGCTAAATTCTCTAATATAGAATTTCCAAAATTTACCATATCCGATCCGGGTGTTCCGGTTTGGGCAGGAGAGCGAATGAGACGAGAATATTTGGAGCAGAATGTATATATGGCGCTGCAGGAGCGCCTGCAGCTCATTTTTGAGGAATTTGACAATATCTATATTTCTTTTTCAGGTGGAAAGGACAGCGGACTTCTTCTCAATCTGGTGCTGGATTTCCAGAAAAAAAATTATCCCCGCAAAAAAATAGGCGTCTTTCATCAGGATTTTGAAGCGCAGTATACGGTGACCACGGAGTATGTGGAGAGAACCTTTGAGAAAATCCACAAAGATGTGGAGCCCTACTGGGTGTGCCTTCCCATGGCTACCAGAACGGCGCTCGGGAGCTATGAGATGTACTGGTATCCCTGGGACGATACCAGGCAGGAGAGCTGGGTTCGGGAAATGCCGAAGCACAGATATGTGGTAAATCTGAAGAACAATCCGATTTCCACTTATCGTTACCGGATGCACCAGGAGGATCTGGCAAGACAGTTTGGACGCTGGTACCGGATGTCCCACGGGGACAGGAAAACCGTCTGCCTTCTGGGGATGCGGGCCAACGAATCCCTGCAGAGGTACAGCGGATTTCTGAACAAGAAATATGGATATCGGGGAGAATGCTGGATCAGCAGGCAGTTTAAGGATGTATGGTGCGCCTCGCCTCTCTATGATTGGACCTCGGAGGATGTGTGGCATGCCAACTGGCTGTTTGATTATGATTATAATCATCTGTATGATCTCTACTATATGGCAGGTCTCAAGATATCGCAGATGCGCGTGGCATCGCCTTTCAATGATTATTCCAAAGATTCGCTTAATCTGTACCGGGTAATTGATCCGGAAATCTGGGTGAAGCTGGTGGGAAGGGTAAAAGGGGCAAATTTTGCATGTATCTATGGACGGACAAAGGCGATGGGCTATCGGAACGTTACCCTGCCTGAGGGGCATACGTGGAAATCCTATACGATGTTCCTTCTTGATACATTGCCGGCAAGGCTGCGGAATAATTATGTGAAGAAGTTCAACACGTCCATCGAATTCTGGCACAAGACAGGGGGCGGACTGGATGAAGAAGCGATAGAGGAGCTGATTGAGCACGGTTACCAGATAAAAAGAAACGGCGTTTCCAATTATACTCTGAACAAAAAGTCAAGGGTGATTTTTATCGGAAGCATCCCGGATGATACGGATGATATCAAGTCAACAAAGGATATTCCGAGCTGGAAGAGAATGTGCTACTGTATATTGAAAAATGACCATATCTGCCGGTTCATGGGCTTCGGAATGAGCAAGGAGCAGCAAAAACGCATTGATGTGATCCGGCGCAAGTACAAGAGTGTGGAGGAGATGGACTATGGCATATAAAAGCCCTGTTTACAATGTGATTTCCGTTCCGATTAACAAGATAAAGCCAAATACCTATAACCCGAACACCGTGGCGCCTCCGGAGATGAGGCTTTTGTATGAAAGCATCAAGGCGGACGGGTACACAATGCCTATCGTGTGCTATTACAGCAGGGAGAATGATGTCTATATTATTGTGGACGGCTTCCACCGTTACCGTGTTATGCTTGAATATAAGGATATTTACGACAGGGAAAACGGACGGCTTCCGGTTTCGGTGATTGATAAGCCCATTGACCAGAGGATGGCAAGCACCATCCGTCACAACCGGGCGAGGGGAAACCACAGTGTGGATCTGATGAGTAATATTGTGAAGGAGCTTCATGAGCTTGGACGCTCGGACGCATGGATATCCAAACATCTCGGGATGGATAAGGATGAGATATTGCGGCTGAAACAAATCACAGGCCTTGCCGCCCTCTTTAAGGATGTAAAATTCGGCAAAGCCTGGAAGCCTGTAGATGAGTTTGGCGTGGAAGAATGAGAAATATCGTCAGAGATTGGCAAAGGAAACAGTCTCTTTGTTTAATTCTCCTGCAACCGCATGATTCACGTCCATTTTTTCAGTAATGTCAGCCATGTCAGAGACAAGGTGCCGGGTACTGCCCGCAACTCTGGAAATGCCGGCGGCGCTGTCGTCCATGGCTTTGGTAATCCTTGCAATAGAGCCGGCGATTTCTGTCATGGAAGTTTGAAGCTGCGAGGTTTTGTCGTTGAATTCATCCATGATATTTTCGATGTAGGAGGCGTCTTCCCTGTACTGGCTGGCTGCCTCCACAAATCCCTCAAATTCTTTGAGAATGGTCTGATCTATATAATCTACCAGGTTCTGAGCGCTTTGTGACAGATGATATACAGCGTCCGTAATCACCTCGTTGATCTCCTGAATTCTGTTTGCGGTGTCCCTGCTGGAATCTGCAAGCTTGCGGATCTCTCCGGCGACTACGGAAAAGCCTTTTCCCGCTTTCCCGGCCCTGGTTGCCTCCAGGGAGGCGTTCAGGGCAATCAGAGTGGTCTTTGAAGAGATGCTGAGAATGTCATCGGTAAGACTGTTGATCTGCGCAACGCTTTTGCTCTGCTCAATTGCTTCGGCAAGCACGCGCATCATGTTGGCGGTTTTTGTGCCGGTCACATCCATACTGGCCTTTGCGGAGCGTTCCATTTCATCTGCCCTTGCTTTCATGGCGGTGGAGTATTCGGCTATCGCATTACACTCATCTGCGATTTCAGTGGCATAGAGTTTGGTTGCTTCTGAATTCCGGCTGATGGCTGCGGCGTTATCCGCCGCTTTCTGGATGGAGGAGGTAAGATCGCCTGCGAGGAAGGAAAGATCCGTAGCGCTCTTCGTGGAGGTCCTGGTTCTCTTTAACACTTCGCCAACTACGTCGTTGATGCGTCCGGAGCTTCCCTGAATGGTATGCAGAATGCTTTTAATGGGCTTTACAACGGATCTCAGGATCAGGGAGATCACGCTGACGACCAGAAGTACGCACAGGAGAGTGGAAGCGCTGTTGGCGATCATGGAGCTAAGATATACGCGGGAGAGCTGGGTTCTGGCCGAGGAAGTCTGCTGGCTGACTGAGGCGTGAAGCGCATGGATGCTCTCCTCTGCAGCAGTGGCAAAGGAAGCGACATCTCCATTGGCATATGCGTATGCGTCCTGGGTTTTGCTGCTGGCACTGGCGCATACGAGGAGGACGAGGGCGTGTTTAAACGAATCGTAGCTGGAAAGCAGGGATTGATAGGCTTCCTCGTCCTCGGGGGAAAGGCTGTTTTGGTACTTTGCAAGCCGTTCGTCCAGGAGACCTTCCTCCTCCTTTATCTGGCCGACAAGCATTATCATGGTTTCATAGTCCGTTGCAACAATATGAGACAGCGCCATTTTATGAATATTTAGGATGGAACGGCGGATCTCGGAAAGCTGATTTTGCTGATCCATATAATTATCCGCTATGTTGGCGGCGTTTGTGTTCACATTTCTTATGTTGGAGACAGCCAGCAGGTTTGAGATGAGGGCTACGATCCCGAGCAAGGCAACAGGCAGTATCAAACGGTATTTGAGACTGAGTTTATTTATCATAATTCCATATCCTCCAAAAGAAAAAGTCTGTTTTACGGGGAAGTGACACCTTGCACCATCAGGTCAAGGAGGGTCTGCAAATCTTCCCTTTCCGGATTTCCGGCGGCCATTTTCAGGGAAAACGCGGAGACAGGATCCCAGAATTTACCGCTGATTCGCTGCAGACAGGAAAAATCCGACTGCTCGATCAGAGCGGCGATGGCGGGGGAATCCTGGACGGCGGCAGATGCGGCGGCATTACGGTTTGAGGGACCCTGACCCCGAAGCTCAAACCGCAGCTGCTGATTTTCTTCGTTTGTGATCCAGCGGGCCAGGAGGCTGGCCCATTTATACTGTTTGGAATAAGCGTTTACGCCGATCAGCTTATAACCGGAGAAGGATGCCATTTGTATTTGTTTTCCTGCGCAGGTATAGGTGGGTAGTTTTGCGGCTCCATAATCGTCTCCCCAGGCCTCTTTGACTGCAACCGCATTCCATACGCCGCTGACACCGGCGATGACGGAACCGTCCTGCACTCCGGCGAGAAATCCTGTGTCGTCCACATTGTAGAAACCGGGGCTGGCTGAAATGGACAGCATGGCCTTTGCCACGTCAATTCCTTTGACGGGACCATCCGTGCTGTTCCAGGTACAGAAATTGGTGATACCGTCCTTGTTCAGCCCGACTTCAAGGCCCGTATTTCCGAAGAAGGAATAGACGTACCAGGCGGAAGACCAGTCCATGGCCATTTTGCGCTGGCTGTCTGCTGCGGCTTCCAGGATTTTATCCAGAGTTTTTACATCTTCATCAGTAAGGTAGCGCTTATTGTAATAAAGAAAGTATCCATTGTCAGCGGTCAGGGGATAGGCATACAGAGTGCCGCCCACGGAAGCGGCCTCCACTGCGCCCTCCAGATTTTCTTCGGAAATCGTTGCTGCGTCCTCTACCGGTTCCAGGGCGCCTGCGGCCACCAGGGTATTGAGCTGATCGTCGGCAAAAGCAAATACGTCTGCGCTCTCCTCCAGGGCGGCCATGAGTGCGTCCTTGCAGTTGGATTCTCCCTGAGGGGCATAGGTAATATTAAAATTGGCGTCTTTGCGATAATGGATCTTAAAGTCTTGCACGATCCGGGAAAGAAGCTCCTCGTCTTCCTGGGCGCCCCAGAGCACCAAATCCACGGTCTCCTTTTCGGCCTGTCCCGTATCCGCCATTGGCAGATCCGGCAAAGCGTTACTTTTCGAACATCCCAAAAGCGCCGCACATGCTGCGGCTGCGGCAAACAATGCATATGCTCTCTTTTTCATAGCAGTCCTCTCTTTATCTTGATCTTACCCTCGATGAGAAGGGGAAATATACGGCCTGCGAGGGTACCGTAGATATTTTAACATTGTTTTATCATTTCTGCAATCGCACTCTTTTGTGTTGATGAACAATGTGCTATAATTCAGAAAAATGAAAGAGAAAGAGGAAAACCATGAATTCAGAAAAGATACCGTCCCGTGAGAAAGGCCAAAGATACGGGATTTTTGACGGAATTCGGGGGATCACCCTGCTTAGCATGATCATTTATCATGGGGCCTGGGATCTCGTCTATATTTACGGAGTAAAATGGGACTGGTACAGGGGCGCAGGCGCTTATCTCTGGCAGCAGAGCATCTGCTGGACATTTATCCTGTTATCCGGTTTTTGCTGGTCCATGGGAAAAAGACCTCTGAAAAGAGGCCTGACCGTTTTTGGCGGCGGTGCGCTGGTATCCCTGGCAACCTGCCTGTTCATGCCTCAGAACCGGGTGGTATTCGGGGTGCTCACGCTGACCGGTTCCTGTATGCTGCTGCTGATCCCTCTGCAGAAGTTTTTTCGAAAGGTTCCCGCCCGGGCCGGGCTTGCGGCAGGCGCACTCCTTTTTGTGCTGACAAGGAACGTAAACGAGGGATATCTGGGCTTTGAGGGCGTGCGTCTGGTAAGGCTGCCGCAGGCCTTGTATGGGAATCTGCTTTCGGCCGGACTGGGTTTTCCGCCGCCCGCCTTTTTCTCCACCGACTACTTTTCCCTGATTCCCTGGTTTTTTCTGTTTGTCTGCGGATATTTCCTTTACCGGGTTCTTGACAGGGGGGAAGGGCTCAAAGGCTCCCTTCTGTATCTGGATTTTGCCCCGCTGGGATTTTTGGGGCGCCATTCGCTCCTGATCTATCTGCTGCACCAGCCGGTTCTTTATCTGCTCGGTTCTTTTATCTTCAGCGGGGTGTAATTTCATTTTCCTCTTTTTTATTTTCCGGTTTCGGTATATACTTGTCTGGATGCAGGACGGGCCTGTGACTGGAAAGGTAAGGTGTTTCGATGAGCGAAGCGGTAGTGACTCTCAAAAAGGGAGAAGGGCGCAGCCTCAAAGCGGGCGGCATGTGGATATTTGACAATGAGATACAGAGTGTGACGGGAAGCTTCCGGGACGGGGATATGGTGTTGATTCATGACTTTGACGGATATCCCATGGGAAAGGGTTTTATCAATACGCATTCCAAAATCAGAATCCGTCTGATGACAAGGGACAGCGCACGTGCGGTTGACGGGGCGTTCCTGGAAAAAAGAGTGAGAAATGCCTGGGAATACCGGAAAAAAACTGTGGATACCAGCAGCTGCCGTATCATCTTCGGGGAGGCTGATTTTTTGCCGGGACTTGTGGTGGATAAATTTTCGGATGTGCTGGTGGTGGAATCCCTCGCTCTGGGAATCGACCGGTTTAAAACGGAAATTATTGATATTCTGAAGAAGATCCTTGCGGAGGATGGCGTCAGAATCCGGGGAGTCTATGAGAGAAGCGATGCCAAAGTAAGGCGCAGTGAGGGAATGGAGCAGATCAAGGGCTTTATCGGGGAGCCCTTTGAAACGGACGTGGAAATCATCGAAAACGGCGTAAAATACCGGGTGGACGTCAGGGATGGACAGAAAACAGGTTTCTTTCTCGATCAGAAATATAACCGCCTGGCCCTGCAGAAGCTCTGTAAGGATGCCAGGGTGCTTGACTGCTTTACCCACACCGGTTCCTTTGCTTTGAATGCGGGGATTGGAGGGGCCAGGGAGGTGATCGGCGTGGATGCCTCCCAAAGTGCGGTTGACAGGGCCAGGGAGAACGCCGCGTTAAACGGGCTCGAGGGGCGGGTGTCCTTTCTGTGTCGGGATGTGTTTGAAATGCTGCCGGAGCTTGAGGCGGAGGGAGAAAAATTTGACGTGGTGATTCTTGATCCCCCGGCTTTTGCCAAGTCCAGAAGCTCTGTCAAAAATGCGGTAAAGGGCTATCGGGAGATTAATCTGAGAGCCATGAAGCTGGTAAGGGACGGAGGGGTTCTTGCAACCTGCTCCTGTTCCCGCTTTATGACTTATGAGCTGTTTACACAGACGGTGGCCCAGGCGGCGAGAAGTGCGCGCAGGCGGCTTCGGCAGGTGGAATTCAGAACCCAGGCGCCGGATCATCCCATTCTCTGGGCAGCGGATGAATCCTATTATCTGAAATTTTATATTTTCCAGGTGGTGGAGGAGAGATCATGGTAATAGAAGCGATTGTGGATGCGGCGGCGGATATCCTGAGAATACTGCCCTTTTTGTTTCTCACTTATCTGGCGATGGAATTCCTTGAGCACAAGGCGGGTGACAGGGCGCAGTACCTGGTGCGGAAGGCGGGGAGATTAGGGCCTCTGGCCGGAGGCATGCTTGGGGTTTTCCCTCAGTGCGGGTTTTCCGCAGCGGCATCCAATCTGTATGCGGGCAGAATTATCACCCTTGGAACCCTGCTTTCGGTTTTCTGGTCCACATCGGATGAAATGCTTCCGATTCTGATTTCCCAAAAGGCCCCGGCAGGCATGATCCTGCGGATACTCGGGATCAAGGCGCTGATCGGTATGGCGGCCGGTATGGCGGTGGATTTCGTCGTCAGAAAAAGAGATCCCGGCCGGGAGGAGCGGCATTTGAAGATTGAGGAGATGTGCGATCATCAGCATTGTCATTGCGGCGAGGGAAAGATCTGGAGATCGGCGCTCAGCCATACGCTGCAGATCGCCCTGTTTATCCTGGCTGTTTCCCTTGGACTGAATATACTGATCGGGATCGTGGGGGAGGGGAGTATAAGGAGCGCGCTCGGCGGGAGAGCGATGGCCGGGCCGGCCGTGGCCGGCCTGATCGGACTGATACCCAATTGCGCCGCCTCCGTAACCCTCACCCAACTCTATCTGGAGGGGCTTTTAAGTGCAGGCGCCCTGATTGCCGGTCTTCTTGTGGGTGCGGGAGTAGGGCTTTTGATCCTTTTCAGAGTAAATGAGAATCTTGGAGAAAACTTAAGAATCACGGCGCTGCTTTATGCGGTGGGCGTGATTTCGGGAATTGTGATAGAGACAGCCGGTCTGGTATTTTAGGCCGGCTGTCTCTTACGGCTGGGGTTGCAAAGCTGTCTTGTTAAAAATATAACTTATAAATCTTTTATAAAAACCATGGCGCTTTTATATTTTATCCGCTATAATGGAGCAATGCGAAAAAATGCCGCCTGTGAGGTGGTGATTCTGGCGGAAGGGATAATGGGTGATGCCATGCAATACTTGTTTGAATACAACGATACTCTGAATTCACCTTATGAAGCGTTTTTGTTTAACACATCGACGATGGGATTTTCGGTCAGACCACATTGGCACTATTTCATGGAAATTGTGTATATGAGGGAGGGAACCGGATTTGTAGAATGCGACGGGAACAGCTACCTTGTGGAGGCCGGGGATATGATCCTGTTTCACCCGGAGGCAGTGCATGCCATTTGCGCGGCGGCCAATATTCCGCAGAAATACGAGGTGCTCAAATTCGATGTGAACCATCTGTATACGGAGAACAGCTATGCCCCCAAACTGAGAACGATTCTGAACAGTGCGAGGAGCTGCAAAATGCCGATCTGTTTCAGGGCGGAGGACGTTGAACATATCCCGGTTTCGGATTTGTTTGAGGAATGCCGCTTAGAGCTGGATAACAAAAATTACGGCTACGATATGATCGTCCACAATAAGATCTGCTATCTGCTGGTACAGCTGATCCGGCTCTGGAGGGAGAGGGGCTTTGACACGGATGTTGCCGCTGTCCGTTCCTCTGAGGTGGAATCCATTCATGAGATTACGGCTTACATTGATGCGCACGTGGGGGAGACGATCAAGGTTGAGGAACTTGCGGATATGTGCAACATGAGCTATTCTTATTTTGCCAAGAGCTTTAAACAGTATTATGGGAGATCCTGCAAGGAATACATAGAATTCATGCGCATCTGCAAGGCCGAGGATCTTCTGCTGTTTACGGATTTTGATTTGAGCTATATCAGTCAGGAAACGGGGTTTTCGGACAGCAGCCATCTGATTAAGATTTTCAGAAAATGGAAGGGCATCACGCCCAAACAGTTTAAGATACAGCATGTGAAAGCTTAGGATGCGGGCGTCCTAAGCTTTCACATGCTTCCAATGGCACGGTACATGGCTCGTCCGCATAGAAAAAGCACCATCCCCAAGGCGATTATGTCCTCAAAAATGGTACTTCCAAATGCACCGCCAGGGGCTCGAACCCTGGACACCCTGATTAAGAGTCAGGTGCTCTACCAACTGAGCTAGCGGTGCGTCTCATTTGTAATTCATCATTTGCAACGCAAGTGTTATTATAGTATAATGTCTTTTGGAATGCAAGTCTTTTTTTAAAAATTTTTAAGAAAATTTTCAGGAATATTCAAAAGGGAGATAGACAATGATTTTTGAGACGCATGCGCATTATGATGACGAGGCCTTTGACCAGGATCGGGAGGAGCTGCTTTCCGGCATGGAGCAAAATGGCATCGGCAGGATTGTAAATATTGCGGCGGATCTGGAAAGCTGCCAGACCACTCTGGAGCTTGGCCGTACCTACCCCTTTGTTTATGCGGCGCTTGGTGTGCATCCATCCGGCACGGCGCAGCTGAATGAGGAGAATTTTGCCGCCCTGGTATCTCTGGTCAGGGACAATTCCCTTTCCAGGGGAGGAAAGGTTGTCGCAGTGGGCGAGGTCGGGCTTGATTATTACTGGGAGGACAATCCGGACAGAGAGATTCAAAAGAAGTGGTTTGCGCGACAGATCGAGATGGCAAAGGAAGCGGAGCTTCCGCTTGTGATACACTCGAGAGAGGCTGCCAGAGACACTTATGAGCTGATGAGAGAGCACAGGGCCTTTGAAGCGGGGGGAATTATTCATTGCTACGCCTATTCCAGGCAGATGGCGGCGGAATATCTCTCCATGGGATTTCTGTTTGGAATCGGGGGCGTGGTCACTTTCAAAAATTCCAGAAAGCTGAGGGAAGTGGTGGAATATCTTCCCATAGAAAGCATGGTTCTCGAGACGGACAGCCCTTATCTTGCGCCGGTTCCAAACAGGGGGAAGCGAAACAGCTCTCTAAACCTTCCTTATATTGCGCAGGAAATTGCAAAAATCAAAGGAATGGAGACCCGGCAGGTAATCGAAATCACAGAGCAAAACGCATACAGAGTATTCAAAATTCCGCAATAAAAGAAGAAACGGAGAGAGGCCATGCCCACACTTGGAAATCCTAAAGGCACCATAGAAATCCTCAAAAAATATCATTTCAATTTTCAGAAGCGCTACGGACAGAATTTTTTGATTGACAGTAATATATTGGAAAAGATCGTTGAATCCGCCGGGATCAGCGGAGCGGACTGCGTGCTTGAAATCGGCCCCGGTATCGGGACCATGACCCAGTACCTTGCCCAGAGTGCGCAAAAAGTGATCGCCGTTGAGATTGACAGGGCCCTGATCCCGATTCTGGAGGACACCTTATCCCCGTATGACAATGTGACGGTGATAAACGAGGATATCCTTAAGATAGATATCTGCGGGCTGATCCGGGAGAAAAATCAGGGAAAGCCGGTCAAAGTGGTGGCAAACCTGCCCTATTACATAACCACGCCCATTATCATGGGGCTGTTTGAAAGCCATGCGCCGATTGCGAGCATTACGGTCATGGTGCAGAAGGAAGTGGCGCAGCGGATGCAGGTGGGACCTGGAACTAAAGATTACGGGGCGTTGTCCCTTGCCGTGCAGTATTACGCAAGGCCGCAGGTGGTTGCCAGCGTCTCCCCCGGCTGTTTCATCCCAAGGCCCGGTGTGGGAAGCGCGGTGATACGGCTTGACCGCTATGAGAAGCCACCGGTGGAGGTGGACGACGAGCGTTTCCTTTTTGCCGTGATCCGGGCGGCTTTTAACCAGAGAAGAAAGACGCTGGCAAACAGCCTTGGCAATGCCAAAGAGCTTGGGGTTTCAAGACAGCAGGCGACGGCGGCCCTTGAAAAGCTGGGATTTGAGCCGTCGATCCGTGGAGAAGCGCTCGCATTGGAGCAGTTTGCCCGGTTCTGCAATTGCCTGTCCCGGGAAATAGCCGGTTTTTCATAACTTATATGAGGATAGTTTTTGACAGGAATATGACCTTATGGTACACTAAAAAGATGAAAACAGGCTTATTATGAGGTGAGCATTTTGGATAAATATGAGTACAAAGTACGGGCGGACGAGATTAAGGCACTGATTGCGGAGGGCGAGTATGCGCAGGCCGTTAAGATAGCGGACAGCATTGACTGGCGCAGGGTCAAAAGCGTTATGATGCTGTGCACCATCAGCGATTTATATAAAATAAACAGAAGATATGAGGATAGCAGGGACATTCTCCTTCTTGCCTATGCAAGGCATGCCGGAGGGCGTCTTATTGTCTATTCTCTTTGTGAGTTATCCATTAAATTGGAGGAATATGTACAGGCCATTGAGTACTATAAGGAATTTGTACAGCTTGCGCCAAAGGATACGGGCCGGTATATCCTCCAGTACAAGCTTTACGAGGCGCAGGAGGTGAGCCTGGAAGAGAGAATCGCAGTACTCGAGGAGTTCAAGAAGAGAGACTACCGGGAAAAGTGGGCATATGAGCTGGCCTACCTGTATCACAGGGTGGGGCTGGAATCCAAGTGCGTGGAAGAATGTGATGAGATGTTTCTGTGGTTCAGCGAGGGGAAATACGTGCTGAAGGCATTGGAGCTGAAAAAGCTTCATCAGCCCCTTACGCAGGAACAGCAGAATAAGTATGATCAGATTAAGGACAATGGAGGGATCAGCGAACCTGAGATCGTGTCCGAGGGGAAGGCCATCCAGGAGGAAGCGGACACGGAGACAGAGGATGAGGATGATGATGAGTTCAGCATTGAGCAGAACGTTCTCACGGATCCCACGCAGGAGATACCAAAGAAAGATCTTGACGATATTCAGGTAAAGACCGTGGACGTAAGCCAGTTCAATACGCTCAACCTCCAGAAAGAGCTGGCGGAAAGCATGAAGGAATTTCTGGAGAATAATCCCATACAGGAGGAGGAAGAGCGGCAGGCGGCTTTGGAGAAAGAGGAGCCCGAAATAAATTCCGGCGCTCGAAAGCCGGATGTGAGAGGAGAGGCTGCGGCGGAAAATATGCAGGAAAAAGCGGCGGGCAGAGAGAAACCGGAAGCAGCCGGCGCTGAAGTTGAGGAGCAGGATGTGGAAGAGCCGGAGCCTCTTTCGCAGGAGATTCTGGTGCCGGATGTCGCAAGACAGGAGAAGCCGGTATCCGAGGAAGTATTCTTTGGAAATACGGCCGAGGTCAATGTGGAGGACGTGGTATCCGAGCTGATTGAGAAGGACGGAGCCGCCGCAAAGCAGGTACGCATGCCGTCTGCGGCGCCTGAGCCCGTACCGCAGCAGGAGCCTTTGGCGGAGGAAGTCGCTGTGCAGCCCGAAAAGATGCAGCAGCTTCCAAAAGCGGATGCAAACCCGGCTCTTGGCAATACGGGAATTATCCGGACCTTTCATAAGGCGTCAGGGTATGACGATATTCTTTCCCAGGAATACGACGGGCAGCTCAGCCTGGTGGTTCCTGATGAACAGAAAGTGGAAAAGCAGATTACCGGACAGCTCAGTATTTCCGACATTATGGCGGAGTGGGAGAAGATCAAGAAAGAAAATGAACAGAAAATGCTCAATGAGCTCAAAGACCGGGTACATAAACAGACGAATGCGCTTTTTGCGGATTTTGACGAATCCACCAAATCAGGGCTTTTGGAGGAGCTTGAAAATGCGATTGTCTCCGCCGCTATGAAAGAGCAGCGAAAGAAGGAGCAGGCAAGCAGGCCCAGGATTGTGAAGAGCTCCCAGCTGTCAGGGAAGGAGACGCCTGCGGAGCCGACGGTAAGGGAAGAGCCCCGAAAGATGCCGAAGGAAGAGGAGCCCGGGCTGTCAGAGGAAATTCTGACAGAACCAGAGACCGAAGAGACGCAGGTGAGCCTGGAGGAAGACTTTTTCGAGGAGGATGAGAGCCTTTCCGAGATCCCGAAGGAGCGGGAGGAAGAAATCCCGGAGCCGGAAGATGGGGGTGCAGAGGAAACAGACAAGGGTGAAGAAGTTTCTGAGGAGGAGACGGCAGATGCGGAGGAGACGGCGGATGAGGAGTCCCAGAGCAAGCCTGGGGCCGGATACAAAAGCCGTGAGCTTTCCAAGAGCGAGAGAGAACAGTTTGCCCCCTTTATCCATCATAAGAAGACGAGAAGGCAGATCGTGGAGGCCCTTGACAATATCAGCATGGCCTCCTATACGGGCAATGTGATTGTGACAGGAGAGGAGGGCACGGGGACCATAGCGCTGGCCAAGCTCCTGGTAAAAGAAATTCAACTGACGGACAACAATTTTTCGGGAAGGGTCGCCAAAATTTCCGGCGATACCATGAATAAAAAGGACGTGGGTGCGACGCTTGCAAAGCTGGCTGGCGGGGCCCTGATCATAGAGAAAGCCTCAACCCTTAAAAAGGCTGCGGCAGAAGGGCTTGCGAAGGAAATGAACCAGGAGGGCAGAGGGCTTGTGGTCATACTGGAGGATGCGAAGACGCCCATGAACGATTTTCTTGCAAAGCACGAAGCGCTTTCTGCCATTTTCAATCTGCGCGTGGATCTGGAGGCGCTGGATGACCAGACGCTTGTGAAATATGCAAAGAAATATGCGCTGGAACAGGAGTATTCCATAGATGAGCTTGGGGTTCTGGCCCTGCATACCAGGATTGCGGATATGCAGACCAGCGATCATGAGGTGACTCTTTCGGAGATCGAGGAGCTGGTGGACGAAGCAATTTATTACGCTGACAAGAAGACGCCGAAGCATTATTTCGATGTGTTGTTTGGAAAGAGATACGACAGGGAAGACATGATCGTTCTAAGAGAAAACGATTTTATGCACTATTAATAAAATGGGGGTTATTCTTGTATGGAAAAAAAGAAACAATCAGAAGCAACGGTATTTATTTCGGAGGCAGACCAATATCTGTTTTCCCAGGGCACGCACTATGACATTTACAAAAAGCTCGGAGCCCATCCTTCCGTGGAGAACGGGGTGAAGGGCATGTTCTTCGGCGTGTGGGCGCCCAATGCGGCAAGCGTTCATGTGATCGGTACGTTTAACGGATGGGACGAGACCTCCCATCCCATGGAAAAGCTTGGACCCGTGGGTATTTATGCGGTTTTTATTCCGGAGGTGGGAACCGGGGAGCTCTACAAATTCCTGATTACCACGCCGGAGGGGGAAAAGCTGTATAAGGCGGATCCTTTTGCCAACTGGGCGGAGCTGCGTCCCGGAACCGCATCAAGAACCGCTGACATTTCCGCTTTCAAATGGTCTGACGATACCTGGATGAAGGAGAGGGACGCCAGGGATTACCAGAAGGAGCCCCTTGCGATTTACGAGTGCCATATAGGCTCCTGGATGCGTCATCCCAGACCGGAGGAGAAGGGATTTTACAATTACCGCGAGTTTGCGGACAGGATTGTGGAATACCTGAAGGAGATGAAATATACCCATGTGGAGCTGATGGGAATTGCGGAGTATCCGTTTGACGGTTCCTGGGGCTATCAGGTGACCGGCTACTATGCTCCCACCTCCCGTTACGGGGAGCCTATGGACTTTATGTATCTGATTAACAAGCTCCACAGAAACAAGATCGGCGTGATTCTCGACTGGGTTCCGGCTCATTTTGCCACGGACGCACACGGGCTTGGAAGATTCGATGGAAAATGTATTTTTGAGGATCCGGATCCGAGAAAGGGGGAACACCCTGACTGGGGGACCAAGATTTTTAATTACGGTAAAAACGAGGTCAAGAATTTCCTGATTGCCAATGCGCTGTTCTGGATCAAGGAGTTTCATGTGGACGGGATCCGGGTGGACGCAGTGGCATCCATGCTTTATCTCGACTATGGAAAGAGGGACGGGCAGTGGGTGCCCAATAAATACGGGGAAAACAAGAACCTGGAGGCGATTGAGTTCTTCAAGCACCTGAATTCGGTGGTGCGTGGAACCTATCCGGGATTTATGACCATTGCGGAGGAGTCCACCGCATGGCCGAAGGTGACCGGAAAGGTGGAGGAGGAAGGCCTTGGCTTCAGCTTCAAGTGGAACATGGGATGGATGCATGATTTCTGTGAGTACATGAAGCTGGATCCCTATTTCAGAAAAGACAACCACTATGCCATGACCTTTGCCATGAGTTATAATGAGAGCGAGAATTATATTCTTCCTCTGTCTCATGACGAGGTGGTTCATCTGAAATGCTCCATGGTAAATAAAATGCCGGGATACAAGGTGGACAAGTATGCCAATCTGAGGGCGGGGTACACCTATATGTTCGGCCATGCAGGCAAGAAACTTCTCTTTATGGGCCAGGAGTTTGCCCAGGAGAGGGAGTGGAGCGAGGAGAGGGAGCTGGACTGGTTTTTGCTTGCCGAGGAGCTGAACAGAGGAATGCAGGAATATGTGAAGGAGCTTCTTGCCATTTACCGCAAATATCCCTGCATGTATGAGAACGACAACAACTGGTTCGGCTTTGAGTGGCTGAACAGTGATGATAAGGACAGAAGTACCTACAGCTTCTGCCGTAAATCGGAGGACGGCAAAAACAACCTGTTGTTTGTGATCAACTTAACGCCCATGAAATGGGAGGATTACAAGATAGGGGTGCCGAAAAAGAAAAAGTACAGGCTGCTGCTCAACAGCGATGATAAGCGGTTTGGAGGAAACGGAGGGGAAATCCCTGCCGCAGTTACGGCCGTAAAGGGCGAATGCAATTACCAGAAGTACAATATCTCCTTTGACCTTCCGCCGTACACAGCGGCAATCTTTGTGTTCTAAAGGTTAAGAATCAAAACCAACGTGCCGAAATAAAGGGTGAATGTGTAAAAGCGCATTCACCCTTTTTTGGAACATTTTTGAGAAGAAATACGGAGTTGTCATATGAAGATTAACTTTGACGGGGCAGACAGAAGCGCTGCCCACACTCGTGTAAATGCGGAAAGAGGCGCGGCTTTATACAGGGACTGCGACCGTGCCGGGAAGGCATCCCGCAGCGGTTTTGTGCTGGATCTTGACGGTTCGGCCATGGGCAGCGGCGCCTATGCAGACCGCGGACGGACGATAGAAGAGGTGGCGCAGGCGGCCGGACAGGAGGATATCACGGCCCGCAGGAATTATATGGCTGTGATGTCAGGCACAATGTCCGATGAAGACTTTGCGAGAATGCAGAGAGAGGGCTTCCATCCGGGGAGCACGGATATCGAAACGGTTGTCACGGTGGTTGACCGGATCAAGGCGGCACTTTTGATGGGCGGCGCTGAGGTGACAGGGTACACGGACACGCTGGATATGGCCGAACTGGAGGATATTACAGGGAGTCCCGCTTTTGCGAGGACGCTTAAGAATCAATTTGAAGAAAAGGATATTCCGCTTACCAGAGAAAACGCCGAGGCGGTAATGGAAGCCTGGAATACCATGAATGAGGTTCCGGATCTGCCTGAGGGTTCCGTAAAATATATGGTGGAGAACGGGCTGGATCCCACGGTGGAAAATCTCTATATGGCCAGGTATTCTGCGGTTGAGGATGCGGGCCGCCAGGGACGGGGCTATTACGAGGCAGGGAGCGTATCCGGCTATTATGCCAGAAAGCCGGAGAATATCGACTACGAAAAGCTTATGCCCCAGATCGAAAAGGTGATTGAGGAAGCGGGATTTTCCGTGGAGGAAGATACGCGCAGGGAAGCCATGTGGCTGATCGAAAAAGGAATTCCGCTGAACGAAGACACCTTCCTGCGGATGCATCGGCTTTCAGAGCTGAATTTCCCCGCAGGGGAGGAGGATTTTGCCCGGTCGGCGGCGGCTGCCATCGCAGATGGAATTTCCCCTTCCAGGGCTGACATCAGTCAAAGAGAAAGTCAGATGGAGCGGGCGGCCGCCATCTGCGAGAAGACCCGGCAGCTGGATGAGCGGGCGGTGGATGTGATTCTTGCAAGAGAGCTTCCCTATAACCTCAAAAATCTGATTTATGTTTCGGATGAGATCAAAAAGGGAACCGTGGAAGCGCCGCAGGAGCCCGAACGGATACAGGATCCTGAAACGATTAAGGCGAGGAGAATGCTGGAGGAGGTCAGGCTTTCCATGACCGTGACCGCTAACCTGCGGCTTTTGCGCAGCGGTTTTCATATTGAGACGGCTCCCATGGAAAGACTGGTGGAGAATCTCAAAAAAGCGGAAGGACAGGATGCCGGAGCGCTGGTCCAGGAGGCGGATGCCGAAAAGGCCAGGGCAAAGAGCGGCTTATATCAGCAGACGCTTTTTACACTGGAATCAATCAGAAACGCACCTGCGGCAGTGGCGGCCCAGGTGTCGGATACAGATACCCTGCCGGAGGTGGAGAGCGCCGGCAGGATAAAGGAAGCGCAGTACCAGAGGGCGGGAGAAAGCTACGAAGCGCTTATGACTGCGCCGAGAAAGGATATGGGGGATTCGATCCGGAAGGCGTTTCAGAATGTGGATGATATCCTGGCAGACCTTGGCAGGGAAATTACGCAGGAGAACCGTAAGGTGATCCGTATTATGGGTTACAACAGCATGGAGATGACGGAGGAGAACTTTGAGAGCATCCGCCATTCGGAAGCGCTCCTTACGCAGGTGGTCGGACAGATGAAGCCGCAGACCGTGCTTTCCATGATCCGGGAGGGCGTAAATCCCCTTACCATGTCCCTTGAAGAGCTTAAGGCTTATCTGGACGGCAGAGGACAGGATATGTCCGAAGAGCTGGAATCCTACAGCAGATTCCTCTATAAACTTGAGAAGAAAAATAACATTTCCGAGGAGGAGAGAAGCGCATATATCGGTATTTACCGACTGCTGCGCCAGGTGGAAAAGGGGGATGACGCAGCGGTGGGAGCCCTTGTGCAGACGGGAGTTTCCCAGACGCTGGACAATCTGCTTGCGGCGGTGAGAACCAGCAGAAGAAAACATATGGATTACACGGTGAGGGATGAGTTTGCGGGCGTACAGGCGAAGCGGACGGATGCCGAAACCATCACCGAGCAGATACAGAAAGGCTACATAAGGACCAGACAGGATCTGGAGGACGCCGTGGAGGATGAGCAGACCGTCAGGGCACAGGCCGAATTTGAACATACACTGTTTGAGGAGGTCAGGCATGCGGCGGGAAGCGAGGAGGCCGTCCTGCGCCAGCTCATGAATTACGGGCAGGAGGTCACGGCGGATAACCTGAAGGCGGCCGGCGAGCTGCTTAAGGGATCGTATGACGGCTTTTCGAGGTTCCGGAGAATGCTGGGAGAGAGCCGTAAGGCGCAGACAGAAGACGCACCTGGAAGGAGCGGGAATCAGGAGACTGCGGAGTTTGCGTTCCGGGAATTCCCGGATAAGCTTACGGACAGGCAGACCGCTTTTGGAGCTTATGAGGGGCTTATGAGCCGCATGCAGCAGGCGCTGGGGGATGCGGCCTTTGGCCAGACGGGGCAGTCTCTTGATTTGAAATCCATGAGCATTCTCTACAAGCAGATTACCTTTATGAAATCCATGGCAAGGGAAGAAAATTATGAAATGCCGGTGCGGATCAATGGCGAAGTCACGGCAATCAACCTGAAAATGATCCATGGAGACGGAAAAGAGGCCAGAGTGGCAATTACCCTGGAGACGGAGCTTCTGGGAAAGTGCGCTGCGGAATTTACTTACACAAAGGCCGGACTTTCCGGATACTGCAGCTGCAGCAGGCAAGAGGGCGGCAGCCTTATGAAGGGGCAACAGGAGCTCTTTGGGAAAATGCTCTCAGAGGAAAGGATGGAGGCAGGTGACATCCGGTTTCTGATCGGAAAAGACCTGAATCTCAGGGAATTTTCTCTGAGGATCAGCAAGGACAGAATTTCGGGACAGACTCCGGACGCCCTGTACAGAGCGGCAAAGGTATATATCGGGTTTGTTCAGAAGATCAGCAAATAGAAAGGAAAGCAGAATATGAAGATCAATTACAATGCCTCCGCAGTGATGGCAACCAACTCCTTAAACAAGAACGACAAAAAACTGGCGGATTCTCTGGCAAGGCTGTCCTCCGGTCTTAAGATTGTGAACGCCAAGGATAATCCATCCGGCCTTGCCCTTGCAAGGAGGATGAATGCACAGATCGAGGGCCTGAAGGCGGCGAATCAGAATGCGGGCGACGGTGTCTCCATTATCGAGGTGGCGGACGGGACCCTGAGCGAGATCCATGATATGCTCCAGAGAATCAACGAACTTTCGGTGAAGGCGAGCACCGGAACGCTGACGCCCGAAGATCGTGAAATTGTCAACAAGGAGGTCGCGCAGTTAAAGGACGAGATCACCAGAATCACCACGGACACGCAGTTTAACGGCCAGACCCTTCTGGACGGATCCTTTGATCTCAGGGGCTATACGAATGATGTGAATGTGAAGGTGAGCTATTACAGCGACGAGACCACTGCTGGTATTTACGAGCTGACATTGGATGTCAAATATGACGCAGAGGGGAATCTTGACCCCACGGCAACCACTTTTACCGCAGGGGCAGGCCTGTTCCCTGCTGACGCAAAGATTACGGATGTGGACGGCAGGGTGGTTACCATTACGGGAAGCCATAACTTTGAGATGAAATTTGAGCTTGCGCCGGATGCGCCGGAGCAGACTTATAGTTTGACCGTGGAGCTGGAGGGCTTTGGCTCTCTGGATAAGCAGATCGGCGCCAACGAGGGACAGCAGCTGGATATCCGGATTCCCAAGATTTCCCTTGTGACAATCGGTATCGATTCCATTGATCTGACCACCCAGGAGGGCGGAAAGGACGCCATTGAGAGAACCAACACGGCGATCAAATATATTTCCAGCGTGAGAAGCCGTCTGGGAGCCTACGAGAATCGTCTCGAGCACACCATCAGCAGCCTTGATATCACAGAGGAAAACATGACGGCGGCGTATGCCCGCATCATGGATACGGACATGGCGGAGGAGATGACGAACTATACCAACATGCAGGTTCTCTCCCAGGCAAGCACCTCCATGCTTGCCCAGGCAAACGAACGACCGTCCCAGGTTCTCCAGCTGCTGCAGTAATGGAATACATGTCTGTAAAGGGATGGGAGGGCTAAGCCGTGACGAAGGAATTGAAACAGCAGTTTACGCGCAGGATATCAGGGGCAAACAGGACTCAGCTTGTGGTGATTCTCTATGAAATGTTCCTGGCCTACATCGGCGAGGCCGAAAAAGCTTACGGGGTGCAGGAGAAAGAGGCGTTTCGACAGGAAATAAAGCGGGCCAAGGGATGCCTGCACGAGCTGATGGCATCGTTAAATTACGACTATCCTCTGGCAGGTAATCTGCTTGCGCTGTATACTTTTTTCGACAGACAGATGACAAGGGCGGACGTAAGATACAGCGCCGCCGAACTTGCGCCTGTGAAGGCCATGATGCGCAAGCTCCACGATGCCTACGAGACCGTCAGTGCGCAGGATACCTCGGCTCCGGTCATGGAAAATACGCAGACAGTCTATGCGGGTCTTACCTACGGAAGAAACAGCCTGACGGAAAATTTAACCAATGAGGGAGGCAGCAGGGGTTTCCTGGCTTAAAGAAGAAAAATGTTCATTTTCATCAGGCAGCATACTTAAGTGTGCTGCCTGTTCCATTAAAAATTTATATCGCTTTAACACGGAATTCACCTCGTAAATATAACAGTCGATCAGATCCGGTTCAATGACATTGTCAAAGCCCGCATACGCAATTTCCAGGGCTCTTTTTGTTTTTTCCAGATCGGATAAAAGTGCGTTTCTTTCGATTTCCCGTTCCGACATGGTGCGATTTGTCTTTGAGGACTGGCCAAAAAACATTTTCATATCGATACCTCCTGCATATCGCAAGCGAGTTTCCAGCTGCGCTTCGGTTCTTTTACATCATATTCCGGTCCTATCCAATAATTACCTCTGAAAAGAAGTATAAACACAAAAAAAAACGTTTATTCAGCCGTGCGGAAATAAATGGAATATTTGCGTTGCGTATGCCATATAGTGTTATGAAAAAACAGTTGGAAAAGATAGAATGGATACTTACAGCGGTGTATTATGGATAGTGGGAGTGCTTGCGGCGGTGCTGCTTATAGGAGCGTTCCGAAACCGTACGGAAATGATTGTAAATTTCGTACTGCGGGGAGTTCTGGGGATGCTTTTGATCTATTTTGTGAATTTTTTTCTGTCGGGGAGAGTGCCGGGCATGGAGATCGGCTATAACCCCGTCACCTTTGCCGCCTCCGGTGCGCTGGGGTTCCCTGGCGTGCTGATGCTGTATGGAATTCATCTGTATATGATGCTGTAAATCGTCCCTTTGGTAATTTTTTAATTGCCGGGAAGCCTTGAAAACACTGGGTTTTCCGGTAATCAGGGTAAAAAATGAAATAAAAAATTGGAAAAATTTACCAAAATTAAAAAAATTACTTCTATCTACTTTACAAGTAAAAAATTCTTATATATAATTCAGATTACAACGAAAGACAGTCTTAGTTAGTGATCTATCAATAATTTCTATTCTACGAGGGATGCGGGCGCATTCCAAGGAAGGTCACAGGAAAGTTTCTTTCCACCTTTTCGAGTAACGGGAATTACCAGCAGCTTGACATTTTCATAAAGCAGAAAGGGGTAATGATTGAACAAAAGAATCCTTGCGGTTTTTGACGGTGAGGAGAGCTATGCATATCGTTTGATGGATTTTATCAGTGAAAAGGAAAACGTGCCTTTTGAAATCCATGTCTTTACAAAGGCGGACATCTTCTTCTCCTATGCGGAAAAAGAGGAAATCGAATGCCTGCTCATATCAGAAAGCGCATATCAACAGGAAGTTGAAAAATTAAAAATACCGCACATTATTATTCTCAGCGAGAATGGAAACAATTTGAACCGGGCTCTGTGCCATATAAACAAGTACCAGTCCTGCGAGAACGTGCTGCGGGAGGTCATGGAGTACTATACGGAGAAGGTACAGGACTCCGGGCCGGTTCTCAGAGTCGGAACCAAAAAGATGCACATCATTGGAATCTACACACCGGTTGGAAGGTGTCTTCAAACCACATTTTCATTGACTCTGGGCCAGATGCTGGCCCGTCGCGGAAAAACCCTTTATTTAAATTTTGAGGCCTATTCGGGACTTGGCCGAATGTTAAACCGGACTTTCAAAAGCGATATAGCTGATCTGGCATATTATTTCAGCTGTGCCAGGGAAAAGCTGTTTTACCGTCTGGAGAGCATGGTAGAGAGCATAAACGGCATGGACTTTATACCTCCGGCAGAGGTCTATCATAGTCTTGCCGGCATTCGGGGCGCTCAATGGGTGGATCTCTTTCGGGAAATCGAGAGAGTGAGCGGATATGAATATCTCATTCTGGATCTGTCGGACAGTCTTCTTGATTTGTGGGAGGTGTTGCAAAACTGTGACCACATTTACACCATTGTGAGGGAAGACGCACTGGCCGAGGCAAAAATTGAACAATACGAGAGAGCGTTGGAGGACATGCAGTATGGAAAAATCACAGAAAAGACGAAGAAATGGAATCTGCCGATCTTCAGACAGCTGCCCCTTCATTTTGGGGAACTGACTTATGGAGAGCTGGCAGGATACATCAAAAAAGAAATATTTCCGGATCTGTTCGGACACGGGTTGTGATCTGGCGGCGCTGCAGGAAGAAATTATCGGGAGAATGGATCTGACCAGGCAGACCAGCGAGGAAGAGATACAGGAGATGATCGATGAGGAAATTCTGAGAGAGGGAAAGACAAGATATCTGGAACTTGAGGCCAAGGCGGCTCTGCGGCGGGAAATTTTCTATGCGATCAGGCGTCTGGGAATCCTGCAGGATCTGATCAATGATCCGGAGATAACGGAGATTATGGTAAACGGGACGCAGCCGGTATTTGTGGAGAAGTACGGAAAACTGACACAGCTTGACGTCCGGTTTGATTCCAGGGAAAAGCTGAACCATGTGATACAGCAGATAGCGGCGGACTGCAACCGGGTAATAAACGAAGCCTCCCCGATTGTGGATGCGAGGCTGAGAGACGGATCAAGGGTGAACGCCGTGCTCTATCCGGTGGCCATTGACGGACCGATTCTGACCATACGCCGTTTCCCGAAGGAAGCGATTACCATGGAGCGGCTGATTGATCTTGGAGCCATAGACGAGGAGGCTGCCGCCTTTCTGGAAAAACTGGTGAAGGCCGGCTGTAATATTCTGGTCAGCGGAGGAACGGGCTGCGGAAAGACCACCTTTTTGAATGCGCTTTCGGGAATGGTGCCAAAGGATCAGCGGGTGATTACGATTGAGGACAGTGCGGAGCTTCAGCTTCAGAATCTCCCCAATCTGGTGCGCATGGAGACAAGAAATGCCAATGTGGAGGGCTGCAGGGAAATAACCATAAGAGACCTGATACGGACCTCCCTGCGGATGCGCCCCGACCGAATTATCGTGGGCGAGGTTCGGGGAAAGGAAGCGGTGGATATGCTGCAGAGCGTCAATGTGGGGCACAGCGCCATGACCACGGTTCACGCCAACAGTGCCCGAGACGTGGTGAGCCGTCTGGAAACCATGGTTTTGATGGGGATGGAGCTTCCCATAGCGGCTATACGCAAGCAGATTGTTTCGGGGTTTGACCTCATGGTTCATCTCGGCAGGCTGCGGGATGGAAGCAGGCGCGTGATGGAAATTGTGGAGCCTGTATCTGTCAGAGGGACGGAGGTCGCCCTGCAGACACTGTTTCAGTTTGAGGAAAAGGGGGAGGCGGACGGAGGAAGAGTTATGGGAAAGTTGACAAAAAAAGGGGAATTGAAAAGGGATGAAAAAATTAAGGCGGCAGGATATAACGAATAATATGTTTTTTTCGCTGTCGGGAAGAGAAAAGGCCGTGTTGATCCTGAAAGGAGCCGGTGTGGTCCTGCTGATTGATTACTGCTTTTACCACAGTCTGGCGGCGGCAATTTTCCTGTTTCCTGTGGGATGCTGGTTTTATGATTCGGAGAAAAAGGGACTGCTTCAAAGAAAGAAGCAGGAGGCAAGATGGCAGTTCAAGGAAATGCTGCTTCTGGCGACCGCGGGGCAGAAAGCCGGTTATTCGGCTGAAAATGCTTTTTTAAACAGCTATGGCGATATGGCGGACCTCTATGGCCGGGAGAGCGCCGTCTGCGGCATGCTGCGGGAGATAAAGAGCGGCCTTGAAAACCGGATTCCCTCAACGGAGCTTTGGAAAAGGATCGGGGAGGAGAGCGGTATTGATGAGATAAAGGAATTTTCGGAGGTTTATGCCATTGCCAGGCTGAGCGGAGGAAATATGACTGCCGTTATGGAGAGGACGGCACAGACGATCAGCAGTAAGGCCCAGACCCAGAGGGAAATTGAGACGATTCTCAGCGCAAGACGGCTGGAACAGAAAATAATGAACGGCATGCCATTTCTTCTGGTTCTTTATGTGAAATTCACATCGCCGGGATACTTTGACGGTATGTACCACTCTCTGTCAGGAGTCGTTGTCATGACAGTGTGTCTCTGTATCTATCTGGGGGCTTATCTGGCCGGAGTAAGGGCGGCCTCCATCCGGGTGTGAGAAGAAAGGAGCGGCAATGGCGGTTAGCGGAAGAAGAGGGATTCACACAGTCCCGGAAAATCTGTGTGAAAGGATATGCCGGATGCAAAGGGTGGATGCGGAAGTGGAAGAAATGCTGTCAGGACTGTATCCGGGTGAAGACCGAAAGAAAAGGTATGAAGAGTACCAGAAGCGAAAAATAAAGGTCATGTCGGCAGTGGCAGCAATCGGGATTGTGTCCGCCGTATGCCTGAGTGGGAGCAGCCGGACTCAGAGCAGATTGGCGGAAGGGACCCATCTGCAGAGAAAGGAATGGGGAGAGGGGAATTATGTGGTGACGCTGCTGGCCAGCACCGTACTGGGGACGGAAAAATTTACATATGAAGTGCGGGAGCGCATTTTTACCCGAAAAGAGCTGGAAGCTCTGAAAGAGCAGGCGCTGGCGGAGATCCCGGGACTCATAGCGGGAGAAAATGAAGACCTTGCGAATGTGAGGTCTGATCTGGCGCTTCCGTCCGCCCTTGCAGGCTATCCGTTTGCGGTTGCCTGGAGGAGCAGCGACTATGAGAGAATCCGGACGGATGGAAGAGTGGAGACAAAAGGACTTGCGAAGCAGGGAGAGGAGGTGATACTGACAGCGGTGCTGTCCTATGAGGATGCACGATGGGAACAGGATTTTTATGTGCGCCTGCTTCCAAAGAGCCTGGATTCAGAGGAGAAGTACCGGAACGCACTGGAGGATTTGCTTATGCGCAATGACGAGAAAAGTGAAAAAAACCACATGATACAGCTTCCGGAAGAGGTGGAGGGGATGGCGGTTACCTGGAAGGAGAAGAGACAGGATGGCAGCGGACTTTTGCTTCTTCTGGGAATTGGAGCGGCCGCACTTGTCTCATATGGAATGAAACAGGATCTTGGCAGTAAAAGCCGCAGGCGGCTGGAGGAGATTTCCAGGCTGTATCCGGAATTCGTCTGTAAGCTTCAGCTGTATATGGGAGCGGGAATGACAGTAAAGAACGCCTTTTTCAAAATGGGTGCGGATTATGAGAAGGAACGCGGCCGGACGGGAAATAAGCGATTTCTTTACGAAGAAATTCTCATTTCCAACTGCCAGTTGCGAAATGGAATAGCCCAGGATACGGTTTACCGGGAATGGGGAAGAAGATGCGGGGAGCCGCACTGCCGTAAGCTTGGGTTCCTCCTTTCAGCCCATTTAAGACAGGGGGAGGGCGGGATGCTGACTCTGCTTTCTCAGGAGACGGAGCTTGCCTTTGACGAGAGAAGAAGCAGAGCGAGAAAGCAGGGAGAGGAGGCGGGAACCAGGCTGCTTTTTCCAATGCTGCTGATGTTAATCGTAGTCATGTTTTTGATTCTGCTTCCGGCCTTTAACGGCTTTGGAAGCATCTGACAAGTAAAAGAGAAAGGATGGATGAATGGATGTTAAAGAGATTAAGAAATATTTTCAGAGATAACAGAGGAATGGGAACCGTGGAGGTTATTTTGATTATTGTGGTGCTGATCGGCCTGGTGCTGATTTTCAAGACTCAGATCCGGGAATTGACGGGTGTCATTTTCCAGAAGATATCGGCGGACAGCTCTGCGATCCTGTCATGATGAAAGGGTATCTCACGGTATTTTTGTCCCTGTCGCTCTCTGTTCTTGCAGGCTTTGTTCTTCTGCTTACAGGCAGTGCGATCCGCAACGGGGAAAAGCTCCGGCTGGAGGGGGATGTGGATATTGCCATGAATTCCGCTCTTGCGGAATTCAGTATCCCGCTCCACGAGAGATACGGCCTGCTCTATGTGGATCTTACCTATCTTGGAAAGGAGCCTTCCTGTGCGAATTTGGAAAGCCGTCTGCGCTTTTATCTGGGTGCAAACAGGGAAAGGGACGGAAATGGGAAACCGTGGGGCGTCGCCAGAATTGGCAAGGTGTCCGTAAGGGGAATCGGTACGGCGGCGCAGGGGAACGGAAGTTCCATGAAGCGGCAGGCGCTGTGCTATATACGGGATCGGGGAATAGAGAGGCAGGAGGCCTGCATTGAGGGATATCCTGCAAGGGCAGAAGGGCTGGAACAGACAGATGCCATGGAAGAATGGAGGCAGCTTCAGGAACAGATTGCCGGCATGGAGCTGCCGGTGATCCAAAATGAAGAGGGAGAGTGGGAGGAGGTTTTGCTTGGGAATCCGGCCGACAGGATTTTTGGATTTTCTGGAAGCGATGTCCTATACCTGCTTGGAATAAATATGGGAAAAGTTGGAGGCGGCCGGATCCGGACGGATTACATCTCGGCAGGGAAGCGTTCAGACCATGCGGGGAAGCCTCAAAACACATTGGAGGAAGAAGCCTTCCGCTCCTATCTGTTTGAAAAGATGGGCAATTACAGAAAAAAGAAGGAGGATGGTCTTCTGAAATATCAGCTGGAATATATCGTATGCGGGCACGGATCGGATGAGGAGAATTTAAGGGCCGTCATTGGAAGGCTGTTTCTTTGGAGATTTGCAGCCAATGTAAATCAGATTTTCGGAAACGGCGGGCTCTGCGGGGAGGCGCAGGCGGCGGCATTCTCGCTCCATGCCGTCAGTCTGAAACCGGAATTTGGCGAGCCTGTCACCAGAAGTATTTTGTACGCCTGCGCTTTCCTGGAAACGATTGCCGATGTGAAGTGTCTTTTGGACGGCGGAAGGGTGGAGATGGATAAATCAGGCTGGAATACGGGGATTCAGCAGGTACTGGAGGGAGGGCTTCCCGGGGCGGGCGTATCGGACGGGGAGGGTCTTACCTATGAACAATATCTTGCCTGCATGCTGGCATTGCTTTCTGAGGATACCAGGAATCTGCGTACAATGGATGTGATGGAAATGGATATCCGGTATCTCACGGGGAATCCCCTTTTTTCCATGGACTGGTGTGTGGAAAGGTTTACCGCAGACATTATGGCGCAGGGGGGATGGAACTATGAGTACGCCTTAACCAGAACCTACGGCTACTATTAAGTGAAAAAGGAGGGGAGGAAAGATGCTCTCTTATTCTAGGATAATTCCAGCAAAATCAATAAAAGGAAAGGCCCCATCTCTCTTCAGTTCTTTTAAGGGAGCATCTTTCCTTCCCCCCTCTTTCAGTGGAAGCATGGCTCTGGAAGGCGCTCTGGTACTGCCTCTCTTTCTTCTTTTCCTGTTTACCCTGCTTTACAGTCTTGAGATCGTAAGGTTTCAGAGTGATCTTTATGCGGCTGTGCACCAGAGCGGAAGCAAAATCTGTTTTTATTCCTATCAGGACAAATTTGCACAGGAGGAAAGCGGGAACAATGCGGGAACCGCAAAAGGAGAGATCAGGGACCGGTTAGAAAAGGAGATACTGCCTTTTCTGTGTGTGGAGAAGGGGAGAGAGGGAGTTGTGATCCATGTGGAGAAAACCGTATCAGGGGATGTCAGGATCACAACCGCCTGCAGCATGAAACCCTTTATCTGGTATCTGCCGGTGGGGGACATAACAATGGAGGACAGATTTTTCGGCCATGGCTTTGTGGGCTATACCGGCAGCGGGAAAGCGGGGGAAGACGAAAAGGAGATGTTTGTATATATCACTCCGGCAGGGAGCAGATATCATCTGACGGAGAGCTGTAAATATCTCAGCTTCCATGTTTATGCGGTGGCTGGCGAAGAGCTGGAGGAAAAGCGCAATGAGTCTGGAGGCAGATATTATCCCTGCGAGCTGTGTGAACCGGGGGAAACCGGTCTTGTGTATTTAACGCAGTGGGGTGGAAAGTATCATGGCCGGTCTGACTGTCCCTCCATAAAGAGAACTGTTTTTATCGTACCAATATCCGAGGCAGGCGGCAGGCCCCCCTGCCGCAGCTGCGGATAGAAGGGTACGGGATAAAAGAAAGGAATAAGATCATGTATGAAAAAATTGGAAGCTGCGCAGCGCTTCTTCTGGTGGGCTATCTTTCAGCATGGGATATAAGGACGAGAAAACTTCCGGCTTTGCCGCTGCTGCTTTTTGGCGCTTTGGCTGTGCTGTATGTGGCGGCGGGAGGAAGGGCTGCCCCGCTTTATTTTGCCGGCTGTATGCTGCCGGGCATGGCTCTTTTGCTGTTATCCGTTCTGACCGGAGAGAGAATAGGATATGGAGACGGGGCGGTTCTTCTGGTAATCGGATTGTGGGTGGGAAGTATTTTTTGTACAATTGCCGCCTGCATCAGCATTTTTCTGACAGGATTGTATGCGGTGTGTTTGCTGCTGACGGGAAGGCGGGGAGAGTGTATTCCCTTCATGCCCTTTCTACTGGCGGCTATGGAGGTGATTTTGCTGTATGAATAAGAAGTGGAATGGGTATCTGACTGTAGAGGCTTCTTTTCTTATGCCGATGGTTTTGTTTCTCTATATGCTGGTTATTCTGTGCGGTTTTTATCTCTACAACAGATGTGTGATTTCACAGGATAATTATCTGCTGGCCTTTCGTGGCAGTCGGTTTACGGATGCGGCGGAAAATTACGGGGAAGTGATTTATGGGGAGACGGAAGAAACAGACCCGGACGAATCCTACCTGAAAAGCCGTATGGCAAAAAAGGCGTCTCTTTATCCTTTCTGCAGAATACAGGAGCAGAGGGTGGCATACGACAAGGGCCGGGTATCGGTATCGACGACGGGATATCAGGGGACGCTTGCTGTGACAAAACAGGCCGATAGGCTGGATTTGCTGGCAATCGTTGCAATGACAAGAAGACAGGAAGGAATGGGTAAGAAAGGAGAGTGGTGAATACTTATGTTGGAGACAAAATATTATAAGGATTTCAGGCACAATTATGTGATCTTAAAGCTTGCAGATCCGATGACGGATCTGTACCAGTGCAGAATGATTACCGCAAACAGGATAGACGGGCTTCTTCCCTGCCAGGAGAGACATATCAACGGAGAAATGCTTCTGTATTATGAGATCACCTCAAAGCAGAACCTGGCAAGCCTTTATGAAAATGCCCGGATCGGAATCCGACAGCTGCAACAGCTTTTTATGCAGCTGAAAATCGTAGGGGAAGGGATGTCAGGATTTTTGCTCAATGAAGGCAATTTGGTTTTGCGTCCGGAATTTATCTATGCGGATGTGGAGACAAAAGAGTTGTCTTTTCTCTATTATCCCTGTGAGACGGAGGAAAGATATATTGCGTCTTTGCTGGATTTTTTGCTTGGCAGGATTGACAGTGAGGATGGAGAGGCTGTGGAGCTTACTTATAAGATGCTTGAGCTGGTTGAAAGAGACCAGTTCGTTTTGGACGAGGTGCTTCAGTGGTTTGATCAGGACTATGAGGATGGGGCGGAGGAAAAGAGCGGAGACACACAGGAAGAACTGTACGGCTTTCAGGAGCCGGTGCCGGAGGAGGAGCCTGTGGAGCAGTACAAAACGCCGCAGCCGCAGGAGGAGAGTAAAACGGTAAAATCCCGGGAAAAGACGGCTCTTGGATGGATGCTCGCCGGTGCCGTAAGCTTTGTGCTTCTTAGCTATATCTCCCGTACCTTTTATCTCTCCGAGAGGGAGAGCGTTTATCTGATCGCCGGATTCCTTTTGGTGGGAGCGCTGTTTGTGGTAAGCGGGGTCTATCTGATTTTTCTCAAAAAGAGAAAAGGATATGCTGCGGTATCCAATGAAAGTACGGAGAAACCGTATCAGGAAACCTTTGTATGTGAGAAAGCAAGGGAAAAGGCAAACAGGGCTCATGGAAATACGGTTTTTATCCCCTGGGTGGAAAACAGTGAAAACAAGCTGTATGGGATTGGGAAAGGAAACAAAAATCATATTGATTTGAGCAGACTCCCCCTGACTGCGGGAAAGCTGGCGGGCAGCGTTGATATGGTGATCAACGATCAGAGTATCAGCCGCAGACATGTGAGATTTGCCAGAGAGGAAAACAGAATTTATATGACAGATTTAAATTCAACCAATGGAACCTTCAAAAACGGCCTGCGGCTGGAGCCGAATATGTCCGTGGTTCTCGAGCCGGGGGATGAAATCCGCCTTGGCAGGCTGAAATTTGTTTACAGATGATAAAATCCGCTTTATACTATATAGAACAGGCGTTGAAAAACAAGTGAAAGGACAGGCTGGTATGAAAATATATATTTATTACGGCGGAAGAGGCCTGATGGACGACCCCACTTTGTATGTGATCAACAAGATGCAGGAGGTTCTGGATGAACTTCACGTGTCAGTGAAGCGGTTCAACCTTTATGAAGCCAAAAACAGTATAACGACCCTGCCTCAGACACTGAAAGAGGCCGACGGCATTATCCTTGCAACAACGGTGGAGTGGTATGGAATCGGCGGATATATGCAGCAGTTTCTTGATTCCTGCTGGCTGTATGGAGACAAGGAAAAGATTTCAAGAACCTATATGTGCCCTGTGGTAATGTCAACTACCTACGGAGAGCGGGAAGGAAAGCTGAATCTGTCAAGCGCCTGGGAGATCCTGGGCGGCCTTCCCTGCAGCGGAATCTGCGGCTATATTGCCGATACCTCTGTTTTTGAAACCAATGAGGAATACAACAAAATCATAGAAAAAAAAGCGGAAAACATGTACCGTACGATCAACCAGAAGATTGCCAGCTTCCCGGCCAGCAATCAGGCAGTCAAGCAGATGGTTTCCATCACGCAGAACGTGGTTCTCACCCCCCAGGAATCGGAGCAGCTTTCAAGATATGCGGCGGATGACAGCTATGTCCGCAGGCAGAAGGAGGATATCCAGGAGCTGACCAATTTTTTCAGGGATATGATGGATAATGATGAATCGGAGGATGGAGAGGAAGAATATATCAGCGATTTTAAAGCTCATTTTGTTCCTCAGCCTGGTTTTAAAGCGGTGTACAAGATTCAAATCGAGGGCAAGCGGAAGCCGCTTATTATAGAGATTAACGGCGCTGAGAGCAAGCTGTATTATGGAAGCGTAAGCTTCTGTGATGTGGAAATCCAGGTAAAAAGGGAGACAATGGATGATATCATATATGCAAGGATGACCTTCCAGAGAGCTTTTATGGGAGGGGCGATGAAGATGAAGGGAGACTTCCGCATCCTTAGAACGCTGGATCAGGCGTTTGCCTTTATGGAAAAAGCTTTTTAGCGCAAAATCCCGATTCATGTATAAATTTACCACCCGGGAAAGGAGAGAAATTTATGAGAGATGAAAACTGTATTTTTTGCAGGATAGCGGCAGGGGAGATCCCCTCGAAAACGATTTATGAGGATGAGAGGTTCCGGGTGATTCTGGATTTGGGGCCGGTTACCAGAGGCCACGCCCTGATTCTACCAAAGGAACATTACAGAAATATTTATGAGCTCCCAGAGGATGCGGCGGGGGATGTGATGAAGCTTGCGAAAAGGATGACCGTTCAGATGACACAGAAGCTGCACTGCGACGGCTTTAACCTTCTGCAGAACAATGAGGAAGTGGCGGGACAGAGCGTCTTTCATTTCCAC
The DNA here is from genome assembly GCA_910579685.1 of uncultured Lachnospiraceae bacterium. GTDB lineage: Bacteria > Bacillota > Clostridia > Lachnospirales > Lachnospiraceae > Suilimivivens. Next base: position 23,755 of record CAJTVN010000014.1, on the reverse strand, counting down.
ATGCATTTGATTCCCCGCTACCGGGATGACGGACAGGTGATAAGCGGCAAGGCGGGCAGCGTATCCGGCGAGGAACTGGAAGAGATTAAGGATATAATTACAGGGTAAAGAATATGAGAAGCATTCATGTGGATGAAATAGCGGAAGCGATAAAAGAAATGTGTATCGAGGCGAACCATTTCCTATCGGAGGATATGAAGTCTGCTTTGGGCGAGGCAGCGAAAAGGGAGGAATCACCGCTTGGCAGACAGATTTTGGGTCAGCTTGAGGAGAATCTAGCAATTGCGTCTGAGGATATGATTCCGATCTGCCAGGATACCGGTATGACAGTGGTCTTTCTGGAAGTGGGACAGGAGGTTCATGTGGAAGGCGGCCTTCTGACGGACGCTGTCAATGAAGGGGTCCGCAGGGGATATGAAGAGGGGCTTTTGAGAAAATCGGTGGTGCGGGATCCTGTTTTCAGAGAGAACACAAAGGACAATACGCCTGCGGTTATCTATTACGATATCGTGGCAGGGGAGCGGATGCGCATTACGGTTGCGCCGAAAGGGTTTGGCAGCGAAAATATGAGCCGGGTTTTTATGCTGAAGCCGGCGGACGGTATAGAGGGGGTAAAGAATGCGGTCTTCACTGCGGTAGAGGATGCCGGTCCCAATGCCTGCCCGCCTATGGTGATCGGCGTGGGGATCGGAGGCACGTTTGAGAAGTGCGCCCTGATGGCCAAACAGGCTCTGACAAGGCCCGTGAACTGCCGCTCTGAGATCCCCTATGTGCGGGAGCTGGAGGAAGAACTTCTGGATCGAATCAACCGGACGGGGATCGGCCCGGGAGGGCTTGGAGGAAACACTACGGCGCTGGCGGTAAATATTAACACTTATCCGACGCATATTGCGGGACTGCCTGTGGCGGTAAATATCTGCTGCCACGTAAACCGGCATTGCGTGAGAGAACTTTAACCTGTGACGGAGAGAAGGATTCAGATGGAAAGACATATGACAGTCCCTTTTGACAAAAATGAGGCGGAACAATTAAAGAGCGGCGATTATGTATATTTGTCAGGAACAATCTATACGGCAAGGGACGCCGCTCACAAAAGAATGAATGAGGCATTGGACAGTGGCGGAAAGATTCCTTTTCCGCTGGAAGACGGCGTAATCTATTATATGGGACCGTCGCCGGCAAGGCAGGGACGCCCAATCGGTTCCGCCGGGCCCACCACGGCAGGGCGAATGGATAAATATGCGCCAAAGCTGCTTGATTTGGGACTTCGGGCCATGATCGGGAAGGGAAAAAGATCGAAAGAGGTGCATCAGGCGGTGGTAAGAAATAAAGCCGTTTATTTTGCCGCAGTGGGGGGTGCGGGAGCGCTTCTCTCAAAGGCTGTGGTCAGCTCGCAGACGGTTGCGTATGACGACCTGGGAACGGAAGCGATAAGAAAGCTGGAAATAAAGGACTTTCCTGTTATCGTGGTAATCGATACGCAGGGAAACGATTTGTATGAGACGGCGGCGCAGGCGTACCGAAAAGAAGAATAACTGATGGAGACAGGGCTGTGAGAATTGCGTTAATGGTGATACGGCTTTTGTGGAAGGTTCCTTATTATTTTATCCGTATCTGGTGGTGCGGAATAAGTGATAAGGTTTCTTATGTTGAAAGCTACAGTTTCATAAAGAAGGTGACAAAGAAGGCAAACAGAGCCGGAAGGGTTACCATCGAATCATATGGACTTGAGAATCTTCCCCCGGACGACGGATTTATTTTTTTCCCGAATCACCAGGGACTTTTTGACGTATTGGTATTTCTGGAATCGTGTCCGAGACCCTTTGCGTTTGTGGCCAAGAAAGAGGCGGGTAATATTATTCTGCTGAAGCAGGTGATCAGAGCGCTCGACTCCTACTGCATGGACAGGGAGGATATCAGACAGTCCATGCAGGTGATAAACAAAATCTCGCAGGATGTTAAAGAGGGAAAAAATTTTCTTATTTTTCCCGAGGGAACCAGAAGCGGGAAAGGGAACGAGCTTCTTGATTTTAAAGGAGGCAGCTTTAAGAGTGCGACAAAGGCAAAGTGTCCTATCGTTCCCTGTGCGTTGATCAATGCGTTTATTCCCTTTGACGAGAACTCCATTCGTCCCGTTACAGTTAAGGTCATTTACCTTCCGCCGATCTATTATGATGAATATAAAGATAGGAAGACAAAGGAGATTGCCGCCGAGGTAAAGAGAAGAATTGAAAAGGCAATCGAGCAGTACTGCTGACAGGACTATTACACACGATACAGGATTTTGAAATTACACATTACACAGAATTTGGAGGACATTATAATGGAATTTATCAAAAAGCTGTTCGCACCGATCGACATGACGCAGGGACGTCCGGGAAAGCAGATTGTGGCGTTTACCATTCCCATGCTGATTGGGAATATTGCTCAGCAGCTTTATAATACGGTGGACAGTATTATCGTAGGAAGGTTTGTGGGAGATAACGCTCTGGCTGCAGTGGGAAGCGCAGGACCGATTCTTAATCTTCTGCTGGTTCTGTTTGTGGGAATTTCCGTGGGAGCAGGCATTATGGTATCCCAGTATTTTGGGGCAAGGCAGCGTGAGGAGCTGTCCAAATCCATTGGCTGTTGTATCACTCTGACGCTCGCCTCCACGGTGGTCGTCATGGTGATCTCGCCGTTTGTGACCATGCCCCTTCTGCGTCTTCTGGATACGCCGGAGAGTATCATTGGCTGGTGCTGGTCTTACCTGATGATTCTGTTTATCGGAATTGCGGGTTGTGCATTCTACAATATACTCGGAGGAATTCTTCGGGGACTTGGGGACTCGGTATCGGCGCTTGTCTATCTGCTGGTGGCTACCGGAATCAACATTGTTTTGGATTATGTGTTTGTGGTATATTTTGGAATGGGGGTAAACGGTGTTGCCCTGGCCACTGTGATCGCCCAGTGGGTATCGGCTGGGCTGTCCTTTATCAAGCTCTGCCGTATGCGCGATATTTTTGACATGGAGAAGAAATATCTGGTTCCGGAAAAATACTATATGGGAAGTCTGGCCAGGCTCGGGCTGCCGTCCGGAATAACGCAGGCCATCTTTTCCATGTCAATGATTGTCGTGCAGTCTCTGACAAACAGTTTCGGCGAGATGTTTATTGCCGCTAACGTGATTGTCATGCGTGTGGACGGTTTTGCCATGATGCCGGCATTTTCTTTCGGTACCGCAATGACTACATATGCCGGGCAGAATATCGGTGCCAGGCGTATGGATCGCGTTACCCAGGGGACAAAGGAGGGAACTGCCATTGCAGTGGGAACCTCGACGGTGATCACGATCCTGATCCTGCTTTTCGGACGTTATCTGATGGAGATATTCACTTCGACGCCCGAACTGGTAGAGCTCAGCTTTAATATGATGAAAATACTGGCTGTGGGCTATATCGCCATGGAGGTCACGCAATGCCTTTCCGGCGTAATGCGGGGAGCCGGCGACACGGTGACTCCCATGTGGATTTCCATGATAACAACCGTGGCGATCCGGATCCCGCTTGCTTATGGAATCGCTTACCTTACCCGAACTCCGGAGCTTCCGGGGGGAAGCAGTGCCTGCATCTTTATCTCCCTTTTGATTTCCTGGGTGCTCGGAGCCTGCCTCACGGCCCTTTTTTACAAGCTCGGAAGCTGGAAGAAGAGAGCGCTGCAGTGATTCATGCCCGAAGGGAACCCTGTACGCTTTCCGTAAAGATATTTTGTTTTCCATTACTACCAAATAAGGTAAAATAAGTCGTGAAAACTATTTACTTTATTCCTGCGGGCAACGAGCCAAGCGGGCATGCTTGCATGCACATTTGGCGACTGCCGCAGGGATCAATACCCCGCAGCTCTGCTGCGTTGCAAGTTTGATGCCCCGTCAGCTTGCTGCGGGGGTGTTGACTTACGAGCAATGGAGGAAAAAGAATGAGCGGCTATGTACTGACGGCGGAGAAGATCACTGAATTTGGGGAATTTTTAAGAAAAGAGGAGTGTCAAAGGACCACGGTAGAAAAATATTTGCGCAATGTCCGGTTCTTTGCTGCCTGGCTGGACGGCAGAGCGGTGGATAAGGAACTGGTGACACAATGGAAGGCGTGTCTGCAGGAGCGGCAATTTGCCCCCAGCACCGTAAACTCCAGGCTGGCTGCTCTGAACCGCTTTTTCGGTTTTGCCGGTATAGAAGAATGCCGGGTGAAATTCCTCCATATCCAAAGGTGCGCATTTCGGGAGGATTCCAGGGATCTGGCAAGAGAAGAATACAAAAGACTTCTGGAAGCCGCCCGGCATACCGGCAAGGAGAGGCTGGGGCTGGTGGTGGAGACAATAGGGGCTACCGGAATCCGCATCAGCGAGCTGGCATATATCACGGTGGAGGCGGCCAGGCGAGGGCGCACGACAGTTGACCTGAAGGGAAAAATGCGCGCAATTCTTCTTCCGGGAAAGCTGTGCAGTAAACTGTTGGCCTACGCCCGGAAATCAAAGATCCGGTCAGGAGAAATTTTCCGCACAAGAAGTGGAAAAGGGCTTTCAAGGCGTCAGGTCTGGCGGGAGATGAAACAGCTTGGACACAGAGCGGGAGTGGAAAGTACGAAAGTGTTTCCCCATAATTTGAGACACCTGTTCGCAATCGTGTTTTATAAGGCCTATGGGGATATCGTAAAGCTGGCGGATATATTGGGACACAGTTCGATTGAGACGACAAGAATTTATTTGATGACGGCAGGAAAAGAACATGTGCGTCAGCTAAATCGGCTGGGACTTGTAATGTAGACGGAATTCGCATTCCGTACACTGCTGCATACTATATATCTTTATAGTACACAAATTATAGCACATCTGACAATTAGGATTCAATACTTTTTTCCTATTTTAGATGAGCAAAAAGCGGCCGGAAGCGGCGGCGTTTGGCGCAATGGTTTTTCCGGACACAATTTTAAGAGTCGCAGGAAGATTTTTGACTGCGGCTTTTAAAAATTTAACCTTTTTTATCATTTTATTCCAAGGCGTCTGATTATTCTAAGGATATCTTCAAAATTTCCTTTAATTTTTGAAAACTAATCTCACCTTTTTTCTGATCTCACCTATTTTCATCAAAATATAAGCAGAATTATGACAAACGGACGAATCAGCCAGGGACGGAATGCGAAATCCGCCCCTTTTCGGAGCTGACATCGTTTCTGAGGTTCCGTCATCCTGTTGCGGTATTGTTTGAAAATGGAGGATACCAAGGGAATGGAAACAAATGGGAAAGAAGGCAGGTTGGCGGAAGGGAAAGAACAGCTGACACAAGAGAGGATAGAGGGTTATCTCTCCTATTTGTCTGGAAAGGGACGCAGTCGTTCCTCCCTGGAAAGTTACCGCAGAATTTTACTGGGACTTTATGAGTATCTGCCGGAAGAGAAGTCTATAGGAAATAAAACAGGACCGGAGTGGAAGGCTTATCTGAAAAACCAGGGGTTTTCCGCCGCCACGGTTGATAACCGGATGTCTGCCTGGAACAGCTTTATGCAATACCTGGGGCACCGGGAATGGCAGATGGAGGATTTTTGTCGGGAAAAGGGGAATATCCAGCCGGAATTATCCCGCACCGAGTATCTAAGGCTTCTCTCGGCGGCAAAGCATCTTGGAAAGGAAAAGGCATATCTGCTGATTAAAACCCTGGGAGGGGCGGGAATGCGGATTCAGGAGATACCGCAGCTCACAGTGGAAGCCGTGGAAAAAGGCGTGGTGGAGTTGGAATATCATAATTCCAGACAGAAAAGAAGGCTCCACATTCCCGAAGGATTACAGAAGGAATTATTGAATTACACAAGAAGGGAGGGGATTCTTGAGGGGGCCGTGTTCCAATCTCCGGATGGAGAGGCTATGGCTCGCTCCAGTATTAACTATCAAATCAATTCGGTATGCCGTGACGCAAGGGTGGATGAGAGCAAGGCAACTCCCAGGTGTCTGTGGAAAATGTATCAGAGCACGTATATGCGTATAAAGGAAAGCATTTCCATACTAATTGATCAGGCATATCAAAGGATAGTGGAGGATGAGCAGATGAGTGTGGGATGGACGGAGTAAAACGAGCGGGAAGTAAGCCGAGTTATACAGGGCAGAGTTTTATGGAAGGTTTTTAGGTAAGTTTAGGGAGATAAGAAATGAAGAAGAGTAAGATGAATCATATTTTTAAAGGAGCCCTTACGGTCGGCACTGTTTTTGGCGGTTCGGCCATGATTTCCGATTTGGATGTGGTATATGCCGCTGCACAGGATGAGCTGTTAGAAAATGAGGACAAAATCGACGACGTTGATGCCGTTCTTCCGGCGGAGAATCTCGATGGAGAAGCCGATGTGGTTCAACAGGATGATACGAGTTCGGAAGCTGGGCCTGTTGAAAGCAACGTGGAATCTACGGAAGAGGGCGGGGAACCTGGACCGGGTGAAGGTGGTGTGGAACCTGCGGAAGACGGTGAGGAACCTGGGCCGGGCGAAGGCGACATAGAACCTGCGGAAGACGGTGAGGAACCTGGGCCGGGCGAAGGCGGCGTAGAACCTGCGGAAGGCGGCGTAGAACCTGCGGAAGATGGTGAGGAACCTGGACCGGATGAAAGCAACGAGGAACCCGCAGAAGAGGGCGGGGAACCTGGACCGGATGAAAGCAATGTGGAGCCTGCGGAAGACAGCGAAAAGCTTGATTTAGATGAGGATGATAATATACAGGGCGATCCGGAGGCGGTTACGGATGCAAGTGCAGGGCCTTTAGAAAATAAAGGTAACGGTGATGGTCACGGCAATGGTAATGCTCATGGTTGGGGGAATAGTAATAACCCGCATAGCAGCATGAGTGGAAGCGACAGTGCAAGTGAGAGCGATAGCGGAAGTGGAAGTAATAGCGATAGTGGAAGTATAAGTGGAAGCACGAGCGTAAGCGATAGTGGAAGCGAAAGTATAAGTGAGAGCGAGAGCGCAAGCGTATCGAAAAGCCAAAGCGAAAGCCAGAGTACGAATGTATCCGCAAGCCAGAGTGAGAGCCAAAGCGAAAGCCAGAGCACGAGTGTTTCCACAAGCCAAAGTGAGAGTCAGAGCGCAAGCGTGTCCATAAGCCAAAGTGAGAGTCAGAGCGCAAGCGTGTCCATAAGCCAAAGCGAAAGCCAGAGTGCGAGTGTTTCCGTAAGCCATAGTGAGAGCCAAAGCGCAAGCGTGTCGATAAGCCAAAGCACGAGTGTATCCGTAAGTCAAAGCGAGAGTCAGAGTGCAAGCATGTCGATAAGCCAAAGCGAGAGCCAGAGTGTGAGCATAAGTTCCAGTGAAAGTCTGAGTGCAAGCGTAAGCTCCAGCGAAAGCCAGAGCGCAAGCGTCAGTTCGAGTGAAAGCCTGAGTGCAAGCGTAAGCTCCAGCGAAAGCCTCAGTGCAAGCGTCAGTTCGAGTGAGAGCCTGAGTGCAAGTGTAAGTTCGAGTGAAAGTGTCAGCTCGAGTGAAAGTCTCAGTGCAAGTGTCAGCTCGAGTGAAAGTCTCAGTACAAGCGTGAGCTCCAGTGAAAGCCTGAGCGCAAGCGTGAGTTCCAGTGAAAGCCTGAGTGCCAGCATAAGTTCCAGTGAAAGTTTAAGCGCAAGCGTCAGTTCGAGTGAAAGTCTCAGTGCAAGCGTAAGTTCGAGTGAAAGCTTAAGCGCAAGCGTCAGTTCGAGTGAAAGCCTGAGTGTAAGCGTCAGCTCGAGTGAAAGTCTCAGTGCAAGTGTCAGCTCGAGTGAAAGTCTCAGTACAAGCGTGAGCTCCAGTGAAAGCCTGAGCGCAAGCGTGAGTTCCAGTGAAAGCCTGAGTGCCAGCATAAGTTCCAGTGAAAGTTTAAGCGCAAGCGTCAGTTCGAGTGAAAGCCTGAGTGTAAGCGTCAGCTCGAGTGAAAGTCTCAGTGCAAGTATGAGCTCGAGTGAGAGCCTTAGTGCGAGCATAAGTTCGAGTGAAAGCCTGAGCGCAAGTGTGAGCTCGAGTGAAAGCCTGAGCGCAAGCATAAGTTCCAGCGAAAGCCAAAGTGCAAGCGCCAGTTCCAGTGAAAGTCTGAGTGCAAGTGTCAGCTCAAGTGAAAGTCTCAGTGCAAGCGTAAGTTCGAGTGAAAGCCTGAGTGCAAGCGAAAGCTCGAGTGAAAGTCTCAGTGCAAGTGTCAGCTCGAGTGAAAGTCTCAGTGCAAGCGTGAGCTCCAGTGAAAGCCTGAGCGCAAGCGTGAGTTCCAGTGAAAGTCTGAGTGCAAGCGTGAGCTCCAGTGAGAGCCTGAGCGCAAGCGTGAGCTCCAGCGAAAGCCTGAGTGCCAGCATAAGTTCCAGTGAAAGCTTAAGCGCAAGCGTAAGCTCCAGCGAAAGCCTAAGTGCAAGTGTCAGCTCGAGTGAAAGTCTCAGTGCAAGCGTAAGCTCCAGCGAAAGCCTCAGTACAAGTATAAGCTCCAGCGAAAGCCTGAGTGCAAGTGTCAGCTCGAGTGAAAGTCTCAGTGCAAGCATGAGCTCCAGCGAAAGCCTGAGTGCAAGTGTGAGCTCGAGTGAGAGCCTGAGTGCAAGCGTGAGCTCCAGTGAAAGCCTGAGCGCAAGCGTCAGCTCGAGTGAGAGCCTGAGTGCAAGCGCCAGTTCGAGTGAAAGCTTAAGCGCAAGCGTCAGTTCGAGTGAAAGTCTAAGTGTAAGTTCGAGTGAGAGCCTTAGTGCAAGCGTAAGCTCCAGCGAAAGTCTCAGTGTAAGCGTCAGCTCGAGTGAAAGCTTAAGCGCAAGCGTCAGTTCGAGTGAAAGCCTGAGTGTAAGCGTCAGCTCCAGCGAAAGTCTCAGTGCGAGCATAAGTTCGAGTGAAAGCCTGAGCGCAAGTGTCAGCTCCAGCGAAAGTCTCAGTGCAAGCGTCAGCTCCAGCGAAAGCCTCAGTGCGAGTATGAGCTCGAGTGAAAGCTTAAGCGCAAGCGTCAGTTCCAGTGAAAGCTTAAGCGCAAGCGTCAGCTCCAGTGAAAGCCTGAGCGCAAGCGTAAGCTCCAGCGAAAGTCTCAGTGCAAGCATGAGCTCCAGCGAAAGCCTGAGTGCAAGTGTCAGCTCGAGTGAGAGCCTGAGCGCAAGCGTGAGCTCCAGTGAAAGTTTAAGCACAAGCGCAAGCGTCAGCTCAAGTGAAAGTCTGAGCGCAAGTGTCAGCTCGAGTGAAAGTCTCAGTGCAAGCGTGAGCTCCAGTGAAAGCCTGAGCGCAAGCGTGAGCTCGAGTGAGAGCCTGAGTGCAAGTGTCAGCTCCAGCGAAAGTTTCAGTGCGAGCGTCAGTTCGAGTGAAAGTCTGAGTACAAGTGTCAGCTCGAGTGAAAGCCTCAGTGCGAGCATAAGTTCCAGTGAAAGTTTAAGCACAAGCGTCAGCTCGAGTGAGAGCCTGAGCACAAGCGTCAGCTCGAGTGAGAGCCTGAGTGCAAGCGTAAGCTCCAGCGAAAGCCTGAGCGCAAGCGAAAGCCTGAGTTCGAGTGAAAGTCTGAGTGCAAGCGAAAGCTCCAGCGAAAGCATAAGCGAGAGTGAGAGCGAAAGTACGAGTACAAGCGAGAGCGAGACGGAATCAGAAAGTGCATCACAATCAGAAAGCGAGTCAGAATCCAATGGAAGTGATTCTGACAGTACCAGCAGCAGTGAGAGCCAACACCCGTCTGAAACTGAAAGCCGAACGACCAGCAGAAGTGAATCAACGGGAAGAGTGGAAGAGGAGGATCCATCAGAACCTGAGTATCCGGGACCTGTTTCAGAATCCTTTGTATCTCCTCCGGCCCCGGTTATTGTGGATGAGGAGGTGCCTCTTACCGTAATTGAGGAGGAAGATGTACCTTTGTCCAGAACTCCGATAAGGGGTGGATATGTTGACATATTTGATGAGGAAGTTCCGCTGGCCGCAATGCCGAAGACAGGAGATTCCGCTTTGTCTGGTAAAGGTTTATTAGGTGTGATGGCAATGTCATTCCTCGGAGCGGTAGGGCTTATGAAAAACCGAAAAAAGGATGAGAATTAAACTTACATGCGCCGCTGGTGCGGCGCACCACCACGCATGAAAGCCGATTGCTCCGCACTTCGTGCTCCTGCAATCGCCGCGGTATTCGTATTCCGGGCTATCGCCCTGCATACTCATACCGGCTTGCCCGCCCAATGTCCATGTGGCTGTGCGTGTAAACACGCCCATCCCCATGGCCGCTGTCTGGGGCTTTCATAGTAAACTTCCATCATGCATTGCCTGCCGTTTGCAGGCCGCATGGCCATCCATGCTATGAAAGCCAGAGGCTTTCATAGTAAATGAATTGAGGGGCAGAAAGAAATGAATCATGTCAGCGGCTGTTCGTCCTGAGGAAGGATAGCCGCTGACATAATGCACTTTATTTGAGGAGAGATGTATGGAGCAAACGGGGACAAAGGAATATTTGATTAAGTACAAACTTGCTTATACATCAATCATTGTAGCGATATACTTATTGGGAAGAAATATACCATTATATGGGGTTGACGTTTCCGCTTATACCGTGACAGCCGGTAATGCGGAAACATTGCTGATGCAGGCTATTGGAGGGGATGCTAACCGTTATTCTCTGTTTGCTCTGGGAATATCGCCCTATATGATTTCTTCAATCCTGACACAGATTATGGTAGCCTGTCGCAGGGCGGCAACCAGAATTCAGATGTTGCCAAGCAGAATAAGCAGAATCCAACTTACTTTGACCATGTGCTTTACCTTGGTTCAGGCCATTATTCGTGTACGGGAGCTGAACTTCAGAATAAATGCCTCTACGGAGCCACTGATAAAAATAATCGTGATAGTGGAAATGATAACCGGAGTTATCATGATTTTGTGGCTGGGCAGCAGAAATGAAAAGTATGGAATAGGAGGACGCACAATATTGATTTATATCAATATTATTGATGGGACCATGTCGATTTTGATTGGACATAGTGCCAGAGAATTATTTATACCTCTTGTATTGTCTGCGATGCTGATAATCGTTACCCTTGTGATGGAGGGCGGAGAAAAGCGAATTCCTATGCAGCGTATTTCCATACATAATATATATGCGGACAAAAATTATCTGGCTATTAAACTAAATCCCGTGGGTATTATGCCCGTGATGTTCGCCTCTGCTTTTTTTACATTGCCGCAGCTGGCTGTTTCCGGGCTGTGCTGGCTGTTTCCGAATAATGGCACCCTGCTCTGGTGGCAGGAAAATTTGGTGCTGACCAGCCCCTTGGGGATAGGAGTATACATTGTGGTCCTGTATCTTCTTACCATAGGTTTTGCCATGATAACCATTAGTCCGGGTGATCTTGCCGAACAGATGATGAAAGGCGGGGACAGTATTTTAAACCTTCATGCGGGGAGAGACACCAAAAGATATCTGATCAGGGAGGTATGTACCAGCGGCTTTTTCAGTGCGACCGTGATGAGTATCTGTCTGGGGATTCCCATGTTGTTACAGCTGAAAGGCGGAATAAACAGGGAGCTGGTAATGTTTCCGGCTTCAATTATGATGCTGACCAGTCTGTGGTACAACCTTTATCAGGAGTTTGAGACGATTAGAAGCTATGAGGCATACAGACCGTTTATTTAGGAGGAAGCGATGTTACATTTTATACCGGCATGGTATCAGCAGAACACATGGCATGAAAATGAACAGAAATGGTATGTGAGGAGGATGCATACGGAATTTGACGATACGGTAAAGCAGATACAGCTTTTCCATCGCAATAAGGTATACCCATATCAGATTCTTCTTCTGAGTTTTTCTCCCAATTTCCGCCATTTCCTGCATCGGCAGGGTGTCTACCATGCGCCTTACTGGTCCTGCTTTGATGCCATTCAGGAAGTGAAGAGAAAGAAAGCCGTACTGCTCTCCTTCCATAACATGAAGTGGCCGCCTCATGTGGAGTTTGTCTATACTCCCTTTGTGGTAACCGCTTTGCTCAAAGGGGAAAAGTATGCGCAGGTTGAGTTCGGGGAGGACGGCAACCCCATTGAGATTGATATTTACCGGGAAGAGACCCTCTGCCGCCGAAATATCTATGATGACCGGGGATTTGTCTCCTGCACAGTTGTTTACAGGGATGGGCAGCCCGTCTATCAGGATTACCTGATGGAAAACGGGATCTGGAAGCTGCGCTGCTTCCAGGATGACGGGCATGTGGAAGTGAACCCCAATCATTCCAATTACCGCCTTATATATAGGGACAGGGAACAATCCCAGGCCTTTTTGGCGCTCCGCTACGACAGTATGGAACAGGTGCTTCGCGAGGTGCTGCTCTCTTATCTGGGTTTGACGGAGGATAAAGACATGTTCTGTGCGGCTATGGACGAGCGCCATGCAGATCTGCTGGGGGATGTTCTGAGAGACAAAAAGGTTATCCTGTCCTTTTTCGGCAACCGCTATGACTGTGAGAGCCATCCACAGGCTGCGGCCATGGCCGCCATGGCGGGCTGTGTGGTCACGGATTCACAGGAAAATACGGAGCGGCTCAGGAAGAGCGTGGGAGATGGTCTCCGAAAAATCACGGATATATCGCCTTATGACACGCGGGTGGATTTTGGTATCAGCCAGCAGCTGGATGTCCAGAAGATTCTTGTTCCGGTGGATGGTCTGGAGGATGGCATATTCAGAACACTGATCGGTATTTTGGGAAGATATCTTGAAAAAAATGATTATATCCGGATTCATCTTTTTACCAGGGAGGCGGATTATGACAAAGAAGCCAGGATTCTGGAGCAGGTGAGGCTGTGTCTGAAATCTTCGGGTCTGTCTGAGAAATGGGGAGTGATACAAAGCCGGGGAATTTCTGAAAACGCTTTGGACAATATGGGAGATATGGACGCCCGCTTTGTGGTGGAGCAGTGCGTGGATGAGCTTTCCGTGAGTAAATGCATGCGGGAACAGAGGATCCTGGTCGACATGCGGCCGGCTCCGGCGCTGTATTTGCAGATCCTGGCCATCAGTATGGGGATTCCTCAGATCGTATGCCAGAAGACGCAGTTTATAAATGACGGCAGGAATGGGCTGATCCTGCGGGATATTGCTCAGCTGGAAAAGGCTTTGGAATACTATCTGGACGGCCTGTCAAACTGGAATGACGCCATGGTGTATTCCTTTGAGTTAAGTAAAAAATACGCCTCAGACGGGCTAATCGGTAAATGGAAAGAGGTCATTGATTTCGTTGGATAAGATTCAGGTATTGCAGTTAGGATATGAGAGCTGGGAAAAGACATATTTCTTGCCGGACACCGTGGAACTCTCTTATGTGGAAACTTTAACTAAACCGCCAAAAAGGCTGTATGATTTGGTCTTTTTGGACAGAATGCCTCTTGACTGTGAGATTGTTCCGCTCCAGCAGGCAACGAGAGCATATACATTGTTTGTGACGGAACGGGTGGAACTGACAGGCAGGATGGACTGGCTCTACCGGAGTAAGAGAGGAAGAAGGATAGCCAGTGCGGATATTCCCGATTTCTTGCATAGTGAGGCAAAAAAATTTTTCCCGGATTCATATGGAGAAAAACCCAACTTAAAAGATCTGGCCGTTGCCCAGGGATTTTCCGGCAGTGTGAGATGGAATGGGAATTGTAGCGTCTGTCTGGAGGGAGATTTTGGGACAGAATTTAACCAGGCGCTCTTCTGGAGATATAATAACTCCATGCTGCATGGTCAATGTCAGGATTTATGGATAGAGTATCAGAGAGATGAAAACGTATCCATTGCCTTGAACGTGACGCTCTTGGAACGGAGGAACATCTCAAACATTTTAAAAAAATGGGAATTTTCGGAAAAAGATTTGGAGAGAGAAATTCAGATCGATAATCAAATGCAAGATAGCACTCTGTTCCTGTCTTTTTTTGCCAAGGGAAAGGGGAAGTTTTGGATCAATGCGGTTCATAGCCGTCTTTCCAGAGGAGGGCACGGGCTGTTTATTCCAGGAGGGGAACGGCATGTGACATCGAACCGGGAAGAGATATTCAGCTATTTTGATCCGGGAGATATGAAGCCTCCGCTGAATGTCTATTTTTCCGGTTATAAGACACAGGAAGGGTTTGAGGGATATTACCGGATGAGGAGCATGGGCTGTCCTTTCCTTCTGCTAGCGGAGGCGAGGCTGGAGGGAGGAGGCTTTTATGTGGGAACCCAAGAATACGAGACCGTGATCGTGAACTTGATTTTGAAATCTATGAAGGAACTGGGATTTACCCGGGATCAGGTCATATTCTCAGGCATCTCCATGGGAAGCTTCGGGGCGTTGTATTACGGATGTGACATTATGCCCCATGCCATGATTTTGGGAAAGCCTCTGGCAAGTATCGGGGATGTGGCCGCCAATGAAAGGCTTCGCAGACCGGGTGGTTTTCCCACATCACTTGACGTTTTGCAATATTTGTGCGGCAGCATGGATGAGGATGCCGTGAAACGATTGAATCGGCGGTTGTGGGATAAATTTGACCGGACAGACTGGGGCCGGTCAAAAATTATTGTTTCCTATATGATAGAGGATGATTATGATGGTTCTGCTTATGAAAAACTGATCTCACATCTCCACTCGGACGGTGTGCAGCTCTATGGGAAAGGTTTCCATGGCAGGCATAACGATAATACGCTGGGGATTATAAACTGGTTTTCCGGACAGATGAGACAGATACTGAGCGAGGACTTTCAGAGAAAGGCGGAGGGATAGATGACAGGGGAAAAATGGATCATATATTGGAATGAGTATTCTGCGGACACTTATCTGTACGGGTCTGAGGTAACCTATCATGCGAAAGACGACGTGGAATTTAAAAACCCGATGATGCCTTCCGGGACGGTAATCAAGCAGTGGTACTCCAAGACCAACTACCAGGCGCAGCGAATTGAGCCCGCATTGCCTATGATTGACGGGGAAAGTGATTACAGGCTCATTGCCAATATTGACAGTCCGCCCGGAGAGGACTGTCTGGTAAAGCTGGTGTTTTATGACCGGTATGAGGTGGAAGTCGGAAACGTTACGCTAAGAGACAGAATCAGTAATTTTAAATGTCCGCTTAAGACTTACAGCTACCGTATGCAGCTGATTAACGGCGGAACAGGCGGATTTCATTTTCATTCCATCGTGATACAGGAAATCATTCATGAGACAGAAGAAATACTTGAAACAATTTAAGGAGGTTCTGCTTGAGGTCAGCAGTTTTAAAGCGCAGATGAGGCGTCTGTCTGACGGGGAGCTCTCCCGCCTTACCGTACTGTTTAAAAAGCGTTTAAGCCAGGGAGAGAGTCTGGATGATCTCCTGCCGGAAGCTTATGCGGCCATATGTGAGGTGGATTACCGGATTTTGGGCAAGTTTCCCTATGATGTGCAGATTCTGGGCGGGATTGCCCTTCACAGAGGGATGCTTGCGGAGATGAACACGGGGGAGGGAAAGACCCTGGCGGCAACCATGCCCTTGTATCTCAACGCCCTGTCGGGAGAGAGCGCAATCCTGCTTACCACCAATGATTACCTGGCGCTGCGGGATGCCCGGGAAATGGGGCAGGTGTACCGCTTTATGGGACTTTCCGTGTCTGCCGGCGTAAGACGCGGAAAGGCTTTTACCAACGAGGAGAAGAAAGCGGTTTATGCGGCGGACATCGTGTATACCACACATAGCGGGCTTGGCTTTGATTATCTGTTGAATAACCTGGTGACAACGGCGTCAGACCGGTTTTTGCGGGAGTTCTGCTATGTGATCATTGACGAGGCGGATTCGGTTCTTCTGGACAGCGCCCAGACGCCTTTGGTGATCTCCGGTTCTCCGAGGGTGCAGTCCAATTTGTATGAGCTGGCCGACTTTTTTGTTACGACGCTTGTGGAGGGCAGGGATTATGAGAGGGAGGAGAATAGCGTCTGGCTGACGCGGGAGGGGGTAAGCTATGCGGAACATTTTTTCCGGATCTCTAATTTCTATGGGGACGAATACTTTGAGGTGAACCGCCATGTAACTCTGGCGCTCAGGGCCCATGTATTGTTTCAGGCAAAGAAGGATTATATGGTCTCAGAGAGCGGGGAGGTTCAGCTTCTGGATTCCGGGTCAGGGCGGATGCTGGCGGGAGTAAAGCTGAGGGGAGGCCAGCATCAGGCCCTTGAGGCAAAAGAGAAAGTAAAAATTTCGCAGGATAGCCGTTCCATGGCGTCCATTACCTTTCAGAATTTTTTCAGGCTTTTTCCCAAAATGTCCGGCATGAGCGGCACAATCGCTGATGCGCAGACGGAGCTGTTTGATGTATACAACAAAGAGGTGGTGGTAATTCCTCCGAAACGTCCGGTGAAGCGCAGAGATCTGGAAGACAGGTTTTACCGAAATCTGGAGGAGCAGTTTTCGGCGGCCATGTCTGAGGCGGTCTCCCTTCACGAAAAGGGAAGGCCGGTTTTGATTGTGGTCACCACAATCCCTGAGACGGAGAGGGTATCGAACTTTCTTGTTCAGGCCAGGGTTCCTCACAGTGTGCTCAATGCCAATAATGCTTTCTGGGAGGCGGAAATTATAAAGGAAGCGGGACAGAAAGGCGCCGTGACGGTCGCAACCGGCATGGCCGGCCGGGGAACCGATATCAAGCTGGGAGAAGGAGTAAATGAATTGGGCGGACTTGCGGTGATCGGCATCGGGCGTATGGCGAATATCCGGCAGGAGCGCCAGGCCAGGGGCAGGGCCGGCAGGCAGGGAGATCCCGGAAGCAGTCAGTTCTTTGTGTCGCTCCAGGATGGAGTGGTAGAAAGCAGCGATCCGAATAAAATTAAAAAGTATGTGGAGGGCAGAAGGAGGATCGGTGAGAGACGGCTGAAACGGATTATAAATATGGCACAGTCAATGGGGGAGGAGCTTGCGGTTCTCTCAAGGAGACAGGCTGTAAATTACGATCAGATATTGCGGGTTCAGAGAGAATTGATGTATCTCACCAGAGACAGGCTGTTAGAGGGCGGAGATATCGATGAAAAAAGGCTGTTGGAGATTGCGCAAAGGAATATCAGACGTTTTATCCGGGGCCGGAAGTCTCTGACCGCACAATCCGTTAACCGTTATCTTCTGGATCACATCTCTTACCGGCTGGATGGGGAGACGCACAGTCTCGTTTTGGATGATCCGGACCAGGTGGAAAAATATCTGATGAGGAGGGTGAGGCAGGGACTGCAAGAACAGGAGAGAAAAACAGGGAGCAAGTCACAGATGAAACGCTTTATGAGGGTGGCTGCCCTGAATGCCATTGATGAGGCCTGGGTGGAACAGGTGGATTACCTGCAGCAAATACAGGGCGCTATCAGGGGAAGGGCTTCTGCCCAGAGAAACCTTTTGTTTGAATTTCAGAAAGAGGGGCTGGAAGCCTTTCAAAAAATGGAACTTATCATTTTGGAGAATATTATGCGGAATATTCTCCTGAGCAACGTATATTTGGATGCGAAAAAGCAGCTTCGTATCCTGTTTCCATAAAAGGGGGACGTATGATCTACAATTTTAATTTAGGCATTGGCTGGGCCAGCAGCGGAGTGGAATATGCGCAGGCTTATCGGGCGGGGGTATTGCGGCAGATCGGCCAGAAAGCAAAATTTATTTTCACAGATATGTTTCCAAGGGACAATATCGAGCACATGACAGCAAACATAGGCTTTCTGGATTCCGAGATCATCTGGCTGTACACATTTTTTACGGACGGTCGGATTGCCCCGGTGACTTATACTTTGAAAAAGCTGGAAGCCACTTTCGGGAACAGAAGATTTTCCCGCTCAAGGGAAGGCGCCAGAGTAAAGTATGAATTTGAGGGCGCTAATCTGTATTATATGGCGTATATGGTGGATGAGACCGGCGACCGCGTACACCGGGTGGAGATGGTTTCGGGAGGATGTCTGATCCGAAAGGACTACTTCACTTACTGCCGGATCTATTCTGAGTATTATGCACCGCTGGATAACCAGGCGCATTTGTATCTGCGCAGATTCTTTAACGAGGATGGTTCTGTTGCCTATGAGGAGATCCTGGACGGTGATGCGGTGATGTATCAGTTTCCGGACCGGTTACTCTGCTCAAAGAAGGAACTGGTGGGGTATCTGGTATCCCGGTTAAACCTTACGGAGAAGGATGTGGTTATCATCGACCGGGCCAGTGATTTCGGACAGATTATCATGAAGAACGCTCTGCCTGCCCGCGTTGGAATTGCGGTCCATGCGGATCATTTCAATGATGGAAACACGGATGAGAACAATATCCTCTGGAATAATTTTTACGAGTACGCCTTTTCCCAGCATAAGCATGTGAGTTTTTATATTGTGTCCACGGATGCGCAGAACAAGCTTTTGCGGGAGCAGTTTCAGAAATATATAGGCATCTGCCCGCAGATCGTCACAATTCCGGTGGGAAGCCTGGATGAACTGAAATATCCGGAAAGCGGCAGGAAGAGACATTCCCTGCTCACGGCCTCACGGCTTGCGGGGGAGAAGCATGTGGACTGGCTGGTTGAGGCTGTTGTGGAGGCCAGGAAGACCATAGGAGACATCTCGCTGGATATCTACGGAAAAGGAGGGGAGGAGGGGCGGCTCCGGGAGCTGATTGCCAGAGGGAAATGTGAAGAATACGTACATCTGAAGGGGCAGTACAAGATGGATGAGGTATATAAGAACTACGAAGCCTATGTTTCTGCTTCCACCAGCGAGGGATTTGGCCTGACCCTTATGGAGGCCATCGGCTCCGGCCTTCCGATTGTGGGGTTTGACGTGCCCTATGGAAATCAGAATTTTATCGACGAGGGGAAGAACGGTTACAAGATACCGATAAATGATAAGATGGATAAGAAGGAGAGAGTCCGGAAGCTGACAGAATGTATAATCAGGCTGTTTACGGAGGCGGATCTGGACGGATTTCACCAGCATTCTTACCGGAGAGCCGGGGCTTATCTTACAGGGGAGGTGGAAAAGAAATGGATCAATTTATTAAGCCGGATGATATAGTGCTGCTTTTGGATCATTATTCTTTGGAGGGAAGGAATCTGCGTATTTCGTTTGAGAAAGCCGGCTACCGCTGCCCCACGGTGGTAGTTGAGGATGACGGTTTCCTGCCGGATGACGTTTTGTCCGTGTACGGATTTTTCCTTGGAAATTTTGCGGGTGAGAAGGGCGTTCCGGGCAGGCCGAGATATTTTAACCAGATTGTGGTGCCGGATTACTGGGAGATCAGCGGGAACAATTCCGTGGGATCGATCTGCGATCTGACCCGGGAACGGGGACGGATCTTTTATACGGAGCCTCTCCACAAGCGGCTGGTGAAGGTGGTGGACTGGTATGACGAAAACGGTGTGGTGCGTTCCAGCGACCACTACAACCGTTATGGAGCGTTGTATGCGAGAACGGCGTTCAATGCGAAGGGGAAACGGGTCAATAAATCCTGGTTTGCGGCCTCGGGCAGAGAGATAATTGTGGAAAATTATGTGACGGGCGATATCATTTTGAATGAGGGCGGCCAGGTAAGATTTTTCCGGGGCAAAGTGGATTTCGTGCTCTATCTGTTGAAAAAGGCCGGTTTTGAGAAGAACCGGATTTTTTACAACTCCCTGTCCACGCCCTTCTTCGTATCCCAGAGCCTGCATTCTGTGTATAAGAGGGATGTACTGTTCTGGAAGGAACCGATAAAGGGAGATATACCCGGGAACATGCAGCGTATTTTAAAGGGAGAGGCCAGCCGTACCGGCAAAATCATGGTGCAGAAAAAACATGCCTATGACAGACTGCTTAAGCTGGGAGCGTCTCCGGAAATCGTCCACAGCCTTGGCTTTATCTATCCTTTTGAAAAGGAAAACATGCATGGAAGGAATGCCCTGATCTGTACGAATTCGGATCAGATTGAGCATCTGCGGCAGATTGTGGAGGCTGTTCCGGAGATGCATTTCCATATTGCGGCCCTCACGGAAATGTCGCCGAAGCTGATGGGCATGGAGTCTTATGAGAACGTAAGCCTTTATCCGGGGGTAAAGTCGTCCGTTCTGGACGAGCTTTTTAAGACATGCGATTACTACCTGGATATCAACAAAGGAGCGGAGATTGTATCGGCCGTATACCGGGCCTTTCTGCATAATCATCTTATCTTCGCATTCGGGGAAACCATGCACAACAGCGACTATGTGGCCCGGGAATGCATTTATCCTCTCGATGCGGCAAAGCGGTTGATTTCAGATATCAGAACGGTTCTGGCAGACGGAAACGAGATGGATAAATGGGTGCACCGCCAGCAGAAAGCGGCGTTAGCGGAGTCCGGGGAGGAATATCTGCAGTTTTGGGAGAGAAAGAGAAAGCGGACAGCGGAAAATCCCCTTGCGGCCATGCATATTACAAATCCTTATGGTATGGATTCCGCAAAGACACAGATTATTGCCCAGCAAAACGTGGCCCAAATTGCCAGAGGGCTGGGGTTTTTGGAAATGCCCGTTTTCCGCTATTTAATGAGCGGGGATGACAGGGGGGAATTGAGAAAACAGATTGTTTCGATCACTTCGGTCATCAGGGATAATGATATTGTGGTGTTCCAGTCTCCTTCCTGGAATGCGGCTGCGTATGACGAAGAACTGCTTAGTGAGATCCGGCGTCATAGGAATGTGAGGCTTGTGATCTTTATTCAAGAGATGATGCCCATGATGTTTGGCGGGACGGAAAAGGAATACCGGCAGATCATCAGGAGCTATAACCTGGCTGATCTATTGATTGTTCCTACGGAATCCATGCTGGATTTTCTCCGGAAAAGAGGGCTTACGGTAAAAAAGGTGCTGATTCAGCCCATGTGGGATCTGCCTTTTTCAGGTGATTTGGAGACCCCGAAATTTCAGCGGCAGATTGTTTTTTCCGGCTCGCCAAATCGGTTTGCATTTCTGTCATCCTGGAACTATGAGATCCCCTTGAGGCTGTTTGACGCCGGCAGCGTTTCGCTAAAAGGAAAGAATGTTTCCCCGGAGGGGTGGAAAAACACCACGGAGCTGCTGACAGAATACACAAAGGGCGGATTTGGTCTGGTCTGGGAGCAGGACCTGCGGCCGGATTATGACAGATGCAGTCAGTCTCATGAACTGGCAGCCTATCTTGCCGCCGGTATTCCGGTGATTATTAAAAAGGGACTGCCCCACGAAGAGACGATCCTGGACTATGGGCTGGGGTTTGCCGTAGGTACACTGGAGGAAGCGGCAGATAAGGTAAAGGCTGTTTCGGAAAAGGAATATGCCCAGATGCTTAACAATATAAAAAATATCAGTACCTTGATACGGGGCGGGTTTTTTACCAAAAAATTGTTGGTCGATGCGGTCAATTATCTGATGCTGGGGTAAGCAAAGATCGATGCTTTTAAGGAGAAATTGTTTATGACAATGCATATAACAAATTTATATGGAGCCTGGGGTACACATGTTCTTGCACAACAGAATGTTGCAAAGGTTGCCAGAGAGCTTGGCTTTACGGAAATGGGGCTGTACTTTTATCCGGTAGATTGTGACACCGGTGGGGAATTGAGGAAGCGTCTGGATGGAATTACCTCGGCGGTCGGTAATGGCGATCTTGTGATTTTTCAATCGCCCTCGTGGAATGATTTATCCTATGACAAAGCTTTACTGGAGGTTATTCGTGCTCATCGGGTTAAACTTGCAATCTTTATTCACGATGTGATTACCATGATGTTTGAAGGGGCGCCGGAAGAAATTTATCCCAGTCTTATTGAAATTTATAATATGGCCGACCTTCTGATTGTCCCGTCGGAACCTATGTTGGAGTTCTTGAAGGAAAAGGGGCTGGCGGTCGGGAAGGTTCTTATTCAACCTATGTGGGATTTGCCATTTTCGGGAGAGCTGCGGGTGCCGGAATTTCAGAGACGGATATTTTTTTCCGGTTCGCTGCAACGTTTTCAGGCTATTTCTTCCTGGAACTATGAGATTCCGTTGCGTCTGTTTGGATACGATGAATTTAAGGGAAAAAACCCAAATGTTCATTTTGAGGGCTGGAAAAATACCACGGAACTGCTGATTGAATATTCAAAAGGCGGATTCGGCCTGATTTGGGAGCAGACAGCCCGGCCGGAGTATTACAGATGCAATCAACCTCACAAACTGTGCACGTATCTGGCGGCTGGGATCCCCGTATTGATACAGAAAGGGCTTGTACATGAACGTACGGTACGGGAATACGGTTTGGGGTTTGTGGTGGACTCCTTTGAAGAAGCGGCTGATATGGTAAGGAATATTTCGGAAGAAGAATATTATCAGTTGGTGAATAATATAAAGAATATCAGTTTCCTTATCAGAGAGGGATTCTTTACGAAAAAACTGCTGATTGACACAGTCAATTATCTGCTGCTTGGCTGAGGACTGCCGGAGGGGATATCCCGGGAGACAGTCAATTTGAAAAACACGTATATCCGGTAAAGGACTTTGACAGAATGCGCCTATGCTGTACAGGGGGTGTAATAATGGACAGATTGAGAAAGATAGCGGCCCTTATTTTGATTGTGATCGGCGTGGCATGCGGCGCCACTGCGGCCACGGATTACCTCGAAAAAAAATCCGCAGAGGATCAGTTCCAGGAAATACGGGAGAAAACGGCGATTACCGCACAGGAGGCTGTCAAGACACAGGGGAAGGGCTATCAGGCTCCGCAGGGCCTGCTTGCCCTGATGAAGGCCAACTCTTCCGTGATCGGATGGCTCAAAATTGAAGATACGAATATAGATTACCCCATCGTCCAGAACAAGGAGGACAATGAGTGGTTTCTGCACCGTGATATCAATGGAAACGAGAGCCAGCCGGGCTCTATTTTCCTGGAAGCCAATCATGACATCCATGACAAAGGGATTCATGTGGTTTACGGCCATCATATGAGGAACGGAACCATGTTCAAGGATATATACCGTTACAGGGATACCGAGTATTTTGAAAATCACAAAGAGATTACGATATGGACGGATGAATGCAGGATCAGCCTGGAGCCGGTATACTGTTATGCGGGCAAGGAGGACAGAAGTTATCGCAAAATCTATAACCCGGGTGAGGAGCTGGAAAAGTTCCTCCTGGAAAAAACCGGTCTTCGCATTCCTTCGGATAATATTTTTGTGTTTGTCACATGCTCTTATGGACGCAGGGATGATAGGTGCTATCTGATTTGCAGGGAGGGAGGGGGCAACGGAACGGATTAAGGGAATTGCTGTTACTTTTCACGGGTCAGGAATGCGCACTGGCTGCGCATTCCGAGAGAACATGATTCAGGTGTGAGGGGCGATTTTTGCGAAGCAAAACTTGGAATATCGCCCCGAATGTTACTATGAGCGGCTTCCATGCCGTGAATAGTAACGAATTGCTGGAGGAATTATAAGAATTATGAAGAATTGTAAAAAAGTAGTTGACAGATTAATCTGACCTGGGTATAATAATCTATACGTTGTGAAAAACTCATAACAGAATATTGGTAGTGGGAAGCAATTCAGATTAAGGAGAAATACTCAAGAGGCTGAAGAGGCGCCCCTGCTAAGGGTGTAGGTCGTTCATGCGGCGCGAGGGTTCAAATCCCTCTTTCTCCGCTTAACTACCAATGAGCCAGGCGGAAGTACCGGGGCGGTGCTTCCGAATTTATGCCTGAGTGTTATGAGGTGAAAACTCCGTTTTGAAAAAAGAAAATTTTTACATATTTTTCAAAAAACCACTTGACAGGCGGAAGTGCGAAGTGCTATACTAAAAATCCGCCGAGGGGCGGCGGGACGTCCGCCGGGCAGAAAGC
>CAJTVN010000013.1 GCA_910579685.1 uncultured Lachnospiraceae bacterium | reverse complement strand
TCAGGCCGCCCGGCCTGCCTGCGGAAATAGCAGACCGCCGCATATGGCGGTCTGCCATAGCGGCGGTCTGCTTTTGTATATTATTCAGCAAAAACAAGGCTGTCCTGGCATACTTTTATCGTTTACCAGTAAAACATTCAGCAGCACAGAACGCCATCTATTTTCCTCCGATTGTCCCATCGTTTTCAAACCCACTTCCATATGACCTGATTTCTTCCTGATAATTTTGCTTTATCTGTTCCAGCATTCTATTTCGGATATTTTTAAGGTGTTGGATATCTGTTGTAACATACCTTCCAGTCGTTGACTGCTTTATGAGTATTTTCTCATCCTGCAGGACTTGTAAGGCTCTTTGCATTGTATTAGGATTCACCCCTGCCTGTTTTGCCAGTTCCCTTGTCGATGGAAGTTTACTTCCTGGCAAGTAATGCCTGTTAAGTATTTTCTTCAAAAGATCAACCGCAAGCTGATTGTATCTTTTCGTACTATCCTGTCTCAGCATGGCGTCACCTCTTTTTTATGAACCTGTCTATGGAGGAAGCCATTGCATAAATCCCTATCCCGGCAATTATCGATAAAGGCAGATTCTGCGTATAACGGCATAAGCCTACAATCATCAAGATGACAGGTATTGCTGCATTTTTGAAAATTTTATGTCCATCCATTTTTCCCTTTATAATTCCTTCCCATTAAATATTTTTGCAGATACCATTACAGATAAAGCCAATGCCGCTAATGCCAATATCAACATTACGGGAATAGTTATATTTGATAAAACTTCCATGATCATTGTTGTATTTGCCTTGGCAATAAACAACGGAAACGCAATCAGCAGAAACATGAATATGAGTTTTGATTTATCATATCCAAACTTGTACTGTACGGGCATATAAATACTATAAAGAATGGAAACGGCAAACAAAACCGGTATGACCAAATCTGAACTGAGTCTGATTAAATTCGGAACAAACAACGTATCAATCCAGTATGCCGTACAGCAAAATGCAAACACAATGAAATAGATCAAATATTTACTGGCAACCTGCATATTCCGCGTGTAGGGAAGCGTACATAAAAAACTCGCTGTTTTGGGATACTGGTATTCTTTCATTGCCAGATAGCGGCATATCAGGAATTCAGAATAAATCACTTCAAAAGCAAAAGCCATTGTTGACTGGACCATATTCACTTCATTTGATTTTGCTGCAAGTGCGGCAGGCAGGGCGAACACGATTACAATTATAAACAGCACATATTTTTTTAACAGCATAAAGTCCTTTTTTATTAAAGCTGCCATGATGCACTCCCCCTCTCTATCTTCCCAAGCATAATATTTTCGATTGTTGGGCGCTCCATTAAAGCGTCCGGCATAATCCTGGCAATCTCTTTCGGCTTATCGGTTAATCCTATAAAACTACGCTCCATTGGATTCAAACTTAAGAACAGCTTCCTGCTCTCTGCGTTCAGCAAACTGTTATCACCTTTTACAATCCTGTATGTTTCAAGCAGAGTATCCTTTTTTTCCTGAAAAAGGATGCGCCCGTTGTCAATGAGTATCAGCCTGTCTGCAATCTGTTCCAGATCGGAAGTGATATGGGTTGAAAAGAACACAGCCCTGCCGCTTTTTTTCATGTAGCCTGCCAGTATTTTTAACATCTGGCTGCGGACCAAAGGGTCTAATCCGCTTGTCGGCTCGTCCATGATCAAAAGCTCTGCTTCATGTGATAAAGCCAGTGCCAAAGAAAATTTCATCTTCATGCCCTTTGACAAGGTGGAGATCTTTTGCTTTGGGTTCAGTCCAAACTGCTCCATGTAATCATTGTAATCCCGTTCCTGCCAGTTTTTATAAGCCGGGGATACAATCCCTTTCATTTCAGACATACTGAATTCTTCATAAAATCCACCCTCGTCCAATACAACGCCGATACGTTCTTTAAGCGACCTTGTGTTTCCGTTCATGTCCTGTCCAAATAACTTAATGGTCCCGGAATTGAATTTTACCAGCCCTAAAATAGACCTGATTGTAGTTGTTTTCCCCGAACCATTGACACCTATAAATCCGGTAATGCTGTTATCCGGCAGGGAAAATGAAACATCTGTCAATGAAAAATCCGTGTAAGACTTGTTTAATTTTGATATTTCTAAAATGTTTTCCATATAGAACCTCCCCGTAATATTCTCAAACTCTTTTCTCCGCATATTATTCCGGCTCCGTATATTTTTTTGAAAGCATTTCATTTGCCGCCAATAACCCTTCATGGTATTTTCGATAAGATTCACTTAACTGGCACATTGCCGGAATAAATATGTCATTATATCCGCTCATGCTGTTGAACCGGCGCAGTTCCTTTTCCAGGCGTCCGGCAGGCGTGGCTTCATATTCTTCGGAACGTTTATAGGTAAGATATCTTTCGATTTCTTCATGGTGGTCTGCAATGTATTTTTCTGTTTCATTGACAGCCTCATTTATACTGGATGATGCGGCTTCCATAAATCCACTGCCAAGATTCAGGGTTATCTCGTCAAGATACCCTTTCAGATCGTCCGGAATGTCAAAATCAGCACTGTCCAGAAAAGCAATGACTGCATCAAACGCCTCCTGCTGTGTGTCTGTCACAACCAGGCAATTAAGATATGGTGCAAAATGCAGGCAGAGGAATTTCCCGTAATACCCCGGAAAAGCATCTATCAGGCGTTCCAAAACCATCTGCTTTTTTTGAAGCCGATGCAGTCTGCTCTGTATCTGTTCCCAATCATGATTTGATGCAAGCTCCTGGATCAGTCCCTGCTTTTCCTGCTGAATAAGCATTTGCACAGACTTCTTATGGTAGACCTCATTTAATGCCGCCGCATCCTTGTTCGATAGGACATCATGGATGTCCGCAACAGATAATCCCAAGGTTCTTAAAACAGAAACTTTTTTCAAAACAGCAATATCCTCGTCTGAAAAACTGCGGTATCCATTCTCTTGTATAGCTGGAGCAACAATCCCCTGCTCTATATAATACTCAATAGCCTTTTTGGTTAAGGAACATTCCCTGCACACTTCGTTGATCAGCATATTTTCACCTCCAAGACTTATGATAAACTAACCCCCAAGGGAATAGTCAATACCTTTCATTAAAAAAATCTGCGTAGCACTTCACTGTTTTTATCCAATGGCATAAGACAAGTATTTTTCAGGAAATCAAAAAAGAGCCATGAACAGCCCTTTTCCTTGTTTATCATTTATCCATTTATTTTTACCGTTTTTTCATACGCAAACACGGAAACACCTATATTATCACGAAAACTCCCCGCAGGTTTCCTTGATAATACAAGCAGTTTCCGTGTTCCTATGCATAAACGTGAAAATTGAACAACATAACTTTCATTGACATTAGGAACAGCAAGCATCCCCAATCCCTCTGGTGTCATTACTGCAATCGACATATCATCGGAAATTAAGCGTGATGTTTCTGTATCATCTAAAAATCCAACAACCAGATAATCCGCTGCACTTCCGTCTGGTTTATATAATTCAACCGTTCCATTCAATGAAACAGAAGCAGTATTTTTTAGTAAAGAAGATATGGCTATCTCGTTTGGCGTGTCTGGATATTCTCCCTCCGTAATTCCATTCAGAAATATATTTTCAAAAACGCTTTTATTTTGTGCGCTGATTGCGATAGGCTGTTCTTTTATAGAATATCCTGCTTCGGAAGAAATCGTATTGTGCCACCCGGCAACCTCTATCTCTGGACGTGCCGAAATAAAGGAAGCCGTTTGTGTATCAATAGATTGAAACTCATAATGCCAATTCCCGCTTTCCTCCATCTGATTTTGTGTTATCCCCTGTAAATACATATCGGCAAGCCCAAACATGACGGCAACCAAAAGTACCGCAAGGGTAATACAAATACGGGTCATTTTGCTTTGCTTGCGGTGAATTTTGGCAGATATAAGAACAAGTTTAAGATAATGTTTCATTAGCTGTCCCTCCCAAATCTATAAGAATACCGTCACTTACACGAAATACCCTGTCAACCGAAGCAGTTAAATTATTATTGTGCGTAATCATCAAAATAGTTTGCCGGAAACGTCTTGAAGCACTGGTAAGCATATCAATAACATCATTGCTGCTTTTACTGTCAAGATTTCCTGTCGGTTCGTCTGCCAAAATAAGTTTCGGCTGTGTAATCAGTGCCCTGCCAATCGCTACTCGTTGCTGCTGTCCCCCGGATAACTGGCTCGGTAAATGGTGACGGCGTTCATCGTCTAAACATCGTCTGTTTTTCCTCTTTCATAGAAAACAAGTTTTGCCCGTCAATAAAAACAGAACCAGAAGCCGGCGCATCTAAAGTTCCAATACAATTAAGCAGAGTGCTTTTTCCAGAACCGGACTCACCTACAACGGCGGCAAACTCCCCCTTTTCAAGGGAAAACGACACATTTTTCAAGGCGTTTACTTTTGCTTCGCCTTTACCGTAAGTTTTACACAAGTTTTCAATTCTTAAAATTTCCATATAATAATAATCTCCTTTTCCCAAAGGATAGCAGGGGCAGCTTACAATCTGGTGAATTTAACCTTACGATTTCGTAAGGAAAAACGACCGGACTTACACCAGCAAGATGAGTGCCATGCTCGGCACACAATGAAAAAACCGCCGGATCACACACCGACGGTCTTTTCCCGGTGCGCCGGAAGGCGCACCTTTATTCCTATGAAATAATACTCCTTAATTGTTAATCAGCTTGTCGCTCTCGTTGTTCCAGCTGTAGAGCTTGCGGATCTCCTTGCCTACCTGCTCAGAGGAATGCTCAGCTGCCAGTTTTCTCATCGCCTTAAAGTGAGCCTGTCCGCCTGCGGAAGACATGTCAAGCAAAAATTCTTTTGCGAAGGAGCCATCCTGGATATCCTTTAAGATCTTCTTCATGGTCTTCTTGGTCTCCTCGGTGATTATCTTAGGACCCGTGATATAATCACCGTATTCCGCAGTGTTGGAGATGGAATATCTCATTCCCTCAAAGCCTGACTGATAGATCAGGTCAACGATCAGCTTCATCTCATGGATACACTCAAAATATGCGTTTCTGGGATCATAGCCAGCCTCTGTCAGGGTCTCGAAGCCTGCCTGCATCAGTGCGCAGACACCGCCGCAAAGAACCGCCTGCTCGCCGAAGAGGTCGGTCTCGGTCTCGGTGCGGAAGGTTGTTTCTAAAACGCCCGCTCTCGCTCCGCCGATTGCAAGAGCATAAGCAAGAGCCTTGTCAAGAGCCTTTCCGGTTGCGTCCTGATGAACCGCCACAAGACAGGGAACGCCCTTGCCTGCCTGGTATTCGCTTCTTACCGTGTGACCCGGTCCCTTGGGTGCGATCATGGTCACGTCCACGTTCTTGGGAGGAACAATCTGGTTAAAGTGAATGTTAAAGCCGTGTGCGAACATCAGCATATTTCCCTCTTCCAGGTTGGGCTCGATATCCTTCTTGTACATAGAAGCCTGAAGCTCGTCATTGATGAGGATCATGATGATATCCGCTCTCTTTGCCGCCTCGGCTGCCGTATATACCTCAAATCCCTGTGCCTCGGCTTTCGCCCAGGACTTTGAGCCTTCATAGAGGCCGATGATAACGCGGCATCCGGATTCCTTCGCATTTAACGCATGCGCATGTCCCTGGCTTCCGTAGCCGATCACTGCAATTGTTTTTCCCTCCAGCAAAGACAGATTGCAGTCTTCCTGATAATAAATATTTGCCATTGTTCTGACTCCTTTCCTTCAGAGGCTTTCCTCTGACCATACATTGTTAATTATTCTAAAGAACAGACAAAAGTCCGCTCCAAGACTTCAAAGCCAGGTAAGTTCCGGCCTGCCATTACAGATAGGTAACATTATCGGTCCCTCTTCCGAGACCGGCGATTCCGGTTCTGGCAAGCTCCAGGATTTCATATCCGTCAAGAAGGCTGATAAAGGCGTCGATCTTGTCCTGGTCTCCCGTCAGCTCCACGATCAGGCCCTCCGGCGACACGTCAATGATATTTGCGCGGAAAATATCCGAAATCGATATGATCCCCTGGCGCTGCTCCCTGCCGCATCTGACCTTGATCAGGGCCAGCTCCCGGTATACGCTGCTGTCCGCCTTAAGCTCCTTGATATCCCGCACGTCCACGAGCTTCTCCACCTGCTTCTCGATCTGATCCAGAATCTCGTCATCCCCGGAGGTGACGATGGTGATCCTGGTAAAACGGGGATCCGCCGTGACGCCCGCGGTTATACTTTCAATGTTGTAGCCGCGTCTGGAAAACAACCCTGATATACGGCTGAGAACACCGGAGGTATTGTCAACCAGCAGCTGAAATACTTTTCTACGCACTATAACTTCCTCCTTAACATTAAAAATTATTTTAACAACATCATATTAAAAAGTCAATTGCACCATTTTATCCTGTTTTGTTGATGTTTTTTAATCCGTCTCATTGCATTTCTGCAAAGCCAGGGTACCGGTGCGGGCAACCTCCACGATACTGATCGACTGGAACATGTCGATCAGAAGCTGGGTGCGCTCGGGAAGGTCGCACATCTGGATCAGCATCATGTTCTTTGACATATCCACGATCTTCGCATCCATGATCCCGCAGATCTCCATGATATCCCTGCGGTTTGACTTGTTGTATTTGACTTTGATCAGCATCAGCTCCCGGCTGATGCTGCCCTCCGCGTCAAAGGTCTTGACCTTGATGACATCCAGCTTTTTGTTCAGCTGTTTTTCAATCTGTTCGATGGTCCGCTTGTCCCCGCTGCTCACAATCGTCATGCAGGAGACGGCTTTGTCATTTGTCTCCCCCACGGCAAGGGAATCGATATTAAAACACCTTCTGGAGAAGAGCCCGGCCACCTTGCAAAGAACGCCGGAACGGTTTTCTACTAACACGGAATATATTTTCTTCATTGCGCCTTTCCACCTTTCTCATGCAGCCTTTTACTTTACAAGATCCATGGGATCAATGATACATTCCAGCAGCATGGACTTGTCTTCCTTCAAAAACTCCCGGATCACTTCCTCCGCCCTGTCCATATTTTCGAGACGGGCAAAATCCATATGATAGGCCCCCGCCAGCTTTTCCAGATCCGGGCTTCCGGTAAGATCCACCACGGAATACCGGTCTTTGTAGGTATAATGCTGGAATTCGCGTACCATTCCCAGGTAATTGTTTTTGAGAACCACGATCTTAACCGGGATATCATGCTGGTTCATGGTGGCAAGCTCCATCATGGACATCTGGAAGGAGCCGTCCCCGCATACGGCGATTACCTGCCTGCTCCTGTCCGCAAGCTTTGCGCCCATGGCCGCCGGGATGGAATAGCCCATGGTGCCCATGCCGCCGGAGGTCAAAAACTTTCCCTTCTTTACAATATGATAACCGCAGGACCAGATCTGGTTCTGTCCCACGTCCGCAACATAGATTCCGTCATCCTCCATGTTCTCGGAGAGCATGGTGATGAAAGATGCGGGATCCACATAATCCGGGTTGGGACTGCGCTTTGGCGTCATACAGGTGCGATAGCCGTCCAGCGTTTCAATCCATTCCCGGTGCCCGCAGGTAAAATCCTGTTCCAGAAGATCCTCGAAAATATGTCTGGCATCCCCCACAAGAGGAATGGCAGGGCCCACGTTCTTTCCGATCTCGGCCGGATCCACGTCAATGTGAATCAGGACCTTGTTTTCCGTGATCACATCCGGCTGGTTCACCGCCCGGTCCGCCACCCTTGCGCCAACCATGATCAGAAGATCGGACTCGTTCATGGCCCGGTTTGCGCAGGGCTTTCCGTTGTTTCCCACCATGCCATAGTAGAGAGGATGCCTGGTGGGCATTGCGCCGATTCCCATCATGGTGGACACCACGGGAATGCTGTGCTTTTCCGAAAAGCGGCGAAGCTGCTGCTCCGCTTCGGATAAAAGCACGCCGCCTCCCACGCACAGGAGCGGGCGCTTTGCCTTTTCCAGCTGGGCCGCAACCTTTTTGATCTGTACCATGTTTCCCTTTACCGTAGGCTTGTAGGTACGCATGGAAACGGTTTCCGGATAGGCAAATTTTCGGATCTCCGCATTCTGTATATCAATGGGTACGTCTATGAGCACCGGACCCTTGCGCCCGGTGCTTGCGATATGAAAGGCCTCCCGGAAAATCCTGGGGATATCCTCGGCATTCTTCACCAGATAGCTGTATTTTACAAAGGATTCCACGGCACCCGTGATATCCGCCTCCTGGAACACGTCGCTTCCAATGAGCTCCGAGTTCACCTGCCCGGTAATGCATACGAGGGGAATGCTGTCCGCAAAGGCGGTGGCGATTCCCGTGATCACATTGGTGGCCCCCGGGCCCGAGGTTACGGCACAGACTCCCACCTTCCCCGAAACCCTGGCAAATCCGCTGGCCGCATGGGCCGCATTCTGCTCCGTGCGGATCAGCACTGTCCGGATGGGGGATTCCAGTATACTGTTGTAGAAGGGGCAGATCGCCACTCCCGGATAGCCGAACACATATTTTACTCCCTCTTCCTCCAAACATTTAACAATTGCATCAGCACCTATCATTTTATGATCAAGCTCCTTTCTCCTGTCTGTAATCTATTTGAACTTATTGAAAAATTTTGCAAAGGGCTCCACGGTATCTCCCAGATCTTTGATTGCGGAATTCAGCCCTTCAAAATCTATGGCTTCCACCTTCTTCATCACCTCTTCAATGGACTCGGCGTTTTCCGAAATCAGGGCGTCCATGTTGGTTCCCATATCCTTCATGGCATTGCTCATGTCTGTCACGCTCCGTATGGCGTCGTCTGCCAGGTGAATGGTGCCGGACGCCTGCGCCATGACTTCATTGGCCCGATCCACGGTCCGCATGACGGAAGGTATTGTCATTGCCAGGCAGATTCCAAGCGCTGCCGCTGCCGCAAGGGCCGCAAAAGCGGCGATTCTGGAATAGAAAAGCTGCTTTTCGGAGTTTTTTACCAGCTTTTCCATGAGATTTCTCTGGGTATCATAATCCATGCATTTTCCTCCAATTCTATATCAATTCTCCATTCCAAGAAGCCTTTTCGCCACCTTCACGGCGTCCGCCGCATCTGCGGAATAGGCGTCCGCTCCGATTTCCCGCGCATAATCCGCCGTGATCACAGCGCCTCCTATCATAATTTTGGCGTCCAGCTTCTGCTCTCTTGCGTAATCCACCACCCGCTTCATCTCCTGCATGGTGGTGGTCATGAGTGCGGATAAAGCAATAATCTTCGCATGATGCTCTCTCGCCGCCTGGATTATGGTTTCCTTTGGCACATCCTTTCCCAGGTCAATCACACGGAATCCATAATTTTTGAGCATCATTGCCACCAGATTCTTGCCGATATCATGGATATCCCCGGCCACCGTGGCAATCACCACCGCGGGCATTTCTCCCTCCCCCCCTCCGGTGGAAAGAAAGGGCTCCAGATATTCAATGGCAAGCTTCATGGCCTGTGCGCTGGCGATCAGCTGGGGAAGGAAGTATTTTCCTCTGTCAAACAGCTCTCCCACCTCGTTAATTGCCGGGAGCAGCATCTCGTTCAGCAGGCTCTGGGCTTCCATTCCCGCCTCCATTGCGGCTTTTGCGTGCTCTTTGATCTGCCTTCGGTTCCCCTTTAGTACATCCTGGTAGAGCTGGCCCTGTTTTTCCCGGTTTTCGGAACTGTCCTCCGATTCCTTTACCGCAACGCCTTTGTCCGCTGTTTTTGCTTTTACCTGCGCCTTGGCCGTCACCTCTTCCGGCATTCTCTCCTGGTAAGCCTGTATCCGCTCAATATAGCGCACGTCGGCCCCTTCCTTGTTCCGAAGCAGATCCGAGGCGTAAGCCGTATTCATCAGAAGATCCTGGGAAGGATTGGCGATGGCCATGGTAAGCCCTTCCCGGATGGCCATGGACAGAAAAGCCGCATTGACAAAGCTTCTCTGCGGCAGCCCGAAGGAGATATTGGAAAGGCCGCAGATCGTGGCAAATCCCCTTTCCCTGCAGTAACGAATGGTTTCCAGAACTTCTTTCGCCGCATTGGGATTAGCTCCCACGGTCGCCACAAGTCCGTCCACCACGATATCCTCCCTGGTCATTCCCAGCGCAAGGGCCCGGTCGGCGATTTTCTCTATGATTGCTATTTTCTCATCCATGTTTGCGGGAAGCCCCTCATCAGAAAGCGGCAGCAGGATAAACATGGCCCCGTATTTTTGGATGACGGGAAGCAGCTTTTCCAGCTTTTCGGATTCTGCGGAAACGGAATTGACCAGCGCCCGTCCCGGATACCGTCTCAATGCCGCCTCCAGAACATCCACATGGCTGGAGTCCAGCGAAAGGGGAAGGCTCGAGGCCATGGTTACCTCATCCAGAACCCGCAGCATCATGTCCTTCTCGTCGATTCCGCTCATCCCAACGTTGATATCCAGAAGCGCAGCCCCGCATTCCTCCTGCTCTTCGGCATAATCAACGACCAGATCCAGGCTTCCTTCCCGCAGCTTTTCCTGCAGCTTTTTTTTGCCGGTGGGGTTGATCCGCTCCCCAACAATCAGAAAAGGGGAATCCAGATCAAAGGAAACACATTTCCTCTCTGATGTGAGATACCGGACGCCGCAGCCGGATCCCTCACTTCTTCTCCGGCTCGCCATCAGCCCGGCCCCCCGCCCCTTAAGGTCGTCTGCGATTGCCCTGATATAGGAGGGAGACGTGCCGCAGCATCCGCCGACTATGGACGCCCCTGCAAGAACCAGGCTGCGCATTCCCTCCGTAAAGGCTTTTTCATCCATATCATAGACCGTCTCGCCCTGTGCGTTCAGGGAGGGAAGGCCTGCGTTTGGCTTGGCAATCACGGGAACGGACACCACCTCCGCAATGGTTCCGATCAGGTCCGTCATCTGATCCGGCCCGGTGGAGCAATTGGCCCCGATGGCTGACGCCCCGAGCTTTTCCAGAACGACGGCGGCCGTCTTTGCATCCGTCCCGTACAGTGTCTTCCCGTCCCCCTCAAAGGTAAGGGTGACGATTACGGGGAGCTGGCAGACCTCCTTTGCCGCAATCAAAGCGGCCCGGGTCTCCTGCAGGCTCATCATGGTCTCCACCGCAATCAGATCCACGCCCGCCTCGCAGGTGATGCGGATCTGTTCCCGGTACACGGAAACCAGTTCCTCAAAATCCATCTTTCCCATGGGGGCGAGCTGTTCCCCGGTCATGGTCAGATCCGCGGCCACATACGCCCTTCCTCCTGCGGCTTCCCTCGAGAGCGCCACAAGCTCCCTGTTTATCCTTACCACTTCATCCTGAAGTCCGTATTCCTTTAATTTTATTCGGTTGGCCGTAAAAGTAGGCGCATAAATAATGTCGCTCCCGGCCTCCACATACTCTCTCTGAAGCCCTGTAAAGATATCCCTGTGCTCCAGAATCCACTTTTCCGGACATGCGCCGGCGGGCATCCCTCTCTTTATCAGGTTCGATCCCGTGGCCCCGTCCAGAAAGACCAGTCTGTTTTCTGTGAGTTTCTTAAATTCCGCACGATTCATAATGATTCCTCTGAAGGTTCCTGTTGAATTTTACTTGCTTTTCCATGTTAACATAATTTTATTAAAACTACAATCATTGACTTCATTTTGCATCTATGATAACTTTAATACAGGTTTTTGACAAATCAGGGAGGAACCATTTTGAAGCTTCTTAAGAGAAAGAGGAAACTTTCCATCCGGATAGGGATTATCCTGTCCTGTCTTTTCCTGGCCATCCTGCCCCTTGCAGGCTGTAAGGAGCGGGAAGATCTGAATATCTACCGGGCAAATATGGAACAGTTTTTTGAAAATGTGAAGAATTTCAACGCTTCCATCAATGCGCTTGATCCCGAATCCGAGACCGCTGTTTCCGATCTCCTTGGACTGCTGGATTCCATGCAGCAGTGCTTTTCCGAGATGGCCGGCTGGGAAGTCCCGGAGGATTTTGCGGGCGTGGAACAGCTTGCGGATGAAGCGGACGAATACATGTCGGAAGCGGTCTCTCTCTACCATCAGGCCTTTGAGGGAGAGACTTACAGCGCGGCCCTTGCGGATGCCGCCAAGCAGAATTACGACCGCGCCAACCAGCGCATCCAGTACATACTCTCCATCCTGCACGGGGAAATCCCGGAATCCATATTCAGTTATGAACAGCCGGCACAGGAGCAGTAAGATGAAAAAAACCGCTTAAGAAACTCTCTTAAGCGGCCTTTTTTTACTTTAAGATGCGGATCTTCCCGATCAGCGGCACTTCCTTCTCTTCCTGGTTGATTGCCGCAATCAATCCCAGAATCCAGCATACCAGCATGAAGACTCCCCAGACCCATCCGATACAGGGGATCACGGAAAGCAGGGAAAACAAAAGAATTACCAGGGCCTGGTTAATGTGGAACTTAGCCCCTTCCTTGTCTCCCGCACAGATCGCAATAATCAGCCCGATCCATGTAAGATATGCCACGATACTTGTTGTTTTAGCGTCCATAGTTCAATTTCCCTCCTCAGGTCAGCATTCCTTTTGTTATCCCGGCCAGCTTAAAAAACCACTGCAGCAGTATGACCGCTGCGGCGCCATAGACATAATAAGGAATCTGAATTTCTTTCGTGTTCAATGATTTCGTAATATGTTTTCTGAAAAAATACAATCCCATGAAATGAATATATGCGAGCACTCCGTAAAGCACTGCCGGATGATGGAAAAAGCTCTTTCCGATCTCGCCCGAAAACAGATAATAAAACGCCCTCGTACCTCCGCAGCCCGGACAGGGAATTCCGCTTATTCTTTTGAGAGAACAGGCAAGATATCCCCCATACTCTTCGTAGCCGTATCCTGCGAACCAGAAACCAAAGGCAATAAACGGAATCCATGCGGCCTTTCCGATCCGATAAAAAACCGTATCCGCCCTGACTCTCATTTCCGACACTCATCCATAGCAAAACGCCGCAAAGCGGCGCATGAACGCTTAATAGTAGGCAAGCTCATTGATCAGATCCATAAACATGCCGGATCCGCCGATCAATATGAAGATGACCCAGATGAAAATGCCGATTCCTCCGGTAACGATTCCGGCAATGGCCATGCCTTTTCCCTCATACTTGCCGCTCAGGCACACGATTCCCAGCACTACCGCAGCAACCCCAAGGACCAGGCTGAAAAGACTGAAACAGCAGCAAATCAGGGAAAGAATACCGCATACCATGGATGCGATGGCAAACCCGATGTTGCCGTTTGAAGACGTATCATTTGCCTCCGACGCATTGTTGCTTGAGTAATACCTGTTCTGGGAGGATTCAAAGCCGCCCGAGGAATAAGTCCCCTCATCCGCTCCATAATTAATCTGAATCTCATCCGGAACCGGCTTTTTCTCTTCGTTTACAATCTCGGCTTCCACCTTTTCATAAACAGGCGCCGCCTGCTCTGCGCTGAAGACCGGATCGTCCTTTCCGTACGCCGGAACATCCTCCTTCGCCTTTTCAAGCTTCGCACCGCAGTTGCTGCAAAACTTAAAGGTGTCCGGATTCCTGGCGCCGCACTGACCGCAATAAATCACATTGTTTTCTTCGCTCATTTTCATTCCCTTTTCTGTTAAAATGTATTATCAGATCCATACACAGATCATTCAAGGAATATTGTATGATAATTACGGTCAAATGTCAATTCTTCTGTGAACAGGAAAACGCCCGTTTCTCCTATTCCCTCCCCCGCACCCTCTTGCGGTAGCTTCCCGGCGTTTCCTGATAAATCTTCTGAAAGGCGGCGTTAAACATCCGGATGTCCCCGAACCCGACCTTTTCCGCAATCTCATAAGTCTTCATGTCGGTGGAAAGAAGCATGGAAAGCGAGGCCTCGATCCGGATACGATTTACATAATCCTTGAAGTTCTCACCCGTATTTTTCTTAAAAAAGCTGCTGAAATAATAAGGGTTCATATGAACCTCCTGCGCCAGCACATTCAGCGAGAGGTTTTCCATGTAGTGCCTGTCTATGTATTCCTTTGCCTTTATAATATCCCTCCTGTCACCGTTTACGGCAGCCGTGCGAACTGCATCCAGATACCGCTCAAATTCCCGTTCAAACAGCTCCTCCATTTCCCCGTAGTTCTCACAGGCTCTGCCTCTTTCCAGAAGTTCCTTTATCTGGGGCCTGCATCCGGGCAGGTCAAAGGCGTTGCACTTCTCCTCCATAAAGCGGACGGCCGTACAGAAATAGAAGCAGGCATCCTCCCTCTTCCCCTCGGAGAGCGAAAGAACCACTCTCCCGTACTGTCTGCCGATCTCCTTCATCTGCTCTTCGCTTTGTCCAACGGCGGCATCAAAAAGCTTCTGCCGCAGATCGCCGAGACGATCCGCATCCCCTCTTGCGGCAAACACCTTCTCATGCAAATCGATCACCGGAACCGGCATCTTATCCGCAAAAAACAGATAACCCCCTCTTTGAAGACAGCGTTCGAACATGGATGGAATCCCGCTCATGGAGAACACCGCGTCCCCGATGACAAAAAACGCGGTATGCCCCGTGGCATTGAAAGATTTTTCCCAGACCGCCTCCACCTCCCGGCGTATCTCATCCCGCTCCTTTCCCTTGAGAATCATGGCGATTTTGTCATTTTTCCGGAACACGATCCCTTTGCCGGTCTCGCTTAAGTATTCTTCCAGGAGGCTGAACAGGGAAAAATGGATCAGCCTTTTCATCGGCTCGTCCTCTCCCCTGTGATAAAGAATATCCGCATAGACCGGAACATATCCCGTGTCCTGGTTTTCCATGAGAAGCCCGTAATTGACCCCGCCGGCCGCTGCCGTCTCCTCTGTGCGGATCCTTTCCGCCTCTTCTTCCCCCCGGATCTGAGATATTGCCTTTTCCACGGCCCGCAGCAGCTCCTCCCGGATCACCGGCTTTAGCAGATATTCCACGGCTCCGTATTTCAGGGCATCCTTGGCATACTCAAAATCCTGAAAGCCGCTGATAAAGATGACGGAGACATGATTTTCCATGGCGCGGCATTCCTTCAGAATCTCCACGCCCGACATCTGCGGCATGGAAATGTCCAGAAGCGCTATGTCCGGCTTATCCCGCACCAGCGCCTCTAACGCCCTGCGTCCGTCCTCATACTCTCCCACGATCTCAATTCCCATCCTTCGCCAGTCCAGCAGCTTTCGGATTCCTCTCATGATGACAGGCTCGTCATCCGCCAATATCATTCGAATCATATCAGGCCCCATCCTTTTCCATCATCTTCTGCAGAGGGAGCAGTATCCTTACCATGGTTCCCACTGCCGGCGTACTGGTAATGCGTATTCCAAACTCTTCTCCGTACAGAAAGCGGATTCTGTCATGAACATTCTTCAATCCGATGCTCTGCCAGTTATATTCGTTCTTAACCCCCGGCTCGTCGCTCTCAAAAAGCCTCATGATTCCGGCAACCGCTTCCTCATCCATTCCCACGCCGTTATCCATCACCGTAATTTCCAGCTTCCCCTCGTGGATGGCTGTCTCAATCATGATACAGCCCTTTCCCTTTTTGGGCTTGATTCCGTGAACATAGGCATTCTCCACAATCGGCTGCAGGGTCAGCCTGGGAATCTGGATCTTTGAACCTCCCGGCGCATTCACCGTCAGCTGGACCTTGCCTCCCACCCTGCAATTGAGCAGATAGACGTATTTTCCCACAATGTCGATTTCCTTTTCCAGAGGCACCATGTCCTGCACGGGGCCGATCAGATAGTGGATCTGCTCCGAGAGAGCCTCGATCATCTCCGGCACTTTTTCCGCCCCCTGATCCTCCAGAGCCGTCATGCGGATAATTTCCAGCGTATTATACAGAAAATGCGGGTAAATCTGAGATTTGAGCGCCGTCAGCTCCGCCTCGCTTTGCTTGATCTGGGCCACATAGGACTTGTTGATATAGGTTTTCAGCGCACTGCTCATCTGGTTGAAGCGCTTCGACAACACCCCGATCTCATCTTTGGAACGGATTGCCAGCTCAATGTCAAAATTACCCGTCTCGATCAGGGACATCTGATCCATCATCTCGTGCATGGGGCGGATCAGCCGTCTCGAAAAGTAGAAGGAGCCTGCAAGAAGCGCCAGAACCGATAATGCCACGAAAAAGTACATCATCTGCTGCATCCTGCGGATATCTCCGAAGGCAGTCTGCGCATCCAGGGAGACGATCACGGAAAGCCCATAGGCATTTTCCGGCGTGCGGATCACAAACCGGTCCTTATCGGCCTCAATATCGGCAAGCTCCGCCGCGGCATTTCGTCCGGTCCGATTCTCCAGGTTGCTGTAGAAGCAGTCATTTTCCTCATTGACCACATAAAAAGCCTCGTTTCCGGTAAACTCCACACTGCGGAAAATCCCCTCCAGCCTTTTCAGATCCACGTCGATAAAAATCGTCCCCACATAGGGCGTGTTGCCCACCGGCCCTCTCAGATCAAAATAATTGCGGGCTGCCGTAAAGACCATCTCCGGCGTCCCGTAAAAATATGCCGTGGTATGGGGCGGCGCAAGGATCAGCTTCTTTGCGCTTTTATCCAGATTCTCATAGGATACATCCGTTTCGAACAGCTCCGGATCCAGGAAAAAGGTATTGTAAACGCTGTAGTGGAAGGACTGCTTTTCGCCTTCTCCATCCTGTGCGATCACATGGACTCCGCTGATATAGGAGTCCACGCTCTGGATATACTGCAAAAACTGCCCCATATCCCTTTTGCGCTCCTCTTCCATGGTATCCGGCGCATAACCTTCCCCGAACAGAATCTGCCTGAAATGGTCGAAGGACAGATAGCTCGACTGCGCTCCATGGGAATCAAAGTTATAAAAATACGGCATTTTCGATATGGTATTGTAGGAATCCAGCATGGATTCTATGCTGGAGGCCACGTATCCGGCCGCCTGCTCATACTGTCCCCGCAGCGCAAGTGAGTAATCCCGTATCATCTTATTTGCGATAAAGGTTGCCAGCACGGCCATAGGCAAAAGCCCCAACAATACAATTGTCAGGGCAAATTTCTGATAGAGACTGAAACTCCTTAAGCCTTTCAACTTTCTCACTGCCTTCCTCCCCTTGCTTTTCTGCCAAAATCATATCAGATTTACAGGGAAAAAACAATTATCCTTTCGCAGCTCCCGCCGTAATTCCCTTTACAAAATACTTCTGGAACATACAGAAGATGATCAGGGCCGGCACGATGGAAATCACCGTTCCCGCAAACACAATATCCCATCTGGCCGTATACTGTCCCACAAAGCCCGCAATCTCCACCGTGATGGTCTTTGCCTTTCCGCTGGGAAGAACCAGGTAAGGCATAAGATAGTCGTTCCAGATTCCCAGCCCGTTTAAGATCACCATGGATCCGGTGCAGGGCCCCAGCAGCGGGAAGGTCACCTTCCAGAAGGTCTGAAAGGGCGTACAACCGTCGATCATGGCCGCCTCCTCGATCTCCAGGGGCACTCCCTTCAAAAAGCTGCAGTAAAGAAGCGCACCGAATGCAATCGAGCCCGCAATATAGCTCACGATGGGGCCTGCCATGTTTCCGAACAGATGAAGCATGCGCATCTCCTTGAACAGAGGAAACATGTATAAATGGAAGGGAATCATCATCCCCGCCAGAAAATAGGTGTAGATCAGGGCTGTGGTACGGCTCTGCCTTCTCTCAATTCCATAGGCCGCCATGGGTACGATAAATACGATCAGCACCTCTGACACCACGGTCAGGAAAATGGAGTGCAGGATCGCCGTCAGGAAATCCGACTGTTCAAACAAATCC
This sequence comes from uncultured Lachnospiraceae bacterium, assembly GCA_910579685.1. GTDB lineage: Bacteria > Bacillota > Clostridia > Lachnospirales > Lachnospiraceae > Suilimivivens. The sequence continues at coordinate 93,778 of CAJTVN010000013.1, read as the reverse complement.
TTAAAATTCTGCACATACAGACTCCTGGGGAAGCTGATCGGACTCTTCAGGATATCGCCGTTACTCTTAAAGGCCGACATCAAAGCGAACAGCACCGGATAGATAAAGAGAAAAGCGAGCAGTATGGTCGCTGCAAACAAAACTATGGTACCGGGTTTTATCTTTTTCTGCGCTCTTTCCATCACATCTGCACCTCCCTGCTTCTCAGGAATTTCTGCTGAATGGTATTCAGCACGATAATAATAAACAACAGCATGATGCCTACCGCCGTTCCAAAGCCCTGTCTGCCCTCGTTAAATCCCACCTTGTACAGCAGGTAAACCAGCGTTTCGGATGTGAAGCCCGGGCCGCCGTCCGTCATCACGTTGATCTGGTCAAAGACCTTCAGGCCGTTGATCAGGGACAGGGTAAAGTTGATGGTAAAGGCTCCGGATATCAGCGGAACCGTGATGGACTTAAACCGCTGCCAGGGGCTCGCCCCGTCAATCTGCGCCGCCTCAATCAACTCCGGGGACACGCTCTGTAAGGACGCCAGATAAATAATCATGTAATACCCCGCCCCTTTCCAGATCAGAACCACGCCGATCATCAGAAGCGTCAGGGCGCTGTTTCCCAGCCAGTCCTGCTTCAACCCGTCAAGGCCAAGATTTCCAAGAACCGCATTGAAGGTTCCGAAATTGTAGTTATACATGATCTTCCAGATAAAACCGGAGACAATGCCGCTGATCAGAACCGGGATATAAAAAGCGCTTCTGAAAAAATTCTTTCCCCACCTTACATTATCCACGATCAGCGCAAGGCCAAGAGCTATGGAGTTTTCAAAGATGGAGATAAAAACCGTGAGGATCACCGTGTTTTTCAGAGCGTTTCCGAAACGGGCGCTGGTGAAGATCTCCTTATAGTTGGCCAGGCCGATAAATTTCACCGTCGGGCTGATGCCGTCCCAGGACGTAAAGCTGTAATACACACTGGATATTGTGGGAACAATGATAAACAGTGTAAAAAAGAGAAATGCCGGAGCAATGAAGGCAAATGCCGTGGTATCAAACTTTCTTTTCTTTTTTGCCGATGTGTTCAAAGTAACCGCCCTCCTTATTTCCTGTAAAATGATTTTCTGTAAAGTGGGGGATCCCGGCACTGCCCATGCAGCCCGGGATCCCTGCCGTACTTTACTGTCCGTTATTCAATTCCGACTCCGGTGATGGGGTTGAAGCTCTGCATGCTCACCTGCCAGGTCTTGTTCAGCTCTTCGCAGGCGGAATCAATGTCCCTGGTTCCCTGCAGCACCTCGATCAGTGTCTTGTAGGTAAAGTTCCTGAAATCCGGAGGAAGCTCGTTCTCCCCCACTCTGCCGTTCCACATGGGCGCAAGGTCGTCAGCCGTGGCATTGGCATCAATCACTTCCTGGAATACGTCAAGGACATCCAGATCAGGCGTTTCCACCGTAGAAGGGATCGCGCTTAAGGTCTCGCAGTATACCTTGTAATTGTCCGGCTGGAAGAAAAATCTGATAAATTCCTCTGCCGCCGCTTTCTTATCAGGATCTTTTGCGGATTCTGCGGAAATTGCGAGCCCGCCTACCCCGCCGCCTCCAACAAGGCGGGTCTTGCCGTCGGGACTGGGAACCGCAAACCATCCCATCTCAAATTCCGGATCCGCCTGCGCGATCTGCGAAAACATATGAGTGCCGGAGTACATCATGGCCGCCATGTCATTTACCAGGAAGGTAGTGATCTGTGCGTCCGGCGTGGATGCCCAGCCGTCCTGCGCATACTGCATGATGGTCTGGAGTTCTTCAAATGTAGCCTTAAAAGTCTCATCCGAAAAATCCTTGCTTCCCTCATAACAATGTTTGATAAAATCCGCATCCTGGCTCAGCACCTGATCGTTGTAAGCCTTGTGGAACCAGAAGCCCATGTGCCAGATATCCTGTCCGCCCACTACAAGCGGCGCCATATCGCCCTTGTCCGCAATCTTCTGGCACAGATCGATAAACTCCTCATAGGTCGCAGGCTCCGTCCAGCCGTTTTCGTCAAAATAGGTCTTGTTATAAATGATCCCGTTGGTATTTTCCCCTCCAAAGGGAGCCGTATAGACTTTTCCGTCAAACGCCGTGGTGGTCCGGAAAAGAGATACGATATCATCCGGCAGGGGCTCAAGCTTTCCGGCCCTCACATACATAGCCGTGTCTCTCATCTCCATCACATCCGGGAACTCTCCCACACTGTCCTTGGTCTTGATGAATTCGCTGTAGGCGCCGCCGTTTCCTGGCTCAATCGTCACCGTGATGTCCGGGTAGGTCTCGTTAAACTTGTTCACAATCTCATTCATGGAAGCCTTCGCCCCCTCGTCGCCGTCCGCAAAGATGAAGGTCAGCTCTGTAGGTGCGGAAACGATAGAACCGGTATCTTCCGCTCCGTCATCCGCCGCCTCTTCCTGGGACGCTTGCGCAGTGTCCGCATTCTCCGCACCATCTGCCGCAGCCTGGTTTTCTGTCCCGCTATCCGCCGCATCCGTCTTTGTATCCGCCGGTGTGCTGTCTGTATTTCCACCGCATCCTGTCAGAGCCGCCGCTATCATTGCCCCTGACAGAACTGCCGCCAGTACCTTCTTTTTCATATCCTGATTCCTCCATTACTCTCATTATTTTGTCCGGTTGGCCTTCCGTTTCTGTAACTGTATCATAGCAATTCCGGGAAAAGAAAAAAATGCACTTTTTATAGTTCCAAGTGCATTTTTTTAAGAACCTATTTTTCCTTTACCTCAAAATAATCAAAATCCGCATATTTTCCGAACCCGGTCAGATCCTGACAGCAGATCCCGATCATGGCCCCCGTAAACCAGCCCTCGTCGCAGGCCTCATCCGAGAGAAAGCCCGCGTTTACGGACGGACCAATCCTTTCCATCCTCTGTTCGGAGTATCCATAATAAAACTGTGCATAATTCCCGCTGATCTCAAGGCTTAAATATACCGCCTGGTTTTCCCCGATGGGCAGATAGTCTGTCAGATACTCGTATTTTTTGTTCTCCGCCCGAAGGAGCGTGATACATTTCCCGATCTCCTCATCCCTGGATACATGGAGATACAGGTAATTGTCCGTATCGTACAGAAAGATCAGTCCCGCCATCTGCTTGAACACATCCGGCTCAAACTCCATACAGGCGGACGCCGTCATATGGTACTGTGTCATCCTTCTTGCGATCAATGTCTGGGAAAACCTGGAGGAAAGCCCGCTTCTCCCGTACATCCGAAGCCATCCCGGACGCTCCCTCAGGGAAAGGTAATGCTCATCCATGGGAATCCGAAGAGACTGATAGTCCAGATCCAGCGCATCGGCGTCAAAGTCGTCTCTGACCAGCTTATGGCAGGATGCAGACTCCCCCGGATTCTCCGGCGCCTCCACTTCCTCTTTCGGCACGTTCGTTCCATCCTCCAAAACCAGCCAGTCATCCTCCCTCCAGCGCATCTTCTGGATGGCCGTCTCCCTTCCGATCATGTAGCGGCGGCTTCCCGGAAAGCGTTTTGCGTCCTTCGGATTGCGATCCTCACAGGCCCGCGCGCACAGATGGACGGCGTACCATTCGCCCTCCTTTGTCTCCACCAGGTCGCAGTGGCCGCTCTTCTGCAGCAAAAGCTCCTCGTGATGCCTGCTGGTCAGGATCGAATAAGCCTCATCATCGCTCTCTCTTTGCATGAAATCCGCCCGGAACATTTCGTAGGGGCCCCATACGCTCTTTGCGCGCAGAATGGACTGTCCGTGGGCCTCCCCGGTTCCCGTGTCCGCCGCAAACAGATAGTACCAGTCTTTCCTCTTAAAGATGTGCGGCCCTTCCAGAAAGATTTTATCCGCCTGGTAGATGTCCCTTACCGGACCTGTCATTTGCTTTTTTTCCGGATCAAACTCCTGCAGCAGGAGACGTCCCGCATACTTTTTGGGAACACGGTGGTCCGTCACCATGCTGACCATGTACTTGCGTCCGTCCTCATCATGGAACAGAGACGGGTCAAAGCCAAAATTGTTGAGGGGCACCGGCTCCGACCAGGGGCCGTGAATGTTATCCGCCGTCACCAGATAGTTTTCCGTGTCGTACATATTGCAGTAAAAAGCTTTCACAATCGTGTACACCAGATAAAAGGTTCCCTGATCGTAGGTAAGACAGGGCGCCCAGATTCCCTGGGAGGCTCCAACGCCCCGCAGATCCAGCTGGGACATGCGGTTTAAGGGATATTCGATCAGCTCCCAGTTCTTCAAATCCTTCGAATGATGCAGTCTCACCCCCGGCCACCACTCAAAGGTGGAGGTGGCAATATAGTAGTCGTCCTCCACCCGGACAATGGACGGATCCGGATGGAAGCCCCGCAAAATGGGATTTTTTATTTTATCGTTCATATACGCTCCTCTTTGTCTGTATCTTTCTCCACAAAAATTTCGCTTTTCAAAACGCTGCAGCCCTCCAAATAATAGTCCTTCCTTTCATCCGGCCTTACGGATGAGAACCGCAGGTTGGACAGATAAAGTTCTCTTACGTTCCGGATATCCAGAAACGCCGCCCTGCTCCAGTCAGGATAATAATTCTCCGAGGTTTCCTCATCCGGATGGATAAGGCCGTCCAGCACCTGCGGATAGCTTTCCGGAATGTCAGCCTTCCTTACCCCGCCGATACTGCGATACCGGATATTCTCCATTGTAATCCCTCTGATCGGATGGTTCTTTTCCGCATCAATCCGGATTCCCTCAAACCTTGGCTCTCCCATAATATCGTCGCCAAACCGCAAATGCACCTTCTCCATCTCCGCGGAATCCACGGCTGTGATATTGGAAAAGCTTATGTTTTCCATCTCTCCGATTTCCGGCATCTCTTCCAGTTCCAGGGAACTCCCGTAATCGTCTTTCTTGAAACGATTGTTCAGGATCACAAAGATTGGGCGGGACACATCCCTCATCACCACGTTTTGAATGGAGATATCGGAAATTCTGCCACCCTCCGTGCACTCGATCTTGATTCCCTCGCGCCACACTCTCTCCATGGTGCAATTGCTGATCACCACATTGTAAATATCTCCTATAGATTTGAGCCCGATTCGCACCGCAGCGCACAAGGGACAAAACGAACAGCCGCTGATATGAATGTCTCTCACCGGATACTCTCTGCTGCTGGATTGCAGGCACAGATTATCGTCCGTTCCCGAAATGCTGCAGCCTTCCACAAACACATGGGAACAGCCGTCAAAATCCAGCCCGTCGCCATTATAGCGTTTATCGTTAAAAATGCGCACACCACTTATCCAAATATGGGAAGAATCCAGAAAAGCCGCTGTCCAGGCAGCCGACTGATACAGTCCGACCTGGTCGATCCGGATATTTCTGCATCGCAGAAAGCGGATCATCATGGGCCTGTAGATATCCCCCTCATTAGGAAAAGCCTCCGCATTTCCGTTAATTTCTCCCATCCCGGTAATCCGGATATTTTCCTGATCCCTGGCAAAGAGAAAGCATCGATCCAGCGCCTGCTCATTGCGGTATCTGTTGTGATGCGTGTCTTTTGCGTAATCCCGAATATCCGGGCTTGCTTTCAGAACAGCGCCGGAGGAAAGCTCGAGCGTCACGTTGCTTTTCAGAAAAAGGGTACCGCTGACATAGCTTCCGGACGGGAAGTATACGGTTCCGCCTCCTGACCGGCCGCAAAGGTCAATCGCTTTCTGAATAACCGAAGTGTTGACGGTCATCCCATCTCCCAGCGCTCCCTGACTGATTACATCAATTTTCATTCCATGTCCTCCTTACCATAACAGGATCCCCCTTCCCGTCAGCTTATAGAGCGCCTCGATAAAGTAATAGTCCGCATACACCATGGTAAAATGATGATCCGTGCTGTGATAGGCTCCGGAACAGTTCTGTACAATGGCATCGCACTCTTTTCCCCATTCCGCCCTGGTCTGCGCAATGGCTTTTAAAATTTTTACCGCAGAGCGGACATACATCTGCTTTTCCAGCTCCGGCACATGCCTGGCAATCTCCAGGAGTCCGCCCGCAATCACGCAGGCTCCGCAGGAATCCTCCCATGCGGGCTGCGGCGGCTGTCTGAAATCCACGGGAATAATCCCGTCTTCCGGCAGATTGGCCATACAATAATGGGCGCAGCGCTTCGCCGCATCCAGATATTCCTGCTTTCCCGTATGGGTATAGCTGTTGGCAAAGCCGTACACCGCCCAGCCCTGGCCTCTGGTCCAGGACGAGCCTTCCCCGTAGCCCTGGCCGCCGTAGCTTTTTACCCTCTCACCGGTCTCCGGGTCAAACTCCACAATATGACAGACCGAACCGTCGGGACGGATAAAATTTTTGAGCACCGTGTCCGCATGGCGCATGGCAATCTGCCTGAACCGGGGATCTTCGCTCTCCTGCGATGCCCAGTACAGCAGCGAGATATTGAACATGCAGTCAATGATGGCCCATCCTCTGGTATCGCTCCCCTCTACCTGGTTCCAGGCCCGGATAAAGTTTCCTGCCGGATTGAACCGTCCTGCCAGGAGATTCGCCCCGTGCATGGCAAGCCTTTTTGCATCCTCATTCCCGGTAAGCCGCCAGTCGGCCACCGCTGTTGGCACGAGCATAAATCCCACGTCATGATGCAGTCCATAATACATGTCAAAGCACTTTTCCATTTTCCGCTCCGACACCCTGGCAATCTGCGCATATCGCTCTTCCTTCGTATCCTGATACAGAAGCCACATGATTCCGCCCCAGAATCCGTTTGTCCACCAGTTGATGCCGTCGTCCACTCTCCATGTTCTGTTTTCATCGGAACGGTCGTCATAATCGCCTCTCTCATCCGTGGTATAGGGAATTTTATCCCTGTTCTTTTCACTGACCCATTCCATTTTCTCCCGCACCTTTTGCAGAACGCTTTCCGCCCATGCCCTGTAATCTTCCATTTTCGCTTCTCCTGTTCTTCTTCGATTTTTTTCCGCAAACCGGTCAGCCTTTACCCGCCCATGCTGTTGCAAAGATGTAACAGTGAAGACAAAGGCTGAACTGTTACGCAAAGATGTTAAAATCATCATAAACGTTTGACAGCTCCCGGACAATGGCTTACAATGCAATCAACTGACATAATCTGCTTTTTTATGAAAGGAAAACACTCGCCATGATCACCATTAACAGCTGCGGCCACGATTCCCACCATCCAGTCCCATGCAATATTGAGCACAGGGATGGTCTGCCTGACTATCTTATTCTGCTCATCAAACGGGAGTCCTGGATGGTATTGGAGAACAGACTCTGCCCGGTGCATCCCAATGCCCTGATCCTTTTTCCGCCGCACACTTATATTCACTATGGCTGTGATACGGCCGGGTATAACGACGACTGGATTCATTTCGAGACAGACGGGGAAGATCTTGCATTTTTTCAGGGATTAGGGCTTCCCCTGTGCCGGATCCTATATCCCTTTGATTTTCACAGATTGTCAGAATATGTGCGGATGATGTCCGATCTCTATCATTCATCCTCCGCCCACAAAGAAGAAATGCTGAACTCTTTCATGCATATTTTTTTGTATTCCCTGCAGGAGGAATCGGAAAAAAAGATGGCATCCGCCATCTGTCAGAAATACTATCCGGAATTTTCCAGGCTGCGTACCCAGATCTACAACGATCCGGCAGCAGCCCGGACGGTTCCCCGGCTCGCCGCCTCCTTGTGCCTCAGTCTCTCCTATTTTCAACACTTATATAAGCAGTTCTTTGGCATCTCCTGCCAGCAGGACATGATAGAAGCCCGACTCAAGCTCGCAAAATACTACCTGACAAACAGCAGTATGAGCGTAAGCGCTCTCGCGCTCTTCTGCGGCTATGAAAACGATCTGCACTTCATGCGGCAGTTCAAGAAGTTTACGGGGATGACACCTACCGAATATCGCAGATTGTATATAAGGCGTCTTCCTTCACTGTAATTCCTCCGGAATCCACCACAGACCGTCATTGTTATCAGCCATATATGTCTTAAACTCATCCGAATGGTAAGCCTCCACAATCGCCTGCGCCCATGCGGCATCCCTGTTTTCTTCCTTCACCACGACCTGAAGCACTAAATGATCCTGTATATCTTCGTTGGCCAAAGCCGTGGACGCATCAATTCCTGCGTTGTAGACCACGCTTCCCGTAATTGCCACATAGTCAAAGTCCTCAATGGCGGCAGGAATCGTCAGACTTTTCATTTCCGTAAATTCGATATGGTATGGGTTTTCAACGATGTCGTCCTGTGTTACGGCGGAAGGATCAACATTCTCTGCCAGTGTAATCCAGCCGATCTTCTGAAGCATCATGTAGCAGCGCGCCGTATTGGACGCGTCATTGGGAACGGCAACCTTTGCCCCTTCGCTGATCTCGTCAAGCGACGCATGATTGACTGAGTAAACACCGGCCGGCACCGTCGGAATAGGACTGATCGGTACCAGATCCGCATCATAATTCACATTAAAATTTTCGGCATATGCCGTGTGCTGTTCTACATTCACATCCACATCTCCGTCATTGAGAGCGACATCAGCCGTCTGTAGATCGGAAAAATCAATTCCCCTCAGGGTATACCCCTGCTTTTCCAGAATCGGAATAATGGCTTCTTCAAAGAGCTCCGTGTAAGGTCCCTGAGATTTTCCATAGATGATCTCTGTCTTTTCTTCCGCAACGGAAGCTGTTTCCTTTCCGGGTAAAGACGTCTCTTCCGAAGCGGATACGGTTTCTTTTGTGTCACTGCCGACCTGTCCTGCGCTTGCGCATGCCGCAAGACCAAGCGCCGTCGTCAGAGTTAAAATTCCGGTAAATAATTTTTTCATAATAATCGTTCTCCTCTCGTTTATCGATGTTGTCTTAACTTTCCGGCAATTCTGTTTCCCGTTAACTGCAAAAGCTGTACCAGAACCACCAGGATCACCACCGTAAGTATCATAAGCGGCGTATTCATCTTCTCATATCCATAAGTAAGCGCCAGATCTCCCACACCGCCTCCGCCGACATATCCGGCCATGGCGGAGGCGCCCAGAAGTCCGATCGTTCCGGTAGTCAGTGCCAGAATAATGGAACCCAGCGTCTCCGGAATCAGAAAATAACGGATCACCTGCCACAGATTTGCCCCCATTGCCTGCGCCGCTTCCAGAATACCGGGGGTAACTTCCAGAAGACTGTTTTCAATCAGTCTCGCCAGATAAGGACTGATATAGATGACAAGCGGCACCAGCGCCGCCGTACTGCCAATCGTCGTTCCAACGACGGCGCGGGTGAGCGGCATAAGCGTCACCAGCAGGATGACAAAGGGGATACTTCGCACAATGTTAATGTAAAAGCTCACGATATTGTATAATACAGGGTGTTCCGCCAGTCCGCCCTTACGGCATATCACCAGAATCAGCGCCAGGGCAAGCCCGATCAGAGTTCCAATCAACAATGACCAGCCTACCATGTAAAGTGTCTGGCCTCCGTTCAGAAAGAGCCTCTCTATCGTGATATTAAATATTTTTATTTTTAAATATTCCTTCATCCGATCACCTCCAGCCGTTCTCTCAAAACACCGTTTTCTTCCATCTTCCGTTCTGCTCTTTGAATGCTTTCCTCAGAGCCGATCAGCTGCAGGATAAAGACACACATAACACTGTCCTGCAGCTCCTGTACCGCCGCTCCCAGGATATTTACCACGATGCCGTCCACCCGGCATATTTCAGAGATAACAGGCCTTTTTACACTTTTACCGATAAATTTTAGCCGATTAATGTGAAAATGCTCTTTCTGCTCCCTCACAAGACTGATGATGCTCTCGGGAATCTGGTCATTTACCACGGTTTGAACAAAGCGTCTGGCTATTACCGTCCTTGGAGCGCCAAATACATCAAGCACATCCCCGTTTTCCACAATCCGCCCGTTTTCCATTACAGCCACTTTATTACAGATCATCTGAACGACCTGCATCTGATGTGTGATCAAAAGGACGGTCACTCCCATTTCCCGATTAATCTTTTTTAGGAGTCTCAGAATGGATTCCGTTGTCTGCGGATCCAGAGCGCTGGTCGCCTCATCGCAGAGCAAAAGCTGCGGGGAGGTCGTCAGAGCCCTTGCAATTCCCACCCGCTGTTTCTGACCTCCGGAAAGCTGGCTCACATAGGTATCCCTTTTGTCCTCCAGCTCCACGAACGCAAGCACCTGTGCCACACGCTGCTCAATCTGTTCCTTCGATGCCTTTTCCAGAATCAGCGGCAGCGCAATGTTGTGATAGACTGTTTTCGATTCCAGAAGATTAAACTGCTGAAATACCATGCCGATCTTTCTGCGCAATGTCCTGAGCTCACATTTCTTCAATTTTTCAAGATTTTGGTCATAAACGGTCACGATTCCGCTATCCGCCCGTTCCAGACCGTTTACCAGGCGGATCAGTGTGGATTTTCCTGCCCCCGAGTATCCGATAATGCCATAAATGTCTCCCTGCCGTACATGGAGGCTTACATCAGATAGCGCATGAACCTCTTTGTCTTTTCCCGAGAATGTTTTACTTACATGCTCAATACGAATCAATTTTTCCCCTCCACGAACAAAAGCGTTAATTTCTCCCAATAGCGGCGAAACCAAGTTCCAGATCACTGATGATATCATCAATATGCTCTGTTCCAATGGAAAGCCGTATCGTATTGGGCCGTATGCCCTGATCCAGCAGCTCTTCCCCGGAAAGCTGGGAATGGGTCGTCGTTGCCGGATGAATCACCAGACTCTTAACGTCCGCCACGTTCGCCAGCAGAGAGAATATACGCAGGTTGTCAATAAAAGCGTGGGCTTGCTTCTGCCCTCCTCTGATCTCAAAAGTGAAGATGGAAGCGCCCCCGTTAGGAAAATACTTTTCATACAATGCATGATCCGGATGATCCGCAAGAGAGGGATGATTCACCTTCTCTACCAGAGGATGCTTTGCCAGATATTCCACCACCTTCTTTGTGTTTTCCGCATGACGCTCCAGCCGGAGGGAAAGCGTTTCCACTCCCTGCAGCAGAAGAAAGGCGTTGAAGGGAGAAATTGCGGCGCCGGTGTCCCGCAGCAGGATTGCCCGCACATAGGTAACAAACGCCGCCGGGCCTGCCGCATCCACAAAGGAAACTCCGTGATAGCTTGGATTGGCATCCGCAATGTTCGGATATTTCCCGCTGGCCTTCCAGTCAAACCTGCCGGAATCCACAATAATTCCTCCAAGCGTCGTCCCGTGCCCGCCAATGAACTTTGTGGCGGAGTGTACGACGATATCGGCCCCGTGCTCAATCGGTCTGATCAGATACGGCGTACCGAAGGTATTGTCAATGACCAGCGGCAGACCGTGTTTGTGAGCGATTTTTGCAATCGCATCAATGTCCGGTATGTCACTGTTCGGATTGCCAAGCGTTTCCAGATAGATTGCTCTGGTATCACTCTGTATGGCCGATTCCACCTCCCGCAGGTCATGGGCATCCACAAACGTGGTTGAAATACCGTAATGACGCAGCGTATGCTCCAGCAGATTGTAGCTTCCTCCGTAGATCGTCTTCTGGGAAACAATGTGACCGCCGTCCGCAGCCAGAGCCTCAATCGTATAGGCGATGGCCGCCGCACCGGATGCAAGCGCAAGAGCTGCCACCCCTCCCTCCAAAGCGGCCAGCCTCTTTTCCAGAACGTCCTGTGTCGAGTTAGTCAGCCTTCCGTATATGTTACCGGCATCCGCCAGGCCAAAACGGGCGGCCGCATGGGCGGAATTGCGGAACACATAGGAAGTTGTCTGGTAAATTGGCACGGCTCTGGAATCAGTGGCCGGATCAGGCTGTTCCTGTCCTACATGAAGCTGAAGGGTCTCAAATCTGTATTTGCTCATATTTTTTCCTCTTTTCTGTGTAAAATTATTAAATATTATCCTCTCAATGAATCCGAGCTGCTACGGATTGTAGCATCATTGCTTCCGCGGTCTTTCGCATAAAAAAACCGGGGCTTACGCAAGCTCCCGGGCAAATGGCTTATGACACAAAAATTCAATCAGGTGTCATATAAAGGTGCAAAGAAACGCATGTCAAAGCACCTGGCCAAAATACACGCCCGGCAGAAAAACATTTGACAGCAACACATGATAAAACTCCCGACATAAATATTCTGAAATGTCATTTCATCATCCTCCTTCCCAAAATAGTGTTCTCAGATCCATTTCGTACACTATACACCCATTTACATAGTATGTCAATAGGTATTTAGCAGTTTATTTTATTAAGATCTGAACAATTTTTCTGTTGATGCCCCATTCACCCAGTGTTAAAATGGGTAAATAGAAAGGAGGTGGATTTGTGATCTCGACAAAAGGAAGATATGCTCTGCGTGTAATGATTGATCTGGCAACGCAGGCATCGGATGATTATATTCCCCTGAAAGAAATCGCAGAAAGGCAGGAAATTTCAGAAAAATATCTTCAACAGATTGTAAAGCTCTTAGTGGAACACCATATGCTGATCGGTATCAGCGGCAAGGGCGGCGGCTATAAGCTGACCCGCAGGCCCGAAGATTATCCGGTCGGTGAGATTCTGGAAATCATGGAGGGAACTCTGGCAGTTGTTGCCTGTCTGGCATCTGAAACAAGCCCGTGTGAACGCCGTTCGCAATGCAACACCCTGCCCATGTGGAAGAAGTTTGATCAGATCGTTCATAATTTTTTCTTCCACATCTCAATCGCAGATCTGGTTAACGGAACAATCCCAGATTTCCTATAAAAAAGTACCGCAACCCTTAAAGATTGCGGTACTTTCAAGCCTTTCGGCGTTTTCAATTCAAAGGATATATTTAGAACTTCCCGGCGTCCGCAGCTTCCTGCACGGCAACTGCCACGGCAACGGTAGCGCCAACCATGGGATTGTTGCCCATTCCGATCAGGCCCATCATCTCAACATGGGCGGGAACGGATGAGGAACCCGCAAACTGTGCGTCGGAATGCATACGTCCGAGAGTATCCGTGAAACCATAGGATGCAGGACCTGCAGCCATATTGTCGGGATGGAGCGTACGTCCCGTACCGCCGCCTGATGCAACGGAGAAATACTTCTTTCCGGCCTCTGTTCTCTCTTTCTTGTATGTACCTGCAACGGGGTGCTGGAATCTGGTAGGATTGGTAGAATTTCCGGTGATGGAAACATCCACATTTTCTTTCCACATGATCGCAACGCCTTCCGGAACGGAATTCGCGCCGTAGCAGTTAACCTTTGCGCGCAGACCCTCGGAGTAAGGCTTGCGGAAAACTTCCTTTACGGTGTTGGTGTAAGGATCATACTCGGTCTCAACAAAGGTGAATCCGTTGATTCTGGAAATGATCTTCGCCGCATCCTTTCCAAGACCGTTCAGGATAACGCGCAGAGGTTTCTGGCGAACCTTGTTTGCCTTCTCAGCGATACCGATTGCGCCCTCTGCGGCTGCGAAGGACTCGTGACCTGCCAGGAAAGCGAAGCAGTCCGTATCTTCTTCCAGAAGCATTTTGCCAAGATTACCATGGCCAAGTCCAACCTTACGGGTATCTGCCACGGAACCGGGGATACAGAATGCCTGCAGTCCCTCGCCGATGGCTGCGGCAGCCTCGGAAGCCTTTCTGCAGCCTTTCTTTATTGCGATAGCGGCGCCTACGGTGTAAGCCCAGCAGGCGTTCTCAAAGCAGATGGGCTGGATCTTCTTAACCTGATCGTAAACGTTAAGCCCTGCGTCCTTCGTGATTTTATCAGCCTCTTCAATAGAAGAAATGCCGTAAGAGTTTAAAACAGAAGTGATTTTATCAATTCTTCTTTCATATGATTCAAATAATGCCATTTTATCATTCCTCCTATTCTTATTCTTTTCTCGGGTCGATGATCTTAACAGCATCATCTACACGGCCATACTGTCCGCATGATTTCTCATATGCAGTTGTAGGGTCATCACCCTTCTTGATGAAGTCGGTCATCTTGCCAAGGTTGACAAACTTATAACCGATAATCTCATTGTCCGCATCAAGAGCAATGCCTGTCACATAGCCTTCCGCCATTTCCAGATAACGGGGACCTTTCTTCAAAGTACCGTACATGGTACCAACCTGGCTTCTGAGACCCTTGCCAAGATCCTCAAGTCCTGCGCCCACGGGAAGACCGTCCTCGGAGAATGCGCTCTGGGAACGTCCGTAAACGATCTGCAGGAACAATTCCCTCATTGCCGTATTAATCGCATCACATACGAGGTCCGTATTTAATGCTTCCATAACAGTTAAGCCGGGAAGGATTTCGGCAGCCATAGCCGCAGAATGGGTCATACCGGAACATCCGATGGTTTCCACCAGCGCTTCCTGGATAATACCCTCTTTCACATTCAGCGTTAACTTGCAGGCACCCTGCTGAGGCGCACACCAGCCCACACCATGCGTCAAACCGGAAATGTCTTCCACTTTTTTTGCCTGAACCCATTTTGCTTCTTCGGGAATCGGCGCACAGCCATGATGAACACCCTGTGCAACTGTACACATTTCTTCAACTTCTTTTGAATAAATCATGTGAAAACTCCTTTCAATATGTAGATATTTTTTAACGTTTCTACACAACTGCTACCGTGTTATATTTTCGCATAAATTGCATAAAAAATCCAGCACTTTTAAAACAAAAATCAATGTTTTTTGACGATTTCACCCTGTTTCTTGTAAATGCTTCCCTCAGGAACGTATCCCCGTACCATGGAGGTAGGATAAACGTTGGAATTTCTCCCGATCACGGTGCCCGGATTCAGGACGCTGTTGCATCCGACTTCCACATGGTCCCCCAGCATGGCGCCAAACTTTTTCAGTCCCGTCTCGATCTTTTCCTGCCCGTTCTTTACCACCACAAGGGTCTTGTCGCTCTTTACGTTGGAAGTGATGGAGCCAGCCCCCATATGGGCCTTAAAGCCGAGAATGCTGTCGCCCACATAGTTGTAATGAGGAACCTGCACCTTGTTAAAAAGAATCACGTTTTTCAGCTCCGTGGAATTTCCCACCACGGCGCCCGCTCCCACGATGGCATTGCCCCGGATAAACGCACAGTGACGGATCTCGGCCTCCTCGTCGATAATGGCAGGGCCGTTAATGAAAGCCGAGGGAGCCACGGTTGCGGAATTGGCGATCCACACATGCTCTTTTACCTCCGTAAACCGGTCTTTCGGGAGCTTCTCTCCCAGCTCAAGAATAAAACCGCTGATCCGGGAAAGAAGTTCCCAGGGGTACTGTGCCCGGCCCATAAGTTCGGCCGCAATGGTCTCATCCAAATTGTAAAGGTTGCTGATTTTAAACTGATCCATACTGTTTCTCCTTTAATTCATTATATTGACTAATACTTCCAGCGCTTCATATTCTTTTCAAATTTCTCCATATATGCCTGCTTCAACTCTTCTGTGGTAATCCCGTAGCAAAGCATTACGTCATTGTAGTACATAAGCACATCCGCCATTTCTTCAATCAAATCTTTTCTCAGCTTCTCATCCGTAGCTGCGTTCCGCCCGCCGTTCTTCTTGACAATATCAATAACTTCGCCAATCTCTCCAACCATCCAAAGCAGTTTGTTCGCTCCTGTTTCCGGACAGATCGGCTCCCATCTGTTCTTATATTTATCCTGCAGGGCTCTCTGCATTTCCTGCATTTCATTGACGCCAAAATCAGCCATTCTGCTTTCCTCCGTAAAATCCATTGCTCAGTTTCCGTACAATTATAGCTATTTTTTATAGTTTTGGGCCGCCGCATGAAACTGTCGGTTTAAGGCAGCCTGATTGCTCAGCTGCTTTACGATATTGGTCCTTCGCCTCACAAAATCATCCAGCTTTTTCATATACTCCTCCTGCGTGATGGTTCCCTCGGCCACCATGGTAAGCCCCTTTTCCCAGCTGGCCGTGAGCGCCGGGTCGAGCAGAGGCCGGATGGAGCTGCTTACCACCTCATAGATCATTTCCCCCATCAGCGTGGGCGTGATCACCTGCGTCTTCTTGTTCAGGGCAAGATACTGGATATTCACAAGCTTTTTCAGGATCTCCGCCCGGGTGGCGCTGGTTCCGATTCCGCTTCCCTTGATCTGCGAGCGCAGTTCCTCGTCCTCGATAAACTGCCCGGCATTTTCCATGGTCAGAATCATGGTTCCGGAATTGTAACGTTTGGGCGGGGAAGTTTCCCCCTCCTTGATGGAGAACCGGCCAAGGGGAAGCTTCATGCCCTTTCGCATTTTGTTCAGCGCCTCCATAAATTCCCTGTCGATTCCCGTCTCGGCAAGCTCCTGATTCTCAAAAGCGTCTCCTTCCCCCTGACCTTCCTTTTCCGGCTTTGCATTTTCTCCTCCGCCAGGCGCATTTACTCTCCTCTGGGAAAAGGAAAAACGGCTGGCCGCAAGGTATCCCTCCTCCTCCAGCACCTTAAATCCCGCAAAAAACTTTTCTCCCTTTACGCCGAGGACAAGATTGATTTTTCGGTATATGGCCGCAGGATAAAAAATACTCAAAAAACGCCTTGCTATGATTTCATAAACCTTTGCCGCCGTCGGGGTCAGGGACCGCAGGTTTCCAAGCCCCTGTCCGGTGGGAACAATGGCATAGTGGTCCGTAATCTGCTTATCATTGACGTATCTGGTCTTTGCAATCTGCTGATAGGTTCCCGTCTCGAGCACATGCTGCGCCTCTTCCCTGACTGTCTCCCAGCCGGCAAGCCCCTTCAGATTCCTGGAAATCTCCTTGGATACCGCCGTGGAGAGAACCCGGGCATCCGTTCTCGGATAGGTTGTCATCTTCTTCTCGTAGAGCTCCTGGGCAATCCGCAGGGTCTCGTCCGGGCTGATCTTGAAAAGCCTGGAGCAATCGTTCTGAAGCTCTGCCAGATTATACAGAAGCGGCGGGTTCTTCGTCTCTTTTTTCTTTTCCACGGATTCCACAACCGCATCCTCCAGGGGCGCCTGGGTCAGGAAATCAATGAGCTTCTGGGCGCTTTCCTTTTCCTTGAAGCCGTTTTCCTTGTAGAGCAGGGGCGAGGAAGCGTATCTGCTCCCTTCTACGGCCTTCCACTCAAAATCAAAGCTTCTTCCACAGAGCTGCTCCTTGAGAAGGACACGATAAAAAGGGGTCTTCACAAACCCCCTGATCTCACGCTCCCTGTTCACAACCATTCCCAGCACACAGGTCATAACGCGCCCAACAGATACCACGGCCCGATCCGCCTTCAGATAAGACTTGATACTGTTCCCGTACTTTAAGGTGAGCACTCTGGAAAAATTGATTCCCATCAGATAATCTTCCTTGGCCCGCAGATAAGCGGCGGCGCAGAGATTGTCATATTCCGAAAGATCCTTTGCCTCCCGGATCCCCCGTTTGATCTCCTCCTCTGTCTGGGAATCAATCCAAACCCTTCTTCTGGTCTTTCCCTTTACCCCCGCCTGGCGCTCCACCAGACGGTAAATGTATTCCCCCTCCCGTCCGGAGTCCGTGCACACATAGATGGTATCCACATCCTCACGGGTGAGCAGGCCGCTGACGATCTGAAACTGCTTCTTAACGCTTTCAATCACTTCATATTTAAACTCATGGGGAATAAAGGGGATGGTCTCCAAAGACCACCTCTTATACTTCTCATCATAGACTTCGGGATAACTCATTGTGACAAGATGCCCCACGCACCATGTCACAATGGCATCCGCAGATTCCATATATCCATCTCGGTTATTGGCCTTTAATTGAAGTACTCTGGCGAATTCCCTGGCGACGCTGGGTTTTTCCGCTATAAATAAATTTTTTCCCATGTTACTCTTTTCTGGAAATATATCCCTGGGCCTTCAAAAGCTCCGCACAGAGCACGGCGCCTCCTGCCGCTCCTCTTACGGTATTGTGTGAGAGCCCCACAAATTTCCAGTCATACACCATGTCCCTGCGAAGCCGTCCCACGCTGATTCCCATACCGCCTTCAAAATCCACGTCAAGACTTACCTGAGGCCTGTTGTCCTCCTCCAGGTACTGGATAAACTGCTTCGGTGCGCTGGGAAGCGCAAGCTTTTGGGGAATCCCCTGAAAGCTTACCAGCTTTTCAATGAGCTCCTCTTTTGCGGGATCCTTTCGGAACTTCACAAACACAGCCGCCGTATGGCCGTTGAGAACGGGCACACGGATGCACTGACAGGTGATAACCGGAGACTGTGCGGGCACAATCACGCCGTCTTTGATCTCACCCCAGATCCGAAGCGGCTCCTTCTCGCTCTTTTCCTCTTCGCCTCCGATATAGGGTATGATATTCTCCACCATTTCCGGCCAGTCCTTAAAGGTTTTTCCCGCACCTGAGATCGCCTGATAGGTGGTTGCCACCACCTCGTAAGGCTCGAATTCCTTCCATGCCGTGAGAACCGGTGCATAACTCTGAATGGAACAGTTGGGCTTTACCGCAACAAACCCTCTTCGGGTTCCGAGTCTCTTCTTCTGAAACGTAATTACCTCAAAATGCTCCGGGTTGATTTCCGGAACCACCATGGGAACGTCCGGCGTCCATCTGTGGGCTGAATTATTGGAGACCACAGGGGTTTCGGTCCTTGCATAATCCTCCTCGATCTTCCTGATCTCCTCCTTTGTCATATCCACGGCGCTGAACACGAAATCCACCTCGGCGGCAACCTTTTCCACCTCGTTTACGTTCATTACCCGGATCTCTTTTACTGCCTCCGGCATGGGAGTCGTCATCTTCCAGCGCTCTCCCACGGCTTCCTCATAAGTTTTTCCCGCAGAACGGGGACTTGCCGCAATGGTGGTCACCTCAAACCAGGGATGATTCTCCAGCAAAGCGATAAATCTCTGTCCCACCATGCCGGTGCCGCCTAAAATACCTACTTTCAGTTTTTCATTCATTTGTAATCTGTTCTCCTTTCCCAGAATACGAATCCTTGCATTTTGAACTTATCTGTTCACGGCCTTCAAGGGATTTCAGGAATTCCCTGCTTTTGCGAATCACATCTTCCATGGCCGCACACCCGGGCGCTCCCACGGTCAGCCGCTTTTCCACGCAGGTCTTAAGACTTATGGCCTCGTAGATATCAGCCTCAAACACGGGACTGATTTCCTTGAGCTCCTCCAGAGACAACGCATCTATGGAAGTGTTTTTTTCCAGACAGTGTAGCACAAGTCTTCCGATAATTCCATGGGCATCCCGGAAAGGCACGCCACGGTTTACCAGATAATCCGCCGCATCCGTTGCGTTTGTGAATCCCCGCATAGCGCTCTGTTCCATGACCTTATGATTGAATCTCATGGTGGATAGCATGCCGTCAAACAGAATCAGACAGTTTTTTACCGTGTCAATGGCGTCAAAGGCGACTTCCTTATCCTCCTGCATATCCTTATTATATGCCAAAGGAAGCCCCTTCATGGTAGTGAGAAGGCTCATCAGGGCTCCGTAGACGCGGCCTGTCTTTCCTCTTACCAGTTCCGCAATATCCGGGTTTTTTTTCTGGGGCATGATGCTGCTTCCGGTGGAAAACGCATCGTCGATTTCCACAAAACGGTATTCATTCGAATTCCAGATAATAATTTCCTCCGAAAAACGGCTCAGATGCATCATGATCGTGGACAGGGCCGCAAGGAACTCGATGAGATAATCCCTGTCCGCCACGGAATCCATGCTGTTAAGCGTCGGCCCTTCAAAGCCCATGAGGCCGGAGGTATAGTCCCGGTCCAGCGGATAAGTGGTTCCCGCAAAGGCTCCCGAGCCTAAAGGACAATAATTCATTCTCTTGTAAATATCCCCAAGCCGCAGCACGTCCCTCTTAAACATTTCGAAGTACGCCCCCATGTGATGGGCCAGCGTGGTGGGCTGTGCCTTCTGAAGATGGGTGAAGCCCGGCATGTAGGTGGTGAGATTCTCTTCCATGATTTTCAGAAGGGTTGCCAGAAGCTCTCTCAGGCATTCCCGTATATTCTGAACTTCAAGTCTGGTATAAAGCTTCATATCAAGGGCCACCTGGTCGTTCCTGCTGCGGCCCGTGTGGAGTTTTTTGCCCGCCTCACCGATTCGCCGGGTCAGAACGGCCTCCACAAAGCTGTGAATATCTTCATATTCTTCTGTAATGGCAAGCTTCCCTTCCTCCACGTCCCTGCGGATCCCGGCAAGCCCCTGCGTGATGGAATCCCTCTCCTCTTCCGTGAGGATTCCCTGCTTCTCCAGCATGGCCACATGCGCCATACTGCCTTCTA
This sequence comes from uncultured Lachnospiraceae bacterium, assembly GCA_910579685.1. Classification (GTDB taxonomy): domain Bacteria; phylum Bacillota; class Clostridia; order Lachnospirales; family Lachnospiraceae; genus Suilimivivens. The sequence continues at coordinate 73,554 of CAJTVN010000013.1, read as the reverse complement.
TATCCTGTGCAAACAGACGTCTGTCAAAGGTGATGGATGCGTTGAAATCATACACCAGCTGATCCGTCTGCTTTGTAAATCGTCCGCCCCACAACTGAGCCATGCTGATTACCTCCGGTTCTGAAATCTGAAATTGATACTACCACATTTTTTTCCCCTTTTCAATCTTTTACAGGAAAGTATTTGCATCAGATTTCACACCAAAATTCCAGAAAATCATAAACTAAAGTATATGAAATTGGAGGGATAATTATGAATCAGCCTATTTTGACCTGCCGGAATGTATGTTTTTCCTATCATAGTCTCAGCGGCGAAACACAGGCCTTGCGTAATATATCATTTCAGATAAGGGAAGGAGAATTTGTTGCCGTCGTGGGTCCCAGCGGCTGTGGCAAATCCACTCTCCTGTCTCTGATCTGCGGCCTTTGTAAGCCGCAGTCCGGCGAAATCCTCATGCCGGATCACACAAAGGCAAGGATTGGCTATATGCTCCAGCAGGACCATCTCTTCGAATGGCGTACCATACTGAAAAATATCCTGCTTGGCCCCGAGATCAATGGAACGCTCACCAGGGCAAAGGAAGAGCTTGCCTTAAAGCTTCTTAATGACTATGGACTTTATAAATTTAAGGATAAAAAGCCGGGAGAGCTCTCAGGAGGCATGCGCCAGAGAGCAGCCCTGATCCGGACCATGGTAATGGAGCCGGAGCTTCTTCTTTTGGATGAGCCGTTCAGCGCCCTGGATTATCAGAGCCGTCTTATAGTTTCCGGCGATATCGGACGGATCATCAAGGACGCCAGAATCACGGCCCTTCTCATCACTCATGACCTGTCGGAGGCCATCTCCCTGTCGGACAGAATCATCGTACTCTCAAAGCGTCCTGCGACCATAAAAAGACAGATTGATATCTCGCTGAGCCTTACGGACGACTCTCTTTTGGCTGCCAGGAATGCGCCGGAATTTAAGGACTACTTTTCATTGCTTTGGAAGGAGATTTCAGATGAATACGAATCAAAAACCTGTACCTGAGGAAATGTCACCTGCACAGAGGCTTTATATAAAAAAGCACAGACAACATCATCATTTCATCACCATAATGAGGTTTCTCGTGCTGTTTCTTTTTTTGCTGGTCTGGGAGCTTGCCGCCCGTTTCCGCCTGATCGACACCTTTTTCTTCAGCAGTCCGTCTCTTGTGGCCTCCTATTTCCTGGAAATGCTTAAGGACGGCTCCTTTGCTGCAAACACGGGAATTACGGTAATGGAGACGCTTGTGAGCTTTTTCCTCATCACCCTGATCAGCCTGCTTGCCGCCACCGTCCTGTGGTACTCAAGGACTCTGTCCGAGATCTTCGAGCCTTATCTGGTGGTGCTAAACAGCCTTCCAAAGTCCGCTCTCGCACCGCTTTTTATCGTATGGCTTGGCACCGGGATCGACACCATCATCGTTGCCGGGATTTCCGTTGCGCTGTTCGGATCCATAATCAGCCTGTACACCGTGTTCAAGTCCACCCCCGAGGAAAAGCTGAAGCTCATCTATACCCTTGGAGGAGGCCGTTTTACCGCCCTTACAAAGGTGGTGCTTCCGTCTTCCATCCCGGCCATTTTGAGCAACATGAAGGTCAATGTCGGCCTTGCCCTTGTGGGCGTTATCATCGGCGAGTTTCTTGCCGCAAGAAGAGGGCTTGGATATCTGATTATTTATGGCTCTCAGGTCTTCCAGCTCAACATGGTGATAACCTCCATTATCATCCTGTGCGTGATCGCCATGGGGCTTTATCAAGGGATCCAATATCTGGAACACCTTTATAAAAAGAAAAAATAGGGAGCTGAAATCCAGTTCCCTATTTTTAATCCTAAACTATATCCAAGTACATCCCCTTTGCCATTAGTGATGCCTGATAGTCCTTTTCGTCGATCTGCCGCAGGACAGCGGATACGGTATCGGACAGCTCCTTTTCTTTTGTGCCCTGTACCTTAAACTCCATGATAACAGCATCATCCCTGGATGCTTTCCTTGGCTCTAACATAACATCATACCTGCCAAAGCCGCTCTCCCGGTTGGAGGTGATAACGTACTTGTCCGACAGCTCCGCCATCAGCCCCAACACGAAACTGCGGTAAAAGCGCTCCGGATCCGCCGTCCCGAAAGGCTTTTTCCCGACATCAAAGAAGCTAAAGGTGGCAAGGGCCACACGGTTCATGTCAGCATTCATGGCCTCCGCATCACCCAGCAGCAATGCTTGTAGGAAGCCGTTGTAAGACACAGAAGAGCCGGCAAACCAACTACCAATTCCTTGATGCTGATATGGTGAAGCAATCAGGATTTCTTCTAACGTATACCCGATAATATCATCATACTGTTTAAAATAGCCCATTGCAAAGCCGATGACATTTCCCCCATTTTATAAAATCAAAGAATAGGCATCTTCCATGCAGACTACCTGGTTTATCCGTCTTTGGGCCTTTTCGATCGTCCAACATCCATCTTCGCAGTTGTTATAGTAATCTAAACAAACAGGAAATTCCGAAAAGGGAGTTTACTTTTGAACGAAAAACTTGAATTTGTTACTGCTCCAGACATTATCAGTAAAATGGACTTCCAACGTTCTCCAACCAGAAGGGACTTCGTACCCCACCCATCCCCGCATTCTTTTTCCTGACGCAATGGAACCGTCAAGCTGGTTCTGGTCATTTTCAAGCAAAGCCGTTAACGATGAATTCGCCGCATAATCATCCGCATAAGCCTCAAAACTAAGCATACTGCTTATTGCAAGATCGGAATCAGAATTATTTACAATCTCAAATTCCACCAAAACAAATACATTACCGCTTGCCGGAGAATTCCATTCTGATCCGGCGCTTTCCTTATAGTTCGTCATGGTAACCTGAATGTCATTCATCTCTGCCGTTTCCATTAATCCAAAAGTATCCTTTGAGGATTCTCCGCTTTGCGTATCTGCCTGCTGAGTTGTGGTTCTTCCATTTGAAGATGCAGTAACTGCCTTTGGCTTTTCGCTGCCAGAGCCAATAATAACCATTATTATAAAAAAACACCACAAAAATGTAATAATCAACGCTATAACCGAACAAATCTTTTTCTTTCCATCTTTTATGCACAAATCAATTATAGCTAATATAGTACCTACAAATGATAAACAGCCAAAAAACGAAAAGATAAGCGCCGCAATACTTAATCCGGATGGCCCGGACGAAACCGGCTTATTTTTCATCCCCAAATCCGTGTTTTGATTTTCTCTGTAGGCTCCCTGATTCTGAACCGATTTCTGATTTGATTGTGACTGGTTTTGTCTTGTCTGAGAACCTGTGTTCCCCAACTCTCTCTCCTTTAGTTCTCTCAGACGCTCTTTCCTTGCCGCTTCTGAATTATCTACCCCTTCCACCAAAGCGACCTCACAAATCGGACATTTACCGGTTCTGCTACTCATAAACTCTCTTCCGCATTTTGGACAAACCTTTGACATTTGTACTTCCCCCTCCTGAATAATTATATTTATTCTAACACATTCACCTCTCTGCTTCATTATCTTTTTCACGAAATCGAGAGGTCGGTGGATATAGGAATTTACTTTTTCAAATGGTGCGGATTTCCATATGCGGGCCTGCACACAAAAAAAGCAATCAAACAAATGTCTGATTACCTTTTTATAAAATTGCCAAAAACCGGCATCTATGAGTTTACAAAGAGCTGGAAAAGGGACTTGAACCCTCGACCTACTGATTACGAATCAGTTGCGCTACCAACTGCGCTATTCCAGCTTGTTTCACAACAAAATCATTATACCCGCAACAAACGCATTTGGCAAGTACTATTTTCATATTTTGCGAAAAACTTGTTACTGCCTGTCCAGATGCACATCCATCTGAGGAAACGGAATCCGGATTCCGGCATCATCCAGCGCATATTTGATCTCCTCTGTCAAACGCCACTTCGTCTCCCAGAAATCCTCCTTTTTTGCCCATCCTCTCACGGTAAGAAGCACGGAGCTGTCGGCAAAGCTGTCCACGAACACTCTCATATCCTCTTCCTGTAAAATGCCGGGTTCGCCGCACAGCACCTGAAGGAGGATATCCTTTGCCCTGCGGATATCCTCCTCATAGGCTATGCCGATCGGAATGTCGATTCTTCTCTTATCGCACTGCGTATAATTCGTGATGCATCCCCCCGCAAGAGTCCCGTTGGGAAGCACGACGGCCTTATTATCCGGCGTGACCAGATGCGTGTAAAAGACGTCAATGGTATCCACCGTGCCCTCGTTACCCTGGCCGTCCCGGATATAATCTCCTATGGTAAAGGGCTTTAAAATCAGAATCAGAACTCCCCCGGCCAGATTGCTAAGGCTCCCCTGGAGCGCAAGGCCGATAGCCACGCTTGCAGAGCCAAGGAGCGCTATAATGCTGGCGGCATCCACTCCCATCCAGGAGGCGATCAGGATAACCAGCAGGAAATAGAGACCGTATTTCACAAAGGAATCGATAAACCGCACTGCGCTCTCATCCACCCTGCCGCGTTTTAAAGCCTTTCTCAGGATGCTGCGGACCAGTCTGATCATCTGTATCCCGATCAGAAGCACCAGAAAAGCCAGGACAATGCGGATTCCAAGCCGGAACGCCTTCTCCGGCAGCTCTTCCAAAAACTTTTCTATGATTCCGCGATCCACATATTCCATATCACTCATAGGGATATTCACCACCTATCTTCCCTTTTTGAGGGACTTTAGTTCTTCCTCCGCCTGCCTTGCCCTTTCCAGTGAGGTGGCTGCCAGCTCTTCGGCCAAAGCCGCCTTTTCCCTGGCTTCTTCCAAAGCCTTCTGGGCTGCCAGAACTTCCTCCCTCGCCTGGGCCGCCTGCTCTTCCGCCAGCCTTGCCTGTTCCTTTGCCTCCTTCTCGGCCTTTCGCTTCTCAATCTCCAGCCTTTCCCTTCTGGTATAAGGAACATAGGAATAAATTACCAGGGACAAAGGCGCTATCGTTACCGTGAGCGAGCATTCCCTGCCGTCCGCCTCCTCTTCCCTGGCGGCCTTTGCCCGGGTCTGAGGACTGCTCTTTCCTCCATAGATCTTGTTATCCGTATTGATCAGTTCCTTGTACTTTCCCTCGTAAGGCACGCCTATGGTAAATTCCTGTTCTGCCCCCGCAAAATTGGCCACCACCAGCAGCGTGTCCTCCACACGTTCACCCTTACGCACAAAGGCAAGCATACATTTTTCAGGAGAAATGCAGTTGATCCACTCAAATCCCTCCGGGGAGGTGTCCTTCTCATACAGAGCCGGCTTTTCTCTGTACAGGAAATTCAGATCCTTTACCAGCTGATTGATCCCCTTATGTTCCCTGTGCTGCAAAAGCCCCCACTCCACCTGTCTGGTCTCGTCAAACTCCTTAAACTCCGCAATATCCTGTCCCATAAACAGCAGTTTTTTGCCGGGATGGGTCATAAGATACCCATAGGTCAGCCGCAGGTTTGCAAACTTGTCCTCAATCACGCCCGGCATCTTGCCGATCATAGTGGACTTTCCGTGTACGACCTCGTCATGAGAAAACACGGACATAAAGTTTTCACTGTACGCATAAATCATACTGAAAGTGAGCTCGTTGTGATGGTGGGCCCTGAAATACGGGTCATAACCGATATAAGTCAGATAATCATTCATAAGCCCCATATTCCACTTCATGTCAAAACCAAGACCGTCCTGCTCGAGATCGCCCGTGATCTTGGGCCATGCGGTGGACTCCTCCGCAATCATGTAAACACCGGGATTGCGTTTTTTCATGATGGAGTTGAGATGCTTGAGAAATTCCATGGCCTCCAGATTTTCATGGCCTCCGTAAATATTTGCGACCCACTCCCCGTCCTTCTTTCCATAGTCCAGATACAGCATGGAGGCCACCGCATCCATCCGGATGCCGTCCACATGGTATTTTTCCACCCAATACAAAGCATTGGAGATCAGATAATTGGCCACCTGAGGCCTCCCGTAATTATAGATCAGGGTACCCCAGTGCGGGTGCGAGCCCTGCCTTGGATCCAGATGCTCGTACAGACAGGTGCCGTCAAACCGGGAAAGCCCGTAGATATCCCTTGGAAAATGGGCGGGAACCCAGTCCAGGATCACTCCGATTCCTGCCTGGTGCAGCGTATCCACGAAATACATGAAATCCTCGGCCGTCCCGTATCTGGCCGTAGGCGCATAATAACCAATCACCTGATACCCCCAGGAAGCGTCAAGGGGATGCTCCATCACCGGCATCAGCTCCACATGCGTATATCCCATTTCTTTGATATAGTCCGCAACAGCCGGGGCAAGCTTGCGGTAATTCATATATTCTCCCGTCTCCTCATCCCGCAGGAAAGACCCGAGATACATCTCGTAAACACTGACCGGGACATCCCTTCCCTGCCGCTTGCGCCTGCCGCTCATCCACTCGCCATCTCCCCATTCATAGGAGAGATCCCGCACAACGGAAGCGGAATCGGGGCGGAGCTGCTGGCCGAAGGCATAGGGATCCGCTTTGAGACAGAGAATATCCCCTTTTGACTTAATCTCATATTTATAGCAGTCCCCCGGCTTCACGTCCGGAATAAAGAGCTCAAAAACACCGCTTTCCGGATTTCTTCGCATCTGATGGATTCTTCCGTCCCAATGGTTAAAATCGCCAACCACGCTCACCCGCACCGCATTGGGCGCCCACACGGCAAAAGCGGTTCCCTCTGTCCTTTCGATTGTCATAGGATGTGCGCCAAGCTTTTCATAGGACTCATAAAAAATACCTGCGTTCAGCCTGTCCACATCCTGTTTATCCAGACCAGGAGTATAGCGGTACGCATCCTTGAACCTTTCCGTAACGCCTTCCGCAAAGTGAACCTCATACTCGTAATCCTCCGAAGTCCTGCCGGGCAGCAGGCAGGCAAAAAATCCCGCCTCATCCATTCGCTCCATCTTCCTGCCCTTATTTCCCTTAAGGATCAGCTGTACGGATTCCGCCTCAGGAAAAAAGGCCTGAAATAACGTGCCGCCGCTCACGCTGCGGGGGCCGAGCACCTCATGGGGATTGTCCTCCTCGGAATAAATAATCCCTTCTATCCGCGGCCAGTTCATCAGTTTATACAGCTTATTATCCATAGGAATCTCCTCCGTTTTTCCTCGATTTATGTATCTTTAGAATTATTTTATCAAAGATATCTATACAGCACAAGCATGAAGTGATATATTACATAGTAAAAACAGTTCACACGTCAATCCGGCCGGGAGCATGAACTGTGACGATCAACAGAAAAGGATGTGAGGCCAATGTATGAAACATTAAATTCCAAAGATTTTGATTTTCTGAGCGAGGATGACAAGGATCTCCTGAACCGGATCAGTGCCTACTCCGCCAGGGTCATCGGGGAAGTGGAACCCGGAGAAGTGCGTATTTCCCAGCAGCTCGAGGTTCTAAAACCCGTCATGCAGGAAATCGCTGACGAAAAAAAGATACCCCTGGAGGATATCTTCATCAAGTATATGGATCTTGCAAGCCTGGTTCTCGCAAAGAAAGACCAGCAGTTCAAGGCGGATACCAAGGACTTTGACCTCTTTTGAGCCAAACAGCGTTCAAAGAAAACGCCGGAAAAATCCGGAAGAAAAAGTTCCTCTGGGGCGTACTGCGAGTAGAGGAAAATCTCCTCTACTCGGCTGTCCCAAATGCCCTGCATCAATTTATTTTACCACTCTTACCCGGAACACGCCCTTGATCGACTGAAGCTTTTCAATCATTTCCTCCCTGGCAGGCTGTTCCAGATCCAGCATCGTGTACGCCACCTCGCCCTTTGACTTGTTTGTCATATCCGTGATATTAATCCCCTCATCGCCAAAGCATGCCGTAAACTTGGTAATCATATTTGCAATATTTTTGTGGAATATGGCCACACGCCCCGCCTGGGTGCACACTCCCATATCGCAGTTCGGATAGTTGACGCTGTTGACAATATTGCCGTTTTTGAGATAATTCATCATTTCCTTTACCGCCATTTTGGCGCAGTTATCCTCAGACTCGGAAGTGGACGCACCGAGATGGGGAATCACGATACAGCCTTCCTGGCCCGCCGTAACCGGATTGGGGAAATCCGTCACATACTTGCGGATCTTTCCCGCCTTAATTCCCTCAATTACATCCTCCTCCTTCACCAGAAGATCTCTTGCGAAGTTTAAGAGGATCACGCCGTCCTTCATCCGGTCGATTGCCTGGCTGTCGATCATTCCCTTCGTGGAGTCCAGAAGAGGCACATGGATGGTGATAATGTCGCACTGCTCATAGATGTCTTCCACATTCAGCACATGCTTCACATCCCGGCTCAGATTCCAGGCCGCATCCACGGAAACATAAGGGTCATAGCCATATACCTCCATCCCCATATACTTCGCCACATTGGCAACCTTTACGCCAATTGCCCCGAGACCGATAATCCCAAGCTTTTTATCCTGCACTTCCGTGCCGGCAAACTTCTTTTTCTCCTTCTCCGTGGCTTTGGCGATATCCGGATCATCCTTTGCGGACTTGGCCCAGTTGATTCCTCCCACAATATCCCGGCAGGCCAGAAGCATGCCTGCGATCACAAGCTCCTTTACTCCGTTGGCATTTGCTCCCGGCGTGTTGAATACCACGATTCCCTTTTCCGCACATCTCTCAAGCGGAATGTTGTTGTATCCCGCACCCGCCCTGGCGACGGCCAGCAGATTGTCGGAAAGCTCCATGTCGTGCATGGCTGCGCTTCTCACAAGAATGCCCTGGGCCTCTTCCACGGCCTTTGTCTGTTCAAATTCCTCCGTGAACTTTTCAAGCCCCACCTGTGCGATGGGATTGAGACAATAATATTTAAACATTTTCGGCTGTTCTCCTTTCAAATTCCCGCATAAACTCCACCAGCTTCTCTACGCCTTCGATTGGCATTGCGTTATAGATGCTGGCTCGCATGCCGCCTACCGACCTGTGCCCCTTGAGATTCTCAAAGCCCGCTTCTTTGGCTTCCTTTACGAATCTGGCATCCAGCTGCTCGTCTCCCGTCACAAAGGGAACGTTCATCAGAGAGCGGTCCTGCCTTCGCACCGTTCCCTTAAAGAGCCTGCTCTCATCCAGAAAATCGTAAAGAATCTTCGCCTTCTTTTCATTGTACTGCTTCATGGCCTCAAGGCCGCCCTGCTTCTTCAGCCACTTGAACACCTTACCGCAGATATAAATTCCATAGGCGGGAGGCGTGTTGTAAAGGGACTGTGCGTCCGCATGAATCTTGTACTTCATCATGGTAGGCGTCCCGGGCAGCGTATCCTCCGTGATCAGATCCTCCCGGATGATCACAATCACAACTCCCGCAGGTCCGATATTCTTCTGAACCCCGCCATAGATCACGCCGTATCTGGACACATCCACCGGCTCCGACAAAAAGCAGGAGGACACGTCCGCCACCAGCGTATGCCCCTTGGTGTCCGGCAGCGTCTTAAACTTCGTTCCGTATATGGTATTGTTCTCACAGATATAGACATAATCCGCATCCTCCGGGATCGGAAGATCCGAACAGTCCGGGATATAGGAAAAAGTCTCATCCGCTGAGGAGGCAACCTCCACAGCCTCACCGTAAAGCTTTGCCTCCTGGTAAGCCTTCTTTGCCCACTGGCCGGTCACAATGTACGCAGCCTTCCTGTTCTTCATCAGATTCATGGGAATCATGGCAAACTGCAAACTCGCGCCTCCCTGCAAAAACAGCACCTTATAATTGTCAGGGATCTTCATAAGGTCACGAAGATCTGCCTCCGCTTCCTTGATAATGGTATCATAAACCTTGGAACGATGGCTCATCTCCATCACGGACATTCCGCAACCCCTGTAATCTGACATTTCCTGCGCAGCTTCTTTCAATACTTCCTCGGGTAAGACTGCGGGACCCGCTGAAAAGTTGTAAACTCTGGACACTTTATCTTCCTCCTGCCTGGGGTATTTCCCCCAAAATCATTTCAAACTATTGTAAACCGATTTAACGCTTTAGTCAACTGCCCTGTTAAAATACCGCATCAGAAAAAACTCACTCAGTAAAACATGATACAGGGCGTACCGACTTCCACCATCTCGTAAAGCCTGGAGACCTCGTCATGGGGCGTGTTGATGCAGCCATGGGAGCCATTCCTCTTATAAATTTCACCGCCATACGTGCTCCTCCAGGAAGCGTCGTGAATCCCGATATTTCCGCACACAGGAATCCAGTATTTCACAAAGGATGCATAATCCGGCCCCCGCAGCGTCCGGTTCCGCTGTTTGGCGTAGACATAATTTGTGCCGCTGGGGGTTCCCCTTCTTAAAGAAGTATTTCCTGTCACAACCGGCGTTTCGATCACAAGCTCTCCCTCCACATAGTAATAGAGCATCTGCTGCGTCATATCCACCTCGATATAAGTGTCCCCGATATCGTCAAGTCCCTGCGCCTTCGCCTGCTGGCTGTATGCCGGCGTATGTACCTCTCTTTTTCGCTTCTGAAACGCATCCAGAAGATATTCCTTCTCCGCCTCCGTATCGATCTTGTTGCCGTAGATACCGCCCTCCACCTTGACAATATCCCCTCTGGTGGAATGAAAATCCCTGGCCGCTCCCACCGTATCATACCGACCTGCCAGCTCATCCACAAAAGCGAAAACCTTTTCCTCGTCTATGCAGAGCTTTCCATCCGGATCCAGCGCAAAATTTCCACTCTCGTCAAGCCGGATAAACCCGCTGGCCGTCCCGGAATCCACAGGAACCTCTTCCTCGCCGAACCGGTATACAATCCCGCAGTCCTGCCACTTTGAAACCTGTTCCCACAGCCGAAGCGTATCCTCCATCTCCTGGGTAAGGGGAAGATCTCTGTAGCAGCCCTGCGCTCTCAAATCCAGTTCGGGCTCCATGGTCTCAAACGCATTCTGAATCAGCTCTTTCGCCAGGGCAGTGTCAAACACATCTTGCCGCTCGTTTACCAGGTAATACCCCTCTTCCCCTTTTTGGATCTCGATCTTCAGATCTGAATCCGGGGGATCTGTCAGAATTCCAAAGCTCTCCAGCTTATCCTCAAACAGTTTTTTATCATAGGACACCGCAGGGGAAATCTCCTTTTCCCCGTGGGTTCCGATCAGATTGTCAATCCACAGATAAGGATTCTGCCTTTGCAGATACTTCTCCAAAGGCTCTTGAAAGGTAGCGGAGAAATTCACGTCCGAAGGCAGAATGGTATAAAATCTTCCGTCTCCCATGGAGATGGCAAGCCCTCCGTACCCGCACTGGGAAAGGAGCGCCTCATTTGCCTCGCTGACGCTCTTTCCCGTACAGTAAATACCGTTGATCCATGTCCCGTAGCTGAATCCTCCGCTGTAATATCTGGAAAGTGCCAGGTACATGGCAAACAGCGAGACCAGTATCACGCAGGCGGCTATGACGCAGCCTTTAACAAATGCTTTCTTTTTCATCTTAACCGTTATTTTCTAAATCCGTCGCATCAAACGCCTCGCTGATGGGCGCACCTGCAGGCACCATGGGGAATACCTTGTCGTCCTCTGGGATCACACACTCAATCACCACCGGCTTTTTCAAATCCACAGCCCACTGAATGGCATCGGCGGCCTCCTCCCTCTTCGTAACCCTAATGGCCTCACAGCCAAGTCCCTTTGCAACCATGCAAAAGTCCACGCTGTCGTTTAACACGGTCTGGGAATACCTCTTTCCATAGAAAAGAGTCTGCCACTGTCTCACCATTCCCAGTACATGGTTATTGATGACCACCTGGATAATCGGTATCTCATAACGGCTGGCCGTCGCCAGCTCGTTCATGTTCATGCGGAAGCACCCATCCCCGGCAATGTTGATGCATACCTTGTCCGGTCTTCCCGTTTTTGCCCCGATACAGGCTCCCAGCCCATAGCCCATGGTGCCCAGCCCGCCTGAGGAAAGGAAGGTTCTCGGCTCGGAATATTTGTAGTACTGCGCCGCCCACATCTGATGCTGTCCCACATCCGTGGTGATAACAGCCTCTCCCTTGGTGATCCGGTCGATCTCCTCCATGATATAGGGACAGGATAACCCGTTTGGATCGTAATTCAACGGATATTTCTCCTTTAACTCCTTTATATGCGAGATCCATTCGGGATGTTCCAGCCTGGGCAGCTCTGCGTTTATTTTCTCGAGTATTTCCTTTAAATCACCTACCACGCTGGCATCGGAATGAATGTTCTTATTAATCTCGGCAGCGTCAATATCAATGTGAAGCACTTTGGCCCCGGAAGCGAATCTGGAAGCGTTTCCCACAACCCGGTCTGAAAACCTTGCGCCAAGGGCAATGAGAAGATCACAGTCATTCACGCCGAAGTTGGAAGCCTTGGTTCCGTGCATACCGATCATACCGGTATAATACTCGCTATGTCCGTCCATGACGCCCTTACCCATCAGTGTGTCGCACACCGGGGCGTCAATCCGACCGGACAGCTCCCTCACCTCCCGGAAGGCTCCCGAGATCACTGCGCCTCCGCCCACGTAAATATAAGGCTTTTGAGCCTTTTTGATCAGCTCCACCGCCCTCTTGATATCCTCCCCGGTATATTTGCACACCGTTGTTACGGGCTCGGGCATTTTTCTTTCATACTCCCAGATATTTGCGGTCACGTCCTTGGTGATATCCACAAGGACAGGACCGGGCCGGCCGGATCTTGCAATGGAAAAGGCTCTGCGCAGGGTATCCGCCAGAATGGAGACATCCTTCACGATATAGCCGTGCTTAGTGATCGGCATGGTCACTCCCGCAATATCCACCTCCTGGAAGGAATCCTTTCCAAGGAGCGGCAGATTCACATTGCAGGTGATCGCAACCATGGGGACGGAATCCATATAGGCCGTTGCGATTCCTGTCACAAGATTGGTCGCCCCCGGCCCGCTGGTGGCAAGGCACACGCCAACCTTTCCGGTAGCCCTGGCGTATCCGTCCGCCGCATGGGCGGCTCCCTGCTCGTGGGAGGTCAGAATATGCCGGATCTCCTCACTGTGTTGATACAAAGCGTCATATACATTTAAAATCGTCCCTCCCGGATAGCCGAAGACGGTGTCCACTCCCTGTTCCTTCAGACATTCCACAACGATTTGCGCACCTGTCAGCTGCATAAACTCTCTCCTCCTTACCTCTGTTTACTTTCCCTGAAATCCTTTGGGAATCTCCAGAATGGCTCCCCGGTTTCCACTGGTCACAAGCTCCCTGTACCTGGAAAGATAGCCGCCTGTGACTTTGGGCTGTCTTGGCTGCCATTTTGTCCTTCTCGCCTCCATCTCTTCATCCGAAATTTTGACCTCGAGCTTCATCTGAGGAATATCGATTCGGATCATATCCCCCTCCTCCACCAGTGCGATGGGACCGCCCACGGCGGCCTCCGGAGATACATGACCGATGGATGCGCCTCTGGACGCACCGGAGAAGCGTCCGTCCGTGATCAGGGCCACGCTGGAGCCCAGCCCCATTCCCGCAATGGCCGAGGTCGGGTTCAGCATTTCCCGCATACCGGGTCCGCCTTTAGGCCCCTCATAGCGGATTACCACCACGTCGCCGGCCACGATCTTTCCGCCCTTTATGGCCTCGATGGCATCCTCCTCACAGTCAAAGACTCTTGCCGGCCCTTCGTGAACCATCATTTCCTCCACCACTGCGGAGCGCTTCACCACACTTCCGTCCGGGGCAAGATTTCCCTTCAGAACCGCAAGTCCGCCCGTTGCCGAGTAGGGGTTGTCAAGAGGGCGTATCACCTGCGGATCCCTGTTTACCGCACCCTCGATACACTCCCCGATGGTCTTTCCGCTGACCGTCAGACATCCCAGATTAAGAAGCCCCGCATCGGCCAGCTCCTTCATCACCGCATAAACGCCGCCCGCCTCGTTCAAATCTTCCATATAGGTCGGGCCTGCCGGCGCCAGATGGCAGAGATTTGGCGTCTTTGCACTGATCTCGTTGGCAAAGGCGATATCAAAATCAAAGCCTACCTCGTGGGCGATTGCCGGAAGATGCAGCATGGAATTGGTGGAGCATCCCAGGGCCATATCCACGGTAAGGGCATTTAAGATCGCATCTTTTGTCATGATATCCCTGGGACAGATGTTCTTCCGGTACATCTCCATCACCGCCATGCCGGCATGCTTTGCCAGCTTAATCCTCTCGGAATATACGGCCGGTATGGTTCCGTTTCCTCCAAGCCCCATTCCCAGAGCCTCTGTCAGGCAGTTCATGGAATTCGCCGTGTACATGCCGGAACAGGAACCGCAGGTAGGGCACACCTTTTCCTCAAACTCTCTCACTTCCTCCTCGGTCATTGTCCCTGCCGCATGGGAGCCTACCGCCTCAAACATGGAGGACAGGCTTCTCTTCTGCCCCTTCACACGTCCCGCAAGCATGGGCCCTCCGGACACGAATACCGTGGGCACGTTGATTCTGGCTGCCGCCATCAAAAGGCCCGGCACGTTTTTGTCACAGTTCGGAACCATTACAAGCGCATCAAACTGGTGGGCCAGCGCCATACATTCCGTGGAATCCGCAATCAGATCTCTTGTTACCAGAGAATATTTCATTCCCACATGGCCCATGGCAATTCCGTCGCACACCGCAATGGCGGGAAACACCACGGGAACGCCGCCCGCCTCGGCAACGCCAAGCTTTACCGCTTCCACAATCTTGTCAAGATTCATATGTCCGGGAACAATCTCATTGTAGGAGCTGACAATGCCCACCATGGGCTTTTGCATCTCCTCCCGGGTAAATCCAAGGGCGTTGAACAGGCTTCTGTGAGGAGCCTGCTGTATACCTGCTTTTACATGATCACTTCTCATTCTTCTTACTCCTTCCGCTTATCTTGTTTAAGAATTGGAAACGGCAGCTATCTGCCGCTTCGCCTGTATAACACAAAGCTTTCATTTTCATAGACAGGCTCCATGGAGTCCTCCATATAATCCCACGGAATCGTGTCATAATAATGATAGAATTCCCACACCATCTCCTCAAAGCCGGGATCCAGCATTCTTTTATCCAAAAGAACCAGCTCAGCTCCCTCGATCTGCGTATTTTCACAGGTGATATCATACAAAAACTTCATCAGATACTGCTGGGTGCAGTCCGTCACGCACAGGTTCTGCGCCTGGTCAATCCCGCCGTGGGAGAGGGCGTCCTGAATCTCGTATTCCCGCATACTGTACTGGTTCTGGTATCCCCGAAATCCAAAGCAGAAGAAGGCCAGCGCAAGGGAAAGTAAAATTCCAAGAGCCCCTGCCCTGTCTTTGTCAAACTGCTGCAAGATAAGGACCAGCAGAAAACAAAGCAACACGCCGCCGTAAGCAAACACCCGGTAATAGGGAAGCGCGCACTGCAGGATCAAAAAGACCGGCGTCAGTACGATCCCGCAAAGCAGGAACAGAAAAAGCAGCAGCGAATCTCCCTGCCCCGCTCTCATCCCTTTTCTGATTTTGCTAAAGAGGAACAGGGCTCCGAACGCAAACACCCCTGCGGTCACAAGGGAAAGGCCGTCGTAATACCAGTTAAACAGGTTCAGAATCCATTCTCCGAAACGCCCCAAAAAGCCCGCCCTCTCCACACTCTGAATATAAGGAGTGGCAAGCATATAATCCATTCCTGTCCCTATCGCCTTCAAGGGCGCCTTTAAAATCACTTCCACATGACCCATTCCAAAAAATCCGCTCCCCTCCTCCTTTACCAGAAGATTGGAGCCGATGGCAAGCCAGATGATCCCATACAGTCCAAGGGTCATGACGGCCGCCGCAAGGCTGGCTCCCACAAGGCCGGCCAGCTTTCGCAGGGAAGGGCATCCGCACGGCTCCCTTTTCTCTTTTCGCTCCAGAAGCCCCTGATAGAGGAGATAAATGCCTCCCGCAGTACAGACCGGAAGCACCCAGTATACATCGCTGGTAAGGGTGTAAAGCCCCAGCACCAGGGAAAGGGCAAACAGCACATAATAACGCCGCCCGGCCTTTTCCTTCCCGCAAATCCTTATCAGGCTGAAAAAGGACAGCAGATAACAGGTGATCCCAAGCGTATAGCCCCTGCCCTGCACCGCAAGCTGGTTAACCAGGTTCATGGACAAATAAAACAGTACCGCCGCAAGGGACAGGCCTCTTTTCAGATAACGCCTCCCTATGCCAAACAGAAGCGCCAGATTGGCCAGAGCGCACAGAAAGCTCACTCCCCGAAGTCCGATATAGGGATTCCCAAGACAGTTAAGAACGCCAGACAGCACCGAGTAGCCTACATGATTGTTGGGCAGGGGCCAGTGAATCGCCGCATAGACCGGCCCTCTGCTGATAAAAAAATAGTAGGTATAAAGCTCGTCATACCAGGGGGTCAGGGCAAACATCCGGTAAAGATAGTACAGGGTCATACAGACCATCAAAAGAAGAAAACCCGCCTTTTCAGGATCGTTTCGGATCCTCTCAAATCTACTTGATCTCATCTGCCAGTAAATCACCCATCTGCCTGCAGCCTACGAGGGTGCAGCCTGTCACATCCCCGCCCTTTGGCATAATATCCGCCGTACGGTATCCCCTGTTCAAAATCGTCTTGACCGCCTGTTCCACGGCGTCCGCCTCCGCATCCAGATCAAAGCTATAGCGCAGCATCATGGCGGCGGAAAGAATCGTCGCAATGGGGTTTGCCATATCCTTACCTGCGATATCCGGAGCGGAACCATGGCTTGGCTCATACAGGCCGAACTTTGTGTCGTTCAGGGAAGCGCTGGCCAGCATACCGATGGAACCTGTCACCATGCTGGCCTCATCAGACAAAATATCGCCGAACATATTTTCCGTGAGAATCACATCGAACTGCGCCGGGTCTTTCACCAGCTGCATGGCACAGTTGTCCACCAGCATGTGTTCCAGGGTCACGCCGGGATAATCTGCGGCAACCTCCTCCACCACTTTTCTCCACAGTCTCGAGGAATCCAGAACATTCGCCTTGTCAACGCTTGTCACCTTTCCTCTGCGCTTTTTTGCAATCTCAAATCCTTTTATCGCAATCCTGCGGATCTCGTTCTCGTCATAGATCAGCGTATCGATGGCCTTACGCACGCCGTTTTCCTCCACCGTACGGCGTTCCCCAAAATACAGACCTCCGGTGAGTTCCCGCATGATCAGCATGTCAAATCCGGCGTCGCTGATCTCCTTCTTTAGGGGACAGGCATCCGCAAGCTCGCCATAGAGCACGGCGGGACGCAGATTTGCAAAAAGATTCAGCTCCTTGCGGATTTTCAAAAGCCCGGCCTCCGGCCTTTTCTCCGGCGGCAGCTGATACCAGGGAGAGGTTGTGGTATTTCCCCCGATGGAGCCCATAAGGACCGCATCCGCCGCCCTGGCCTTTGCAACCGTCTCGTCCGTAAGGGGAATTCCGTGTACGTCAATGGAAGCTCCTCCCATGAGAAGATCCTCGTAAACAATTTCGTGACCAAAGACGGACGCCGTCTTTGCAAGCACCTTTTTGGCCTCCGCCACGATTTCCGGGCCGATTCCGTCTCCCGGAATGCAGGCAATATTCAGTCTCATAGACAGTTCCTCCTAATCCTTTTCTTTATGTTAAAATAAGGCGCTTCTCAGCGCCTTATCTCCAAACATCCTCCGCTATTCTGCGTCCGTTTTTTCTACCTGTGCAATGGCAGATTTCTGCATGGGAATACGGCAGTTTTTATTGTTACCAAACTCTACGATCACATCATCATCCGTAATGTCAATGACAGTCCCATAAAAACCGCTGTTCGTCAAAACGCTGTCTCCAATTTCCAAGGTAGACAGCATGGCGGCTATCTTCTTCTGCTCCTTCTTCTGGGGTCTGATCATTATGAAATACATAAAACCGAATATGAGAACCAGATAAATTATCATAATGATACCGCCGCCGGCTGCCGTTCCCGTGGCAGCTGCATCCGCTGTTAACAAAATACCCATTTAATTTCCTCCTGAATAAAGTGATTTGCTGCATGAGCCAGTCTACAGAATATAATACACAATCCGACCGCTAAAAACAAGCCTTTTCTGAATTTTCTCCCAGGTCCCCTCTTTGCCGCTTCCTTTTATATGCCCTGTTTCGTCCGTCCGGCTCCCATGCCCTCCAGCTTTCTCTTCTTGTAGGCGGCAAAGGTGCCCGCATCAAGAGCCTCCCGAATTTCCGTCATCATCCTGTTGTAAAAATACAGATTATGCAGAACACAAAGCCGCATGCCGAGCATCTCCTTTGCCTTTAAAAGGTGCCGGATATAGGCCCTGGAATACCGTCTGCAGGCAGGACACTGACATCCCTCCTCAATGGGCCGCTGGTCCAGCTCATATTTGGCGTTAAAGAGATTGATTTTGCCCTGGTTGGTATAGAGATGGCCATGTCTGCCGTTTCTGGAGGGATACACGCAGTCAAAGAAATCCACGCCCCTCTCCACGCCCTCCAGAATATTGGCCGGAGTCCCGACTCCCATCAGATATGTGGGCTTATCCTCGGGAAGGTACGGCACCGTCTCCTCCAGGACGTGGTACATCTCCTCGTGGGTCTCCCCTACGGCAAGTCCTCCGATGGCATAGCCATCCAGGGAAAGCTCTGCAATCCGCTTCGCATGCTCTCTGCGGATATCGTCAAAAACCGCTCCCTGATTGATTCCGAACAGCAACTGATCCCTGTTGATGGTTTCCTCTAAGGAATTGAGCCTTCTCATCTCCTTCTGGCAGCGCACAAGCCATCGGTAGGTCCGATCCACGGAAGCCTGCACATAAGTCCTCTCCGCACGGCTTGAGGGACACTCGTCAAAAGCCATGGCAATGGTGGAGGCAAGATTCGACTGAATCCGCATGCTCTCCTCCGGCCCCATAAAGATCTTGCGCCCGTCAATATGGGAATTAAAATACACGCCCTCCTCTTTAATCTTCCGCATGCCCGCCAGGGAAAACACCTGAAATCCGCCGGAGTCCGTGAGAATGGGCCTGTCCCAGGACATAAACCGGTGAAGTCCTCCGAGGCTTCTGATCACTTCATCCCCGGGCCTTACATGCAGATGATAAGTATTTGACAGCTCCACCTGTGTGTCAATCTGCTCCAAATCCTGTGTGGAAACCGCACCCTTGATAGCGGCAACGGTTCCCACGTTCATAAATACAGGGGTCTGAATGGTTCCGTGAACCGTGGTCAGCTCTCCCCTCTTTGCTCTTCCCTCTTTTTTGATAATCCGATACATAACCGCTCCTTTTCATAATGTATTTATGATAACACAAATACAGGTTTTGTAAACTCTTTCCCCTTATTTTGCGGAAATTTGGCCGGTTTTCTTGCGGCGGCCTCGTTTTTCCGCTATAATCAATTCGACATTATTTATTGATGGAAAGGAAGATTACAACTATGGCTGGTTCCACATTCGGCACCCTATTTAAGATAACCACATGGGGCGAGTCCCACGGGAAAGCCCTTGGCGTCGTCATTGACGGCGCTCCGGCAGGACTGCCCCTTGACGAGCAGGATATTCAGAGTTTTCTGGACCGCAGGAAGCCCGGGCAGAGCAGGATCGCAACCCCAAGGAAAGAGAGCGATCTGGTACAGATCCTCTCCGGCATCTTTGACGGAAAAACCACCGGAACTCCCATTTCGCTTCTTGTTCCCAACACCTCCCAAAAGTCCTCGGACTACGGCGAAATCGCTTCTTACTACAGACCAGGACATGCGGATTACACCTTTGACGCCAAATATGGGTTTCGGGATTACCGGGGAGGCGGGCGCTCCTCAGGAAGGGAGACCATAGGCCGTGTGGCGGCCGGGGCCGTGGCTTCCAAAATTCTGGGCCGGATGGGTATCGCCCTCACCGCCTATACCCGCTCTATCGGCCCCATAGAAGCGGATTTATCCCATTTTGACCGTTCTGCCATCCTGTCCACTCCCACCTGCATGCCGGATCCCGCAGCTGACGAACTGGCCTGCGCTTATCTGAAGGAGTGTATGACGGAAAAGGATTCCTCGGGCGGCGTGGTGGAGTGTATCATTTCCGGAATGCCTGCCGGGGTGGGGGATCCCGTGTTCGAAAAACTGGATGCCAACCTGTCAAAGGCAATCATGTCCATAGGTGCCGTAAAGGCAGTGGAAATCGGCGACGGGCTGCGCGCCGCTGCGGCAAAGGGATCCGAAAACAACGACGCTTTCCACATGGAGGACGAAAAAATCGTCAAGAAGACCAATCACAGCGGCGGGATCCTGGGAGGAATCAGCGACGGCTCCCCGATTCTGCTTCGCGCCTTTTTCAAGCCAACCCCCTCCATCTTCAGGAAGCAGGAGACCGTAAACAAAGCAGGTGAAAATATTACGGTGGAAATCAAAGGACGCCATGATCCCGTCATTGTTCCAAGGGCCGTGGTGGTGGTGGAATCCATGGCCGCTCTCGCCGTCCTCGACGCCTGTATGATAAATATGAGCTCCCGCCTGGAGTATCTGACGGATTTCTATTCTCAGAAAAAGTAGACAAAGCAAAAGTGATACAACCACTGTTTCATGCCATGGCTGTATCACCTTTCTTTTATGACAGGATCCCGTCCAGGGTTTCCAGAAGCTTATCGATATCAATGGGCTTTGCAATGTGGCCGTTCATTCCGTTTTTGAGAGCCTCCTGCTTATCCTCCTCGAAGGCATTTGCCGTCATGGCAAGAATCGGGATGGACGCCAGCTCCTTATTCTCCAGCGCACGTATCTTTCTGGTCGCCTCATAGCCATTCATCACCGGCATCTGAACATCCATGAGCACTACCTGATAATAGCCCGGTTCCGAATTTTTCACCATATCCAAAGCCAGCTGTCCGTTCCCCGCAATCTCAGTGGTAAATCCCGCATCCTGCAGAATCGCAACCGCGATTTCCTGATTCAGTTCATTATCTTCCGTCAGAAGAATGCGTCCGGAACGGATTTTGAACCCGCCTGTCCCGCTCTCTTCCTTCAGCTCCTTATCCGCATTGATGACGGAGTGCAGGCAGCTGCGCAGCTCTGACAAAAACAGCGGCTTACTACAGAACGCCACAATACCGGCTTCCCTGGCCTCATCCTCAATATCGGACCAGTCATATGCCGTAAGGACAATCATCGGTGCGTTTCCGCCGGTCTCCTTGCGGATCCTTCTTGCGACCTCCACGCCGTTCATGTCGGGAAGCAGCCAGTCTATTATGTATACGCTGTAATTATCGTCCCTCATGGAGGCCTGACGGGTGCGCAGCACGGCTTCCTTTCCTGACAACGTCCATTCCGCACGCATACCAAGCTGCCCCAGCATATAGGAAACGCTGTCACAGGAATTGAAATCGTCATCCACAACCAGCGCCCTGCAGTTTTTCAGCTCCGGAATATCCAGGATCTCTCTTTCCCCGCTGCTCAGACGGAAGGTAAAGCAGACGGTAAACTCCGTCCCTTCTCCCTGTTTGCTCTTCACCTCAATCGTTCCGTTCATCATATCCACAATATTCTTGGTGATGGCCATTCCCAGGCCCGTCCCGGGAATTCCGCTGATCGTGGTGCTTTTTTCCCTCTCAAAGGGTTCAAAAATATGTGCTACAAATTCCTGGCTCATACCGATACCATTGTCCCGGATACTGAACTCGTAATTCGCATATCCGGCCGGCGCCCCGCCCTTTTCCGTGATACGCAGGCTCACGATCCCCCCTGCCTGCGTATATTTGACGGAATTGCTCAGCAGATTCAGCAGAACCTGATTCAGCCGCAGCTTGTCGCAGTACACCTCCTCGTCCAGAACATCCACTGCGTCGATATACAGTTCCAACTGCTTTGTGTGAATGTCCGCCTGGAGAATGTTCCTCAGCCCGTGCAGGACATCCGGCAGGCTGCACGGCTTTTCGTCCAGATGGATTTTGCCGCTCTCTATACGGCTCATATCCAGAACATCATTGATCAGGCTCAGGAGATGGTTTCCGGAGGTCATAATCTTTCCCAGATACTCTTCCACCTGTTCCCTGCGCTCAATATGATTGATAGCCAGAGATGTAAAGCCCACAATTGCATTCATGGGCGTCCGGATATCGTGGGACATATTGGAGAGAAATACGCTCTTGGCCTTGTTTGCCCGGTTCGCCTGCATAAGCGCATCCTCCAGCAGGCTTTTTTTCTCCATCTCTCCGCGGATCTCCTCGTCCACACTGCGAAAGCCGATCACCGTGCCGCAGTTGCCATCCTCCGTGTTAACCCTCACGGCCTTAATCTGATAATATTTGATTTCGCCATCCTTACGCATCCGGTAATTGACGTAATGCATCTTCTTTTCCGCCAGCTTGCTTTTCAGCCAGTCGCAGGAAGCCATCTGCCGCAGCATCTGCCTGTCTTCCTCATCCACGAAACTGTCTATGTAGCATTCCATCCCTTCCTCAAAGGACAATTCACCGCTAAAGGAAGTCGCAAACATCTCTCCGGCACCGCCGTCATTGCGGATGGCAAAGCCCTTCCCCGTATCCAGGTCAAAAAAGCAGACAAAACTGTAGTCGATTCCCAGAGCCTGAATCAGCTCCATCTGACGCCGCTCGTTCCTTTTTTCCTGAAGCTTCTGTTCCGTATAATCCAGAAGAAAACGCTGATAAATCAGTTCGCCGTTTTCCATAAGAAGCTTGACATTTCCCATAATATGCAGAATCTTTCCATCCTTATGCTGCACGCGGTACTCCACGCTTACGCTGTCGCCCTCTTCCTTCAGTTCCAGAATACGGTTTTTCAGTTTTTCCTTGTCCTCCCCGACAACAGAAGAGGCCACAAGCGCAAAGCCTTCGGATATCAGCTCTTCCCTGGATTCATACCCCAGAATCTTAAGAGCCGCCCGGTTCACGCTGAGGATCTTTTTTCCGTCCAGGCTGTGACGCATGACCCCGCAGTCCAGATTGGTAAAAATCGTCTCAAGCGTATCGTTTTTCTGGATAATCTCCTCCTCATACTCCCGTTCCTTGGTCACGTCAATGGCCACGCCAACCGTGCCCATCACGCTGCCGTCAAGATCGTACAGGGGAGACTTGTAGGTGGTTAGCAGCTTCGTCCCGTCCCCGGTCTTGACCAGCTCCTCGGACACAAAGGTCCTTTTGTTTTTCATAACCTCGTTTTCAGATTCGATACAGGCGGGATCGTCATGCTCCACGTTCCAGATATAGGCATGACCCCGTCCCTCCACATCTTCCTTGGTTTTGTTGACCGTCCTGCAGAAACTGTCATTGACCTTCTCATGAATTCCCGACTTATCCTTGTACCAGACAAGGCTTGGTATATTGTTGATCGTAGCCTCCAGATAGTGGCTGGTCTGCCAGAAATCCTTACTCATCTTAAAGGTTTCCAGCCACCTGCGGAAACGAAATTCAGCCGCCGCATCCGACATGGGAAGAAGCCAGACATCCCGGATCTCCCCCAGACTCTCTTCCAGCATTGCCATCTGCTCACTGCCGGCCAAAACAATGAGCTCTGCCTCTTTTCTTTTTCCGGAAATCAACTCCTGCATCGCTTCTTTTACATCCAAATCCCGCAAATTGGCCAGGATCACATCCGCCTCCCCGGCCAGTTTGGCCGAAGGCCTGTCACTTCCCGAAAATTCATGGATAAAATGGTCAAACGGAGCTATCTTTTTGATAATCTCAAACACACCGTCCGGTTGACCCGCTAAGTAGAAATGGATATGACAATGATACATGACTATTTCTCCCTTGTGTTTAGAAAATTAACAGCACTGCAAAACATTTGAGCTGCCACAGACATATGCAGTATAATTATACTAAAAACAATCGGCAGTGTAAACTCCTTTTATTCAGAAACAAGGGCAGAAACAGAGGCATACAACATGGTTGTATGCCTCTTAATTTACTCAATATTTTGTCACTTTCCGTTTTCCTGTTTCAGCTTATGGAAGATAATGCAGTTCGGCTGATTCACCTTCATCTCCCTTCCGTTCATGACAATAATCTTCTTGTCCATATCCACCGTAAAAAACGTCATGGTATTCGTCTCGTGATTCAGGGAAACCAGATGCCGGTTATCCGGAAACAGTATGGCATCCTTGGGATAATCGCCGCTGATGGGAAGGCACAGCATCTTGGTAAGCAACCCGCTCTCCTGGTCTATGGAATAGAGGGTGACGCTGTTGTCTCCCGCATTGGAGCTGCACAGATATTTGAAATCTTCCGAAATATTCAGTGCGCTCGCCGCCGATCCGCCCGCATGGTAATCGTTTAAGGTAGAAATTGTCTGGATCTTTTCAAATTCAGGGCTTCCGTGCTTTTCTTCGATATAATAATGGTACACGTCAATATAGTTTTTCAGCTCGTGCACAATATACATATATTCGCCGTTTTGGGAAAATTTCAAATGTCTCGGGGCGGATTCCTGTTCGCTTCTTATGATATCCACCTGGCGCAGCTTGCCCGTGACATGATTCAGCCCGTAAATAACCACATGATCCATTCCGAGATCTGCGGCGCACAGAAACTTGTTATCTCTTGTCATCTTGACACAGTTGATATGGGGACGAAAATTGCGCTCCGCAATGCTTCCAAGACCCTTGTGGAAAATCTCATCCGTAATCTCCCCGATAGTGCCGTCCCCATTCACACGAAGTGCGGTAAGCTTGGCATCATGGTATCCCGCCACAAAAAGAAATTTATCCTCGTAATCCGTGGATAAATAGCATCCTCTCATCCCGTTGATTGAAGCATGGTTTAAAACCTTGAGGCTTCCGTCCGACTGGATCTCGTAAGATTCCACACCGAAGTCCGTGATGGAATACAGAAACTTCTGGTTGTGCGATACCGTCACATAGGAAGAATTGGTAATTTCAACCTGATCCTTCTCTATCAGTCTTCCATTCTCCATATCCACGTCATAAATACGGATTCCGTAGCTGCTCTTGTTTCCGGAGGTGTAAGTGGATACGTACGCAACATATTTGTCCTTGTTCATTCTTCTACCCTTCCTCGCATTTCATGAAACCTATAAAACCGTTCAGCTACAGTATAACACATGCCCGGAAACTTGTTAAGCAATTTATTTCTTCTTATTATTTTCGATAATACTGTAAACCAGACATCCTCCAAGGGAGAGCCCCACGATTCCGATAAAAATAATTTCCTGAATTCCCATTTTGCATTCCTCCGTTTTGTTTTTTATCATTAATCTATCATTCCCGCAGGATATTTCAAGAAATCCGCCGTTTTCTTGATGACTTCTTAGCAAGGTATTTACACCTTCTTGACACAGCGGCTTTCAAAATCGTTTTTCTGCGAAATCACATATTGACATCCGCTGAATTCTATGTATAATTAGTGCTTGAGGCTGTTTAGTGTTAGTAAACTTTCAGTTTATTATTTCTTTGTTTCAAAACCGGGAAGGAAGGCGCCGTTTTCATGAAAATAGGCTATAAAATAAAAGATCTCCGAATTCAGAAAAACCTGACGCAGGAGGAGCTTGCGGATCGCTGCGAGCTGTCAAAGGGTTTCATCTCACAGCTTGAGAGAGACTTGACCTCCCCCTCCATCGCCACGCTAATCGATATTCTGCAATGCCTTGGGACTGACTTAAAGGAATTTTTCAACGATTCGGTTGAGGAACAGATCGCCTTTCGGGAAGCGGACTACTTTGAGAAGATTGATGAGGAGCTCAAGAACAAGGTGGAATGGATTATTCCCAACGCCCAGAAAAACATGATGGAGCCCATACGGCTCTCTCTTTCCCCCGGAGGCTCCACCTACCCGGATAATCCCCACGAGGGCGAGGAGTTCGGCTATGTGCTCTCCGGAAGCATCCGCCTTATGCTTGGCAAACGCGCCATAAGGGTTAAAAAGGGCGAATCTTTCTATTTTACCGCAAATACCACCCATTACATTAAGGCCAACGAAAAAACAGGAGCTGTTCTGATCTGGGTAAGCACCCCTCCCAGCTTCTGAGCCCTTCAAAATGCAAAGGCAGGAGGTTTTTCCATGAACAAAATTTTAATTGACTTGCAGCATATCAACAAATCCTTTGACGGCCAGCTGGTGCTGGAGGATTTGAACCTCTATATCCGGGAAAATGAATTTCTGACCCTTCTCGGTCCAAGCGGCTGCGGCAAAACCACTACCCTGCGCATTTTAGGAGGTTTTGAGACGCCGGACCAGGGATGCGTTATCTTTGATGGAAAAGACATTACAAAAATGCCGCCCAACAAGCGTCAGCTCAATACCGTCTTCCAGAAATACGCACTGTTCACTCATATGTCCATTGCGGAAAACATTGCCTTTGGCCTGAAAATAAAAAATAAGAGCAAGGATTACATAAAGGACAAAATCAGGTATGCGCTTAAGCTGGTGAACCTGGAGGGTTATGAAAACCGCAGTCCCGATTCCTTAAGCGGCGGCCAGCAGCAAAGGATCGCCATCGCAAGAGCTATCGTCAACGAGCCCAAGGTGCTTCTTCTCGATGAGCCCTTGGGAGCCCTTGACCTGAAACTGCGCCAGGATATGCAGTATGAGCTGATACGCCTTAAGAATGAACTGGGTATCACCTTTATCTATGTGACTCACGACCAGGAGGAAGCGCTTACCATGTCCGATACCATCGTGGTCATGAACCAGGGCTATATCCAGCAGATCGGCTCCCCCGAAAAGATATACAATGAGCCGGAAAACGCCTTTGTTGCGGATTTTATCGGTGACAGCAATATTTTCAACGCCATCATGGTGGAGGATAAGCTGGTGGAAATTCTCGGTACCCGTTTTCCCTGTGTGGATACGGGTTTTGGGAGGAATAAGCCTGTGGACGCCGTGATCCGGCCGGAGGACGTAATCCTCTCTTCCCCCGAAAAAGGCCGTCTGGAAGGCGTCGTCACCCACCTGATTTTTAAAGGCGTGCACTACGAAATGGAAGTGACTGCCGCAGGCTTTGAATGGCTGGTACATTCCACCAGCATGTTCCCGGTGGGAACACGCGTGGGGATTCATGTGGATCCTTACAACATCCAGATCATGAATAAGCCCGCTTCCGAGGATGAGGAGGCCGTAAAGATTGATGAATAAGACAAAGAAGAAAATGCTCGGCATCCCCTATTTTGCCTGGTCCGCCATTTTTATCGTGGTTCCTCTGTGCATGGTGTTTTACTATGGCCTTACCGACGCAGGCGGAGCCTTTACGCTGGAAAATATCCTTTCCATCGCCTCGCCGGAGCACAGCAAGGCGTTATGGCTCGCCCTTTTGCTCTCCCTTGCCGCCACGGTCATCTGTCTGCTGCTTGCCTATCCGCTGGCCATGATTTTGAACGGAAAGAAAAAGAATCAGCACAGCTTTATTGTGCTCATCTTCATTCTTCCCATGTGGATGAATTTTCTGCTGCGTACTCTGGCCTGGCAGACTCTGCTTGAAAAAACAGGAGTGATCAACAGCATCCTGTCCTTTTGGGGCCTGCCTTCCCTGAATATCATCAATACGCCGTATGCCATCATACTTGGCATGGTTTACAATTTTCTGCCCTTTATGGTGCTGCCCATATATAATGCCCTCTCCAAGATCGATCCGGACGTGATCCATGCGGCGAGGGATTTGGGGGCAGACAGCGTGCAGGTTTTCCTTCGGATCACCCTGCCGCTTACTCTTCCCGGCATCATAAGCGGCATTACCATGGTATTCATTCCCGCTCTCACCACTTTCGTGATCAGCAACCTTCTTGGAGGCAGCAAGATCCTCCTGATTGGAAACGTGGTGGAGCAGGAATTCACCCAGGCGGCTAACTGGCATCTTGGCAGCGGGCTTTCCATTGTCCTTATGCTGTTTATTCTGGTAAACATGGTTATTTCCGCTGTTTTTGACCGGGAAGGGGAGGGTTCTGTCCTATGAAAAATGCGGCAAAAAGAATTTACGTTTTCCTTATTTTTGTTTTTTTGTACGCCCCCATCGCCACCCTGATTGTCCTGTCTTTCAATGCAAGCAGAACCCGGGCAAAGTGGGGCGGTTTCACCCTGAAATGGTACGAAGCCCTGTTTCACAACAGAGATATCCTGCAGGCGCTTTTCAACACGCTGCTGATTGCGCTGATTGCTTCCGTTACCGCCACGGTTATCGGAACCATCGCCTGCATTGCCATCGTAAATATGAAAAGGCGTTCCCGTACCTTCGTTATGGGGATCACGAATATCCCCATGCTGAATGCGGACATTGTCACGGGAATTTCCCTGATGCTGCTCTTTATCAGCTTTGGATTTCGTTTTGGGATGGGAACCATTCTGCTCTCCCACATCACTTTCTGTATCCCTTATGTGATCCTGAGCGTTATGCCGAGAATGAGCCATTTAAACCAGAGCGTCTATGAGGCGGCTCTGGATCTGGGAGCAGGACCCCTGTATGGATTTTTCAGAGTGGTTTTTCCGGAGCTGCTACCCGGCATTCTCTCCGGCCTTCTCATGGCTTTCACCATGTCCCTGGATGATTTTATTATCACCCACTTTACCAAGGGGGCCGGCGTGGATACCCTGTCCACCAAAATCTACACGGAAGTAAAAAAAGGCATTAAGCCGGAAATGTATGCGCTGTCCGCCCTTATCTTTATCACGGTTCTTGTTCTTCTTCTGCTGGTAAACCGGGCGCCCGACGACAATAACAATCGGAAAGGAAGCAAACTATGAAAAAAACAACCCATTTTCACCACACACTGCACACAGTAATTCTCTTCTGGATCGTCTGCACGCTATGCCTTGTTTCTCCTCTCCTCCTTACAGGCTGCGGCAGCCAGGGTTCCAAAGAAGGCGGCGAGGTAATCGTCTATAACTGGGGCGAATATATCGATCCCGAGACGATCGACCGGTTCGAGGAGGAAACCGGTATCAAGGTAATCTATGATGAATTTGAGACAAATGAAATCATGTATCCCAAGTTGGAGGCCGGAGCCGCCGCCTATGACGTGATCTGCCCCTCGGATTATATGATTCAGAAGATGATCGAAAACGATCTTCTGGCAGAGATCAATTTCGACAACATTCCCAATAGTAAAAATATCGGCCAGCAGTACTTCGAACAGTCCAGGCAGTTTGATCCGGAAAACAAATATTCCGTTCCCTACTGCTTTGGAACCGTGGGGATTCTCTACAACAAGACCATGGTGGACGAGACGGTTGACAGCTGGTCCATTCTCTGGGACGAAAAATATGCGGACAATATTCTCATGCAGGATTCCGTCAGGGACGCCTTCATGGTGGCTCTCAAGCTGAACGGTTTTTCCATGAACACCCTGGATGAAAACGAGCTTGCCGCCGCAAGGGATGCTCTGATCGCCCAAAAGCCTCTGGTTCAGGCCTATGTGATCGATCAGGTCCGTGACAAGATGATCGGAGGCGAGGCGGCCCTTGGCGTAATCTACTCCGGAGAGGCCATTTACACGCAGAGGGAAAATCCGGATTTGGAATATGCGGTTCCCAGAGAAGGCACCAACGTCTGGATCGATTCCTGGGTGATCGCAAAGAACGCCCCTAACAAGGAAAATGCGGAAAGATTCATTGACTTTATGTGCCGGGAAGATATCGCCCTTATGAACTTTGAGTATATCACCTACTCCACGCCAAACGTTGCTGCCAGGGAACTGATTGAGGATGAGGAGATCCGCAATTCCAAAATCGCTTTCCCGGATTTGGATCAGTACGAAAATTTGGAAACCTTCCAGTATTTAGGGACGGATGGGGATGCGCTGTATAACGCTCTCTGGAAAGAGGTAAAATCAGAGTGATCTATGTACATGCGGGAACGCATATGGGAAAGAAGTCCCGTTCATAAAGAAAACCCCGGAAAAACTACTTCCAGGGTTTTCTTTTTCGTATGGTAAACGTGTCTTAATTTTGCGTATTCAATACCTGATCCATATAGCGGAAGCCTCCGAATCCGTTCTCATCCATCAGCATAGTCACATCCGTTCCCGCCGGAATATTCAGCACATACGCATTTCCTTTGAAAACGTAATTTACGGTGAGAGACACATCCTTTCTGGCCTGGAGCGCCTCAAAAACTGCCCGGTTAAAGCTTGTCCAGATTTTGGTATCAACAACGACTTCCGGCTGTTTTGCATTCAAGATGGAATTGGCCGTCTCTTCCAAGAAAGTGGCATATGCGGAATTGGCAACCGCCTCATACTTTAAAATTTCCCCGCATTTTACACATTTCAGAGCCGTAACGGCATCGCTGGCCGCTGTCGCATCACTGACCGAGGTGCTTTCCGCTACATGACTGCAGGAAGGCTTGTCATCATCTGAATCTTCTTCGGGATCCTCTGGCTTCTGGGGCTGCCCCGGCTTCTCAGGCTGATCCGGATCCTCAGGCTGGTCTGGATTCTCTGGTTGATCCGGGTTCTCGGGCTGGTCTGGATTCTCAGGCTGATCCGGATTCTCTGGTTGATCCGGGTTATCAGGCTGGATCAGCGGCAGATAAGTGGATTCAATATCCTCAGCAGAGATATAGCCTGTATTATAGGCGCAAATCTTATCATCCGCATTAACCATGACTATCAAAGGGGTAGGTGTTGAGATTTCATTGAAAAGCAACTGCGTATATTTCCATGTAAAATTGTTTATGGACATCGTAATCTCCGAAGCAAAGGCAATTGTCCCCTCCGGGCAATATTGATCCCGAAATGCCTTTACATCATCCACGGAAGCACAGTTCATTTCAAAAGCACAGACATCAATTTCCCCACTCTTGATCCACTCACTGGAAGAAATACTCGCTAAAGCACGTTCGCAATTGGAACATCCAAGCTTAAAGAAAATAACAAGCTTGGGTTTTCCCTCACTTTGGGTGGATACGGTTCCGCCATCAATTCCGTCAAACGTACCGCTTAAATTTTCAGTGCCCTCCGGCACCTCGGCTGCAGCCACAGGCAAAGCCGGAAACATTGGCAGTACCAGCATCAGCGCTGTCAACAGGCCTAAAATTCTCTTCTTCATACTTTTTTCCTTTCTGATCTGAATCTTAAAATAATATTAATAAATGTATGAGAAGTATACATGATATCCGGCACATTGTAAAGCTTTTTTATTGTTTTGTTTTTCTGAATAGGAAAATTGCACTAAAGATATCCGCACAGAAAACAAACTGCAGGATCCCGTGAAGAACCATTTCCGCAGTAGAAATCAAACCCTGCGCATGGCTGCGTTTCACGGCAGATATTCCCACAAATCCGCTCAGGAGGATGGATGCGCCGTCCAAAATCATTAAGAGGAAAGAAATTCCAATGGTAAAGATGGTAAGCATGCACACAAGGCCCGCCGCAAAGATAAAAAGATAGGCCGGTATCTGTACAAGCTTTATGAGCAGATTAATTCTGGCCAGCTCTGCCGCATCCCGCCGGCAGGCGAGATGATGAATACAGGCTGTGACTGCGCTTAGCAAGGCAAGCAGCCAGAAAAGGCAGAGAAAGAAAAGACCCAGATAGATATTATTCTGAAAAAGATATTTCATCAAGGGCGGGTGCAGGAGCGCACACAGCAAAAATCCAATTGCATATGGAAAAAGGATGATAAAAAGGTATGGCAGCAGCTTTCTCACAAGAATCACCTCTTCAATGTCAGTTCCGGGTGCGGCGTTTACTGCCGCACCTGTCCGTTTCCCCGAATTACATATTTGTATGAGGTCAGCTCCTTAAGCCCCATGGGCCCTCTTGCGTGAAGCTTCTGGGTGCTGATGCCGATCTCCGCACCGAATCCGAACTCAAAGCCGTCCGTGAATCTTGTGGATGCGTTTGCATAGGCGCAGGCGCTGTCCACCTCGTTTAAGAACCGGCAGATATTTTCCTCGTTTTCTGAGAGGATAGCGTCCGAATGCCCGGTGTTGTATCGGTTAATATGGGCGATGGCTTCCTCCAGGGACTGAACGGTTTTGATGGAAATCATATAGTCAAGATATTCTTTTCCGTAATCCTCCCGCATGGCAGGCTGGCAGTCAATCACCTCGCAGGCAGCCTCATCCCCCCGGATTTCCACATTCTTTTCTTTCAGCGCCTTTGCCAGTTCTGGAAGAAACGCTTCCCGCACCGCCTCGTGGATCACCAGGGACTCGCAGGCATTGCACACGCCGATTCTTTGTGTTTTTGCGTTTAAGATAATGGGAACGGCCCTGGTAAGATCCGCATATTCATCCACATAAATATGGCAGTTTCCTGTTCCCGTCTCAATTACCGGTATGGTGCTGTTCTCAACCACGCTCCGGATCAGGCCGGCGCCGCCCCTTGGAATCAGGACATCCACATATTCCTTCATCCGCATAAATTCCCTGGTTGCGCTTCTGTCAGTGGTTTCAATAAGTTGAATCGCTTCTCTGTCCGCACCCGATCCGGCAAGCGCCTTTCGAATCACCTCCGCAATGGCACGGTTAGAATGGATGGCATCGCTTCCGCCCTTCAAAATCACGGCATTTCCGCTCTTAAAGCACAGACCAAAGGCATCCGCCGTCACATTGGGCCTGGACTCATAGATGATCCCTATGACTCCAAGCGGCACTCGTCTCTTCTCAATCACAAGACCGTTTGGGCGCTCAAAGCGCTCCAGCACCTCTCCCACGGGATCCGGAAGAGCGGCGATCTGTAAGAGCCCCTGCGCCATGGCCTTTATCCGGTCCTCTGAAAGCCGGAGCCTGTCCAAAAGGCCGCTGTGCATCCCCTTCTCCTGCCCGTTTCTGATATCCATCGCATTTTCCTTAAGGATCGTTTCCTGATTTGCGATTAGCGCCTCTGCCACCGCTTCGAGAGCCCTGTTTTTTTCCTCCGCACAGAGCTTTTGTACCTCATATTTCGCCTGCGCCGCCGTGCGGCACAATTCCTCCAATGACTTCATTTCCAAACTTCCCCCTTCCTCATCAGCTGATAAACCGGCTATCGGATCACCGCCTCCTGTGTCACTATCATATCCACTCTCTCGTCATGCGCCTCCACGGGGACCGCCCTTGCGATCTGGCATTCGAAAGCAAGGCCGATCCTGGCAAGAAGCGGGAAGCGGCGAAGAAACCTGTCGTAAAATCCTTTTCCATACCCCATACGCCCAAGGCTTCTGTCATAGACCGATCCGGGAAGCAGCAGAATGCATTTATTTTTCTCATAGAGCTCCCCGGTAAATTTCGTTTCTTCCCGGGCCTGCGGCTCCCGGATTCCCTGATAGCCGGGCCGCAGGTCGCCGAGGGAGTGGATCTCGTAAAACTCGATATCAAAACCCTCCACCCTGGGAGCAAACACTCTTT
This sequence comes from uncultured Lachnospiraceae bacterium, assembly GCA_910579685.1. Lineage (GTDB taxonomy): Bacteria > Bacillota > Clostridia > Lachnospirales > Lachnospiraceae > Suilimivivens. The sequence goes on along the minus strand of CAJTVN010000013.1, from coordinate 40,292 downwards.
TCCCATTCTCCGAGAGCAGGATTTCCTCCACCAGGCCGGTTGTCATCACTTCGGAGCGGTAATCCAGATACACAAGCACAATCGAAGCCTCCTGAAACTTGCGCTCCCCTTTCAGGTTCTTCCAGATGCGCATGCTCCCCGCAAGACGCTCGCTCTTTGTCATCCGGTCTCTTTTGGAAAGATATCTGTCCCGTAATGCCTGTTTTCCTGCGCTCCTGTTTTCCATCACATTTCCTCCCTGGCATCCTGTAAGCTCTGTCTCTGCAGGCTGCATTCCTCTTGTTTATGTATCGCTTCTCTCCACAATCTGTCCCGCCACGGCCTCCGCAACCCGGATCCCGTCCATTGCCGCAGAGGTAATTCCGCCCGCATAACCCGCACCCTCCCCGCAGGGGAAAATCCCCTTTATGGTTGACTGCAGGCCTTCATCCCGGAGAATTCGGACCGGGGATGAGGTGCGGCTCTCAACTCCTGCCAGCAGCGCATTCTCATCATCAAAGCCCTTTATCATCCCTCCAAACTGCTCCACTCCCTCCACCAGGGCCCGGTTCAGGCAGGATGGCAGGATATCGTGAACATTGGCAAAACGCCATTTCCCTTTTGTGGAAGGCTGAAAGTCCTCTGGAATCTCTCCCCGCAGGCCACTGAAAGATTCCGGATCCTTCGCATCGCATCCAAGCACAGCGCGCCTGAAATTCCCGTACCGCTCCACCGGTATCTCTCCCTCTCCTGCAAGGTATGCCCTTCTCTCCAGGCTTCTCTGAAACGCAATCCCGGCAAGGGGATGAGCGCTTCCGTAGTCGTCCGGGGTTACGGAGACGACGATGGCGCTGTTTGCGTTTGGCCCGCTGCGGTCACTGTAGCTCATTCCGTTTACCGCAAGATTCCCTTCCTCTGAAGAAGCGTTCACCACGTATCCGCCGGGGCACATACAGAAGGAGTAGACGCCTCTCCCATCCTTTGTCTGTGCCGTCACCTTGTAGGGGGCATTTCCAAGCTCATCCACCCTCTTTCGTCCGTATTGTGAAAGGTTGATCAGTTCCTGGGGATGCTCCATGCGAAGACCCACCGCAAAAGGCTTTGCCTCCATGGCAACTCCCATATCATAGAGTGTGAAAAACGTATCTCTTGCGCTGTGCCCTGGCGCCAGGACCACATATTCCGTCTCAAAGCGCCTGTCCCCGCTGACAAGAACCGCTTTCACCCGGTTATCCTCCACCGCAAAACCCACGACCTTTGCCTGATAGAAAATCTCCCCGCCGCAAGAGAGAATGCGGTTTCTCATATTTACGATAATCGTGGAAAGCACATCCGTGCCAAGGTGCGGCTTATGGTCGTAGAGGATCTCCTTTGGAGCGCCCTCATGCACCAGTATGGACAGAACCTTTCTGTTCCTTCCATATTTATCCTTCACAAGGGTATTGAGCTTCCCGTCCGAAAAGGTTCCGGCCCCTCCCTCTCCGAACTGAACGTTGGATTCCGTATCCAGCCTTCCGCTCTCAAAGAAAGCGTCCACATCCCTGCGCCGCTCTTCCACGGGTTTTCCCCGCTCCAGAAGAATGGGCCGGAACCCTGCCGCCGCCAGCATATACCCGCAAAAAAGCCCTGCCGGTCCTGTCCCGATTATGACAGGGCGTATCCCTCCTTGGTAACCGGATACCCGGAAGCGGTATTCCTCTTCCTCACAGACAGACACCTGCTTTTTGTCACAGCGCCGGTACACATCCTTTTGATTTTTTACTCGCACATCCACTATGTAATTAAAAAACAGCTCCGGCTTCCTGCGGGCATCTACGGAGCGCCTTATAATCCGAATCTCCTGTACCTGCTGTGTCCGCAAAGCTTTCCATACCTTTTTTTCCAGATCCTCTCTGGTATGCCCTACCGGAAGCTTCAGTTGATTAATCCTCAGCATCCTTCTCCCCCTCCGGAACCTTTCCTTGCCGCACTGCGGCCTGCGATATAACCGCTGGTCCATGCCCACTGCAGATTGTAGCCTCCGCACTTTCCATCCACATCCAAAAGCTCTCCCGTAAGATAAAGCCCCGGCCTCTTTCGGGACTGCAATTCCATGTCCACCTCCGAAAAGTCCACCCCTCCGGCGCAAACCTGCGCGCTTTCCATGCCGTTTGTCCCGCTGACCGGTATGGTAAGTCCCTGATAATCCCACATCAATCTCTGGATCCCGGAAAAGCCAAGCTCTGCCACCCGGTCTCCGGGGCGAAAGCCCTCCTTACGGATCAGTGCGAAATTCACTTTTTTGTTGGCGATTCCCAGAAGGAAGTCCTCCAGCGTATTTTCCCTCATGGCCTCGAACCGCTGGCGGAACAGGTATTCGAATGCCTTTTTCTCATAATCCGGAAAAAAGTTGATCTTCACCGCCACTTTTTTCCCTTCCATAAGCCCGTAAGCAGCCGTGCGGCTGAACTGAAAAACAGGAATTCCGGATATCCCCGTCTCTGTAAACTGCACCTCGCCCGCCTCCCGGGAAACCTCCTTCTCATCTATGTACAGCGCCGCATCCCCATGGGCCCTCACACCGGCCATTCCCTTAAGGAAGGCTTCCTTTGACCGCAGCTGCACCAGCCCCGGCGCAAGCGCATGGATTTTGTGACCGAACCGCTCTGCCATTGCAAAGCCGCTGTGCCCTCCCCCCTTTTTCTGGGATGCCGGACCTCCCGCAGAGAGGATCAGGCTGTCAAACCAGAAGCTTTCATTGTGGGCCTTTACCAGAAACTGTCCTCTTTTTCCATCATACAAGGGATCTTCCACCGCAGCCTGCGTGATCAGACTAACGTTTCTCTCCCGCAGAAGCTTTCGGAAAATATCAAGCACCGTGGATGCCTGCCCCGAACAGGGATAGAGATAACCGTTTCTGTTTCGCACCAGCATTCCGCCACTCTCAAAAAAGCTTACCGTATCCCACGTCGAAAATTTATCAAAAAAACTGCCGAGCTTTTCCGCATCATCGCAGTAATACTGCCCGGTATCAAAGGTAAGATTTCCCAGATTGCATTTTCCGTTCCCGGTAACCAGCAGCTTTTTTCCCACTCTGTCATTTTTCTCAAAAACCGTCACCTCCGCTCCGTAATCAGCGGCTGTCACCGCCGCCATCATGCCGGAGGCCCCGGCTCCAATAATTCCGACCTTCAAGGTTGCTCCCCCCTAATTTCCCCGGGCCTGTTATCCCGGGCACATCAGCTGGAATAAGATTCCAGAAAATCAAACAGTTCGTTTTCCGTCTCTATATATTTCATCACCATAATCTCATCCTGCAGCGTCTGAGGAAGAGATTCCATGCGAATTCCGGTGTTCATATAGATATGCGTGAGAGTCTTGTCGTACACCACCACATAGTGATTCTCGTTGATCAGAAAAAAACCCTCGTCCATTCTCTCATAGCTTTTCCTCACCACCACCCTTGCCGGTGAAAAGGACAAAAGTTCAATATAGGTGAATCCTTTTTCCTGGTCCGTCAAGGAAGGGCTTTCCCCGTATTCCTTAAGCTCCGCCTCAAGCTTCTGCCTTGTAAGGCCGATGTATTTGTCCGGGGTAATCTCTTCCTCCTCCACAGTCTCACCGCTCAGGGCGTCATAGGAAACCACCACATACCTGGTATCGGCAGTGATAATCGGTTCCTCCAGGTACCCTGCCTCCTGTACAGAATCCGGCGTTCCGGAAGGCTGAGGCTGAGGCTGGGGCTGCACTTCCCTGCGCAGGATCTCCCGCTTCTCAAACTGCCCCGGATAAAAAAATTCCTGAATCGCCATATTTGAGACAAAGCCAAAGCCAAACATGGCTGCGGGATAAATAAAAAACAAGCTGATACGTTTAACGAATTTCATACGATTCACCTTTACGACTGTGAGTATTTACCTATAAACAGTATCAGCCAAAAAATAAAATTCTATTCTTACATAAAATGCATCCAGCTCCCCAGACGAATCAGAATCCCACCCGCCATCGTATCTTCAAGCTCCTGCCTCGAGACAGCCCTTGTCACAATCATCAAAACCGCATACAGGATGATTCCCAGCGGCAAAGAGATTACAAGGGATATTGTGGTTCCTGCAAAGGAGGCGATCCCCTTGTTGAGCAGCATGGCGACAAGACCTGCAATTCCTGCGTCCACAATCAAAAAGGCCATCTCCTTCATCCGCTTCGGTCTGTACTGGATCAGCCTGGAAAGGATTGCGAACTCAGCGGCCGCAAGAATACCGAGAAATACGAGGTTTCCGATAATAACAGCCGTCACGGAAAGCTTCGTATTCCCAAGAAGAACCAGAAGGAGCGCTATATGGACCAGAAGTGCGGCAGCCTCACAGACAATTACATATTTCATTCTCCGAAGCCGCAGCAGCACATAGGAAAACAGGCCGGAAAAAACATGGAGCGCCACCGCCGCCCCTCCCCATATCAGGTATGACACCGAATCCGCATTATTTCCCTTAAAAATCAGATTCAACAGGTTTTCGGAAAAGACGGCAAGGAAAACAGCCACCGGGATGGAAAGCATGGCCGTTTGATGAATTACGATTTCCATCCGGTCCCTTGCCGGCCTGTATTCCTCATGTTCCATCAGGGCCGTAATTTTTCTGACAGGCTCCAGCCATGCGAAAGACAGCAATCCCCCTGCCAGTCCTACAAACACCATATACCTTCCATAATAACGCCCCCACAGAGCCACCGCATCCGCCGCCTTTGCCATCCGCATAAAAAAGCAGGCGTCAAGCAGCACGATTCCATAATAAAGCGCCTGATAGAGCCCATAGGGCACCCAGCCGCGCAGTAACAGATAAAGAATATGCCCAACGCCGTCCTGCGTCTTTTGAATATCCCGCAAAAGCTGCCTTTTCGCATTTCTGTGATACATGGCAAACAGCAAAAGCATATGAAAGAAGGCGAGAACGGATGCCGTGAGAATTCCGATCCCGGCGCCCATCGCTCCATATGCCGCCGCATAATCCGCATTCTGGCGCAGTGCCGCCACCTTTTGGCCGTACCCATACAGAGTTTTTGCCCCGATAAGACCGCCGATCATGAGAAACAGCATTTCCAGCATGCGGGAATGAGTCGTTGGAATGCGGGTGCCGTTCCCCTGAAAATATCCTCTAAAGGCCCCGGTCAGCATCTGAAAGATTACGGCGGGGGCAATGAAGCTCAGGGAAAGACCCGCAAGAGGCATTCTCACCGTGTTCTTTGCAAAAGCCCATCCCCCCGAAAACAAAGACAGGGCAAGGACACCGCCGGTGATCAGCCCAAGAAGCAGCGCTCCCCGCAGCACTCTGTCCGCATTTTTAAACTGCTCTCTCCGGATGCGGAAACGTACCAGAACGGTAACCGCTTCCGAAAGCCCTGTTGCCAGGACACATCCTGACAGAAAATAAATCTCGCTGGCAATGCTGAAATAGCCGATTCCCTTTTCTCCTATAATAAACTGTAATAAGATTCTGAAAATCAGGCTGCATAGATATACGAATATGCCGATTACGGCAAACAGGTCTTTTCTGGATGCAGCCTTCCTACTCTTCTTTGGTCCTCTCATAAATGCTCCCGTTTACATTTCTTCCCGTGTAATGGAAAGGTGCTGCAGCACCTCCTCCTGTTTCCTCTCCATGACTGCGGCCTTATCCTGCTGCATGTGATCGTAACCGCACAGATGCAGCAGGCTGTGCGCACAGAGAAAGGCAAATTCCCGCTTCGGGGAATGCCCGAATGCGTCCGCCTGCTCTGTCACTTTATCCGCTGAGATGATAATATCACCCAGAATCAGCTCTCCGCTTTCCGGGTCGAAGTAATCCGCCTGCGCCTTTTCCACGACCCCGAAATCCGATTCTCTCTCAAAGGGAATCATAGGAAAGGAAAGCACGTCCGTGGGTGCGTCAATCTGCCTGTACTGCCTGTTATATTCCCGAATCCCCGCATTGTCCGTAATCAGAAGATTCACCTGTGTCTCATAAGGGCAGCCCTCACTGTCAAGGATCCCCTTGGCCACCTCGTCAAACACCTCTTTTATATCAAAATCAAATCCGGCTCCCGCCTCGTTTTCAACGTAAGAACTCATAGTACATTTCTTCCTCCACCAGTACCTTTTTTATCTCTTCCAGCTCACACAGGGAAAGTCTGCAGTTTTTCAGCTCGCCGCTGTCAATCACCTTTTTGGAAATCATCTCCACCAGCTTCCCGTAATCCAGTTTCGCCCCGGCTTCCTCGGAAAAGAGGAAATCAATGGAGGAAACCACGGTATCGGCAAAAAGCAGAACCGCCCCTTCCTTTGAGACGATCCCTCTGTCATCCTGAAGGTATTCCCTCAGGATATCCTTCACCTTATCCGGGAAATCGTATTCCTGCACAACCCGCTGCGTATTCTCCCAGCTTGTCATGCCCTCCAGCATCCCGATTCTGTGATAATAGCCGGCTGCCTTCACCTCATCCTGATTCAGCGAGAGCCTTTCTGCCATTTTGTCACACAGATATGCCGTATGTATGGAATGAAAGTATTCCTCCCTCGAGCACTCCTTCAGCCTCTCCAGCAAAGGCCCCTCCGGATCGTTTAATCCCGCACAGGCATCCTTCCCCTCATACAGGATAAGACGGCAGAAAGCCTTCCACACCACAGCCAGCAGGGCGAGATACAGGACGCTCCCTCCCGCCAGGCCGAGAAGCGCACGGCCGTCCAGCACACCGCCTCTTATCAACACGATATCCATACAGGCAGTCAGAAAATGTAAGGCCAGCGAAATCCAGACCGGAAGAGCCACCCCCTGTCCCGCACGGGAAAAGACTAGGATACTCGAAAGCCCCCCGAGAAAATAGATGAGGAACAGATCCCCTCCCAAATTGGGTTCCGTCAGAACCGCGATAAGAAGCAGCGTACTGCCGGCACAAATCCCCACAATCCGATTGCCAAAAAGCATGAGCCCAATAAAAACCACCGGAAAAGGCCAGAAACCCTCCGGCAGAAAGGGAAAGAGAAGGCTCCCTGCCAGAAACAGGAAATAGATGCCGGTAAAACGCCCTGTTTTTTCCCCGTTATCAAATAAAAATCCGCCCCGGAGCCGTGAGAGCTCCATGGCAAATATGGTACAGCCGCAGGCCATCATGGTCAAAAGAACCGTCCGGGCCGTCTCCGGGCCGGAGAGATGGCAGAGAACAGCCGACAGCAAGGCGGCTCCTGCGCTTATCACAACTATCAGGACTTCCCCTGTCCTGCTACGAATGTTTTTTTCCATATGACGCTCTTGTGCTCCTGCGCTTTTCTCTGTAGTTTTCCTTTGCCTCGAAATCCTCATAGGCTTTCACAATTTTCTGGACCAGAGGATGCCTTACCACATCCCTGCTCGTCATATTGCAGAATTCAATCCCCTCTATATTGCGGAGGACTCTCTGCGCAACATCCAGCCCGGACTGCACCCCCGGCATCAGATCTTTTTGAGAGCCGTCCCCGGTGACGATCACCTTGGAGCCAAAGCCGATTCTCGTGAGAAACATCTTCATTTGGGCCGAGGTGGTATTCTGCGCCTCATCCAGAATAATGTAGGCATTGTCCAGAGTCCGGCCTCTCATATAGGCCAGTGGCGCCACCTCGATCAGTCCTTTTTCCATATTTTTCAGAAAGGTTTCCGCTCCCATGATCTGATGCAGGGCATCATAGAGAGGACGCAGATAAGGATCCACCTTGCTCTGGAGATCTCCGGGCAGAAAGCCCAGCTTCTCCCCCGCCTCAATGGCGGGCCTGGTCAGAATAATCCTCTCAACCTCCTGATTCTTAAAGGCCGTGATGGCCATTGCCATTGCCAGATAAGTCTTGCCCGTTCCCGCAGGGCCGAGCCCGAACACAATCATATTTTTGCGGATGGCGTCCACATAATTTTTCTGTCCTAAGGTCTTTGGCTTAATCGGCTTTCCCGCCATGGTATGGCAGATACAGTCCTTATCAATCGAAAGCAGCACGTCCTCGTTTTCTTCCATGCTCATCGTTATCGCATAATCCACAGTCTGTTCCCCTATCACATTTCCTCTCAGAGACAATTCCGTAAGCTCCGTCAAAACACTCAGCGCCCGGTCCACGGCTTTTTCCTGCCCGGAAATCATCACACTTCCGTTCCTGTCCACGATGGAAACCTTAAACTGCCTTTCCAGTTTTTTGATGTGCCCGTCAAACTGTCCGAATATATTCTGCATGTGCGATGCCGGCACAGCAGCCTCCTTTGAAATTTCTCCCATTACTCTTCCTGTCCGTCCTCCAAAGGTTTTTGTTCTATTTTTTGCGGGGTGCCGGTATTTTCCTCTGCGGTGAAATCCACCTGAAGGCTCCAGACGCCCTTATTTCTCTTTATTGTAACATCTTTTCCTGTAATTTGTACCCCCTTTTCTTCTAAAGATTGTATAAATTTTTGTACTTTTCCCTCAAATTTCTCCTTTATTTCATCCTTTGAGTAGATCCGCTTTTCCTTCACATACTCTCTCTTACTGATTTTCCCGAAATATACAGGCAGCTCATATCCGCCAAAAAGCGTAAGGCGCTCTTTCTCGTCCAGCACATCGAACGCTTCATAGCCGTTCCCAAAAATCGGGAACTGAATCTTTCGACTTCCGATAAGCAGATATCTTCTGCGCACCTCTCTGCCCGTATACACCTTCTTCTCATACGTCTCATTCAGCTGATCCGTCATCTGGTACCGGCACCGCAGCAGAACGTCGGCATCCGCCGTGCAGTACTCGTAATGCCTTACCGTGGTGTCCTCATTGTAAATGGGAATGCAGCCTTCCACAAGCACATCCCCCTTTTTTACCTCCGCACCCTCGCTGACTTTCGGTATGCCGCTCCTTGTGATGATTCCGATAACCGTTCCGTCTTTCCCGGCAACCAGATTGCTGCCTTCCTGCTCCGTTTTCAATAACGTATCCTTTGGCGTCTCCTGAATCAAATCGTTTTCCTTGACCTGTATGATCAGCCTTGTGCCGTTAATCTGTGCGGATGTCCATGTAACAAGATTGTACTCATTGCGGATGGCCTTTTCCAGTTCCTCGATATTTACCTCTTTTTTTTTCATCCCGGCCTCTATGCCGCTCTCGGAAAGGAAGTCAAGAAACACGTCGTCTGTCACATAGTGATTTCCCTGAATTTCAATATTCCAGATAAATCCCGCCATCCAGATCCAGAACACAAGGCTCCCGACAAGGCCTGCGGCAAAGATCTTTCTTTTTTTTATTCTTAAGGAAAGAAAAGGCAGTCCATAACGCCCGGTTATGACCACCCTTGTCCCCGTCTTTCTGGTAATGGATTTCAACTGATAAAAGCTTTTCAGGCTGATGCACATGGTATAGTAATCGCCATGATTCTTTATATCCCACAAAACAATATTGCGGTTTCCGCACAGATTGATAAAGCGTTCTGCGGAAAATCCCCACACCTTGATGGAAAGATATCCCCTCCAATACCGGATTGCCTGTAACATCCGCCACCTCCCAATATTTTCTCACGGGTTGTTCTCACAGAAAGCGTACGCTGTCGATACACCCGCAGATTTTCATGTCTTCATTGGTATAATAGGCTATGTTCAGTCTTTTTCCCTTCAGCTCGATCTTGCAGTTTCTTCCCTGAAGAAGGATCAGCTCGTTTGAATATTCCAGTATCCCCTTATAGTTTTCCACAAAGATATCCGTATTTCCGGTCACGGTGATAATCGAGGCTCCCAGCAAGGAGTCCTTTGGGAGCTTCAGTGATTCCACCACCAGTTCCTTTCCTCTGTTCAGTTGCGTCCTTGGATTGTTTTTTAGTTTTCTCATCATACCATACTATATGATGCGAGGGCTTTTCCTATACCTGTTTTAGCACACCGAGAATCACCGGTCCTTCCTTGCGTTTGCTCTCTGAAATCTCATAGGCTGACAGGAGCCTTTCTAAGCCGGCCCTGCACTGCTCCTTCCCGTTCGCATGAATATAGGCCAAGGGCTCGCCCTTTTTGACAAAATCTCCCACCTTCTTCTCAAGAACGATTCCCACGGACAAATCGATACTGCTTTCCTTCGTCTGCCTTCCGCCCCCGAGAATCAGGGAGCAGATTCCCACCTCATCACAGGTAATGCGGTGGACAAAGCCGTCCTTTGGCGATTCCACGGGTACAATAAGAGATGCCTTCGGCAAAAGCTCCGGATGATAAACCATTTCCCCGTTTCCGCCCTGGGCGTTTACAAACTCCGAAAGCTTGGCAAGCGCGCTTCCATCCTCAATCACTTTTTCCAGCATGTCCCTGGCCTTCCCTTCCTCTTGGGCAATCCCAGCTGCAAGGAGCATACAGCCGCCAAGGCTCATGCACAGCTGCGTAAAGTCATTAGGCCCCTTCCCCCTAAGCGTTGCAATGGCTTCCTTTACCTCCAAGGCGTTTCCCACCGCCCGGCCAAGAGGCTGATCCATATCCGAGACCACCGCCATCATCCTTCGTCCCGCATTCGTTCCGATTGCCATCATTTCCTCTGCCAGCGCAAAAGCGTCCGCCCTCTCTTTCATAAAGGCGCCGCTTCCCGTCTTTACGTCAAGCACAATGGCATCCGCCCCTGACGCAAGCTTTTTGCTCATGATAGACGAGGCGATCAGGGACATATTGTCCACGGTGGCCGTCACATCCCGCAGCGCATACAGAAGCTTATCCGCAGGCGCAAGATCCCTGGTCTGGCCCATAATCGCTACCCCGATATCATTCACATTCCGTATGAATTTCTCCGTGGGAATGTCCGTGGAAAATCCCGCAAAGCTCTCCAACTTGTCGATGGTCCCTCCCGTATGGCCCAGACCCCTTCCGCTCATCTTCGCAATCCGGGCTCCGCAGGCCGCCACCATGGGCGCAAGGGCAAGGGTGGTCTTGTCGCCCACACCGCCCGTGCTGTGCTTATCCACCTTGATTCCCTGAATTCCCGACAGATCAAGCATCTCGCCGCTCTCGGCCATGGACATGGTAAGCCAGAGGGTTTCCTTCTCATTCATGCCCCGGAAATAGATCGCCATCATCAGGGCGGATACCTGGTAATCGGGAATCTCTCCTCTTACATAGCCGTCGATGATGAATCGGATTTCTTCCTCAGACAGCGCACCGCCATTTCTTTTTTTCATGATCAGGTCATACATCCTCATGACAATTCCTCCCTTCATCCTTCAAATCGGGTTATTTGTGATAGGGCTCATTCGCATTAATCCGGAAGCCCCTGTAAATCTGCTCAAGAAGAATGACCCGCATCAGCTGGTGCGGAAAGGTCATATCTGAAAAGCTCACCGCATCATCGGCCAGCCCCGTCACGGTTTTTGACAGTCCGAGAGAACCGCCGATTATAAACTGAATATGGCTTTTCCCGCCAAGCGCCAGCGCATTGACCCGCCTGGCAAAAGCGGGAGAATCCATCTTCTTTCCGCCAATTTCCAGTGTCCAGACAAAGGCGTCCTCTCTGATATGTTTTACGATCCTGGAAGCCTCCTTTTCCCTGATCTGCTCTTCCAAGGCAGCACTTGCCCCCTCGGGGGTTTTTTCGTCCAAAACCTCCACGATTTCCAGCCTGCAGTATCGCCCAAGTCGTTTTTCATACTCGGCGCAGGCATCCCGAAAAAATTTTTCCTTAAGCTTTCCCACACAGATCACCGTGATCTTCACGTTTCCTCTCCCTCTTCCTCAAAGATCTCCGGATAGATCTCGTCGATGAGGCGGTCTAAATAAGCCTCGTCCAAATTCACGAACTGATTCTGTATCATGGTTTTGATCTTCTCAAACCGCCCGAAATATTTCAGCTCTTTCGCCGCATTTTCCTCAAAGGACAAAAGCTGGTCAATCTCGCCGCTCCTTATGTTTTCGGCGCACCATCTCCTAATCTCCTGCGTCAGATTATTTTCACTGCGTGCCTTTCCTGCAAGTATTCTGGAATTTCTCATGGAGAGAACGCCCATGATGATAAAAAGAAGAAATAAAACCCCCATCACGCCGCTGATCATATACTTATTGGTCATGGCTAGGGGAAGCCGGATCACATCGAAAAAGACCAGAAGCACGGCGATAAGTCCTGCGCTCCCAACCAGCAACAGCGTATAGGCAGAGCTTCGGTTCTCCTTTGCCCTCTCCTCGTTATTCACATACACGCCTGTGTATGCGATTTTCTTTGCGGCCCCTTGCCCTTGCTCGCCAGCTTTGCCGAAATCCTCTTCCCAGGCTTCATCGGAAGCTTCTCCCTCGGCGAAAGCAGGGATTCCACCGCCGGAAACTGCCCCTTCCCCAGAAGGCTCTTTTTGCGTTTCCTGTTCCGGAAGGCTATCGGCCAGCTCGCAGCCGCAATCCGCACAGACTGTAATTCCATCAACATACTCGCATTTACATTTCGGACACCATGCCATATCCCATACCTCTCTTCAGTAGTAATACTATCTATAGAATACTACGAATTGCAGGATTATTCCACTAATTTTTGTAAGCGGAGATCAGGCACCGCACCCCGATATTCCTGTTTTCCGAAGGGCTAAGCCAGATATAGTTGTCCGGATTGCGGTCCTCCACCAAAACCGGTCTTCTCCCCTTCAGGTCCTTGTTCTCATTCTGATAAATCCAGGATCCGCCGGACGCATTCCCGTACCATTCCTTCACGTTCCCGTCGCTGTAGAGATTGGTGAGATAAAACTCCCCGTCGACCAGCCCCTCTTTATAGGTTCCGATCAGATTCGTGTTGTAGCCCACATTCTCCTCAAAAAGCTCCGTATTATAATCGTAGTGCTCCGACCCCTCTCCGTCCGGAAGATCGTTTTTGAAGGAACCTGTGTACTGATGGTACGTGTAAATATCCTTATTGTCCTGGGTCACATGAAAATGGTAATGGATCCAGGTACCGTTTCCGTTTCTCGCCCCGTTCATCCACTGCCCGTAATAGTACTGATTGTCCGCATAAACCGCAATTCCGGTGCCGTTGGGACGTCCGTTTCCATCCAAGTCCCCGTAATAGTAAAAATCCTTTGTTCCTCGAAGCCGCCAGCTCATGGCCATAAAACGCTCGAGACCCGCAAGATCATCCAGAGCCTTCTGGTTGTTGTCCGCCCAGTAAGTCATCATCTCCTTAAGCTGCTCATCCTTGTCAAAGGTAACCTTGTCATAATTCACCCTGTTGTATTCCATCACTCCCTGGCCGTGCTGTACATCCTGTCCGGAAACCGTTCCCCCGCCCGCATCTGCGGCCTGTCCTGATACGTTTTTCTGACCGGTGGCCTGACCCTTATCCGCCTCCCCGGGCTGTGACGCTGCGCCATCCTCTGGCTCCCCGTCGTTTTGCTCCTGTGGAACCAGCAGATTTGCCGCACTCATGGCGTCCTCAGATTCCGGCGATTCCTCTCTCTTTTCCGTAAGGTTGCTGTCCGCATATTCCTTAATGCTCTCCTGCAGCTCCTCATTGTCCCTCTTCAAGGCGGCGTTTTTGATCCCGCTCACAAGCAAGGTAATTGCAAGAATAAGGATAATCAGCACAAAGGGAATCACCGTGATCAGTATTTTTGCCTTTTCCTCTTTCTTCATAATCTCTCCATCCCATCCTTCAGATCCTAATTTCTTCTTTTACTTTAATGGAAATAAATTAATTTCCGGCACAGAATTTATTAATTTTTTCTTATTTTCCGCTCTGCTTCCGTCTCTCCCAGGGACCGGACAGAAACGGGCTGTGAAAAATGGAAGAAAGAAAGCTCCATTTCTCACAGCCTCTCTTTTACCCGGTCACGCAGCTTGCAAGCGCCCCGCTCTTATCGGTTCGTCAGATACTCGTCAATTCCCTTTGCCGCAGCCTTGCCTGCGCCCATGGCGAGAATCACCGTGGCCGCTCCCGTAACGGCATCGCCTCCGGCGTAAACGCCCTCCTTGCTGGTTTTCCCGAATTCCTCGTCCGCAACGATGCATTTCCACTTATTGACCTCAAGGCCTTCTGTGGTGGATGAAATCAGAGGATTCGGCGAGGTTCCCAGGGACATGATAACCGTATCCACATCAATAGTGAACTCCGAGCCCTCCACCGGCGCAGGACGTCTTCTTCCGGACTCATCTGGCTCCCCGAGCTCCATCCGGATACAGGTCATTCCCGTGACCCACCCCTTTTCGTCAGCGAGGATCTCGACCGGATTGGTGAGCAGGTCAAAAATAATTCCCTCCTCCTTCGCATGATGAACCTCCTCCACCCTGGCGGGAAGCTCTTCCTCGCTTCTGCGGTATACGATATGTACCTCAGCGCCAAGACGCAGGGCCGTCCTTGCGGCATCCATCGCCACATTGCCGCCGCCTACCACGGCGACCTTTTTGCCTCTCATAATGGGCGTGGAGGAATTCTCGTCAAAAGCCTTCATCAGGTTGCTTCTGGTCAGATATTCGTTGGCTGAAAACACGCCGTTCGCCTGCTCTCCGGGAATTCCCATAAATTTGGGAAGTCCTGCCCCGGAACCGATAAACACGGCGTCAAAGCCTTCCTCCTCAAGCAGCTCGTCAATAGTGACGGATTTGCCGACCACCACGTTTGTCTCGATTTTCACTCCAAGGGATTTGACGTTTTCGATCTCTTTTGCCACCACCCTTGTCTTGGGAAGCCTGAATTCCGGGATTCCATACACAAGCACGCCGCCCGGCTCATGTAGGGCTTCGAAAATGGTCACGTCATAGCCCAGCCTTGCCAGATCCCCCGCACAGGTAAGCCCTGCGGGGCCGGAGCCGATCACGGCCACCCTCTTTCCGTTTTTCGTCCCGCATCCTGCTGGCTTTATCCCGTTTTCCATGGCCCAATCCGCCACAAAACGCTCCAGTTTTCCGATGGATATGGGCTCGCCCTTGATTCCCCGAATACATTTTCCCTCGCACTGGCTCTCCTGAGGGCACACGCGCCCGCACACGGCCGGAAGGGCGGAAGATTTGCTGATCACCTGGTAAGCGGCCTCCACGTCTCCCTCCTTTACCTTCTCGATAAATCCGGGAATGTCAATGGCGACAGGACAGCCCTTGACACACTGCGCATTTTTGCAGTTGATGCATCTTGCCGCCTCCTCCATGGCCTCCTCTTTGTTGTATCCCAGGCAGACCTCCTCAAAATTGGCCGCTCTCTGGCTGGCATCCTGCTCTCTGACAGGTACTTTCTTCAATACGTCCATTAGTCATTCCCTCCGCAATTTCCACATCCGCCGTGATGGGTTTCTCCTTCTTTTGCCGCAAGCATCGCTCTTCCCTCCGCTGTCTTATAGATCTGCTGGCGCTGCATGGCCTCGTCAAAATTCACCTGATGGCCGTCGAATTCAGGCCCGTCCACGCAGGCGAATTTCACTTTTCCTCCAACCGTCACCCTGCAGGCCCCGCACATCCCCGTTCCGTCTACCATAATCGGGTTCAGGCTGACGACCGTTGGAAGATCCAGCTCCCTGGTAAGCCTGCACACAAACTTCATCATGATCATCGGGCCAATGGCGATACACAGATCATAACGCTTTCCCTCATTGACCAGATCCGTGATCGTCTGTGTCACCATGCCGCTCCTGCCATAGGAACCGTCGTCCGTGGTCACATAGAGGTTTCCGGCAACGGCCTCCATCTCCTTTTCCAGGATCAGAAGGTTTTTCGTCTTGGCTCCAATGATCACATCCGCCTCCACGCCCTTTTCCCTCAGCCATTTTACCTGAGGATACACAGGTGCGGTTCCAACACCTCCGGCCACAAACAGGATTTTCTTCTGCTTAAGGGCGGAAATCTCCTCATGAACCAGTTCGGAGGGGCAGCCAAGAGGTCCCACGAAATCGTGGAACGAATCGCCGGCCTTCAAATGAGCCATTATCTCGGTTCCCGCTCCCACCACCTGGAATACGATCGTGACGGTTCCCTCCTGTCTGTCATAATCACAGATCGTAAGGGGAATCCGCTCGGAATCCCTGTTTGTCCTTACAATCACAAACTGCCCCGGCTCGCAGGCTTTGGCAACTCTTTTCGCTTCCACCACCATCAGATATATATTGGCGGTAAGTTCTTTTGCTTCTAATATTCTGTACATTTTCCTATCCTTTCTTTTCGTCATCCAGAGGAATCAGGCCCTCCTGTCCCCGTTCATCATAGACAAGACGGTTCGGATCGCCTGTGTATACTTCGACGGCATACATTCTCTCCTGCCGGGTGCGGCTTCCATTGGTATCCTCATAATATTCATTGAATACATAATAATAGGTTTGGTTTAGTTCCACAATAGAATTATACTGGAAAATATATTTTCCGGCAACTCCCTGGGCATGGCCTTCCATGTCCGTAAGCACCTTCCTCTTAACCAGCGCCCTGGTCACATTGGCAGAGGCCGCCTCCAGCGTAATATTGGTTTCAAAGGCAAACTCATAGCTGCGGCTTACCGTCTCGCTGCACACTCCCTCATCGGATATGACCGTGAATTTAAAATTGCTGATTCCCAGGGGAAGCTCAATGGGGCCGGTATATTTCAGACTGCCCGTATTTGGCTCCGTGCCGTCCGTGGTATAATAGACGATCTCCGACTCCTGGCTGATCACCTCAATCTTTACCGGTGCCGTATATTTGCCGGAAAACAGCAGTACCTGCGGCGGATCCGGCACTGCAAGATTAATTTCATACCAGTTTCTTACCACTTTGCTTTCAATTCCGTAATCATTGACAAAAAGAGCGTTTACCTGATAGGTTCCCGATTCCAGGAAAATCGGCGCCGTGTATACCCGGCTCTGCCTCGTCGGCGTGCTTCCGTCCAGCGTATAGTAAATACTGCCGGTGGTATTTGCGCTGAGCTTTAAGGGGATTACCTCGTCATAGCTGCCCTTAGCATAGCTGTACTCCGGTTCCAGGGCCAGATAATGCTGGAATCTGGCGGTAATCTCCTCATCCTTGCATTTTAAAAGCAGGTCGTTAATCTCCTCATATCTATTCTGTTCATCATAAATGGAGATAATGCTCTCATACGCCTTTACCAGATCTTCCGGCAAGTCCTCCAATGCATTTTTCTCGATCAGGTCGGTCAGAAGCTCCGCCGCCTTCTGCTTTTCCCCAAGCAGATAATAGTAATTTGCCTCCAAAAGCACGATTTTTGCATTATCCGGATCCAGCCCGGCCGCCTTGTCAAGGAGTCTCACGGCCTCCTGATATTCTCCCTGGCCGGCATATTCCCTGGCCTTTTTGATCTGATAAGAAACGGAATGGCTGATATACATAAACACCGTGATTGTGACTGCGCTCACCGTCATCAGCACAAATGTCACAAGCCGCACCAGCACCCATTTCCGCTCCTCCTCCGTAAAATTCTCTCCAAAGGGATCCTCCCCGAAAACATCTTCCTCAAAGAACGCTTGGGAATCCGTCTCTTTCAAAGGGAGGGCTTTTGAGACGGATTCCTCCGCTTTTTCTTCCGGAGACTTATCGTTTTCAATCTGTCCTGCCACAGTGGAAAGCGCTTCCGTGATACTGTTTTCGATCTCAGGCTCAAAATCAGGAACAATTCTAATCTCCATCCCGCATTTTTCACAATAAAGATGCCCCCGAAGCATCTCATGACCACAATTGGGACAATTCATAACTGTTCTTCTCCAAATAAAACGACTACAGCTGCAGATTCACAGATTCCAGGCAGTTATGAAGAAGCATGGCTATCGTCATGGGTCCCACTCCCCCCGGAACCGGAGTGATCGCACTGCAGACAGGCTCCACATCCTCGAAATTCACATCCCCGCAAAGCTTTCCGTCCGCACTGCGGTTAATTCCCACGTCAATGACAACCGCACCCTCCTTCACATATTCCCGCGTGATCATCTTGGGCTTTCCTACGGCCGCAATGAGAATGTCGGCCCTTCTGGTGACTTCTCTCAGATTCTCTGTCCTGGAATGGGCAATGGTGACCGTGGCATTCTCCCGCAGCATCAGAAGGGACATGGGCTTGCCCACGATATTGCTTCTGCCCAGAATCACGCATTCCCGTCCGGAAATCTCCACGCCGGAACGCCTGAGCAGCTGAATAATTCCCGCAGGAGTACAGGACACAAAACCTGGCTGGCCGATACACAAAGCCCCCACGTTCTGAGGATGAAAACCATCCACATCCTTTTTCGGATCAATGGCCCGGATCACCCTCTCCTCCCTGATATGGGCGGGAAGCGGGAGCTGCACCAGAATGCCGTTTACATCCGCTCTCCTGTTCAGCTCGTCAATCAGGCAAAGCAGCTCATCCTCGCCGGCATCTTCCGCAAGCTCATAGGAGAGCGACCGGATTCCAACGTATTCGCAGCCCTTCTTTTTGTTGTTCACATAGACCGTGGAGGCCGGATCCGCTCCAACCTGCACCACGGCAAGCGTAACCGGGATCCCCTTTTCCAAAAGCTCCCCGGCTCTGATGCGCAGTTCGTCCCTGATCTGTTTAGAAATCGCTTTACCGTCTATTATTTTTGCCATATACAGTCTCCTTTTGCCGCCGGAACTAAAACAGTCCCGTAATCGTTCCCTCTTTCACATCAATTCCGAACGCCGCAGGTTGTTTGGGCAGCCCCGGCATGGTCATCACCGCACCGGTCAAAACCACCACAAACCCTGCTCCTGCCGACACATAGGCCTCTCTCACATGGATCCTGAAGCCCGACGGCCTCCCGAGAAGGGCCGGCTCATCCGAAAGAGAATACTGGGTCTTTGCCATGCAGACAGGGAGATGGGAAAAGCCAAGATCCGCAAGCCGATCAAGCTGCTTTGATGCGGCGGCAGCATATTCCACGCCGTCCGCTCCATAGATTTCCCTCGCCACCGTCTCAATCTTTTCCCTGAGGGAAAGATCGTCCTTATACAAAACCTGAAAATGACTTTCCTTCGTTTCCAGGACATCCAGCACCTTCCTCGCAAGAGCGGTTCCACCCTCCCCGCCTTTTTCCCAGACCTGGGAGATGGCGAATTCACAGCCTCTTTCCTCACAGAACCGCTTTACAAAGGCGATTTCGCTCTCTGTATCCGTCACAAAGCTGTTCAGGGTTACCACAACAGGAACGCCGTATTTCTGCAGGTTTTCCATATGCTTTTCCAGGTTCACAATGCCCTTCTTCAAGGCATCCAGATTCTCCTTTGAAAGCTCGGCCTTCGGAAGGCCGCCATTGTATTTCAGCGCCCGCACCGTGGCCACAAGCACGACAACGTCCGGCCGAAGGCCCGCCATACGGCACTTGATATCAAAGAATTTCTCAGCCCCGAGATCCGCTCCGAAGCCCGCCTCCGTGATGACGTAGTCCGCCATCTTGAGTGCGGTCCTGGTAGCCCTTACGGAATTACAGCCGTGGGCAATATTGGCAAAGGGCCCGCCGTGCACAATGGCAGGCGTATGCTCCAGTGTCTGGATCAGGTTGGGCTTTAAGGCATCCTTTAAAAGAGCCGCCATTGCGCCCACGGCCTTTAGGTCAGAGGCCGTTATCGGCTCCCCCCTGTAATTGTAGGCCACCACCATTCTGCCAAGCCGTTCCTTGAGATCCTCCATATCTTCGGCAAGGCACAGAACCGCCATGATCTCGGATGCCACGGTGATGACGAAATGATCCTCCCTCACAAACCCGTCCGTCTTTGCCCCAAGTCCGATCACAATGTTGCGCAGCGCCCTGTCGTTCATGTCAAGACAGCGCTTCCACACAATATTCCTCGTGTCGATCTGCAGCTCGTTCCCCTGCTGGATATGGTTGTCGAGCATGGCGGCAAGAAGATTGTTTGCCGAGGTAATGGCGTGGAAATCCCCGGTAAAATGAAGATTCAGATCCTCCATGGGAACCACCTGGGCAAAGCCGCCCCCGGCCGCCCCGCCCTTTACGCCAAAACAGGGGCCAAGGGAGGGCTCCCGTAAGGCGATCACCGCTTTTTTCCCGAGAACTCCGAATGCCTGCCCAAGCCCGACGCTGGTAGTGGTCTTGCCCTCTCCTGCCGGAGTGGGATTGATGGCCGTGACTAGGATCAGCTTACCGTCCGGATTGTCCTTCATCTTTTCGATGGCTTCATCCGAAAGCTTCGCCTTGTACTTTCCGTACAGCTCCAGTTCATCCTCTGAAATCTGCAGGCTTTTTGCCACCTCTGTGATCGGCCAAAGTTCCGCCTCCTGCGCAATCTCAATATCTGTCTTCATACTTATCCCTCCACAAATCATTCTGATTCCACAAACTGTTCAAACTGCTCCTGGCTCATCAGCACCTTACGGGGCTTGGTTCCCTCTTCCACGCCCACGACCCCGGCCTCGCAGAGCTGATCCATAATTCTGGCCGCACGGTTAAAACCGATCTTGAATACCCTCTGAAGCATACCGATGGACGCCTTGTCCTTGTCAATGATAAATTTCCCGGCTTCCACGAAATACTCGTCCCTGGCGGATCCGCCCTCCGAAGCGGAGGCACCCGATACGCCGATACTGGATATCCTGGTCTGAATCTCTTCGCTGTAGACATTGCCCAGGGTCTGATTTTTCAAAAATTCCACCACGTCAAAGACTTCCTTGTCAGAGACAAACGCCCCCTGCACCCTGGCAGGTTTGCTGTAGCCCTGGGGGTAAAAGAGCATATCGCCCTTTCCAAGGAGCTTTTCCGCCCCAACCATATCGAGAATCGTCCGGGAATCCACGCCGCTGGAAACGCTGAAGGCGATCCGGCTTGGCATGTTGGCCTTGATCAATCCTGTAATGACATCCACGGAAGGGCGCTGGGTTGCGATAACCAGATGGATCCCGGCCGCCCTTGCAAGCTGGGCCAGACGGCAGATGGATTCCTCCACCTCCCCGGGGGCCACCATCATAAGATCCGCAAGCTCGTCCACTATGATGATGATCTGAGGCATCTTTGCAGGCGCCTGATCCCCTTCCTTCTTTTTGAGTTCCTCCACCTTTTTGTTGTAGCCCTTCAGATCCCTGACATTGAATTCCGCAAATTTCCGGTAACGGTCGTCCATCTCCGCAACGCCCCAGTGCAGTGCGGCAGCCGCCTTCTTGGGATCCGTCACCACGGGAATCAGAAGATGGGGAATCCCGTTGTAGACATTTAACTCCACCACCTTGGGATCCACCATGATCAGCTTCACGTCGTCCGGATGCGCCTTGTACAGAATGCTCATGATCAGCGTGTTGATGCAGACCGATTTTCCGGAACCGGTGGCTCCCGCTATGAGCACATGGGGCATTTTTGCGATATCCGTCACCACGGTCTTTCCCGCAATGTCCTTTCCCACCGCAAACGCAAGATTGGAGGAAAACTCCTTAAACTCCTTTGTCTCAAGAATATCCCGCAGGGCGACCGCCGAATTTTCCTTGTTTGGCACCTCGATACCGATAGCGGCTTTTCCCGGGATAGGCGCCTCCATGCGGATATCCGTGGCTGCAAGATTCAGCTTGATATCATCCGTAAGGCCCACGATCTTGCTCACCTTGACTCCCTGCTCCGGCTGCAGCTCATATCTTGTCACCGCAGGGCCCTGGCTGATATCCGTGATCTTCACCTTCACCCCGAAGGTCTGCAGCGTCTGCTGGAGCTTCTGGGCCGTCTCCTTAAGCTCTTTTGTGGAATCCCCCGATTTCTTTTCTCCCTTTATGAGTTTGCTGATGGGAGGAAACATATATTTTTTGGGGACATTGCTCTTGATTTCCTTATGTAGTGCGTCACTATCCTGCAGCTTTGCTTTTGGCTTATCTGCCGAAAGCTCCCTGGTCCCCTTTTCTTCCCGGCTGGCCGCCTGCGCCTGCAGATCCTCCTCCTGTCCGGGAATTTCATCAAAAGCGGCAGCCTCTTCCTGCGCCTCCTGCGGCGCTTCTTCCTCCTCAAACACGCCCGTAATCTCGCTCATGGCATCGCTGGAGGTGTCCGCATCGCTTCCGTAAACGCTGTTGATCCGTATTTTGTCAAAATCAAATTCCTCCTCCGGCTCAGGAATATCCGCATCGGGAAAGGCCACCGGCTCCTCTTTTGGTTCCATCTCTCCGGAATATCCGGGTTCCTCCAGATTAATTTCATGGATGTCATCCCTGCCTTTTTCCCTGCGCTCCTCCTGCCGGGACAGGGCCGTATCGATCATGACGCCGCTGACCTTTTTATCCATCCGAAGAATTTTCTCGTTTTCCAGCTCCTGTCTGCGCAGCTTATTCTGCTCCTCCAAAAGCCTTCGTTCCTCCTCCTGCTCCTGTCTTCTGATTCTGGCCCGCTCTCTTCGGTATTCGGCATCCTCCCTGGTTCGCTCATACACCATCCTTCCCCTGCTCTTTACGCCGGATACGAAGGATTTCTCGGTGAGTACCACAAGAGATACGATTCCCGCAACCAATATTGTTAAGACCGTCCCGATCATTCCGAGGAAATGATAGAGCAGATATGCCACGCTGCCCGCCACGATGCCGCCGCCGTTCTTCTCCCTGCTGCAGCTCGTATAAATCTCCCCAAGCTTATAGCTCTCGGCGGCGGACGGCTTTCCGGTAAACAGCTCGAAAATCACCCCCGCAATCAGGAAAAGCAGGGCGCCAGCCACCAGTTTTCTCGCCGCAATGAGGCTTCCGCTGTTGACCATCCCAAAGGCAAGCATCACGAACATGACAAGGGGCATCACATAAGCCGTTGTCCCGAAAACACCGAACAATATGCCGCTGACCACATTCCCAGCCACGCCGATAATTCCAAAATTGCATAAGAACAGAAATACGGACACGGCAAGCATGACGATCAGAAAAATTTCATCTCTGATCGCCGTATCCATTGGTTCCGTATTTCTTGTATTCCGTTTGCCGCCTGCATTTTTTCTCTGATAAGACCTGCCGGAGTTGCTCCTCTTGCCTGATGAAGCGTTTCTCCCGCCGGCTGCGCTCTTTTTTGTCTGTGCCATACACGTGGGCTCCTTTGGTACTTTCTGACGTACCACATAATCTTATACAGTATAGCATTGAAATGCCATCTTGTCATCTACGAGATTTACTTCTTTTTTTCAGGCTTTCCACTTTTCTTCTTTTTATCGATCAGGGTATGCAGCTTTGACATGGCCTGCCGGATCCCGCCGGTTTCGTTGATAATACCTTCCTCCACCGCCTCCTGCCCCACAAGAATCGTTCCCACGTCCTTGGTCAGCATTCCGGTCTCCATCATCAGCTCCTCGAAGCGCTCCTGGTCGATCCCGCAGTGTGCGCACACAAATCCCGTGATTCTGTCCTGTATCTGTTTGAAATAATCGAAGGTCTGGGGGACTCCGATCACCATGCCGTTCATACGGACCGGATGGATGACCATGGTTCCGGTTGGCACAATATAAGAATAATCCGTACTGACCGCAATGGGCACCCCGATGGAATGGCTTCCTCCAAGCACAAGGGACACCGTCGGCTTGCTTAAGGATGCGATCATCTCCGCAATCGCAAGTCCCGCCTCCACGTCGCCGCCCATGGTGTTAAGCAGTACCAGGACGCCGTCAATGTCCTTGCTGTCCTCAATGGCGGCAAGCTGCGGCAGGATATGCTCGTACTTGGTGGTCTTAGAATTGCTTCCCAGATTGTCATGCCCCTCCACTTCTCCGATAATCGTGATCAGATGAATATTATTCTGCCTGCCGTTCTTATCAAGAGTGACCTGTCCCGTCTCCTCGATTCTTTCGCTTCTATGCTTCTCTTCTTCCACTTTTTTTCCCGACATACGTTCACCTCATATAAAAAATTCCGATTGGTCTTTTTTAGTATGTTTTTCATTTGCTTTTTTATGCGGGAAAAATAAAATCTAAATGTCAAAATCGTCCGTTTCGCCGATCTCCACGTCAAAATCATCCGCCCTGTAAAAATCATCCGATTTGACAAAACTGCTTACCTTGTCGAAATCGTCCGCCTTCTTTTGATCGCCGGAGAGATCCAGCTGAAATTCCATGGTCCTCTTCTGGTGTTTTTTGGGGAGAGGAAGGGGATTTTCGATATAATGGATCTTCCTCTCCGCACCCTCCTGCTCCTGCCGAACGTCATCCGCCGTCTTTGCCTCTTCCGTTTCCTGCTTGCTCTCCATGATCTCTTCCTGTGCGCTCTCCCTCTCTGCGGCCGTCCCCTCCTTCTCAAGCCGCGTTTCTCTTACGGAACGGATCACCGCTCCTGCCAGAAGGGTGGCAAGGAGCCAGATGGGAAGCCAGGTATCCATGTCCTGCCATCTTCCCTCCTCGTACCGGATCAGACTGTTTCCCCATCCATACAGCGTTTCCCAAAAAGAAAGGCCGGATAGATCTGTATATCTTGCCAGCTCAAAGCCTGCGCCCAGCGCCATACCTGCCGCAAAGGACAGAAGCTTCTTTAAGCGGTGGTTTTCCGAAAACAAAAGCAGCAACAGCAGACAGAACCCGAGCCCATGCCAGATGCAGGCCACGCCTGCGAAAAGACCCGCCGCGAACACGCAAAGCCAGCCATCCTTTCTGCTTAAAAGCCCCAGCAGCAGACAGATAAGGGACCATGCGAAAAGATAAAAATTTTCAGGGGATACCACAAAAACGCCGGAGGCGGACCAGGGCAGAACTGCAAATGAAAACAGAGAAAGCAGCGCCGCCGCTTTCCCGAAAAAAATACGATATCCAAAATACAGAAGCAAGATGGAGATGGCCTGCAGGGCCATATGGCAGCAGGCCGTCATCTCCATCCGGTTCCCGGTAAACCGAAGAAGCGCCGAAAGCGCCGTACAATAGGCATAGGACACTCCCGACGCAAACACCGTCCCCGCCTCTTTTTCCTGAATCATGGACGCCTGATAATACCCGTAATCGTCCGTGACCGGCGTCTGGCCGCAGTTCAGATAATTGAACCGCACAAAAAACAAAAACGCAAGGCAAAGAAGCACGAGCACAGTCTCTCCGAGCAGCTCCGGTAAATTATTCGTCCCAGTTGTGGTATACCGCCTGTACATCATCATCCTCATCCAGCAAATCCAGAATCCGATTCAGATTCTTCACCGCCGTCTCATCTGTCAACTCTACATAGTTCTGAGGTATCATGGTAACTTCCGCCGACACAAAGTCAATCTTCTGATCCTGCAGCGCCTTTGCCACCCCTTCAAAGGAATCCGGATCCGTGAGGATCTCATAGCTGTCCTCCTCTTCTGAAAAGTCCTCCGCCCCTGCGTCCAGCGCATACATCATCAGCTCGTCCGCATCCCCCTCGTATTCCTCTTTGTCAATAATGATCTGCCCCTTTTTGTCAAACATAAAGGACACGCAGCCGGGCGTTCCCACGTTTCCGTTGCCTTTTGTGAATGCGTTCCTCACATTAGCCGCCGTGCGGTTCTGGTTATCCGTAAGGGCGTCCACGATAATCGCTATCCCGTTCGGGCCGTAGCCTTCGTATGTAATGTACTTGTAATTGACGTTTCCCACGTCTCCCGCCGCTTTTTTGATTCCCCTGTCAATGGTGTCGTTCGGCATGTTGTTGGCCTTCGCCTTTGCGATGACCTGCGCCAGCTTGGAATTATTTGCGGGATCCGGGCCGCCCTCCTTCACCGCCACGGCAAGCTCCCTTCCGATAATGGTGAAAATCTTTCCTTTCGCCGCATCGTTTTTCTCTTTCTTGTGCTTTATATTTGCAAATTTTGAATGTCCTGACATATCGCTTTTCTCCTTTTCCTACTGATTATATTGTTTCTCTTCTGCGTCCCTTCCACAAGGCCTGGATACCAGGACATCCTTTATCATCCTGTTTTCCACCGTCAGAATCTTGAACTCATAGCCATCCACTTCAATGGAAAATTGCTCGTCCTGCTCCGGAATTTTATCCATCTTGGAGATCAGGAAACCGTTCAGGGTGTCAAAATCCTGCTCCCCAAAGGAAATCCCGAATTTTTCCTCCAGCTCCTCTAACCGGGTAACACCCTCCATGATATATTCGTCCGCATTTCCGGTGGCTTTTATGTGCGCCTCGTCCTCATCGTATTCATCCATGATGTTGCCCACGATCTCTTCCAGAATGTCCTCCATGGCAAGAAGCCCGGAGGTCTGTCCGTACTCGTCCACCACGATCACCATCTGCGTCTTGGTCTGCTGCATGGTTCGAAACAGCTTGTCAATATTTTTGGTCTCGGGCACAAACATGGCATCCCGCAAAAGGCCCTTGATCCTGCCAACCGGAAGCTCCGTATTCCCAGGCTGCCGGTAAGCGCGCATGGCATCCCTGAAATGGAGAATTCCGATAATATGGTCAATATTTTCGTCCAGAACGGGAAAACGGCTCTTGCTCTCGCTGAGCATGTAATCAATGGCCTCCGAGAGGGATATAGTCCTGTCAATGGCCACGATATTGCTCCGGTGGGTCATTATGTCCCTGGCCTCCTTGTCGCCCAGCTCAAAAATATTCGTGATCATCTCCGCTTCCGTCGCAAGCAGGACACCCTGCTCATGGCCCTCGTTGACCATGGATATGATCTCCTCCTCCGTCACATCCTCACAGTTGTTATCCATGTGGATTCCGAAAATCCGCAGGATGCCTTTGGAGGTAACCGATATCAGGCCCGTGATCGGGGAAAAGATCCCGGTCACAAAATAAATCGGATTGATACAGGCAAAAGACCACTTCCAGGCGTAGCGGATTCCCAGCTTCTTGGGAATCAGAACGCCAAACGTCAGCAATATGTACAGCAACAGGGCCCCTGAGAGCAAAAACGAAAGAACAGAGAGAACAACGGGATCCGGGCGGAGCCTTAAAATGCGTCCCATGACCTCCTGATCAAGCAGGGTACGGATATGCCTGCTCCAGACGCTCAGGAAAAAACCTCCCATCACCAGATTGATCAGCGTCACGACAAGCTGTACCGTATTGATATATTTTTCCGGACTCACGGCAATTGCATATAACCGTTTCGCCTTTTTGTTGTCTTCGTCCTGCGCCTTCTCGCCAAGCTCCTTGAGGTTCAGCTCCTTTACAGCCGCACCAAACCCGTAAAACAGCATATCGATCATTAAAAGTACTACAAAGATGGCCCAACTGGCCGTAGGCCCACCATCATCCATTTTTCCCATCTCCTTTTATCTAAAATGCAAAATATCATTGTAAAATATACCATTTCCTTCACCAGCCGTCAAGCTTTCCGGGCAAGATGCTTTATGTAGTGAGCCCGAGACTGACCATCAGCCCTTCATTTACCTCCCTCATAACCCTTTCGTCCAAATGACAGATTTTATCCTTAAGACGCTGCTTGTCAATGGTGCGCAGCTGCTCCAAAAGCACCACGGAGTCCTTTACCATATCATATCTTCCCGCACTCAGCTCTATATGAGTGGGGAGCTTCGCCTTGTTCATTTTTGAAGTAATGGCCGCACAGATCACGGTCGGACTGTGCCTGTTTCCCACGTCATTCTGTATAATCAGCACCGGCCTTACGCCTCCCTGCTCCGAACCTACCACCGGCCGCAGATCTGCATAATAAATATCCCCTCTTTTCATTTTCACACACCCTTCATTCCAACCGGATATTTTTAAATCTGTAAATAGTATAACCACATTGTCAGAGGGTATTCAGCCAGGCCTAAAAATCCCGGCAGTCGTCCTGCGTACAGAGGATTGCGCCGCCTTTTTGATAAATCCTGGGAATTCTTTTCCCAAGACAGCAGGCGATCTCATAGTTGAAGCGCCCGGAGAGCTCTCCCAACATTTCCATGGTGATCTCTTCCCCGCCGTCTCTCCCGATCAGAGTAACCGGATCCCCGAAGGATGCCTCCGGTATATCCGTGACATCCACCATAAACTGATCCATGCACACTCTCCCGAGAATTTTTGCCCGCTTTCCGGCAATCAGAACATATCCCTTACCGGAAAGCGCTCTGGGATAGCCGTCCCCGTAGCCTGCGGGAATGGTGGCAATCCGCATTTTCGAAGGTGCGGTGAAGGTTCCCCCGTAGCTGACCTCCTCTCCCGCCTCTATCTCCTTAATATGCACGATATGGCTGTAGAGGGAGAGAACCGGCCGCAGGGGAACAAGATCCCTTCTCACCTCATCCGAAGGCCACAGCCCGTACAGCGTAATCCCGGCCCTCACCATGTCCATGCCCGTCTGCGGCATCTCCACGATACCGGCGCTGTTTGCGCAATGGCACACCGGAATCCGGTACCCCATATCCTTCCGGATCCGCTCCGTAAATTCCTGAAAAAGGGCGAACTGACGACAAGCCGGCCCCTTGTCCTTTTCATCCGCCCTGGCAAAATGGGTGAAGATTCCCTCTACCCGGATTTCCGGAATGTCCAAAGCCTTCCTCACCAGGCTGAATCCCTCTTCGTCAGGTTTTACTCCGATCCGGTTCATCCCCGTGTCCACCTTGATGTGAATGTGCGCCCGCTTTTGCCTCTCCCCCGCTTTTCCTGCCGCGGCAAGCTCCTTTACCGCCCCCGCAAGCTCCTTGAGGGTCTGCGGCAGAAACACGGTAAACCTGACCTCCTCCTCGATCAGCCTTCTGTAGCTTTCGGGAAAGGTATAGCCCAGCACAAGGACGGGTTTTCTGATTCCCGCCCTGCGCAGCGCAAGGGCTTCCCCCGCCGTAGCCACCGCAAAGCCGAACAGGTAGTCCAGCGGCTCGAGCTCCCGTGCCAGGGGCACTGCCCCGTGCCCGTATCCGTCTGTTTTGACCACCGCCATTATCCGGGTCCGGGGGGCCAGGTTCGCTTTCATATTCTCCATGTTTTCCCTGGCCGCATCCAGATCCACCTTTGCACATATTCTCAGATAATCTTCCTGCAATCTCTATCCCTCCCTCACGTTAAAGACGTGACATATTTCCTCGATCAGATCCGACGCCGTCACGCTGTAGCGGTTTTTTGCCGCCGCAGCGGCATCCCCGCAGCTTCCGTGAAGGCAGATGCCAAGACAAGCCGCCTCGTAAGGGGCGAGCTTCTGAGCCAGAAGGCCCCCGATCATGCCCGCAAGCACGTCGCCGCTTCCCGCTGTCGCCATTCCGTCATTTCCGGTGAGATTCAGAAAAACCGGCCCGCTTTGTGCGGCGGCTGCCATGGTCACTGCATCCTTTCCCGCCACAATACAGCCAAAGCGCTGCGCAAGCTCTCTCACCGCCCTCTGCCTGTTCTGCTTATATTCCTCCATGGAAAGACCGGATAGCCTTGTGAATTCTCCCGGATGGGGCGTCAGGATAATCCTGCGCCGTTCATAGGCGCATACCGCATCCCGGAGCTTTTCC
The DNA here is from genome assembly GCA_910579685.1 of uncultured Lachnospiraceae bacterium. Taxonomy (GTDB): domain Bacteria; phylum Bacillota; class Clostridia; order Lachnospirales; family Lachnospiraceae; genus Suilimivivens. The sequence goes on along the minus strand of CAJTVN010000013.1, from coordinate 11,136 downwards.
TTCTCCGCAATCAGATTCAGAGCGTCAGCATCCAGCACCATTGGCGGAAGATGGCCCTGTGCGCCGTCCGTCCCGTCTTTTTGCCTTCTGCGGGTAAGCGCCTGCAGGATCAGTTCTTCGGCCGCCTTTCCCTTTCCCATTCCCGGCCCCGCCACAATCACGTCCGCCCAGGAGAGCGTCTCCTCCACCTTTTCCGGATCTGCAAGCCCCCTGTAGGTGTACAGCATGGCCTCCGGAAGCGCTCTCTGTATGATCCCCCGGTTTGTATCCGGCGTTATGATCTTCACCATGCCGGCTCCCGTCCGCAGAACGCTCCTTCCGCACAGAACGGCGGCCCCCGCCATGTCTTTACTGCCCGCGATCAGGGCAACCCTGCCGAAAACTCCCTTGTGCCCCGCCGGATCCCTCTGCGGAAGGAGCTCTCGCAGCTCCTGTCCGTAAAAGGAAAAGCAGGAGGGCTGCTTTAGGGAAAACGCGCGCCTGTCAAGGCCGATTCCCCGGACAAAAAGCTTCCCGGCCGCCTCTCTTCCGGGGTACAGGTAATGTCCGAGCTTTGCGTATTCAAAGGTTACGGTGATGTCCGCCTGTACGCAGCAGCCCAAAATTCCGCCCGTATCTGCGCATACGCCGGAGGGAATATCCACACTGGCTACCAGGGCGCCTTTTTTCCCAAGGCCGTTGATCTCGTCCACCGCCCTTTTGTACACCCCGGCAACCTCCCTGGACAAGCCGGTCCCGAAGAGTCCGTCTATGACAATATCATATTCCGCTTCCGGCAATTTGCGCAGAATGGAAAACCCGTATTTTCGAAGAACGGACACCTGCTTTCTCGTCTCCCGGCTCATCTTCCTGCAGTCCCCCGGCATGTAAAAGCATACCTCGGCACCTCTCTGCGCCAGAATCCTTCCCACAGCAAGGGCGTCCCCTCCGTTGTTTCCCGTTCCCGCCACTGCCAGGATGCGGGTATTTTTTTTCCTGTACCGCATCAGGACATCCGCCATCTCCATGGCTGCCCGCTCCATGAGAAGAAGGGAGGAGATCCCTACTTTTTCCAAGACAAAATTTTCGTAGCATTTCATTTCTTCGGCTGTGACAATATACTGCATAAAACCTCCTTTCCGGGTGATAGGCGTTAAAATGTCAAATGCGCCATATCCCCCTCAGGCGATGGCGCACCGTTTCTCTCCATGTTTGGCTTCTAATTTTCTTTGTTCAGATATGCCATGTCGAATATATCGATCACATCCACCCCAAAAATATTGTGCATGTAGGTGTACAGCTCCTGGTTCACCTGCTCCTGCTCCTGTTTCCGGATCAGGCGCTCCTTCAGCTCGGTGCGCATCTCCGAAATCCATCTTGCGTTCTCGTCTATATCCGCTCTGTTTTTTTTGAGGACATCGTAGCAGATCTCCATGGTCTTAAGCATCAGCTCCCTGTTGACCTGATCCATTTTCCCCGGAAGCTCCAGAATCTCGTCCTCATATTCCGTAAGTTTTTCGTTGCATTCGACGATCAGACGCTTATTGTCACTCACCTTATTTTCCGCCCGCTTGTTCTTTCCGCTGGCAGCGTCCTCCGCAAGCTCCATGATTTCATCCATCAGCTTCTTTTTCAGCGCCTTGATCTTGCGGATCTCCGTCCTTGCCTTTCCCTGCCGCTTGAGCAGCTCATTAAGCTCCTCCTGAAGCTTTGCAACCTGTCTGTCAGGTTCTACCTTTCCAACCAGCTGATGCCACTGGTTATCCAGCGTCAGTATCGGAATCTTCTTGCCTTCAAGCGCTTTCTCAAATTTCTTATCCGATTTTGACATATGGCCTGCCTCCCATCCTTTATCCAATCTTTATCAATTCATACCGTCCTGTTCATAGCTGATAATATTATAGGTAAGCTTCATCAGGCTGTCGGACAGATGCACGTTTTCCACCTGGATATGTTCGGGAACATTCAGATCTACATGGGCGAAATTCCAAATCCCCTTGATCCCGTCCCTCACCAGCTGCTCCGCCACCTCCACGGCGCTGGTCTTTGGAATGGTCAGCACTGCAATATCGATATTGTTTTCCCTGACAAAATCCGTCAGCTCCTCCATTGGCCTTACCGCCATATCCCGTATTTTCTTCCCGTACAGGGCCGGGTTGTTGTCAAACATCCCTTTAAACAGAAAGCCCCTGCGTTCAAAATTCATGTAATTGGCGAGAGCCTGTCCCAGATTTCCCGCTCCGATTATAATCAGATGGTGCTCCTTTCCAAGACCAAGGATCTTGCCGATCTCTTCGTAAAGGTATTCTACCTTGTAACCGTAACCCTGCTGTCCGAAACCGCCAAAATTGTTGAAATCCTGACGGATCTGGGAAGCCGTCACCTTCATAATATCGCTCAACTCCTGGGATGAGACCCGCTCGATTCCCTCGTCCTTCAATTCGCCAAGATACCGGAAATATCTTGGCAGGCGGCTGATGACTGCCTGTGAAATCTCTTTACTTTCCACTGTTCTATCCTCTGAAAATCACTACATATTCTTTCTTATCATAGCGCAACAAAAAAAATATGTCAATCGGTTCGCTCATCCAATAACCGCATTGACAGAAACGGTTTCAACCGTTAAACTGTTACATGAATCGGGCGCACACGCCCCGGAAAGGATGTAAAATCATGATTTTATCCTGTCAGAATCTAACGAAATCATTTAATGAAAAGTGTATCCTTCGCAATGTTTCTTTTCATATTGAAGATTATGAGAAAGCCGCTATCGTCGGCATCAACGGTGCGGGCAAGACCACTCTCCTGCGCATTATCATGGGGGAGCAGGCCGCGGACGACGGTAACGTCGCCTTCGCAAAAGGAAAGAGTCTTGGCTACCTTGCCCAGAACGAGGCGGTAAACGGCAGCAACACCATATACGACGAGCTGCTTTACGTAAAGCAGGACGTTATTACCATGGAGCGGCAGATCCGCGAAAGCGAGCTTTCCATGAAAACCGCTCAGGGAGCGGAACTTGAACGCCTTATGGATCAATACGCCCGACTCACCCACGCCTTCGAGGCGGCAGGGGGCTATGCCTACAAAAGCGAGATTACCGGCGTTCTCAAGGGGCTTGGGTTTGACGAAGATGAGTTTGGAAAATCCATTTCCACTCTGTCAGGAGGGCAGAAGACACGGGTGGCCCTGGGAAAGCTTCTTCTGCAAAAGCCGGATCTCATCATACTGGACGAGCCCACCAACCACCTGGATCTGAATTCCATCGCCTGGCTGGAAACCTATCTTCTGAATTACAGGGGCGCTGTAATCCTGGTATCCCACGACCGGTATTTCCTTGACCGGATCGCCGGAAAGATCATTGAGATCGATCAGACCAGGGCGACCACTTTTTCGGGAAATTACTCCGATTATGCTGCAAAAAAGGAACAGCTTCGGATCGCCGCCTGGAATGCCTACATGAACCAGCAGCAGGAAATCCGGCACCAGGAGGCCGTGATTGAAAAGCTCAGAAGCTTTAACCGGGAAAAGTCCATAAAACGGGCCGAGAGCCGGGAAAAAATGCTGGACAAGATGGAGGTTCTCGAAAAGCCCACCGAAGCCCGCACCGATATCCACATGAAGCTTGTCCCCAAATTCCAGAGCGGAAAGGATGTTCTTGCCATAGAAGGGCTCTCCAAGGCCTTTGGCAGCAACCGGCTTTTCTCGGACATCCATATGGATATCAAGAGGGGGGAGCATGTTGCCATCATCGGGGATAACGGGACCGGAAAGACCACGATCTTAAAGATCATCAACGGGCTGCTTATGGCGGATTCGGGACGGATCGTTCTTGGAAGCAACGTACATATCGGCTACTATGACCAGGAACACCATGTCCTGCACCCCGAAAAGACACTGTTTGAAGAGATTTCCGACGCCTACCCCGCTCTCACCAACACGGAGATCCGCAATACCCTTGCAGCCTTCCTCTTCACCGGAGACGACGTTTATAAGCTGATCCGGGATTTAAGCGGCGGCGAGCGGGGACGTCTCTCCCTTGCCAAGCTCATGCTCTCGGAATCCAACTTTCTGATTCTGGACGAGCCTACCAACCACCTGGATATCACCTCCAAGGAAATTCTGGAGGATGCGCTGAATTCCTACGAGGGCACGATCCTGTACGTGTCCCATGACCGGTATTTTATCAACCGGACCGCCACAAGGATTCTGGATCTTACAGGCCGCACGCTCATCGAATATCTGGGAAACTATGACTACTATCTGGAAAAAAGGCAGACTCTGGAACAGAACTTCCTTCCCCCCTGCGAATCCGCTTCCAAACCGGAAGCGGCTGTCTCAGAGGGAAAGCTGGACTGGCAGAGCAAAAAGGAGGAGCAGGCCAAAATCCGCAAAAGGGAAAATGATCTGAAAAAATGCGAGGCAAAAATAAGCGATCTGGAAACCGAGCTTTCCGCTATCGATAAGGAAATGGAAAAGCCGGAGATTGCAACGGATGTGGCAAAGCTCCAGGAGCTGACGAAAAGGCAGAACGAAATCAACAGCCAGCTGGCCGGGCTGTATGAGCTTTGGGAAAGCCTTGCCGAATAATCGTTATAAAAAATAGGGGCTGCACGGCCATTTGGCATGCAGCCCTTTCTCTGTTAATGTTAAAGCGTCTCAAAAGTCTCCCTGATCGCCCTGATAAAATCGAGACTGTTTAAAATCACCGGATTCTTACAGGTAGAGATCAGAGACAGGCTCTTTGTCATCTTTCCGTCCTCCACGGTCTTGATGCAGGCTCTCTCCAGCCTGTCGGCAAACGCCGCAAGCTCCGGGATCCCGTCCAGCTCTCCTCTCTTGCGAAGCGCCCCGGTCCATGCGAAAATTGTCGCTATGGAATTGGTGGAGGTCTCCTCTCCCTTTAAATGTTTATAGTAGTGGCGCTGCACGGTTCCATGCGCCGCCTCATATTCGTAGACTCCGCTGGGGGATACCAGAACGGATGTCATCATGGAGAGGTCTCCGTAGGCCGTTGCCACCATATCGGACATCACGTCGCCGTCATAGTTCTTGCAGGCCCAGATAAAACCTCCCTCGGAGCGGATTACCCTGGCTACCGCGTCATCAATCAGCGTGTAGAAATACTCGATTCCCAGCTGCTCAAACTTTTCCTTATAATCCGCATCATAAATCTCCTGGAAAATGTCCTTAAACGTATGGTCATACTTTTTGGAGATGGTATCCTTGGTCGCAAACCACAGGTCCTGTTTCGTGTCCACCGCATAATTAAAGCAGGCTCTCGCAAAGCTTGCGATGGACTTTTCTGTATTGTGGATTCCCTGAAGGATTCCTGCGCCGTCAAAGTTATGGATGAGCTCACGGATTTCGCTGCCATCCTCCGCCGTGTAAACCAGCTCCGCCTTTCCCTTTCCGGGTACCTTGATCTCCACATTCTTATACACGTCCCCATAGGCGTGACGCGCAATGGTGATCGGCTTCGTCCAGTTCGCCACATAGGGGACAATCCCCCGGATCAGAATGGGGGAACGGAACACGGTTCCGTCCAGAATGGCACGGATGGTCCCGTTCGGGCTTTTCCACATTTCCTTTAAATCATATTCTTTCATACGGGCCGCATTGGGGGTGATGGTTGCGCACTTTACAGCCACCCCGTATTTTTTCGCGGCCTCGGCGCTGTCCACCGTCACCTGGTCGTCCGTCTCGTTGCGGTGTGCGAGCCCCAGGTCATAATACTCTGTGTTGAGATCAATATAGGGAAGAAGGAGCTCGTCCTTGATCATCTTCCACAGAATCCTTGTCATCTCATCCCCGTCCATCTCCACCAGAGGGGTCGTCATTTTGATTTTTTCCATTGCGCTGTCTTTCCTTTCTTAATCCTCTTTTTTGTAAATATCATACCATCCGTTCTTTACTATATTATCATAAGCGTTCTCCATGTGTACAGTGGCAGCCTGCTGCGCCTTAACGGAATCCCCCGCCTTGATGGCCTCCATGATTTTCCGGTGCTCCTCATTGGACGCAATTCCCCTCTCCTTCGTGGAAAGGGTTTTTTTCCGGATCCGAATCACATACTGGTGAAAATCCTGCAGGAGATTTTCCAGCATTTTGGAATCGCAGGCCTCGTACAAAATATGGTGAAAACGGTTGTCCAGCTCCGCCATCTGCTCCATATGTCCCTTGGATGCATGGAAACTTGCAAGATATACGTTTTCCTCCAGCTCCTCCAGCTGTTCCGGCGTGATATTCTGTGTGGCAAGTCTGGCACACATCCCCTCCAGAGAGGAACGGATCATATAGATATCCTTCACATCCTTGGCCGTGATGCCGGTGACATAAGCTCCTTTATTCGGAACAATCTGAATCAGACCTTCCAGCTCCAGCTGCCGGAAGGCCTCCCTCACCGGGGTTCTGGACACGCCCAGCTCTTCCCCGATGGCCACCTCCCTCAGCTCTTCATTCTCCTTATATTTTCCACTTAAAATATCCTCCCTGAGCCTGTGAAATACCCGTCCCCTCAGGGAATATTTATCCGTCACTTCTTTTTTCAAATCAAAACCGCCCATTGCACCTTCTGTCCGCCTTTCCGGGTTTTAGCCGATACTGGTCTTCAGCAGCCTGCAGGCATTCGAAATCTGCTCCAAAAGCTCTGAGTCCGTGAGTACCGTGACACGCCCCTCCTCATACTGCTGATCCACCCATTTCTTTACCTCAGCCACCACAGGACTGGACTTATCCACCTGCCTGCCGTCCTTTAAACCAAAATATGTATTGATCCAGTGGGCAATTCCCGCAAGTCCCGAGGTATTGGAAACCGCACACAGAACCGGCCGGTTCAGAAACTTTTCAGTATCAAAAATATTATAGATCTCCTCATTCTTTAAAAGCCCGTCCGCATGGATCCCCGCTCTTGTCACATTGAAGTTCTTTCCCACAAAGGGTGTCCTTTCCGGAATGTGATACCCGATTTCCTTCTCATAGTACTCGGCCAGCTCTGTGATCACCGTTGTATCCATGCCGTTCAGATCCCCTTTCAGCTGTGCGTATTCAAACACCATGGCCTCAAGAGGCGTGTTTCCCGTGCGCTCGCCAATCCCGAACAGGGAGGTGTTCACCCCGGAGCAGCCGTATAACCATGCCGTGGTGGAGTTTACCACCGCCTTGTAGAAGTCGTTGTGCCCATGCCACTCGATCAGCTCGTGCGGCACGCCGGCATGGGTGTGCAGCGCATAGATGATCCCCTGCACGCTTCTTGGGATCACGGCTCCCGGGTAATTCACGCCATAGCCCATGGTATCGCAGGCCCGGACCTTGATGGGAATCTGATATTCCTCCATCAGCTTCATCAGCTCCAGACAGAAAGGCACCACATAGCCGTAGATATCCGCCCTGGTGATGTCCTCCAGATGGCACCTGACACTGATCCCCTCTTCCAGACAGTCCCGCACCACGCTCAAATAGTGCTCCATAGCCTGTCTTCTCGTCATCTTGAGTTTGAGAAAAATATGGTAGTCAGAGCAGCTCACCAGAATGCCCGTCTCCTTCATCCCGATCTCTTTCACCAGTTTGAAATCTTCCTTGCTGGCGCGGATCCAGCTGGTCACCTCCGGAAACCGATAGCCCCGCTCCATACATTTGTAAACCGCATCCCGGTCCTTCTTGCTGTAAAGAAAAAACTCGCTGGCGCGGATCATGCCGTTCGGGCCTCCCAGCCTGTGCATGTAATCATAGATCCTTACAATCTGTTCCGTGGAGTAAGGCGCTCTGGACTGCTGCCCGTCCCGGAAGGTCGTGTCCGTGATCCAGATCTCTTTTGGCATGTTGTGGGGAACGATCCTGTCGTTAAAGGGGATCTTTGGAACCTCCGAGTAGGGGAACATATTTCGAAACACGTTGGGCTTATGCACATCATCCAGAATGTACATATGCTCCTCGATCTCCAGCAAATTGTTTTTGGTATTTAAAGATACCGGCCTGTCTGCGAAATAATCGTTTTCTGTCGCCATCGCCAATCTCCTCCCTATGTATCATAGCTTCTGTATAATTGTATACATCAGAACATCTTATGTCAATAAGGAATTTACCTGAATCATTCCCCAGCCCTGTTTGCACCAGGGTTCCCCGAGGTCCCTTGCCGTATACAGAAGCTTTCTCTTGATCTGGTCATTGGTATAAAAGGGATATTTCTGCAAAAGCAGCGCCACGGCCCCGGACACGATGGGTGTGGCCATGGAGGTTCCGCTTTTTTCCACATAGGCGTTCCGGTACCGCCATCCTCTTTTCTCAATAAAGGCATTGCAGGAGACGATATCCGTTCCCGGCGCCACAATATCCGGCTTCTTGATCTCGTAAGGGCTTGGGCCTCTTCCGGAATAACTCTCACACAGATGTTCCCTGTTTCCAAAATAGCCTCCCTCGTTGCAGCCCACGGTAATCACCTGCTTTCTTGCTCCGATGGGCGAGATCGTCATTGGCTTCGGACCGTTATTTCCAGCGGCGCAGACCACGGTAAGTCCCATCTCCCACGCCTCGTCCACAAGGTCAAGAACTTTTTTCATCCGGTCTTTTTCCGCTCCCTCGCCCATCCCAATGGAAATATTCAGGATGCGGATATCGTATTTCTGCCTGTTCTCAAGAACCCACCTGATTCCTCCCGCCATGTTCTCAATAATACCGTCCCCCTTATAATCCAGAACCTTGCCCACGATCAGCCTGCTTTGCGGCGCAATTCCCTTGTATTTTCCCTCCGAAAGCCTTCCACTGCCGCACATGCAGCCCGCCACATGGGTTCCGTGGCCGCTGTCGTCATAGATATTTCTCTTTCCGTTTACAAAATCCCGAAACGCAATAATTCTATCTTCAAAATCCGGATGCAAGGCTATTCCCTCTGGCGTTCCGCAAATGTCAAAAGTCCGGTTCTTTCCATATAATTTCCATCCTTCCGTCTTCCACGGGGATCTCCCTGATCCACTGCGCCGCAAGCTCGCCGGTCAGTGCGTCAAGCCCAAGATAAGATAAAATAGCACAAAGCCCTCTCTCCTTTTTTGCCTCCTTCTGCAGCTTTTCCAGATCCTCCTGCGTCCTGGCAAGCGCACCTTCAAGCTCTCCTGCCTTTTGGTCAAAATTCCTCTCCCGCCTTTTCAGATCCTCAACCTCATCAGACAGCCCCGCAAATCGCTCATAAACCGCCAGCTTTTCTCTCCGTATCCCGGCAAGTTCCCTGCGGATGCCTTCCTTTTTCTTTTTCCGTACAGCCAGCTGTCCTGCAATCTCCTGGTTCCTCTTTTCCCATACGGAATCGAGATCCAGCACTTCTGCGGCCTTTTTCCGGATTTCTCCCAGCACATAGCTCTCCGCAAAGGCTCCGTCCAGCCTTTTACCGCATTGCCTTGCACCGCTGCCGCAAAACTCACAGCAAAAATAGAAATTCTTTGTTTTTCGTATGCGCAGGTTTCGCTTACATGCGGCACACACCAGCTTTCCCGTGAGAGGATGTTTTCTGCCGGTGCCTGCCGTTCTCCTGCCGCCTCTCCTCTCCCAGATCTTATGAAACATTTCCCGGCTGATCAGCGGCTCATGATGGTTGCGGAAAACCTTCCACTCCTCTCTCGGCTTTAAACGGTTTTTCCCTCCCGCCGTTTCCTTCTCATATTTCCCATACGCCATATCCCCCACATAGACCTGATTCTCCAGGATATGGCTGACCCCGGGGCTGCTCCACAAAAAGCTTCCGCCCTTTGGCTCCCTGTAAAAAGCCCCCTCCTCTTTCCGAAAAGCGGCAGGCGTCTTTACCCCTTCCTCATTGAACCGTCTTGCAATCTGCAAAGAACTCATCCCTTCATAGGCCATCGCAAAAATGCGCCGGACGATTTGCGCCTCCTTCTCCTCTATGATCAGGCTGTGCTTATCCTCCGGCGCCTTCCGATAGCCAAAGGGCACGCCTGCACTGACAAACTGCCCTTCCTTTTTCTTCACTGCAAGAGATGCCTTTACCTTCACGGAAAGATCCTTGCTGTAGAGATCGTACAGAAGATTCTTGAAGGGAATGTCTATCCCTTCCATCCCCCCTGCACGGCCGCTGTCATAATCATCATTTACGGAAATGAAGCGTATCCCCATAAAAGGAAAGATCTGGTCCAGACAGGTTCCAAGCTCGATGTAATCTCTCGAAAGCCGCGAGAAGTCCTTGACCACGATGCAGTCGACGGCCAGCTTTCTGACCGCCTTAAAAAGGGCCGTAACACCCGGTCTCTCGAAAGCTGACGTTAGATAACGATACTTTTGAAAACACTGGAAAATCAAGGTTTTTCGAGCGACGGACAAGCAGGGTATTGTACTAAAAACTGAATACGACGCAGAAGCGGCGTTTCTTACTCTCTACATGGGAGAACAGGAACGCCGCTTTTTTCATGCCCTTTGTTACGCAGTAGGGGCAGAAAAAGCCTTGCTACAAGCGGTTTTCCGGGCGCGTATCTGGCGCGGAAAGGGATTTATACCTTATCCCCCGAAACCGCGCTTCTACTGCGTAACAAATCCAAAGCAAAGGAGCTATGAACTATGGCAGTTTTCAGAGTGGAACGGAACAAGGGCTACACCGTAATGAGCAACCACCACCTACGCAACAAGGAGCTTTCCCTAAAGGCAAAGGGGCTGTTGTCGCAAATGCTGTCACTCCCCGAAGATTGGGACTACACCTTGAAAGGCTTATCCCTTATCAACCGGGAGAAGATAGACGCTATCCGCGAAGCCATTAAGGAGCTTGAACGCGCCGGGTATATCGTCCGTTCAAGGGAGCGCGACGAGAAAGGACGCTTGCGGGGCGCGGACTATGTGATATTCGAGCAGCCGCAGCCGCCTACGCCGGATTTACCTACATTGGAAAATCCAACATTGGATAATCCAACGCAGGAAAAACCAACATTGGAAAAACCTACGTTGGAAAATCCAACGCAATTAAATAAAGATATACAAAGAACTGACTTACCAAAAAAAGAAAAAATAATTACTGATGAACAAAGTACCCATTCCATTCCTATCCTTTCCCCTAACCCCTCTCCTTGCAGAGAAGCGGCTACGCCGCCGGAACGGAAAGGAACGGAAGCGGCAGCACAGAGCGCAGTTGATATATACCGGGAAATCATCAAGGACAATATCGACTAC
>CAJTVN010000012.1:24610-111606 GCA_910579685.1 uncultured Lachnospiraceae bacterium | reverse complement strand
CGGCGGGGAATGGGGTATCAGCTATGACCCTGCGGGAATTTTTGTCGGACCGACTGAAGCGTATCGCGCTCCAAGTGATTTGCGCCGGACTGGCAGCGTTGTTCCTTTTCGCCACGGGAACACAGCCAGGAGTTCTGGTGATTTTGCTGATTGTGTTTCTACTGGTTTTTCTGACTGTGAATATGTTTGATTTCTTTCAGCAGCGCACCCGCCTCCTGGAATTGAAATCTATTCTGGATGGGCTGGATCGTAAATACCTGTTTACGGAGTGCGTTCCGCCGCCAAAAGGACTTTTTGAACGGCGGCTCTTTGATCTGGCCCGCCTGGCTGGCCGCAATATGACTGGTGCGGTATCTGACGCCCAGGCATCCCAAAGGGAGTACCGGGAGTATGTGGAACGCTGGGTGCATGAGATCAAAGCCCCTATCACCGCCGCCCGCCTCATTTGTCGGGAGTTGGACGGGGGAACCCGCCGGAAACTCATAGTGGAACTCAGTCAGATCGAGGCCCATGTAGAGCGGGCATTATTCTACGCCCGTGCGGAGAACCCGGAGCAAGACTGCCTGTTCCGGCAGATAGAGCTTGAAAAAATCGCAGCTCAGGCGATTGAGAACCACCGTTCCCTATTGATCCAAAACGATATTCGGGTAGAGATGGAAAATATGAACTGTGCCGTCTATACCGACGAAAAATGGGCGGTCTTTATTTTGGGCCAACTGCTCCAAAACGCTGCCCGCTATCGGGGACCGGAACCGATCATCACCCTTTCAGCCAAGCCTCTTGGGAGACAGACCCAGCTTATTGTTCACGACAACGGCATCGGTATCCCGGCGCATGAACTTCCCCGTGTGTTTGAGCGTGGCTTTACCGGCAGCAATGGACGGATTCGAGGAGGCTCTACCGGCATAGGTCTGTATCTGTGCAGGAAGCTGGCGGTTTTCCTGGAATTGGAACTGCGCATGGATTCACAGGAGGGGGCTGGAACTACAGTAACGCTGACTTTTCCCGCAAAGGAAAACCTTACAAAATTGTAAGGTAAATCAATATGACTTCGATACAACGGCCTTCGCTTTTGGTGTACTATAGAGCCATAAGCAAAGGAGGCAAACGATATGCTGCAAGTACAAAACATTGAAAAATATTACGGAAGCAGAAACAATGTCACGCAAGCCTTGGATCGAGTAAGCTTCAATGTGGAGACCGGGGAGTTCCTGGCCATCATGGGTGCGTCAGGGAGCGGAAAAACCACTCTGCTCAACTGCATCTCCACCATCGATACCATCAGCGCTGGGAAGATTCTCCTGGACGGGGTGAGTGTAGCCGACTTGTCCGAAACCGAACTGGCCAAGTTCCGTCGGGAACGGCTGGGTTTTGTCTTCCAGGACTTTAACCTGCTGGACACCCTCACCATCGAGGAAAACATCGGCCTGGCCCTCTCCCTGAATCACCAGGACCCTGGAACGGTTCAGAGCCGGGTCCGGGATATCGCCCAGAAACTGGGCATCACCGACATCCTGCCCAAGTTTCCCTATCAAGTGTCCGGGGGCCAGAAGCAGCGCACCGCTGTCGCCCGGGCTATGGTGGCAGGACAGTCTTTGCTGTTGGCAGATGAACCGACTGGGGCGTTAGATTCCAAAGCCTCCAAGAACCTGCTGGAGATCATGACTACCATGAACCGGGATATGGGGGCCACCATCCTCATGGTCACTCACGATGCCTACAGCGCCAGCTATGCCAAACGGGTGCTGTTCCTGAAGGACGGACGGGTGTTCAACGAGCTGCTCCGGGGGGATCGAGGACGGCCTGTATTCTATCATGAAATTCTGGATGTTCTTGCTGCGTTAGGGGGTGATGTCAGTGACATTATCTAAGCTGTCCCTCCGAAACGCCCAGAGGCAGGCCAGGGATTATCTGGTCTACTTTGTCACCGTAGTCATGGCGGCTGCCTTGCTGTACGCCTTCAATGGCCTGGTGTTCTCTCAGGAGGTTCAAACCCTCTCCAAAAGCCTCTCCAGCCTGCGCATGTTCCTCGTCCTGGCAAGCATTGTGGTGGTGTGCGTCTTTGGCTGGCTGGTGAGCTATGCCACGGGTTTTATGCTCTCCCGCCGTGGCCGGGAGCTTGGGACTTATCTGCTCATCGGCCTGACCAACAAGCAGGTGGCCCGTCTGTTCTTCATGGAAAACTTAGTCGTTGGCGGCTGCGCCCTAGTGCTGGGGGCAGCTCTGGGCAGTCTGCTCTATCAGATGCTGCGGGCCATTTTATTCGCCCTGTTCGGTCTGCCTTACCAGTTTGCTTTCGGCTTCTCCCTTCCCGCACTGGGGCTGTCGGTGGCCTATTTTGCCTTGATCTACCTCTTTGCCCTGCGCCGGAGCCGCAAATATATCCGCAGGGCGAAGATTCACGACCTGATCTATGTTGATCAGGTCAACGAGGGCATGGTCATTCAGACGGGTAAAATGCGCCGTTGGATTTTTTCCGCCTCCATTGTGCTGGGTGTGGCCGGAACCTGTCTGCTGATGGCGGGAGGGTCCATCTTTGGCATCATTGGGGCGGGGTGCGTGACTGCGTTCCTGTTCAGCTTCTTTCTTAGCTTTGCCTCCGGTGTTCCTGCCTTTTTTGAAAAACGGCCCAGCCGGAAATATCAGGGGCAAAACCTGCTTGTGTTCCGCACTCTCACCGCCAAGCTGGCCACTATGGGGATGCTCATGGCCATCATTTCCCTGATTTTCACCGCCACCCTCATCTCCGAGGGAGCAGGGATGATGTTCCGTGGACTTTTCGAGGGCCGGGCGGCAGAGAGCGGCTGCTTTGATCTGTATCTCGGCAGTGAGGACGGCACACCCCTCAGCCAGGACTATTTCAGCTACATCCGGGCGAATATCCCGGTGGAACAGTCGCTAAACTACAGCGTTTACCAGACTGGAGACAGCCGGGTTCTGGACTATGTGGAAGAAAATGAGAAGGACTATTTTCGTTACTATGAGCGGGATCAGGTGCTGCGGTACAGCGACTATGCGGCGCTGCGGGCCATCGCAGGATATTCGCCGGTGGAGCTGGAGCCGGGGGAATATCTGATCCACTGCTGGTCCTATCTGAAAGAGCATCTGGCAAACTATCCCCAGCCCCTATCCGTTGGGAGTGCCCAACTGACCCTCGGCGGGGTGCATACAGAACATCTGATGCAGGACTACAACGCAAGCAATGGGACACAATTCGCTCTTGTCGTGCCGGACGATGTTGCGGAGGGCCTTCCGGTGCATCACTATGCCTATGCGGCAAAGACGACCCAGCCGGTGACCCTGGAGCAGTTCTACAGCCTATACGAAATCCACTACAGACTGGGGGAACAGGATCTTACGCGGAGCTATGACACCATCCGCGCCAAAGCGCTGGAGAAGTCAGACGCGGCGGCCTGGACCGCTAACACCGCGTTCCCCCTGTTCTACCTGGCCCTGGCCCTCACTATGGCCGCCGCCACCATCCTCACCATCCAGCAGCTTAGCGAGACAGAACGGTACAGGCGTCAGTTCCAACTCCTGCAAAAGCTGGGTATGGACTCGCGAGAGATGGCAAGGACTCTGCGAAACCAGTTCGCCATTTACTACGTCCTGCCTGCCGTTCCCCCGGTGCTGATCGGTGCGCCCTTTATCCTTCATCTGGCCAGTTCGCCTGAGCCGGGGGTGATGGTAGGAACGAACAGTCCTTTATCCATTGTGACGATCTCGCTGGAGATTTTCTTCCTGATTTACGCAATCTACATCCTGCTGGCTTATACCAGCTTAAAACGGAATGTGATGCCGTCATAGCAGGATTGGCAGCCGCAAACGATGTCTTGTCGGTCTGGTTTCTTTCCGATTATAGCATGTGCATGAGTTGCGCCAACCCTCAACAAAATTTTTCCCAAAGGCATTGCTGTCTCCTACAAGGTTCACAAGCAGGTCAGCAAGCCGAAAGCGGACTGGATCAAGGTGGAGCATACCCATGAGCCCCTCACAGAACCGTGCGTGCGCCTTTCACGCACACGGCTCCTCATAATAACATTCGCTTTTAGAATAACCTCACATAAATCTTTGGGTGAAATTGTTGCCCTCCGCAAACCTTCCAAATTCAATCAGTCGGCTCTTGCTTTCCTCTAGTTCAAGATTGAATTTCCCCAGCCTTTCCTTCAGTGCGGCATAATATCTCTCCGCGTCTGACTTGTGCTGGAATCCCGCAATAAAATCATCTGCCTAGACCGCCAGAAAGAATTTCCCTTCTGTCTCTTTCAGCACTACAAACTTGTACCAGAGCGTCCGTACCGATATGAATAATCTCACAGGCAGTTCCTGACCCTTTACAGGATCAGGAACTTCTCCTTTACCGTCTTTGCACAATTGTAGGCAAACTCCTGGATGGCCCACTCGTCTCTCTCAGACGGTTCCTGCTGCCTGAAACATTCCAGTCTGGCCGAGAGTGCGTCCCACATGGGAACCAGCTCGCAGGATTCCAGAATATTGATACAGTATTCCGCCGCCTCGAGAATCTCGTCCGTTCCCTTGGCCTTATTGACAAACAGCGTTTCTTCCTTCAGCTGCAGTGCCGCTTCCACGGCTTTCACTGCTTCGCAGGCGTGGCCTTCCCGGTTTCCTCTTGGAAGGATGCGCTCTTTTCCCCTGTTGCGCCGAAATCCGTACAGAGCCGCCACAATGCCCGGGTCTCTCACGGTTCCGTCAGGATAGACGATTCCGTGGATTTCTCCCCAAAACCCCTCAATCATCAGGTTGAACAGGAAGAATCCGCAGTGATATTTTTCACACAGTTCCAGCTCCAGATCATAGGGATTGGCTCTTCCGATGCATCCCGTCTCCGTGTTCAGAACCGGTTTCCCGCCCTGCTCCTTAGCGATTTGCGCTGTCTTTTCATAGGCCTTTTCCATCCGCCTTCTTGTTGGCAGATAATCGTGAAAGCTTATGACGTCCACAAGATCCGCCGTGGTATCCAGGTGATCCGCCTGCTCATGGCCCACGGTCAACGGCGTATCGTCATCCAGCATGCGGACAATCTCACAGAGCCTGCGCAGATCCTTTACCAGGTTTTCCTTTCGTTCCGGATATTCCTGTTCGGATGCCATCCGCAGATAGTCATTACAGAGGGGCTCGTTGCACACATCCCACATAAGGATTCCCGGCTCCCCTTTCAGACGCCCGATCATGGCTTTTGCGTACTGCCGCCTCTTTTCCCATTCCTCTTTCGAGCTCTCCCGGTATTCTTTTATGAAATTCCCGTTCCAGAAGATGGGCATGGTCCGTATCCCCTTGTCCGCACAGCTTCTGACAAACTGCAGCATCCTCTCCTCATATTCCTCTGGAGCCTTTTCCCACTCCTCCTGGCTCATCCAGAAGCGGGCCGCATTCAGATTCAGCCTCTGGGCATAGCCCAGCTCCTTTTCCATTTCCGCAAGGCTCTGGCCCTTCTTCGGATTGTGACATACGCCCCTGATATCGCTGTAGTCTCCCTCTATCCTTTTCTTCCATGTCTTCATAATCTCTTTCTCCTTGCTTTCATCCCTAGTGAAGCGCCGCAAAACGGTGTATGAGTGTTTATCGCTATCTTGCAGCGCTCACAGCTTTCCCTTAAAGACTGAGGTTTGCCTCTATCCCCTCAAAATTTATCTTGCGCACTTCCCCGCTTTTCAGATAGACGACGGTGGTTCCATATGCTCCCACACGGGCCCCGTCCTCGTATTCGATCCGCTCAACAGAAAAGAGCTCCTCCTCCGTAAAATCCTCCCAGCTTTCCTTTGTGATCACCTGGGAGATCAGAAGATAGGGATCCAGCCCTCCATACTGCTTATTGCGCTCTGTCCTCGCAAACACTACCACGGAATGTTCGGAGTCCGGATTGCTGCCCGTACTCTTTACGGTTTTGATCTCGTCCCATCCCTCGTAGATAGTCATTGCCATCTGCTTTTCTCTTCCGGTAAAATCCTTTCCCTTCAGTATAATGGCTTTTGCATCCTGCAGCTGTTTTTCCTCGATCTTTGTACCGTTGTCCGGAAAACCGTAGGAACCGAGGGTCAGGGAGACCGGCCAGCGGATCAGGCGCAGCTTATCCACGCGCAGGATTCCGCAGGGCACGGGAAAATCCGCCAGGTTCACAGCCTGTATCCAGTGAGTCTCCGCTCCCAGATGATAGCCAAAGAACTGTCTTCTGTACAGAACCCCCTCCTTCTGTCCGCACCAGAAGGTCGCATTTGCCTGCACGAGCTCTCCTAGTTCTTCCAGCACATACTGCTGGGCCTCCACCTCGCCTTTTCCTCCGGTTGGCGTGGCCTCCCAGGGATACTTGGTATTGTAACAGAGCTTGGAATAATTCCATATGCCGTGGAGGTCATTTGCCTCCTTCACGACCTTTCCGGTCCGCAGGATCGTCTCCCCGTTTGCCTTGTGATTGGTAAAGCACAGCGCCGGCCCCTGCAGAACAGTCTCCTTCACCTCATTTTCCCGAAGCGTCTCCCAGGAACCGTTGTTCTCCCTGGCCGACCAGAAGGGATGCTCCTTTGGATAATACAGAGAAAGGAAAGCCTTTCCCAGCCAGAAGGGCGATTCCGCACAGGAATATCCCTGCACAAGAGGGGAAAACTGGCCGTAGAAGCCAAGAGACGGAATTCCCCCCGCAAGGAAATCCTCACGCCCCAAAAACTGCATCAGAGAACCGGAGGCAATCCTCCTGGCCCGTCCGGGATCCACCCGGGAATCCCAAAGGCAGAGATTACCCGAAAAAGCGCTGGTGGCAGCATTCCGGTAAATGTTGCTGCGCCCCCACATATTGGTGCAGCCTTCCTCGTCAAAAAAGTCGCCGTAGGTCTCCATCAGCCGGTTGGAGTGCTCCTCGAACTTCTTTGCGAGCAGCGGCTCGTTCTCGTAGCCATACCAGAGATTCCACAATGGCGCATACACATTGAATGCCCAGCAGGAATAGTAGTCAAAGCACTGGCCATCCCGGTACCAGCCGTCTCCCACATAATAATTGAGGATCGCCTGGGCGTGCTCCAGCATAATGGCGCGGTCAATGGGATAGCCCTCGCTGTGAAGAAACGCCATGTCCAGCATGTTGAACAGCCGCCAGTTCTGCGGCACCGTACTGGCATGAGCAAAACTCAGAAGCAAATGGGCGATGGTATCCTTCTCCTGTTTGGTGTAGGTGTTCCAGATCTCATCTCTGACAATCCACAGGCAGATCACCAGCGCACAGGTTTCCACCGTCTGCTGGAAGCTTCTGGAAGGATCGGTGCTTCCCGTCATCCGCATCAGCTCCTCATAGGTTCCCACAAACAGGGGATCCGAGGGCGTACAGACCCGGAGCACCTGGTTTTTGTAATATTCCTTCAAAGAATAGCCGCAGACCGTAAGGGACGGATTGTCGTGAATCAAGGGAGCCGCAATAAAAAAGCTGCGGCACAGCCCCTCAAAAACCTCTGCCTTTCTCTGGCTTTCCTGCTGCTCCAACGGAGCATCCAGATGCGGGTAAGTAATTTTCATCTCCGTCCGCTTTGCGATAACGGGATCCTCAAAATTCCGAATATTTTGAAAGATTCCGGTAAGCAGGTATTCCCCCGCCTCCAGCCAGCTGTCTCTGGTAAGTCCTGTATAGGGGCTCAGCTCATAATCTGGTTTTTTTGGTTTAAATATCACTTTTTGCTCCTTTCCGTGTAGTTAATCCGCACTGTAAATCTGTCCTTCCTGCGCCTTTCCTGAAAATCACAAGGTCTTCTTTACCCGAAGGATCACGCTTCCGAAGGGCCTCAGTTCTCCCTTCTTATCTCCGAAAATCACATCCCCCTGCGGCAATTGAACCTTTACCTCATACCTGTTGTAATTCTGTACAAACCAGTACACAAAGTCCTCATTTTCCCTGCTGCAGATCTCCACGCCCTCCGGAATCTCAAGGTTCCACCCACTGGTTATTCCCGCCTCCGCAATCAGATTTTCATACAGGTCATCATAAAATTTCTGTTCCATGTCGGCGCAGATATAATAAGCCAGACCCTTTCCGCAGGAATTGCGAAGCAATGCCGGCTCTCCTGCATAGAAATCTTTTCCATATACCATCAGAGGCCGGGCCCCCAGAGGACTTACCAGCTCGCAGAGATATTTGCAGGCATACCGCTCCTTCATGAAGGAAAGCCAGCCGGGCCTGCCTGCTTCCGGCTCCAGGGTAAGCGCTGCATTCTCCTCCTCGTCATAGAGACCGTCGATCTCCAGGGCCCGAAGGCCGAACACATCCGTCAGATCAGCGGGACGCCCGCCCAGAAAGCATCTGTCGTTCTCGTCCACCACGCCGGACCAGTAGGTCATGACAAAGGTTCCGCCCGTTTCCACAAAGCTGCGGATTTTTTGCGCAAAACCCGGACGGAACAGATACTGCATGGGTGCGGCCGCAAAACGGTAGCCCTCAAGGGATGCTGACTGGTCTATGATATCCACATTCAATCCAAGCCTGCGAAGGGCCCGGTAGGACTTATCCACACATTCCTCGTAATGAAGCCCCTTATTCCTCGGTCCCTGTGCATTTTTCATCGCCCAGAGATTATCCCAGTCGTAGAGGATGGCCACCCGGGATCCCGTGGTGCATCCCGCAAGTTCCCCGAGCTTTCCCAGCATGCGCCCTACGCCGCAGACCTCCCGGAAGGTTCTGGTATCGCTGCCGCCATAGTGATCGATCACCGCCCCGTGAAATTTCTCCGAGGCTCCCCGGCTCTGCCTCATCTGAAAGTACAGCACGCCCTGAGAGCCGTGGGCAATGCTCTGGAGAGACGACGCCTCCAGCATTCCCGGCTTCTTCAGCTTGCTCACACTCTGCCAGTTGGTAGATGAGGGGCAGGACTCCATCAAAAGAAAGGGCTTTTTCTTAAGTCCTCTCATCACGTCATGCCAGAAGGCCGTATCCCTGGCCGTATCCCACTCGCTCTCCTTGTGCCAGAGAGGATAGCTGTCCCAGGAGACCAGATCCACCGCCCCGGCCAGCTTCCCATAATCAAGCCCCTCAAACCGGTACATCATGTTGACCGTCGTGGGTTTGTCCGATCCGCCCTCATGGATCGCCCGGATCTCCTGCTCCACAAAAGAAATCGTCTGATCCGTTACAAAGCGCTTCCAGTCCAGATTCAAGGCCATCAGGCTGCTCTCCCCGATTGCGGAAGGCGCTTCCACCTGATCAAAGCTGTCGTAGGTATGGCTCCAGAAGGTAGTGCACCACCGGTCATTCAGATTCTCAATAGTCTGATATCTTTCCCTCAGCCAGTTTCGAAACGCCGCCTGGCAGAGACCGCAGTGACAATCCCCTCCAAGCTCGTTCGATATGTGCCAGAGCTTCACTGCCGGATGCGCTCCGAACCTCTCCGCCAGTTTGCGGTCGATCCTTCCCACCTTTTCCCGATAAACAGGAGAGGTCAGGCAGTGGTTGTGCCTGCCGCCAAAGAGCTGCCGCTTTCCCCTCTCATCCACCCGCAGCACCTGCGGATACCGCTCTGCCAGCCAGTGCGGTCTTGCGCCGGACGGCGTCGCGAGAATCACGGAAATCCCCTTCTCGTACAGCTTGTCGATTCGCTCCGCCAGCCAGTCAAAATCATAGATTCCCTCCTTTGGCTCCAGCTTTGCCCATGAAAAAACGCCAAGCGTCACGGTGTTGATCCCGGCCTCCAGGAATCGGTCGATATCCTGCTCCAGAATCTCCGGCATGGCAAGCCACTGCTCCGGATTGTAATCCCCTCCATGCATCAAATACGGATCCCTCATTGTTATAACCATGTTCCTTCCCTAATCTGTATTTTTTCTTTCAACACTCTAATTTTCCCCCACATTCCCGGAACCGTCAAGACTTTCTTCTTCCATCTTTTCCAAAACCACCTTCCCCATCAGCTCCCCCACAAGCTCCTTGCCGGGCGGCTTGGTCCCGATGGTTGTGACGGCGCCCGCCGCTGCCGCCATGCACAGCCGCATCTGCCGCTTCGCATCCAGCTTTCTGGTAAACCCATATGCCAGAGCCGCAGCCATGGCGTCTCCCGCACCCACGGTTGAGTGCGCTTTTACAGGCAGGGCTGGCGAAAAAAAGCCGCAATCCCCAAAAAGAAAAAGAGCGCCCTCCGCTCCCATGGAAACCACCGCTCTCTCCACCCCGCTCTCCCGTATGCTCCGGGCCGCTGCAAGAACCTCCTTTCTGGAACACGTCTTTGCAAGCCCTGCATATTCCATCAGCTCCTGAACATTGGGCTTTACCAGCTCCGGCCTTTGCCTGACGGCATTGGCAAAGAGCTCCCCGTCCGCATCCAAAAGCACCTTTGCCCCCTTTTCGTGAACCATGCGGATGATCCGCGCATAGATCCCCTTGTCCATGCATGCCGGTACGCTGCCCGATAAGACAAACAGGGTTTCCCCGCCCGCATATCCCGCAAGCTTTTCCATCAGAAGCTCCTGATGCTCTCTGCTGACCACGGGCCCCGGCTCGTTCAGCTCGGTCACGGCACCGTTCTTCTCAAAAACCTTGGTATTTGTCCGGGTTTCCCCCTCCACACGGACAAAGTCGTGGCAGATCCCCTCCTTAGTCAGAACCGTCTCAATTGTTTTTCCCGTACTTCCCCCGAGGAAACCCACTGCAACGCTCTCTCCTCCCAGGGCCTGGATGGTCTTTGAGACATTGATGCCCTTGCCTCCCGCATCATATTCCACCCTTGTAATCCGGTTGAGGGAACCGGGCAAAAGCCTCTCAATTTCCACGGTCTTGTCGATCGCAGGATTCATGGTAACTGTTACAATCATAGGGATGTCCTCCTTCCCGCCGGGATCATCAGCGAAAGCAGGAAAGCCGCGGCTCCCCCGCTTAGCTTGCCCGCAATCAAAGCGCCCAGAAGCTCCGGCTCCGTACTCACCGTGAAACCGATATGCGCCGCCAAAAGGCTTGCCCCGCTCACAAGGAAGGCCGCATTGGCCACCTTCCCCCTCGCATCCATGTCCTTATACAGGGAGAGTCCGGGGATCACGCTGACCGCCCCCACCAGAAGGCCCGTCATCCCCACGGGATTTATGCCAATCCGCTTCCCCAGAATCTGAAAGGGCTTCTGCAGAATGCGCTTTAAAAATTCGGCCGCCGGAAGACTTCCCAGCATCACAATCCCGATGGAGGATACCACCTCCATGGCCTCAGACAAGGGCGCCATACCCTTCACCGGATTAAACCCGCACATGTATTCCACCGCTCCCAGCACAAGCCCCCCTGTGATCAAAAGGCGGATACCTGCCGCAAAAAGCTCAAAGCCCCGGACCATCTTCTCCGGTATCTTCCACAGCCCCAGCAAAAGCACCAGGGAAAGAACAAGCACCGGAAGATTCTGACGCAGACACTCCCATGCAGAAATGCCGGAAAGCACTCCTCCCACGAGAAGGCCCACCGGCATGGTAACAAGCCCGAGCATGATTCCCTTTGCAAAAAAAACTCTGTCCTGCTTCTCTAGGATCCCCATACCCACCGGTATGGTAAACACGATGGTACAGCCGAATATGGCCGCCGCCACAATCCCCGCATAGCTTCCGATCCGGGGATTCTGCGCCAGATCCTTTGCCAGCTGGTATCCGCCCATATCGATGGCAAGAAGGCTGCCGAACATCCCCGGATCCGCCCCGATGATCCGATAAAAGGGAATGACGATCCGTCCCAGCACCCTGGAAAGCACCGGGGCAAGGCACATCATTCCGGCCATGGACAGTGCGGTTGGACCGAGAAACAGAAAGCCTTCCTCAAATTTGGCGCCGTAACCTCTTTTGTTACCCAGCATCCGGTCAATACCGCCGGCTACGGCCCCTGCAGCCATTATGATCATAAGCACCTGGTTCATTCTCTCTCCTCCATGAGCGCCTCAATCTCCTCCACCGTCTTTGGGATAGCCTGCGTCAGCACCTCGCAGCCGTCCCGTGTCATCAGAAGCGTGTCTTCAATGCGAATCCCGATTTTCTCCTGCGGAAAGTACAGTCCGGGCTCCAGGGTGAATACCATGTTCTCTTCCAGACGGTTCTTCGGGCTCTCTCCCACGTCATGGGTGTACAGCCCGATAAAGTGGCCGGAGCCGTGAAGATAATATTGGTCAATTTCTTCTTCCTTGCGAATCATCCCGATCCGCATCAGCTCCCCCGCCATCACCTGCCTGCTGATCTTCTGCAGATCATCCTTAACCTGTCCAGGACGGGCTGCACAGATGGCCGCATCCAGGCCCTTAAGCACGATCTCGTAGAGCTGGCGCTGCCTTTTCGTGAATTTTCCGTTTACCGGAAAGGTTCTTGACACGTCCGCACAGTAATAGCCGCTGCTTGCGCCAAGATCAAACAGGATCATATCTCCGTCCCCGGCTATGTCCGAGTTTGCCGCATAATGCAGGATACAGGCGTTTTTCCCGGCTGCCGCCACGGTGGAAAAAGCATGGCCGCAGCCGCTTTTCTTGACCACGAAATCAAAATACGCCTCCATCTGGTCCTCTCTCATACCCGGACGGATATGTCTTGCCATGTAGTTTACACCCTCTGCGGTGACAGTGCAAGCCCTTCTGTGTTCCCGGATCTCCTCCTCGTCCTTGATCTTGCGCATCTCGGCAAGCGCCTGATAACTGTTGCAGATGGAAACCGCAGGATAATTGCGCTGGATCTTTGCGGCAAACAGCCTCTCCTCATCCTGCTCCTCCAGCTGCTTTTCCTCCAGATCCAGCCACAGGGTATTGATCCCCGCCCGGTTCATAATCCTGCAGATCGTATCGTCCAGCTCGTCCACATAGCGGACCTCGCCGATCCCGTACTTCTCCTTCGCTTCCCCGGTGCGCAGCCTTCTGCCCTCGTAAACCTCCGCCGCCTCGTTGGGACGGCGGATAAAAAGGATTTCCTTTATTTCCCTGTCGCTGCAATAGGCAAGATACACTGCCTCCGGCTCCTCGTGACCGGTCAGATAATAGAAATTCCGGTAGACGGAAAAGGGATAATATTCGTCTCCCGCTTCTCTTTTTGGTTTTCCGGCAAACATCACCGCCATCTGCTTATCCACTAAAAGCTCATAATACAGATCTCTCCTTGACCTGTGAAACTCTCTGCTCAGCACGTCTCTTCCCTCTCATCCTGATCTGTCTTAGCGATCCGGCCCGCCTTAGCGATAACCCTTCTGCATGGTATCCTCGATTTCCTCAATCGTCCTTGGCGTGATCGCCGAAAGATTCTCGCATCCCGCCTCTGTTACCAGGCAGTTGTCCTCCAGGCGGAAACCGATTCCCCACTCCTCGTGATAAATACCGATATCCACACAAAATACCATTCCGGGTGCGATCACCTCCGGCGTCCGGATCACGTCATGCACGTCATATCCCACATGATGGGCTCCGCCATGCCACATATAAGTTCCGATCTCGCTCTCATTTTTCAAAACGCCGGCATCCCTTAACAGCGCACAGTTGAAACGCCTTGCCTCCTTGTCCACATCCGCCATCTTCATGCCCGGCTTTATGATGTCAAACATATGATTGGAGGTCCGCAGCGCACACTGGTACAGGAGCCTCTGGCGCTCATTGTACTTTCCATTGCAGGGCCATCCTCTTGACACGTCGTTCATCAGGTTATCGTACCATGCGCCCACATCGTTCAGCACCATGTCGCCGTCCGCCGCCACGCCCTTATATCCGTAATAGTGAATGCAGAAATTGTTCTTCCCCGCCGAGATAATGGAGGGAAAGGCCGGTCCCTGGGGGCCGTGCTGTCCCAGCGCATAGTCAAACTCCGCCTTGTACTGATACTCATACATGCCGGGTCTGGAAGCCTTCATCATTGCCACGATCCCGTCTCTCGTAATCTTCTGCGCTTCCTTCATGGCCTCGATCTCGCAGGGCTGCTTGATGGTGCGCAGATTCCTTACCAGAACATTCGCATTTTCTATGGAAAGAAACGGATATTCCCCGGAAACCTTCTGCCG
This sequence comes from uncultured Lachnospiraceae bacterium, assembly GCA_910579685.1. Taxonomy (GTDB): domain Bacteria; phylum Bacillota; class Clostridia; order Lachnospirales; family Lachnospiraceae; genus Suilimivivens. Next base: position 97,631 of record CAJTVN010000012.1, on the reverse strand, counting down.
GAAGAAATGGGACGCTCTGTTCTGATCCGAGCCGTCCGCCTTATACAGATCCAGGTAAAGACGCGCATAGTTTCCGCTGACAGCCATGCCATGGAAATCCTTCCGGAAGGCATCCGCATACGCCACGTCCGCAATTCCCGAAATTTCCTCTGCCTGGGCCGCCTTGATGCGCTCGCCCGTCCAGCGCTCCGCCATTTTGTCCGGAGGCAGGATATACACCCTCTCTCCCACGGTGCCCTGCCCGTCCTTCCAGATAAGAAGCACGGACTCCTTTCCGGAAAGGCCGGTCAGATAGACAAAATTTCTCTCCGCATAGAAGGGATAGTATTCGTCATTGGTCTTGCGAAGCTCCGTCCCCGAAAACAGGACCAGAAGGGAATTTTCCTTCATCTGTCCATGCAGCCGTTCTCTGTTACCCTGAAAATATTCTTTCTTCATCTTGGCAAACTCCTTTTTCTTTTATTCTCGTTTCGCTGCAGCCTCATCCTCAAGCCTTGACCGCACCGATCATAATTCCTTTCACAAAATATTTCTGCACAAAGGGGTAAACACAGATAATCGGTATGGTGGCCACCATAACGGCCGCCATCTGTACGCTCTTCTGCGTCACGCCCGACATCAGCTGGGCCTTCTGGGCCAGCGACGCCCCGTTGGTTCCAGAGGTCTGGAACTGGTTCAAAATCTCCACCAAAACCAGCTGCAATGTCTTTAAGTCCATGGAGTTGGTATACAGCCTGGAATCAAACCATGCGTTCCAGTGGCTGATGGAAGCGAACAGCACAATGGTCATGATGACCGGCTTTGCCAGAGGGAAAATGATCCTTGCATAAATTTTCAGGTCGTTGGCGCCGTCCAACTGGGCCGATTCCACCAGGCTCTCCGGAATTCCGTACAGATAGCTTCGGATCAGAATCATATAGTAGACATTCAGCATGGTCGGGAATATGTATACCACGAACTTGTCAAGCAGCCCCAGATTTTTCAGCTGCAGATAATAGGGAACCATCCCGCCGCTGAAATACATGGTGAAAATAAACAAAAGGGTCCAGAATTTCCTTCCGATCAGCTTTTCCCTGGACAGGACATAGGCCAGCATGGAGGTGTTGAGCACCACCAGAGGCGTCCCAATCAGCGTTCTTGACAGAGTCACCAGGATTGCGTGAAGAAATTCCTTCCGCTGGAAAATCTGCTCATAATTTTCCAGCGTGAACATTCTCGGCCAGAAGTACAGTCCTCCGCGAAGCGCATCCTGCCCGTCGTTGACCGAAATCACGAAGATATTCCAGAAAGGATAAATACACACAATGGAAATAAACAGGATGAACAGAACCTTGAACAGATCGAACAGAAGCTCTCCCACGGTTCGCTTAAATCTCTTTTTGCTCTTCAACATTTTATACCTCCCCTAGTACAGCGACACTTCCGCGTATTTTCTGGACAATTTATTGGTGATTGCCACAAACGCAAAGGAAACTACCGATTTGAACAGTCCCACGGCCGTACCGTAGGAATACATTCCGTTGACAATACCGTAGCGGTACGTATAGGTATCAAACACATCCGAATACTTGATGACTGCGTCGTTTCCCATGAGCAGCTGCTGCTCGTATCCCACGTTCAGGATTCCTCCCACCGCAAGAAGCAGCATAATCATAATGGTCGGAAGCAGGGATGGCATGGTGATAAACCAGATTTTCTGTGTCTTCGTGGCCCCGTCCACCTCCGCAGCCTCGTACATCTCCTGGTCGATTCCGGAAATGGCCGCCAGATAGATGATGGCGTCATACCCGATGTTTTTCCAGGTATTTGCGAGCGCCAGGATCAGCCAGAAATATTTTCCCTCCTGCATAAACAGGATATCGTGATCCGTGATGTGAAGCGCCTGTAAAATGTCATTGATCACGCCGTCTCCGGACAGAAAAGTGACAAACATGTTTGCGGCGATTACCCAGGATATGAAGTAAGGAAGATAGGAGGCTGTCTGGGCCGCCTTTTTCACCTTGTTATTCTTGATCTCGTTCAGGCATATGGCAAAAATGATGGGCGCCGGAAAGGAAAACAGCAGCGTCAGGAGACTCTGGCAGAGCGTGTTGCGCATAACGATTCCAAAATCCGTGGAGAAGAAATACTCGAACCAGTCAAGCCCCACAAATTTGGCTGACAGCATGTCCTGGTAAAAACCTTCTCCTCTGGGAACATAGTTTACAAAGGATATGTACAGACCCGTCATGGGAACGTAATTGAACAGAATCACACAGACCAGGGCCGGAAGCATCATAAGAAACAGATACCTCTGCCGCCATAAGTCGAGTGCCAATTTCTTTTTGCTGCGGTGTGGCGCATACTTTGCCCTGCCCGCTGTCTGTTTTGCAGATTTCATTTTCAAACTCACCCTTTCCCTTCAACAATTCATCTTATCTGCTTCTTATTTTATCAATGCATATCGTCAATTTCTACAATAAAATTTAACAAAGCTTATCAATATCTGACAATTTCTACTCCTCCCGTTCTGCGGGGTATCCTCATGGTGACGCAGGTTCCCTTTCCCCGCTCGCTCTCCAGCGCCACTCCGTACGCATCCCCGTACTGCAGCCGGATCCGCACGTCAATGTTTTTCAGTCCGTATCCGCCGTCCCCGCACTCCAGCGCTTTTCGCACCTTTTGCAGCCGCTCCGGCTCCATTCCCACGCCGTCGTCCTCCACCACAAAGACAAGTTCTTCCTCCTCTGCGAATATCCGGATTTTGATATGCAGCGTGTCCGAATTGTTGTCCCATATGCCGTATTTGATGGAATTCTCCACCACGGGCTGCAAAAGCAGTTTCAGGCAGCTGCAGGAAAGCGCCTCCTGCTCCACGTCGTAGGTAATTTCGATGCTGTCGTCAAACCGGAATTTCTGAATCGCCATATAGCTTTTCAGAAGCTCAAGCTCCTCCATCACGGATAAAATACCCTTCCCATTGTTCAGGGAAACCCGGTAGAATTCTCCCAGGGCCTTGACGCAGCGGCTGGTAAGCCCGTCGCCCTCCATGATGGACAGGGAGGATATGGTGGCCAGGGCGTTATATAGAAAGTGCGGATTGATCTGCTCGCTGAGCAGATTAATTTCACTGTCCTTGATCTTCAGCTGCTTTTCATAATTTTCCTGAATCAGCCGATCGAACCTTGCCCCAAACCTTTTGCTGAAAAGAAAGACGGCGCACAGTGCGATCACGGAGGTCCCCACAAGCAGCAGCATGAGCATCCGCTCCATCCGCTCCGCCTGTCCCATCATGGCCGACTTCTCCTCCATCACCAGCACCTTTATTCCCAGGGCGCAGTCCTGAATAACCAGATAATACGGCCCGCTCTCCAGAAGCCCTTCGTTTCCTGCCGTCTCCCGCCCCACGTCTTCCAGCTTCTCCACGACCTCCTGCGCAAGAAGCTCCTGCGCCATCCTTCCGATATCCTCATGTCTTGGAGAGAGCAGGATCACGCCGCCGTCTCCGATCACGTAAGCCCTGCCCTGCGCATCCCCGTCCCAGAGCTGGTCCGCCACGGCCCCTGCGTCCACCTCAATCTGCAGCACGTTCTGCAGAGAACCGTTTTTGTAATAATTCATCAGCTTCACAAAACACAGATACGGTTTTTCCACCCCATATTTCTGCATGTCCTCCACACCCGCAAGCACGGTGAAGCCGCCGGCCTCCACGGCCTTTTCAAACCATCCCTCCTCAAGCTCCTCCATCCTGTGGAAATAATTCCGGTCTCCCGGCAGGGTCCGGTTGTAGCTGTAGAATCCCATGTCCGGCTTTTCCTGGCACAGAAGCGAGAGCTTCAAAAGAAATTTATCAATGTAGGGATACATGTTTTCATATCCGATCCCGTTGTAATCCGTCATCAGATAGGCGTTGGTATAGTAATCCATATAAATGCTGTCGATCATAATGGAATACCGGTCCGTCCACATGTTCATCTGTCCCTCCAGGCGCTGCGCCTCCTGCCTGATATAGCGGTACCCGTCCTCCACCAGAATCCTCCTAAGCACATGAAAAGTGTACAGATAGGCGATCACAAGTGGAATCAGGCCAAACAGAATGTAAAATCCCATCAGCTTTGCGCCCACACTCATCTGTCCGAACAGCTTTTTTTCCATCCTCACAGCCCCCTGCGCCATTCGTTCGGCGTCTTTCCATAGCGTTTCTGGAAAATAGAACAGAAATAGGACACATTGTCATAACCCACCAGCTGCCCGATCCGTCCAACCCCCAGGGACGTATTTTTTAAAAGGCTGCAGGCTTTCTCCAGACGGTACTCAGACAGATAGGCTTTCACCGTCATCCCTTTGCTGTTCTTGAAGATGCTTCTGACATATCCCGGGGAGAGACCGATCTTTTCCGCCAGCTCCTCGATGGAAACCGGTTCCTTATAATGCTTTTCGATATAGTCCTCCACAAAGGCCGCCACCCTGTGGTTTACATCCTCCTTGAGAGAACAGAACCATTCCAGAAGCTCTTTTACGTATCCCTCCACGCACTGCCGGATCCATACGGCGCTTCCCGCCTCCTCCACAAGGCGGGAAACCGTCTTGCTGCGAAGATACAGACCGTTACGGAATTTTATCAGCTCCTGGTTTTCCACCACCAGCTCCTCGTTGATCTGGTAGCACAGACACACGGCCCCGTCCCGGAAGATCCCGGCGCTCCCGGCCTCGCAGGCTTCAAAGTATTGCCGCATCTTTTCAGCTGCACCCTCCCTGTCCCCCCGGGAGATGAGGGAGACGATATCCCGGCGCAGCCGCCGCAGAAGCCGGTACTCTTCCTCACCGAATTCCTCTTTTTTCCGCACAAAAAGCATCCCGTCCAGAGAAAAGCTCCTGCCCTGCGCCTGATAAAAAACCGCATCCGACACCTGCAAAAACTCCTCCTTAATCCGCCTCGCCTGGAAAAGCCGTCCGGGTGTCTTTTGGAAGACAACGCCAAGGCCGGCTTCCCTCCCGGCAAGCCACAGCGCCATTCGTCCGGCAGTCTCCTCCATGTCCGTCCCCGCCCTTGTCAGGACCAGGATCAGATCCCCAAGCTCAATATAGTAAAACACCTCCGGAAAAGCACGGAAAAACGCCCGGTCCATCTGGCTTCCCCTGCGCCCGTACAGTCCTGCCACGCCAAAGGAAAAATCCTCCTGCCGGATCCCCTTCTTCTGGCAGAAGCGCTCGATCAGAATATCCTGCGGAAGGGAGTCCTCCCTGAAAATACTGTCCAGAAGACGCTCATCCCTGACAGGCACCGGAACCCTGTCCTTTTTCAGGGAATCAATCACTCCCCTGGCCGCCTTCTCGATATCCTCCACCAGAAAAGGCTTTAAGATGTAATCCGAAGCGGACAGGTGAAAGGCCTTACGGATCAGCTCCATATCATCGTACCCCGTGAGAAATATGATTTTGACACCGTGCTCCGGCGCTGTTCCGCTCTCCTTTTCCCTTCTGCGCAGCCGGGTGGCAAACTCGATTCCGTCCATCACGGGCATCCGTATATCCGTAAAAACAATATCCGGATTCTGCGCACGTACCACCTCCAGAGCCTGCTGGCCGTTACTGGCCGTGAAAATCCCGTCAACTCCAAGCTTTTTCCAGTTCACATAGTTTTTCAAAAGATTTAGTTCCAGTTTTTCATCATCCACCAGGCAGACCTTGTACATATACGCTCTCTAATCCTTTCTTTCTCCTGAGGCGGCCTTCCCCTGTAAACAGGCGCTGCCGCATCCCGACCCCTGGTCGGCAATGCGGCAGCTTCGCCAGTTTCTGCGTCTTTTATCTGTGGGAATAAGGCTCTACTCCCCAACGCTCCATCTTTTCCAGATAAGTTTCGGTCATCACGTCCTCCAGCTTTTCAAGCCCGGCTCCCTCCATATCGGAGATCATGGCATCGTACTGGCTCATGCTCTCTTCCTCTGTTGCGGCATTCACCATCTTCGGCACGTATTCGCTGTAGATGTCCTTAACCTTCTGCGCGATCAGCCCCTCCGGCGTGCTGCCTGCAGGCTCTAACCCTGCGTAATAAGAGTTATCATAGAGGTCCGTGTCCGCACTCGCCATGTATGCCCACTGCCAGTCAATGGAAGGCTCGTATTTCGCATCCATATCATAAGGAGTCCCGTCCTCGCCAAATCCGTTCTTTACAAACATCCGGTACTTGCGCACGCCCGTCGCCCGGCCCGTTGCAGCGGTATCCGCGCGGTATGCATCCAGAAACTCCTGAATCGGCTTATGCTTTCCGTCCACATACTCCCAGTGCTCGCCTTCCACTCCCCAGAGTGTGAGGTACTGTCCTTCCTCGCTTGCCATAAAGTTACAGAATTCCATAGCCGCAACCGGATCCTCACAGTTTGTGGTAATACACCAGTCGCCCCAGCCAAGTGTGTTCCTGCTGTTGTAGGTGGTCTGCTCTGCGGTCACGCCTTCTCCCACCACCTTGTAAGAGCGGAAATCCGCATCCTCACCGTCTGAAATTCGCAGGGCCTGATTCGGCCGGGACGCAATCCAGTTGGAATCCACGGTACAGAACGTGTTTCCCTGGGTGATCTTCTCCTCCAGCTGATCCCATCCAAGCGTTACCCAGTCCTTGTCAAGAAGACCTTCCCTGTAAATCTGATTGATAAAACGGATCATCTCCTTAAACTGGGGATCCTTTACCTTGTGCTCAATCCTGCTGTTTGCCGTGTAATATTCCACGACGCCGAACATGCCGTTGAACATGGTCACATCCCACTCTTTTCCCTGAACGCTGATGGGAGTCCCATCGGGGTACTTCGCCTGATAATCCTTGAGAAGCTGAATAAACTCTTCCTGTGAAAAAGGCGTCTCATGGTCGTCCGCCCTCTCCTTGCCCGCAACGTCCACAAGCAGGTCATACTTGATCATAACCATTACGTTGGGGTCGGGATCCAGGTCATACCAGTCGCCAAGGCCGTAGATTCCGCCGTCCGCGGATTCAAAACGAACCAGAAGATCCCCGTACATTTTCTTGATATCCGGTCCGTGCTGTTCGATCAGATCCTTCATGTCAACCAGCGCTCCCGCCTCCTCATAGGCCTTGCGCACGGCGCTCGCACTGTCCAGATACACGATATCCGGATAAGTCTGCCCGGAAAGCATCAGGTTCAGCTTCTCCTCCACGGCCCCCGCACCGTCAATATATTCCACGGTAAAGCCCGTTCTCTCCTTGATCGCCTCCGCAACCGGATCCGTGAAATCGGACACGGTCCCGTGACTGTTAAAAATACTGATGGTTCGAAGCTCCCCGTTCGAGGACGCCTGTGCGCCCGTCTCGCCATCGGCCCCTGACGTCTCAGACTCTGATTCCTGATTTGCCGCATCCGCTGTCCCCTGCTCCTTTTGGACCGGCTCGCCGCTCTTGCCGCCGCATCCCGCAAGTACCAGGGCGCAGGCAAGGGCAACAGCCATCATACGGCTGACTGCTTTTTTCTTCATACTTTTTCCTCCTTAAAAAATAAAACTGTTTTTATTAAAATCCCCACCTAACCGCATCTTCATTCATTCGTATGCTTTTTGATTGGAGGTGATTTTCGGTAAGAGCGATTCATTCTTCCTTTTCGCTGTCGGAAAAGACAAAGCTTTCCCTCTCGATCAGTGTGCAGGGAAGCTCCTGCCAGGCCTCTCCCTCCTCTTTGTTTTGGATCAGGGAGATCATCTTGTCCGCCGCCATTCTGCCAAGCTCCGTTAAGGGAATGCGTATGGTGGTAAGGGCCGGTTCCACAAGCTCACAGGTGTCAATATCGTCAAATCCCATGACGTCCACGTCCTTCCCGATCTGACAGCCCTTTTCCTTGAGGACCTTCATCGCCCCGATGGCCATCAGGTCGTTCATGCAGAAGATGGCCGTAGGCGGCTTTTGCAGCTCCATCAGCTTCCTGCAGGCCGCTCCTCCTGAGGCCACGCCCCACTTACCGTAAGCGATCAGCTCCGGATCCAGCGTAAGATTCGCCTGCATCAGCGCCGTCTGGTATCCCATCAGACGCTTGTATGCCGGGACGGATTCCACAGGCCCGCTGATCAGCCCGATCCTTCTGTGCCCTTTTCGGATCATGGCCTCCACTGCCTGCGTGGTAATTTTCTGGTTGTCCGCATTCACCATGTGGTCTTTTTTGTTCCGGGTGTAGCAGTAGGCATACACCAGGGGCATGTCCGTCTCAAAAAGCCCCGTGATATCCCGGTCGTGCATCCCGATATAGATAATGCCGACTGCGCCCGCCACCTGGAAAATACGGATCTTCTCCCGGATTTCCTCCCGGTAGTTCTCAACGATGGTATAGTCCTGTCCTTCATCGGTCCACACCTTTTCATTCAGATTCAGATCCGCCAGGATGATTTGGTAATTCTCCCGGTCCGCCACCTGATTCACGCCCTGAAGGATATTGCTTACCTGATAGGTGGTCACGTCCTCTGAAATAATTCCTATAATATTCGTCCTGCTTAAACGAAGGGTTCTTGCCGCCATGTTGGGACGGTAATCCAGCTCCCTTGCGACTTCCCTGACTCTCTGCGCCACCTTCTCACTGACCTTCTTGTCACTGTTGTTCAGCACATAGGAAACCGTTGCCGTTGAAACTCCCGCTTTCCTGGCAACGTCCTTAAGCGTCGTCATGCCTGTCACTTCCCCCTTTTCGGTTTAATCGATTAAATATTATATCTGCTCTTTTCGCTCCATCTCATTATATATGGAATCATATTTATGCGTCAATACCATATTATTCACAAGTTAATCGTTTAAATATTGTGCACTTTTCATATTGTGCCGCAGGTTCTCTGTCTATATAATGAAGCCATACGACCACGTTTCCATACCTGCACCTCCATGTCATCTTTGACATAAATTCTCATGAAAAGTACGGTGCAAGTATTCAGTGCATGCACACATGCAGCAAGCTGCATGGCGCATATACGCTCAGCGCAGCAAGTGCGCAGAGCTACCTGTAGGTGTTCTGTTTTCATACTTATTTTAAATAGGAGGATCATCATATGACTTCATCCAATCCTGCACTGTCTCTGGAAAAGCCCATTCTGCACTACGACTTTTCCAGGACCAGCAGCACCATTGTATCGGATCTTTCCCAGTCAGGCTTTGCCGGAGTCATCCGGGGCCACGACCGTGGCGGAGCTTTCCTCAAAGAGGAGAATGTGTTCGGACAGGATCTCACCGTCCTGCATCTGACCGGAGGACCGGCCGGCGGTTTCCTGCAGCTGCCCGACGGCGTCACGGGCAACAAAGAAGGCCTTACCGTGAGCTTTTATGCCATGCTCCACTCCCTTGCAAACTACGGAACGCTGTTTTCCTTCGGAAAAGATCACTGCTTTTATCTTTCCGTGCTTCCGGATGCGGATAGCGGGGAACAGGTTCTGATCTCCCCCGGCGCCACAGGCGGCGGAAGAAGCCAGGAGGCAAGCCTGGAAAAATGGCTCCCCTTTGCCCTGGGAAAGTGGTATCACATCATCCTGACCTTTGACAACGCCCTTCCCTCCCTCTGCACACTCTATCTGGACGGTCAGAAGGCCGGAAGCTTTCCGCACCGCCGCATGAGTTCCCTGGATCTGCAGGACTGCGTCGGCTGTTACTTTGGCTACGGCGAGCTTTCCCGCAACCCGCTTGCCCTTTCCGTTGCGGACATCCGTCTCTTTGGATGCGCCCTTTCGGAGGATGCCATACCCGGCCTCTTCCATATTGCGCCGGATACCAGGCTCTCCCTGGAGGCCGAAAGGCTCGGCCGCCTGTTTGAGCGGCCCCTGTGCGATTTTCCGTCGCTTCCTTCACAGGGATATCTGGGCGCCGCCATCACCTGGCAGAGCAAAACGCCGGATGTGATTTCCGATGACGGAATCTTTATCCGGCCCTGTGCCGGCTCCGTCAGCAAAAAAGCCGTCCTTGAGGCGGCAATCCGCTACGGGGACTGTGTGCGTACCTTCGAATATCCCCTGGAAATTGCGCCTCTGCCATCGGATGAAGCCATCGTTTCCTCGGATCTGGAAAGCGTTTCCATTCCCTTTCCCGGCCATATCACGGAGAACATCCCGCTGCCGTCGTCCGGCCCCCGGGGATCTGCTTTTACATGGAAAAGCAGCGATCCTGACTGTATGGATTCCGAAGGCCATATCCGCCGGCCCGCACCCGAAGAAGGGCATGCAAAAGTGATTCTCACCCTCACGGCATGCTGCGGTGCGTCCAGCGGGATTCGGGAATTCCAGCTCACCGTACTGCCCTGCTATGCCCATCCCCTGCCCGGAAAGCCCTATCTGCCTGCGGCTCCCTTTACCGGCTCTGCGCCCGTCAAAAAGGCCGCACCCGCCGCACCTTACTGCGTGCAGCTTACCGGCAGCGGCGTGTTCCCGGAAAACCAGAAGCGCACTTTGGACTATCTGACTCTTCTCGATGCGGACCGGATGCTCTACAATTTCCGCAGGGCCTTTGGTCTGGGCACCAAAAACGCACTGCCGCCGGGAGGCTGGGAGGAACCGGCAGGTCTCCTTCGGGGGCACTCCACCGGACACTTTCTGTCCGCCCTGGCCTTTGCCTATGCGGCCACCAAAGAGGAAACGTTCCGCAGCAAGGCCGAATACATGATCCACGAGCTTTTCTCCATGCAGCAGATCTGCAAAGGCGCCCCTGCCTCCTTTCAGACCGGCTGCGCCCCCTCCCATGCGCCCCAGTCGCTCTGGAGCAGGGAGCCCGAAAAGTGGGGAAAAGGCTTTGTCAGTGCCTACTCACCGGATCAGTTCGCACTTCTGGAACAGTTCACCCCCTACGCCACCATCTGGGCGCCTTACTACACGCTGCACAAAATTCTCGCAGGCCTTCTGGACTGTTATGAGCTTCTGGGAATGGAGGACGCCCTTCGCTGCGCCGGAGGGATCGGAGACTGGGTCTATGAGAGGCTTTGCGTTCTCCCCGAAAAGCAGCGGGCCAAAATGTGGAAGATGTATATTGCGGGCGAGTACGGCGGCATGAACGAATCCCTTGCCCGCCTGTACCGGCAAACTGGCCAAAAACGTTATCTTGAGGCGGCGCAGATGTTTGACAATCCCGGCGTGTTCGATGGGCTGATCCACGGAAGGGACACCATCAGCGGAATCCATGCCAATCAGCACATTCCCCAGATCATCGGCGCCCTCCAGGAATTCGAGGCCACCTCAGATCCGAAGTACTATGTCCTTGCCAGAAATTTCTGGGAGCTTGTGACGAACCACTATATGTATTCCATCGGAGGCGTGGGACGGGGAGAGAATTTCAAGGAGCCGGACGTTCTTGCCGGAAACATTGAGGGGGCAAGAAACTGCGAGACCTGCGCCACCTATAACCTGCTTAAGCTCACCGGAATGCTCTACCGCTATGCCCCTGACCACGGCGTGTACATGGATTACTATGAGCGGGCTCTGGTCAACCACATTGCGGCGAGCCAGAACCCGAAGATCCTTCCGGGGGCCCATCAGAGAGTCACCTACATGCTGCCCATCGGCCCCGGTGCGAGGAAGGAGTACGGCAACGACTACGAGGATTTCACCTGCTGCCATGGAACCGGAATGGAAAATCACGTCCGCTATACGGAGCAGATCTACCATACCGGGGAGGATCAAAGCCTTTACGTGAACCTCTTTCTCTCCTCCCGCTATGACTGGTCGGAAAAAGGCCTTTCCGTCATACAGGAATGCGATTTTCCCTCCACGCAGAGCAGGCTCATCTTCCACACAAAAGAAAAAGCGGACTGCCGCCGCTTAAAGCTCCACATCCGCATCCCCTACTGGTGCCGGGACACCTTTGCCCTTAGCCTGAACGGGGAGGCGCTGGGCCGCTGCGGAGGAAAGGAGAGCTATTATATGCTGGAGAGGGATTTTGCGGACGGGGACGAGCTGCTCATCTCGCTGCCCTACGCCCTGCATCTGTGCTATACGGGCGATTGCCGCGAGGGGCTTCCCGCCGCAAGCCTGATGTACGGGCCCCTGGTGATGAACGGTCTGAGCGAACAGAAGGAATGGATCACGCTGCATCTTCCGCCTGTTCTGGAGAACGCCTTTGAGATTGCATGGGACAGGGGGCCGGTTCTTCTGTATGACGACCTGAAATTTATCCCCTCCTATCAAACTCACGATACGGCTTACCATACCTATTTTAAGATTGATCTGTGTTAGAAAAAGAAAAGAGGTGACAGCGTTTTGTCTGTCTCCTCTTTCTTCATCAATCCCCTGATACGCAATCACACAAAATCAAACAGACTGATCTGGTTGGACTCAGGGAGCCTGCCCAAAAGGTTCAGGCTGTCCATCAGATCAACCACGGTCTTCGACACCTTGGTTCTCTGCCGGAAATCATCCTTGGAGAGGAAGGGACCGTCCTTTGCCGCCTCCACAATGGCGTCCGCCGCCGTCTCGCCCAGCCCGTCAATGCTGTTTAGAGAAGGCATCAGCTTTCCGTCCACGATCTGGAAGTTTCTCGAATGCGCCTGAAAAATATCGATAGGCACAAAGTCAAATCCCCTGGCATACATTTCCTGCACGATCTTCATGTCGCGCAGGGCCGCCTGCTCCTTTTGGGAGAGGGTATCCGCCCGGTTCTTGTAATCCGCCATCACATTTTCCAGATGCTGCCGGCCCCGGCACATGATCTCGTAGGAGAAAGCCTTGGCCCGGATGGAAAAGAAAGCCGCATAATACGCCAGCGGATAGTTGATCTTGCAGTAGGCGATACGCCACGCCATCATCACATAGGCCGCCGCATGGGCCTTTGGGAACATGTACTTGATCTTCTTACAGGACCAGATATACCAGTCGGGCACACCTTTCTCCTTCATGGCCTCCTCCCACTCCGGCTTTAGGCCCTTGCCCTTGCGCACGCTCTCCATGATGGTAAAGGAAAGGGCGCTGTCAACCCCCTTACTGATCAGATAGATCATGATATCGTCGCGGCAGCAGATACAGGAGGAGATATCCGCCGTGCCCTCCAGAATCAAAGTCTGGGCATTGCCAAGCCACACGTCCGTCCCGTGTCCCAGACCGGAAATCCGGATCAGGTCGGACAGGCTCTGGGGCTTCGTATCCAAAAGCATCTGAATGACAAAATCCGTACCGAACTCCGGTACGCCAAGCGAGCCCACCGGACAGCCGTCGATCTGATCCGGCGTGATCCCGAGGGCCGATGTGTTCTGAAACAGGGACATGACCCGGGGATCATCCAGAGGGATCTTTGTGGGATCAATTCCGGTAAGATCCTGCAGCATACGGATCATGGTGGGATCATCATGTCCCAGAATATCGAGCTTTAAAAGGTTATGGTCTATGGAATGGTAGTCAAAGTGAGTGGTTACGATATCCGTGGTCATGTCATTGGCCGGGTGCTGCACCGGCGTAAAGGAATTGATATCCTCCCCCACGGGAAGCACGATAATGCCTCCGGGGTGCTGACCCGTGCTGCGCCTCACCCCCGTGCATCCCAGCACGATCCGGTTGATTTCGCAGCCCCTCTTTCGTCTGCCCCGCTCCTCGTAATAATTCTTCACATAGCCGTAAGCCGTCTTATCCGCCAGCGTTCCGATGGTTCCCGCCCGGTAGGTCTGGCCCGCCCCGAAAATTACCTCCGTGTACTTATGAGCCTTGCTCTGGTACTCGCCGGAAAAATTCAGGTCGATATCCGGCTCCTTGTCCCCTTTAAAACCCAGGAAGGTCTCGAAGGGAATGTCAAAGCCGTCCTTGACAAGAGGCCTGCCGCAGACAGGGCAGTTCTTGTCCGGCAAATCGCACCCCGCATTTCCCGCCCTGGCCTTGATTTCGGGGGAATCAAAATCATAATAGCGGCACCGGGGACAGCGGTAATGGGCGCTTAAGGAATTTACCTCCGTGATTCCCGCCATGAAAGCCACAAGCGACGAGCCAACGGATCCTCTCGAGCCCACCAGATAGCCGTCCTCCACAGACTTCCACACCAGCTTCTGGGCGATTATGTACATCACGGCAAAGCCGTTGCTTATAATGGAATTCAGCTCCTTTTCAAGCCGCTCCTCCACGATCTGCGGCAGCTCCTCCCCGTAAAGCTCGTGCGCCTTGCTGTAGCAGATCTGCGTCAGCGTCTTGTCGCTGTCCGGAATCACTGGCGGACATTTGTCCGGACGCACCGGGGAGATCACGTCGATCTGGTCCGCAATCTTATTTGTGTTGGTGATCACCACCTCCTGGGCTTTGTCGCTTCCCAGATACTCAAATTCTTTGAGCATTTCCTCTGTGGTGCGCAAATAGAGCGGCGCCTGCTGGTCTGCGTCATCAAAGCCCTTTCCCGCCATGATAATCCTCCGGTACACCTCGTCTTCCGGATCCAGAAAATGCACGTCGCAGGTTGCCACCACGGGCTTGCCGAACTCCTCCCCCAGACTTACGATGCGCCGGTTCATATTCTTGATATCCTCCATATCCTGAACCGCAGGGATCCGCTCGGAGGCTATCATAAACTGATTGTTTCCAATCGGCTGGATTTCCAGATAATCATAGAAATTTACGATTCTCGCAATTTCTGAATCTGACTTTCCGTCAAGCAGAGCCCGGTACAGCTCTCCAGCCTCGCATGCGCTTCCCAGAATCAACCCCTCCCTGTGCTTCATCAGCAGGCTCTTTGGAACCCTTGGCTGTTTGCGAAAATAGGTAATGTGGGATTCTGATACCAGCGTATACAGATTTTCCCGCCCTATGTTGTTCTTTGCAAGAATGATGGCATGATAGCTGGGAAGCCGTTTTACGATATCCGCACTGGATGCCCCCAAAGCGTTCAGCTTTGCCAAGGTATCCGTCCCTTCCTGCCGCAGCATGGGAAGGAACCTGACAAAGATCTCCGCTGTCGCCTCCGCATCATCCACCGCCCTGTGATGGTTCTCCAGGGACACGCCCAGGGTCTTTGCCACTGCGTCCAGCGTGTGCTTCGCCTGATTGGGAAGAAGGATTCTCGCAATTCCCACCGTATCCACATAGGTAAATTCTCTTCCGATTCCTAACCTCCCGGCATTTTCAATGATAAAGCTCATGTCAAAGCCCGCATTGTGGGCCACCAGCACCGAGCCTTTGCAGAACTTGAGAAATTCCGGAAGGACTGTTTCGATCCCCGGGGCCTGCATCACCATCTGATCATTGATTCCCGTAAGCTTTTCGATCTCAAAGGGAATGGGCACCTGCGGATTGACAAACGCAGAATAGCGTTCCACGATTTCTCCGCCCGACACCTTCACGGCGCCAATCTCTATGATCCGGTTGTTTACCGGGGAAAATCCCGTGGTCTCAATATCGAAGACCACAAAGTCCGCATCAAAATCCTGGCCTTTGTCCCCTGTCACAATCTCCTTGAGATCGTCGACCAGATAGGCCTCCATCCCGTAGATAATCTTGAAGAAGTCCTGCTTATCCGGATTTTCCTCTCCCGCTTCCCTGCGCTTTGCCTTCTCCGCCTTCCACAAGTCCTCCCAGACATGGTTTGCGTCCGGAAAGGACTGAACCACTCCGTGGTCCGTGATGGCAATTGCCGGATGTCCCCACTTGTAGGCCCGCTTTACGATATCCTTGGCCTCGGACACGCCGTCCATATCGCTCATCTTTGTATGGCAGTGAAGCTCCACACGCTTTCTTGCGCTGTTGTCATTCCTGGAGGTGGTGAAATCAGCGATTTTCTTGATCCCCACAAGGGAACCTACTGTCAGCTCGTTGTCAAACCGGTCGATCATGGTGACGCCCTTAAGCTTCACAAAGCTTTCCGGCTTTAGGC
Source organism: uncultured Lachnospiraceae bacterium (assembly GCA_910579685.1). GTDB lineage: Bacteria > Bacillota > Clostridia > Lachnospirales > Lachnospiraceae > Suilimivivens. Next base: position 81,853 of record CAJTVN010000012.1, on the reverse strand, counting down.
CTGATTTAATCTCCTCCACCTGGTCATTGCGCACAAAAAGCTTGATGGTCATGGTATCCGTAAAATCCGTCACATCAAACATCAACAGGGTCTTCTCGTTTTTGAGCTCCCTGCTGTCAAAACGGATGATCTTCCCCCTTATGACCACCTCGCCGATCTCGCCTATGATATCCTCGATGGGCATGGCCTCCTCCTCGATGTCACGTCCGTATATGACATCCGGATTATCCGAGCGCTTCACAGGACGCACAAATTCACCCTTCTTAAAGCCCCGTCTCTCTCTCTTCTCAAACCCGGATCCGTTTGCTGGACGCAATGTCCCGCCGCCCTGGCCCTGGACAGAGACCGCAGGATTCCCCTCTCCGCTCTTTCCTTTTCCCTGCTGTTCCTTCGCCCTTGTGTTCTGCATGGCGGCTTGTCCGCCTTCCTTCTGCCAGTCCCCGGTCCCGGCATCCGGGGACGCTCGCCTGGCTCTCGCCACAATCTCCGCCACCTGTCCCGCTATCTTCAGATCATCCTCCTGCCGATTGAGATCCTCCTGTTTCTCCTTGTAGCCGAAAGAGACACTGACCCCGAACCCGCAGCGCTCATTCAGTATTTTTTCCAGAATCCTCACAAGCTCGCCGGCCCGTTCCCTGGCCGGCACCGTATCCTCCAGGGTAAGCTCCACGGTATTTTCCAAAGGGTAAGACAGATCCGCCTTCTTAAAAAGGCTGTATTCCACGGGACTGTATGCCTTAAGTTCCAAAAGAATGCTATCCCGGTAAGCATCCATCAGCTTTTGGGGCGTATACTGGCTGGAAAGATGAAACCGCTCATAAAGCTTCACCCGCACGCTGTGCCCTGAGAAAAACTGTTTTTTGATCTGCTGCTCCACCTGAAAAACATTTTCCTTCCGGATCAGATGATCACTGATAAAAGTAACCCGGATCAGCTCCCTGCTCTTAGTTGCCGATACCCTTTCCACTGTGGCTCCCTCAAAGAGGGCCTGATCCTTTTTATCCAGTTTCAGGCTTGGAAACACCTCAAAAAACTGCTTTCCCATTTCGTTTCATCCTTTCACTCACGCCTTCCAGTTGTCCAACTCCTCTTTCAACACCGCAAGAAGTTCTCCCTCCGGAACCTTCCTGATAATCTCGCCTTTCTTGATAAGAAGTCCCTCGCCGATTCCTCCTGCGATTCCGAGATCCGCCTCTTTGGCCTCGCCAGGCCCGTTCACCACACAGCCCATAACGGCGACCTTGATATCCAGCGGGTAATCCGCCACCAGCTTTTCCACCTGATTTGCCAGGCCGATGAGGTCAATCTTGGTCCTCCCGCAGGTAGGGCAGGACACCACCTCAATTCCGCCCCTGCGCAGTCCAAGGGTTCGCAGAATCAGTCTGGCGGACTTGATCTCCTCCACCGGATCTCCCGTGAGGGACACCCGGATGGTATCGCCGATCCCCTGATTCAATATGAGGGCAAGACCGATGGAGGACTTGATATTTCCGCTGATCAGCGTACCGGCCTCCGTGATTCCCACATGAAGGGGATAATCCGTGTGCTGTGCCAGAAGCTCATGGGCCCTTACGCACATGAGCACATCCGATGACTTGATGCTGATCACAAGATTTTGATAATCCAGCTCCTCTATCATACGCACCTTGTCGAGAGCGCTCTCCACAAGCCCCTGGGCCGTCACGCCGTGGTATTTCTCCACAAGCTCCTTTTCCAGCGAACCGCTGTTTACTCCCACCCGTATCGGTATTTTGCGTTCTTTTGCCGCCCGGACCACGGCCTCCACCTTATCCCGGCCTCCGATATTGCCCGGATTGATGCGGATCTTGTCCGCCCCGTTTTCCATTGCGGCAATCGCCATTCGATAGTCAAAATGAATATCCGCAACCAGAGGAATGTGAATCTGCTTTTTGATTTCCGAAAGTGCCTTCGCCGCCTCCATCGTGGGCACCGTGCAGCGGATGATCTCGCATCCGGCTTCCTCCAGCGCACGGATCTGCGCAACCGTCTGCGCCACATTCTCGGTTCTGGTGTTTGTCATGGACTGGATCAGGATGGAGTTTCCGCCTCCTATGACCCGCTCCCCGATCTGCACTTTTCTTGTATGTTCTCTTTTCATAAGCCGCCCTCCTAACCGCCGCTTTGCGGCGCACCACCACGCATGAAAGCCGATTGCTCCGCACTTGTACTCCTGCAATCGCCGCCGGTATTCGTATTCCGGGCTATCGCCCTACCTACTCATATCGGCTTGCCCGTCCAATGTCCAGGCTGTGTGCGTAAACACGCCCATCCCCATGGCCGCCGTCCGGGGCTTTCATACTAAAGTATAGTATAACTGTCATGGAAAGGCAATTCAATTCTCTTTTTCGATCAAAAAGACGCGGCTCTCATAGACCGCCCCCTTCTCGTCCCGGGCCATCAGCCACAGGGCAAGCTCTCCCTCCGGCATATCCCGCGCAGGAATGTCAAACCGGATTCTCTTATCCGTCCGATAGACCGTTCCCTCCCTCAGAAGCATCTTGCGCCCCTCGTCATCCCGCATCTCCACCCAGAGCTTTCCGGAATCCTCACGGGCGCTGGCACTTTTGCCCGCAGCTGCTGCCGCAGACAGAAAAAGTGCGAAAATACAGGCCACATAGATGCCGGGAAACTTTTTCTGCGTCAAAAACACGCTTTTTTCCTGTCTCACCCTGACCTTCCGTTCCCGCATATTTCTTAGAAACAGGGCTCTGTATGCAAACGCCGCTCCAAAGTAAAAAAGAGGCATTTCCAGACAGGGAAAGGGGAAATCCGCCGCTTTCACTCCCTGAAGAAAGGGAAGGATCGTGCGCAGCACGGCTGCGAGAACAAGGAGCCTGCCAACTCCCCTGCGGATGAAAAACCGCAGCTGTTCTCCCCACTTCTTCCGTCCGCAATTTAGAAGCGCTTCCCGCAGCTGTTCCATAGACCGATATCTCTCAGACGGATTTCTCCGGGTACATACGCCGATCACCTTTTCCAGCTCTCTTGGGATACTTTTATCATATTCCCTCACAGGGCGTCTTTCCATAAACCGGCTCTGAGGGCTGATTCCTGTGAGCATCTCATGGAGAACCGCTCCGAGAGCGTAAATATCACTCTCTTTCCCGGCTCCTGCGCTCTGCCACTGCTCCGGCGCTCCATAGCCGGGCGTTCCCACTAAAAGCTGCTCCCCTTCCTGCCCGTAGGCTCCGGCAAAAGCGGCGCCAAAATCCACCAGCCGGATCGTGCCGTCTGCCTGGATCATGATATTGGCAGGCTTTAAATCCCGGTAGATCACCGGAGGGTTCCTGCTGTGGAGATAGCCAAGCGTCCGTGTGAGTTCAACCGCCCACCGGACGGCCTGATGCAGCTGCACCCTGCCGGATCTGGCAAGATGCTCCTTAAGAGTAATTCCCTCTATGTACTCCATGACCAGACAGATATTCTCCCCCTCCTGGAAAAAGTCAATGACTGCGGGGAGGGACGGGTGGGAAAGCTTCTTTAACACCTCTACCTCTTTTAAAATATATGCCCTCTCGCTCTCACTCTTTGCGTTTTTACTTACTTTCACTGCGGCGGGCTTGTCCAGATGCAGATCCTTCACGAGATAGACCACGCCCATTCCACCCTCCGCTATGGTTTTTTGTACTTCGTACTTATTGCATAAAATCTGTTTCATCCAAACCGCCTCCTTCCGCTTTGTGTCCCGCACCGGACATACAGGGCCGTGCTGTTGTCTGTCTCCCCCTGCCGGATCCCAAGTCCGGCAAGCTCTTTTAACCGCTTCCCGATCTGTTCCTCTCCTTCGGTTTCCTCCACCCTGAGTATCTCCGCTATGGTGCTCTTGTCAAGACAACGAAAAAAACCGTCCGAGCACAGAAGAAACCCGGCCTTTCCCCGGATTCTTCCCGCACTGAGATCGGGCCTCTGGTAAGGAAAGCTTCCCAGGCACTTCAAAAGGCCGTTTCCTCCATCCGAGTGATCCTGCGTCAGCTGCCGTATCCTCTGATGTCGGGAAAGCCGATAAATCCGGCTGTCTCCAAGATGGGCCACAAGATAATTCCTGCGCCAGATCAACAGTACGGAAACCGTGGCTCCCAGCCTGATCCCTTTTCCCTGCGCATATTGGTTCAACAGCTGATTCGTCTCAAAAAAACAGCGCAGCAGGCAGCGCTCCAACGCCCTCTTTCCCTTTCCTCTCTCAATCAAAGACAATGCCTGATGATAAAAAGTCTCCAACAGCATTTCCACAATAAAGCCGCTTGCCGTCTCCCCCTCCGGCAATCCTCCGATTCCGTCGCTGACCGCCGCAAGAAGAACCCTCCCTCCTCTCGTATATACCTGTTCCAGAACAAGGGAATCCTGATTTTCCTCTCTCCTGCCCTTGTCCCAGTAAACACCGGATACCAATCTCAAACTTTTCCTCCTTCCGTTCCTTCGTCCTGTAAATGCCGTAAATCGGGAATATGCGGCGAACCGCCGCAGAAAATATCAGATTATCTCTATGAATGCATTATAGACCGAAACAAAAAAAGAATCCATTGTACAAAACCGCCAAAACGATAACTTTGTCAATTTTGTACAGGATTCTTTAGGGATTTCTTTATTTCATCCGAAAAATTTTGATATATCATTAAAGAAAACAAGAACCATGAGCACCATAAGGGCCATCATCCCGCCTAAATGCACCATTCCTTCCTTCTCCGGCGGCACCGGCTTTCCCCGCACCGCTTCCACCAGCAAAAATACCAGCCGTCCGCCGTCAAGCGCCGGAAGCGGGAGCAGATTTATAATCCCAAGATTGACGGAAAGCAGCAGCACGAAGTTGATCATGGAGAGCACCACGCTGGATACGCCGTAATTCTTGGCCTCGTCGTAGGTATCGTCCACCGCCTTTACGATCCCCACAGGGCCCGATACATCCTGCCTGGTCAGCTGTCCCCGCACCAGCATGGAAAGACTCTTGAAGGTGGACTGCACCATATATTCCATGGTATAAAAGGCATACTGGAAGGTCTGCGGGACACTGCAGTCCAAAAACTGACCGCTGGTGATTCCCATGTAATATCTTCCCTCCGCCTCATTCAATTGGGGATTTACGGTCGTATGGTACCTCACACCGTCCCTCTCATAGACAAGCCGGATCGCCTCCCCCCTGTTTACAATGGAAAAGAAGTAAACCTGGTTCTGAAGATGGACGCTGCTTCCGTTCATGCTGCAGATGACATCGCCTTCCTGAAGACCGGCTTGCTCGGCGCCGCTGCCCTCGGAAACGCTCCGAACCACCGGGAGAGTCACGCCGCAGGCCCAAACAAGAATCAGGGCCGCCACAAAGGCCACCAGAAAATTAAACAACGGCCCCGCAAACACCGTTGCGATCCTTGCAAAAACGGGCGCATTAGGAAAGGCTCCCTCCGACAGCTCCCCCTTTTCTTTTTCCAGGCCGTCCTCACCCTCAAACACGCAGGCGCCTCCGATGGGGAAAAGCTTCAGAGAATATTTGGTATCTCCTCTCGTGAAAGAAAAAAGGCTGGGCCCCATTCCGATAAAAAACTCCACCACGTGAATGCCGTTCTTCTTTGCCACAAGAAAGTGCCCGAGCTCATGGGAGACGACCACAACACAGAATATGATGATAAACAAAATGATCGATACTGCCAAATTCTGAACCTCCTGTATAACTATGCTAAAACTGACTGCTATGCCCTGCGGCTGTCAATGTAATCATAGGCCTGTGCCTCCGCTTCCAGGATCTGCTCCACGGACGGCTCCTGTACGGGTTTATGATTCTCCATGGCCCCCTGAATCAGATCATAAATTTCAAGGAACCGGATTTTCCGGTCAAGGAAAAGACTCACCGCCCTCTCGTTTGCCGCATTGAGCACGGTCGGCATGCTTCCCCCGATCCCGGCCGCCTCATAGGCCAGCGCCAGTCCCCGGAACGTGTCCGTATCGGGCTTTTCAAAAGTGATGGATGCCAGCTTGAAAAAGTCGACCCTCTCTCCCTCCATAGGCCTGCGATCCGGATAAAACAGGGCGTACTGGATCGGAAGCTTCATATCCGGAAGCCCCAGCTGGGCCATGACTGCGCCGTCCTCGTATTCCACCATGGAATGAATAATGCTCTGGGGATGCACGATGACCTGAATGTCTTTTGGCTCCACACCAAAGAGCCATTTGGCCTCGATCACCTCCAAACCCTTGTTCACAAGAGTCGCAGAGTCCACCGTGATCTTCCGCCCCATGGACCAGTTCGGATGCTTCAGGGCGTCCTCCACCGTGATGTCCGAAAGCTCCTGTCTCTTCTTTCCCCGAAAAGGTCCACCGGAGGCGGTGAGAAGTATTCTGCTTACCCGCTCATGCCGCTCGCCGTTCATGGACTGGAAAATAGCGCTGTGCTCACTGTCCACCGGAAGAATGGGAACCTTTTTCTTCTTCGCCAAAGGCATAATCAGATGGCCTGCCGTCACAAGGGTCTCCTTATTGGCAAGGGCAATGGTCTTTCCTGCCTCGATTGCCGCAATCGTAGGCCTTATTCCTATCATTCCCACAATTGCCGTTACCAAAACCTCCATTTCCGGAAGCTGCGCCATGGCAAGGAGTCCCTCCATGCCGCTTTCAATCTTTACCGGAAGATCCTTCGTCCTTTCCCTGAGCTCGTTTGCGGTGCTCTCCTGCCACATCACACACAGCAGCGGACGAAACTCCCGGATCTGTTTTTCCATAAGGGACACATTGCTTCCCGCCGCAAGAGCCGTCACCTGCAGATCCGGATTGTTGCGGACAATCTCGAGAGTCTGGGTTCCAATGGAGCCTGTGGATCCCAGAATTCCAATTTTTTTCATATATTCCCCCATTCTTGCCAATGGCCCGCAAATTTGGGCGTAAGCACAAATTTCTCTGTGAAAAATTTATTTTTTACAGTATTTCTCCATTCTATCTGATAAAAACAAGCACCAGCAGATAGATCATGGGTGCCGTAAAAATCACGCTGTCAAAACGGTCCATTACCCCGCCGTGCCCGGGAATCAGCTTTCCATAATCCTTGATTTCATGGTTTCTCTTGATTGCGGAAGCCGCAAGGTCGCCAACCTGGGAGATCACTGCCCCGAAAGCGCTGATCAGCACAAAAATCCAAGTTATCTTCTGATGCGGGATCACGGATTCCACCACAAAATATCCATACAAAGCCCCCACAATGGCAGACCCCGCAACACCGCCGACAGCGCCCTCTATGGACTTTTTCGGGCTGAGCCTTGGAACCATCTTGTGCCTGCCAATCAGGATTCCAACCGCATAAGCGCAGGTGTCGCAGATCCAGGAGCTGATAAAAATCATCCACACAGAGTAAATCCCATAGGGAAGGCTCCTCACAAGATAGATACAGGACAGCATCACGGGAGCGTAAAGCGCATTGAAGAAGGCGCACATCACCTGCTCCGCCCGGTATCTGGGATAGCTGAACACATACAGGATCATAAACGCAATCAGGAGCATAAGCAGCACGAGAAACAGCCAGATACGGTCATTCGAAAACACCATGAGCAGATAGTAGGCGATAATCCCGCCGTAGCCCACCGCCTCAAGGCCGTTTACCCTGCCGTCCTCTCCCAGAGAGCAGGCCTTCATCAGCTCCCTGTAGCCCACCAGGGCCAAAAACAGCAGTACCGCCGCCAGCACCAGGCCTCCCTTCAGAATCGTAAACAGCGAGAGAACCACCAGCACCAGACTGCTTGCGAGTCTTGTCATAAACATGATTCAGCCCTCCCCGATGCGGCCATATCTTCTATCCCTATGATTATATGCTTCCACCGCTCTCAACAATTCTTCCTTTGTAAAATCAGGCCATGCCACATCCGTAAAATAAAATTCCGTGTAGGCCAGCTGCCAGAGAAGAAAATTAGATATCCGCTGCTCGCCGCAGGTCCGTATAAGCAGATCCGGCTCCGGAAGTCCGGCGGTATCCAGCATGTCTGAGAAATATGATTCCGTGATCTCATCCGCCCGAAGGCCGCCCTCACTGATTTTGAGAGCCATTCTCCTTATGGCCCGGATGATCTCGTCTCTCCCGCCGTAATTTAAGGCAATCTGGAAATGCAGGCCGTCATTCTCCCTGGTGGATTCCTCCAGCTGGGCAATCCTGTTTCGGATATCCTCATCCAGCCCCGTCTTGTCCCCGATCACTCTCACACACATCCTGTTCTTTTTTGCCGTGGCAAGGCAGGTTTTCATATAATTGCGAAGAAGCTTCATCAGGGCGTCCACCTCATCTTTTGGCCTGTTCCAGTTTTCCGTGCTGAAAGCATACACCGTCAGATACGAAATCCCCATCCGGTAGGCTTCCTCGCAGATCACCTCCACGGTCTTGGCTCCCTGCACATGGCCGTAATTTCTCGGCATCCCCTTGCTCTTCGCCCATCTGCCGTTTCCGTCCAGTATGATTGCCACATGGTTTGGCATCTTAAGTCCGCTCTGTGCCATCTTACATTTTCCTTTCCATATCATGGCAAAGGGGCAGAACACTGACCTGCCCCTCCTTCTGCCCGCTTTCCTATACGGTAAGAATTTCCCTGGATTTCTCCTCCATCAGCTTGTCCACGTCCTTGATGTAGCGATCCGTGAGTTTCTGGAGCTCGTCCTCAAGCTGTTTTACCTCATCCTCTGAAATTTCCTTGGCGATTTTCTTGAAAGCGTCGTTTCCGTCCCGGCGGATATTGCGCACGGCGACCTTGCACTCCTCGGCTTTCTTCTTCACATCCTTAACCAGATCCTTCCTTCGTTCCTCGGTGAGCTCCGGAAATACCAGGCGGATCACGGAACCGTCATTGGAGGGAGTAATTCCGATATCCGAGGCCAGAATCGCCTTCTCGATATCCTTTATCAGAGATTTTTCCCAGGGTGAAATCTGAATCATTCTCGCCTCGGGAATCGTAATATTTCCCACCTGCTGAATGGGCGTCAAAGTTCCATAGTAGTTGACCCTCAACTTGTCCAGAACATGGGGATTCGCCCTGCCCGCCCGGATTCCGAGATAATCGTTTACCAGGTGGTCGTATGTTTTTTTCATTTTGTCATCATATGCTTTGATTCTCTCGTTCATGCTCTTGTCTTTCCCTCCTATACCGTAACCTTTGTTCCGTGAAATTTGCCCTTCACCGCATTTACAATACTGTTTTCCTCGTTCAGGCCAAATACCCACATGGGCATCTTATTGTCCCTGGCCAGAATGGAGGCCGTCATATCCACCACCTGCAGATCCTGCGTAACCACCTCGTCGATGGTGAGTTCATCATACTTTCTGGCATCCGGATTGAGCTTGGGATCGGAATCATACACACCGTCAATGGACTTTGCAAGCAGGATCACGTCAGCCTCCACCTCGATGGCCCGAAGCACCACGCCGGTATCCGTGGAAAAATACGGATGTCCCGTGCCTCCTGCAAAAAATACCACCGTTCCCTCGTCAAAATATTTGTTGGCCCGATCCTTGGAAAAAAGACTGGTGAAGGATCCACATGTAAAAGGCGTCAGAACCGCTGTCCGCATGCCGACACTCCTGAAAATCTCCGACACATAGATGCAGTTCATGACCGTCGCCAGCATTCCGATCTGATCCGCCTTAGTCCGGTCAATGCTCTCGCTGGAGCGCCCCCTCCAGAAATTGCCGCCTCCGGTAACGATTCCAACCTGAATCCCCTCGTCCGTCAGCTGCTTTACCTGCAGGGCCACTCCTCTTACCGTCTCTTCGTCAAAGCCCGTTTTCTTCTCTCCTGCCAGAGCTTCTCCGCTCAATTTCAGTAATATTCTCTGCATAAGCGCCTCTCTATTTTGTATTCTTGTAATCGTCAAAGAAAGCGGAAGGATTCACATCCGCATAGCACTGGGAACACATACCCTCTACCACGGCCCCGTTGTTGATCTGTACCGATTTGGATTTGATATCGCCCATAACAATCGCCGAGGAATCAAGGATCACGGGCCCCTTCACATCAATATCGCCCTTTACTGCGCCTGCAACCACGGCGCTGCTGGCAAAAATATTTCCGATAATCACCGTGCTCTGTCCCACCTTCACGCTTCGGTTGCTCCTAAGCTCGCCCACAATCTTTGCACCCTCCGCATAGATCTCTGCCGCCTGGGAATTCCCCTGAACCGCTCCGGTAATATTCAGCTTGCCCAGAGCCTCCACATTTCCCACAATGCTTCCCCGCACTTCCAGGTTTCCTTCCGTCGCAATATTTCCGTTGATGATGGTGCTTGCCGTCAAAACCGCAACCTCGTCAATGGTATTTTTCTCTGCGGGAAGCTCCTCCTTTGCCGTTTCCTTTACCGGTGCGGCCTCCACGGGAGCCTGTGCGGGAGGCTCCTTGCGGATCTCAATTTCCTCCACCTTGTCCAGCATCCGCCCCAGATCGTCATCAAATCCGTTGACCATCTCCGGATTCTCCTCCGGCCGCGGCACTCTCTCCTCCTGCGCAACAGCAGACTGCTGCTCTGCTTCCTCATTTACCATGGCATCCTGCTGGTCTGCTTCCTCCTCCGGCATCAATTCATTGACTGCCTGAGACAAATCATCCTTTAAATCTGAAAAAAAGCCCATTTCCAAGATCCTCCATTTCTGTAATTATTCATTTGCTTTATTGCTCTCTTCCGTTCCGGACTGTAATAAATGACGTATAGGTTCCGTGTCATCCGTAATGGCAGAAAAACAGGCGTCTCCCCGCAGCCTGACGCCGGAAATAATCTCTGGCAGCGCTTCCACGGTTGTGTGCTTGTCCGCAGCGTCATGCATCAGAATCATGCACCGCCTCTTACCATCCAGCTGGGTAAGGCAGTTCTTCACAATAGTATCTTTTGGAAGCTCATCACTCACCGCATCCCCCGAAGCCGCATTCCAGTCGAAATAGATGATTCCATTCTCGTCAACCCATTCAATCAGCTCCTGCATATCCACCTGGCTCACCGAATTGGAACTGCCTCCTGGAAAACGGTAAAACCTGGGCCATACGCCCGTAACCTCGTACAGATACTCCTGCAGTGCGGTCAGGTCGCTGATAAAATTTTCCCTGGACGCATAAATCTCACTGTAACTGTGGCTGTAGGAATGCATGGCGAGCGTATGGCCTTCCGCCACAATACGCTGATAGGCAGCCTTTGACTGCTCGTCCGTCTTTCCCACCACAAAGAATGTTGCCTTTACGTCATATTCTTTCAGAATATCCAGAATCTCATTTGTATTGTCGCTGGGGCCGTCGTCAAAGGTAAGATACACTTTCTTGATACCACCCTCCGGCTCCCCGCGCACCTCTGCGCTCTCTGACAGATCCTCGGCCTGCGGGCTTCTGTTCGATTCCCGGACCGGAGCCATGGTAAATACGCCCGATGCCTCCGCACTGCGGCTCTTCTCTGCAAGAAGAAGCTCTTCCAGCTCCTTTGCCCTTGCGGAAAGCCCCGCAAGGCGTACTCCCAAAATGATGCAAACCACTGACGGGATCAGAATAGCCGCCGCCGCCATACCCAATATTACCTTCTTCAGGCGGTTAATCCGCTTTCTCCGGGAAGACATTTCTTCCATGAGAACCTACTCCTTCAACACGATTTGCCATTATTATAACACAAGATATCGTCCGGGAAAAGAGTTAAATTTTCCGCAGGGCTATTATTATATTCCGTGACAGCTTTTTGTTGGCCTTTTTCTTTCCGAATGATATTCTTGATTTTAAGGAAGTGATTCTCAGCACCAAAAAAGGGCGGCCACCGTCGAAGCAGTGACCGCCCATGAAAATTCACTTACCGCCGAAAAGTGCGGGGATGAAGTGACTGACCTATTCCGCAATATCCGCGTACATAAAGTACCAGTAGCCGTAAGGGGAATGCCAGGAATCTACGATCTTCTCGCTTTGCAGCCAGAAGTCATTGTAGTAAGCAACCGGAATACATCCGGCCTCCTCCATCAAGATATCCTCTGCCTTGTGGAGAGCCTCGGAACGCTCAGCCGCATCCAGAGTGGTTCTGGATAACTCCATAGCCGCATCATACTCTGCATTGTTGAACTTACCGTCATTGTTTCCGTTTGTGGAGTAAAGCAGATCCAGCATATTGGAAGGATCGCTGTAATCTCCGACCCATCCGTTACGGGATGCGTCATAGTCGCCGTTACGGCGCATAGGCGTGAAGCTTGCCCACTCTACGATTTCAACATTAAGCTCAACGCCAAGCTCTGCCCAGGCCTGCTGCAGGTACTCTGCAACTACCTTGTGATAACCTGCGTCATTGGTGGAGTAGGTAATAGAGGGAAGGCCCTCGCCGTCCGGATAACCCGCATCTGCAAGAAGCTGCTTTGCCTCCTCCACGTTTGCCTCATGGTTTGTGGTGTCAATGTAAGGCTGTCCGCCGTTTGCCTTGTCGATGAACTGGCTTCCGTCCGTGTCAACCCAGCCGGGACCCATGAAGTTGCTTGCCGCTGAGTAAGTACCCTGCATCAGAGTGCCTGCCACATACTCACGGTCAATGGCAAGGCTTAAAGCCTTACGCACCTTAGCGTCCGTGAAGGGCTCCCTCTGGGTATTCACGCTCAGATAGTAAGTACCGATAATGGGATCCACATGGAACTCCGGATTATCGCTCAGGGAAGGGATCTCCTCTGTGGGAACATCCTTGATAAACAGAACTTCGCCGGTCTGGTATGCGCTGTAGGATGCGTTAGCGTCCTCGATCAGGTTCCACTTGATACCGTCAAGCTTGATTGCGTCCGCATTCCAGTAGTTGGGGTTCTTGGTCATCATAATGTAAGAGCTGGGTACCCACTCGGAAACATAGAAGGGTCCGTTGGAGACATAAGTCTCTGCGGCAGTTGCCCAAGCGTCCCCATTTGTCTCAACAGTCGCCTGCTGTACAGGGCTCAGGGTTGCGAATGCCGCAAGGCTGCCAAAGAATGAGCAGGGAGCGTTCAGTGTTACCACCAGTGTGGAATCATCCTGCGCCACTACCTGGAGAGCGTCCAGGTCGCCCGCGATCGCATCCTCATAGCCTGCCACCATGCCAAGAACCGTCTCCGCATAGGGAGCTGCCACATTGGGATCGCATACTCTCTTCCAGCTGTAAACGAAATCGTTTGCAGTCAGGTCGCTGCCATCGGACCACTTAAGTCCTGCTCTCAAATGGAAGGTCCAGGTAAGACCGTCCTCAGATGTCTCCCAGCTCTCTGCCTGGCCGGGAATCAGCTTGCCATCCTTGTCTACTGCCAGAAGGCATTCAAAGGAATGAAGCAGCATGTTGCCGCCGTCTACCGCGCTGTTCAGCGCAGGGTCAATCGTCTCAGGGTTAGGTCCCACCTGTACGGATAAGATCTTCTCCCCTGTGGATGCCGTTTCGCTTTGTGCATCATCTGTACTTTCTGCAGGCTCCTCGGCTTCGGTTTCGGCAGGCTGCGCCGCATCGTCCGCATTGTCTGTGGTTTCTGCGGCATTATCCGCTTCATTGGAAGCATTATTGCCGTTTCCGCCGCAGGCAGTAAGACCAAATACCATGGTTGCCGCAAGTAAGAGTGCAAGTGCTCTCTTCTTCATAATTAGTTCCTCCTCTTAAAATAATTTTTATAAACAATACGGACATGGAAAATGCCCATATGTGTTTAACCTGTTAAGTTAACTGCTCAATATGGTGGCAGGCCGCAAAATGGCCCTTCTCCATCTCCCGCCAACTGGGCACCTCCGCCCTGCAGCGCTCATCCGCATAGGGGCATCTGGTCCGGAACCGGCATCCGGAAGGGGGATTTAACGGACTTGGCACGTCTCCCTCGAGAACGATACGTTTGCTCTCCCTCGCCGTCTTTGGATCCGCTATGGGAATTGCGGAAATCAAACTCTTCGTGTAGGGATGGAGCGGTCTTGTGATCAGCTCGTAGCTGTCCGCAAGCTCCACCATTCTCCCCAGATACATCACGCCGATCCGGTTGGAAATATGCTTTACCGCCGACAGATCGTGGGCGATAAACAGATAGGTCAGCCCCATGTCCGCCTGCAGATCCTCAAACATATTGATCACTTGGGCCTGGATGGAAACATCCAGAGCCGAGATAGGTTCGTCGCAGACAATAAACTCAGGCCTCACCGCAAGAGCCCTTGCGATTCCCACCCTCTGCCGCTGTCCGCCCGAAAACTCATGGGGATAGCGGTTTGCATGCTCGGAGTTTAATCCAACTCTCCGAAGCATCTCTATAATGATATCATATCTTTCCTGTTTGTTTGCTGCCATTTTGTGGACATCAATCGCTTCCCCCACAATGTCTCCAACCGTCATACGGGGATCCAGGCTGGCGTAAGGATCCTGAAATACGATCTGCATCCTTTTGCGGTAAGGCAGCATATCCGCATAGATTTTCTTCTCCACGTCAAAGATCACGTCGCCATCGTATACAAATCTTCCGCCGGTAGGCTCATAGAGCCGGAGCAGGGTTCGTCCCGTGGTAGTCTTTCCGCATCCCGACTCGCCCACAAGGCCCAGCGTCTCGCCCTTCTCGATGGTAAAGGAGACATCGTCCACGGCCTGAATATATTTTTTTCTTTTTCCATAGCCGCCGGCAGGAAAATACTGCTGTAAATGCTCGATCTGAACCAAATCCTTATTCATCTGCGGCTCCCTTCCGTGCGGCCGCCCTCCATCTCTTCCTTCTGGTTCAGCCAGCACTGTGTATAATGAACTCTGTCAAACTGGGTGACAGGCGGCATTTCTCTCAGACAGATCTTCATGCACTCCTCGCATCTCGGCGCAAAGGGACAGCCCTTAGGGGGATTTAACAGATCCACCGGCGTACCCTCGATGGGAATCAGCCTCTCATGCTCCTTCGTGTCGATTCTGGGAATGGAGCGGATCAGTCCTTTGGTATACTGGTGCTTCGCACGATAAAAAATATCGTCAGCGGTGCCATACTCCACGATTTTGCCGGCATACATAACTGCGATTCTCTCGCACATGCTTGCCACCACCCCAAGGTCATGGGTGATCATGATGATGGCCATCCCGAGCTTCTCCTTCAGCTCCATCATCAGCTCTAAAATCTGTGCCTGTATCGTCACGTCAAGCGCCGTGGTCGGTTCGTCCGCAATCAGAAGCTTGGGTTCGCAGGCAAGAGCCATAGCGATCATGATACGCTGTCTCATTCCTCCGGAGAGTTCATGAGGGTACTGCTTCAGGCGCTTATCCGGCTCATTGATGCCGACAAGCTCCAAAAGCTCCCTTGCCCTTTCCTTCGCCTGAGCCTTGCTTTTGTCCGTATGGTAGCGGATCGCCTCCATGATCTGATTGCCCACCGTATAAACCGGATTCAGGCTTGTCATAGGATCCTGGAAAATAATGGATATCTCATTTCCCCTGATTTTGCGCATTTCCTTGTCCGACATCTGATCAATCTGATGCCCGTTAAACATGAGGCTTCCGCCCACAAGCTTTCCCGGATGGGCGGTAAGCCCCATCAGGCTGTACGCCGTTACCGATTTGCCGGAGCCGCTTTCTCCCACGATTCCCAGCACTTCTCCCTCTCTCAGATGAATCGATACATCATTTAAAGCCTTTACCTCTCCCACCGGAGTGAAAAAGGAGAGCCGTTCATTTTTTATATCAACAAGATATTCTGTCATAAATTCCTCATTTCCGCACGATTGTCGTGCCGCTGTCCTAATTCTTCAACTTAGGGTCAAACGCATCCCGAAGCCCGTCTCCGAGCAGATTAAAGCTCAGAATAATGAGACTGATCAGGACTGCCGGAATAAACAGCAGGTACGGATACGTATTCATACCATTGATCGCATCGCTGGCGAGACTTCCCAGAGAGGGAAGCGGAACTGCGACACCCATTCCCAGAAAGCTCAGGAAGCTTTCCGTAAAAATGGAGGAGGGAATCTGCAGCGTTGTGGTGACAATCAGTGTACCGATACAGTTGGTGAGAAGGTGCTTGCGGATAATCTTGCCGTTTCCCACACCAAGGGCCCTTGCCGCCGTCACGTACTCGCTCTCCTTGAGCATCAGAATCTGGCTTCTGACCATCCTTGCCATTCCCACCCAGTAAAGAAGCGCAAACACGATGAAAATACTGATCAGGTTCTGGCCCACTACCTTGACCCATCCAAAGCCCGGAACCTCCTTGAGCGTTTCCAGAGGCGCCTTCAGCGCAAAGGATAAGAGCACAATCAAAAGAATATCAGGAATCGTATAGATAATATCCACAATCCGCATCATAACCAGATCCACCCAGCCTCCGAAGAAAGCCGCAATCGACCCGTATGCGGAACCGATTACCAGAATAATACAGGTGGCGATCAGCCCTACCAGAAGGGAGATACGGCTTCCCATCATGACGCGGATTGCGTAATCGCGTCCCATCTTGTCTGTTCCGAAAATATGGGGAAATACCTTCTCCCCCGCATCAATCCTTGCCTGCTCCTCCTCGGAATACTGCATGGGAGCCAGATTGTTCGCTCCCTTCATCTGCTCCTTGTAGGAATAGGGATAAAAAGCAGGCACAATGAAGGAAAAAATCATTACGACCACGATGACCACGATACTCACCATAGCCACCTTGTTCTTCAGCAGTCTGCGCATTCCGTCCTTCCAGAAGCTCACACTCTCCCGCATGATTACCTGACTCTGCTTCTCTTCCTCTGTTGCGGGCAGAAAATCCTCAGGATTAATCTTCAGTTGAAAACTGACAGGATTCTGTTTCATATTTATACCCATGCCTTTCCCGCATGAGCCCTTCCCATGTGGGAAAAGGCCCAAATACGTAGTCTTAACTCCTTATTTTAATTTAATTCTGGGATCCACCAGCTTATATACAATATCAACCACCACGTTCATAACGATTATGAGAGTGGCTAGAAAAATCGTGGTTCCCATGATCAAGGTATAATCGCGTCCGTTAATCGCCTTGATAAACTCGCCGCCAAGCCCTGGGATTGTAAAAATCTTCTCCACCACAAAGCTTCCCGTCACCGTATATGCCAGCATGGGCCCAACGTAGGTCACAACCGGCAGAACCGCATTTCGAAGCGCATGCTTAAAGAGAATCAGAAATCCCGTAATTCCCTTTGCCTTGGCCGTACGCATATAATCCTGCCCCAGCACGTCCAGCATGGAGGAACGCATCAGTCTCATGATATAGGCCGTGGGATAAAAAGACAGGGCCATAACCGGCATAATATAATGCTTGCCCGATTCCAAACCAATAGTGGGAAGAAGCTTTAGGTTCACCCCTAAAAAATATAGTAACAACGTACAGATCACGAAGCTGGGAACCGCAATCCCGCAGGTGGCAACCACACTGATCAGACTGTCCAGGAACTTGCCTCTCTTAAGAGCCGCAATGCATCCCAGAGGAATACCGATCAGCAAGGATACAAGAACCGAGATTCCTCCCACCCTGGCTGATACCGGAAATTTCATCTGGATGATGGACATCACGGTTCGTCCCCTCTGCTTTAAGCTGTCTCCGAAATCTCCGTGAAACGCATCCCACATATAAGTAAAATACTGCTGAACCAAGGGCTTATCCAAGCCATATTTGGCCTCCAGCGCCGCCGTCGCCTGGGGACTGATCGCCTTCTCGGAAAGGAACGGGCCTCCGGGAACCATATTCATCAGAAAAAAAGTAATGGTCGCAACCGCCCAGATTGTGACGATTGCAAGACCGATTCGTTTCGCAATGTACTTTAACATGGTAACACTCCTTATATAGAATACGTGCCTGCACTTCATGCATACTTGTATACAAAGATTAGTGACAAAAATATATGTAAACTGACGCCTCCACTTTATGACGCACTCACTTTACAACGTTAACATTTTACTAAATTGCACCAAAATTGTCAATTAACATTTTGCCTTTTTTAGAAAATTTATTAATATTTAATAGTTATGGAAATAATTCCCCTATAATTCTGTAAAATATTTCCTTCTTTTTCAGACATCTAAAAAGCCCATGGAAACTCTCCATGGGCTTTGTCTGCTTCATAATCTTTTCTTACATTCCAGCCTGAGCTGCAACCTCCGCTGCGAAATCGTCAACCTTCTTCTCAATTCCCTCGCCGGTCTCAAAACGAACAAACCTCTTGATTGTAAGATTCGCTCCGTTTTCCTTTGCAACCTGGGCAACATACTGCGCAACCGTCTGCTTTCCGTCCTCAGCCTTTACATAAGCCTGCTCCAGAAGGCATACCTCTTTCAGCTCCTTGTTGAGACGTCCGTTTACAGCGCCCTCAATCACCTTCTCAGGCTTGCCGGCCATCTTTGGATCGTTCGCAATCTGTGCCATAAGGATCTCTTTCTCATGAGCCTTGTACTCCTCAGAAACATCCTCCGTGGATACATATTTGGGTGAGAGAGCCGCAACCTGCATGGCAAGATTGGTCAGAGCCTCCTTCACTGCATCGTTCACCACGTCTGTCCTGGCATCCACAATAACGCCGATTCTTCCGCCGCCATGTACATAGGAAACCACACAGCCTTCCTCTTCCACGATCTTCTCGAATCTTCTGATATTCAGATTCTCGCCAATCACCGCAATCTTGTCAACCAACGCTTCCTTCACCGTCTTGGACGTATCCTGATTCCAGCTCTCCGCAAGCAGGGCGTCAATGTCAGACGCATCGCTGCATACGGCCTGCTCCGCTACCGCTGACACAAATTTCTGGAACTCCTCGTTTTTAGCCACAAAGTCTGTCTCGGAATTCACCTCGACAACTGCCGCCGTCTTGTCGTCCTTTACCACCACATAGCAGAGACCTTCCGCAGCAATCCTTCCTGCCTTCTTCTCCGCCTTTGCCTGTCCGTTCTTCCTAAGGAACTCAACAGCCGCATCCATGTCGCCGTCCGTCTCACCGAGAGCCTTCTTGCAGTCCATCATGCCTGCGCCGGTCATTTCTCTTAACTCTTTTACCATTGCTGCTGTAATGTTAGCCATCTTATTTTCCTCCAATTATTCCGAATCTGTCTCTTTTTACTGAACGTCCGCCGCAGCCACTTCCTCAATGTCGGAAGGCTCCGCATTCTGTTCCGCTGCCTCCGCCATCTCGGCAGTCACCGCTTCCTCACCCTGATTTGCCTCGATCACGGCATCCGCCATCTTGGCAACAATCAGCTTTACGGCCCTGATTGCATCATCATTGCCGGGAATGATATAATCCAGCTCCTCGGGATCACAGTTGGTATCGCCGATACCGATCAGCGTAATTCCCAGAGTATGAGCCTCCTGAACACAGATTCTCTCCTT
Organism: uncultured Lachnospiraceae bacterium; assembly: GCA_910579685.1. Classification (GTDB taxonomy): domain Bacteria; phylum Bacillota; class Clostridia; order Lachnospirales; family Lachnospiraceae; genus Suilimivivens. The sequence goes on along the minus strand of CAJTVN010000012.1, from coordinate 62,589 downwards.
CTTGGGGTCTACCACGAAAATTGCATCGGGAATTCTTGTCATGGCCTTAATACCGCCAAGGTTCTTCTCCAGCTTTTCCCATTCCTTCTTAAGCGCAATGACCTCTTTCTTGGGAAGAACATCAAAGGTTCCGTCTTCGGACATGGTCTCGATTGCCTTTAATCTTTCAATACGGCTGCGGATAGTCTTAAAATTCGTGAGCATACCGCCAAGCCATCTCTCGTTTACATAGTACATACCGCAGCGCTCCGCCTCTGCCTTCACGGCATCCTGCGCCTGCTTTTTGGTTCCCACAAAGAGAATGGTTCCTCCCTGGGATGCGATCTCGAACACAGCCCTGTAAGCCTCGTCCACCTTTCCCACTGATTTCTGCAGATCAATGATATGGATTCCGTTTCTCTCCGTGAAAATATAGGGAGCCATCTTGGGATTCCATCTTCTTGTCTGGTGTCCGAAATGAACGCCTGCCTCCAGCAACTGTTTCATTGAAATAACACTCATGTCTCTACCTCCATTTGGTTTTGCTTCCGAGTTCCCTTCGCATAACTGCCTACCCCTGACTTTGAGGCACCGACAGACGCTGGACACTCGTGATTTATAGTCACAACGTGACAATTATAACACAAAAACCCCCGTTGTGTAAAGGGGGTTTCGTTATCTTTCAGAGATTAAACAGTAGTCCGCATCGAGAGAAAATCATTCCTTTTCAATGCCCTCCAAACGCCACGATCTCGGCAATCTCCTCCGGCTTTGCGTCCGCCGGTATTTCGTGAATTCCAATGCGAAGCTTTCTGTCGTATCCCTTGTCATAAAGATACCGGTCAAAAGAGGATGCGGATGCGATAAGTCCCGCCTTCTCCAGCTTCGTACAGACGGAAAAGGATCCCTCTCCCGACACAATCTCGATGGTCACACTGTCTTCGGATTCCGCATCCGTCTCATCCCCGGACGCCGTCTCCATATCCTGCTGCGGATCTTCTGCGCCCCCGGCTTCCTCCCCGCCTCCTTCGGGCTCCTGCGCCTTTGGCTCCGGTGCCTCTTCCCTGTCCGGCTCCGGAGAAGGCTGCTCATTTTCTTCCCCGCTCTCTTGAGCGTTGCTCTCTTGAGCGTTGCTCTCTTGAGCGTTGCTCTCTTGAGCGTTGCTCTTTTGAGAACTGTCCTTTTCGGCGGTATCCTCATCCGGATTGTCTGTGCCGGAACTGTCCGCATCAGAATTCACTCCGTCAGCGCTGTCCATAGCAACGCCTTCTTCCTCCTCTGTGGCTTCTTTTGTCGAAGACGGATCCCGCTGCTGCGCCTCCGCATCCGGAGCTTCCGCAGCATTCTGCTCCTCTTGCGGCTGCTGCTGTGTTTCCATGTCAGACAGCACTCCTGCGCCCTCCACCATGCCCAGCTCCTGTGCGCGGGCCTTGATCTCCTCATTATCCAGGGGCTCCTGCTTTCCCCTGGAGATGATCCCCATAATCACAGCGGTCACGATGATTCCTATTCCAAGTCCTCTCAGATAATATCTCAAGTCCATACCCCTATTCTATGCTCCCTCAAATAGTCCGATTACCAGCATGACCTCCCCGACGCCAAGCCCCAGTTCCTTTGCAATTGCCACTTCCGACATTCCCAGCCTGTGCAGCTCGAGAATCTTGTCGTTGTTATTGCGCCGCACGGCTTTTGCTTCGTCCTTCGCCGCCTGATCCAAAGCGGAATCTCCACCCGGCGCTTCCTCCCCGCACTCTGCCACATCCTCCTGTGGAGCCTGTGCGGGATATACGATCTCCACGCGCTCCGGCTGAATCGGAACAAACTCGCTGGCAGCCGCCTCGTCCTCCTTTCTCTTCTCTTCCGCTTCCTTTACGGTAATTTCCACATCCTTTACCCTCTGTTTCACCTCGGATGCGGTCTTTGCCGCCTCACTTACCGTCGCCTTGAGATTTTCATGCTTATCGTTCAGCATGTCGTAAAGGAACACGGCCTCCTTATGGTTTTTGTTAATCTGTTCCAGTACCGTATCTGAAAATTCGTTGACGGCCATCATTTTTTCATTGGTCAGCCGCTCCATGGAACGCTCTGTCTTCTCCATGGTATATGTGATCGTCTCGTCCACGATCTCGTTTATCTGGCTTTTTGCCTCGGCTACTTCCTTATTGATCATTTCCTTTATCTGTTCTCCGCCGGCGCCATCCAAAGCCCCATTATCCTTTTTCCGTCCTGCAGGCAAAAAAAAGCTTACCGTAAATATAATACCGCCGAAAACCAGCAACAGTAATTCCGTCACGCCCATACCACCTCTGCATCTGTGTGCCTATATTTTCATATCAAAGCTGCTATAACCCTTGCGAATAACCATTCCGTCGTTTTCTTTTTCCTTCGCCTCTTCCTTTTTTCTCCGCCGGCCGCCATCGCCGTAGTAGGTTCCGTTTCCCTTATCTTTTGCATCAAACCGTTTTCCTTCATTTTCCGCATGGTCGCCCTGACGAACCTGGCGGACCTTGTTTTCCACAGTCTGGTTGAACTGCCTCTGGAAATTCGTCTGATCCACCATAGTCTTATTATCTTCATTATGTTTGATGGTTGTAAAATCCTGGGTTCTCGCCACCTGTCCCTGAATCTCAATACGGCTGATCGACATAAAACACCCCTCCTACTCTCCTCTAAAGCGGCACTGACTTAACCTCTCCATCCTGCCTGATAAATTTACAGTAGGGCATATTGCTCTTTATTGTCAGGGAAACATCTGAAATGCAGATTCTCACCCCTGCAAACGCAACGCCGGAAACCTCCACTCTTGCCGTGTCTCCTCCCTCCAGCATTTTCTGAAGGCTTGAAAGCTCCGAAGAATCCGCCTCGATGGACTTTTTCAGAAGATTCTGCTTCTGAAGCATTTCCTGGATATACATTATCTGCTCCGCATCAAATTTTATACCCTGGGCCAGCCTCTTTGAAAAAGCCGCAAGATGGGGCTTTAGCTGTTCCATGTCCCGTTTGTTTTCCGCAATCTGCTTTTGAAGCTGCTGCACTCTGATCTTCACATCAGGGGCAGTCCCCACCTCAACAACCGTTTCCGATCCCATGGCCGATCCTAAAGTCTTCACCTGAATCAGGTCGCAGGCCGATACGCGCCCTCCGCTGATAAATCCCCGTTTGCCGGTTACTGTGACCTCCACTCCCGCCAGTATCTCGCTGTGGAGAATCGCCTCCGAGGAAACATAGCCTCCCGCCGATACCTTGGCATTCTCGATGAATTTGGAGATGACGTTTCCGCCTGCCTTCAGCCTGCCTCTCGCCATACCGTTCATGCCTCTTGCAATGATGATATCACCGTCAGCCTGGAGAAAAGCGCCCTCCACAATTCCCTGTACCTCTATATTTCCCGTAGCCTTTACCGAAAAATTCGTGCATACGTTTCCCTTTACATTCACACTTCCATTGTAATCGATATTTCCGGTGGAAATATCCACGTTCTCAACCTCGAGCACATTAGACACGACGACCTTCCCGTCAGAAAGCATCACATGTCCGTCTGTCTCGGCAGAAAGAACCAGCTTATCCTCTGAAAGAATCACGTTCTTGCCAAAGCTCAGGCTCTGGCGCTTCACTTCTGGCGGCTTGATTTTCTCACCGTATACGGAATATCCCATATCCCCAAGATCCGCAGGGGTGAGCTTTGCAAGCACGTCGCCCTTATGGCAGTGGCATATGGTATTCAAATGGAAGAAGTCCACGCTTCCGTCTTCCTTCAAAGTAGGTCTTGCTTTTAAATCCGTATCAAAGAAGTACTCGATTTTGGCATCCTTTCCCCGTCTGGGAAGCTGCCCCTGGGCCACAGCAATGTCCGTGCAGTATTCCGGATTTTCGAAGAACTGCTCTATCTCCTGTTTTTTCACCCCGTAAACGATCTTGCGAAGCTCCAGCTCTTCCATAAATTCCCGGGCGCTAAGACGTCCGCCGCCCTTGGAAGGCGGATAGAATCTCGCCATGGCGATCATCTTGTTGGGACTGATATTCAACAGGAAGCCCTCTTTCACCTCGGAAAGATAATCATCGTTAATCTGAAACTGATACCCGTCTCCTTCAACTCTCGCATCCAGAAGGCCTTTATTCAGGGCAGCCGAATTATATCTGATTCCGTACTGGTTCAGATAATCGATAATATCCCTGACATAGGCGTACTGCCCCCCATCCCTGGGCTCCATGATTTTCAGGGACGTGCCTGTTTTACTGCAGATCAGTTGAAAATAGCCATTTCTCATCTTTTTACCCCCGCATACCGAGAATCCTCTCAGACAGAAAAAATCCCCATATAATTTCCCATCTTAGACTTCAGTTTCTGTAATGCCCTGGTGTGAAGCTGCGAAATCCTCGACTCCGAAACCTCAAGCACATTACTGATTTCCTTTAAGGTAAGATCTTCATAGTAATATAAAAGAATGACCTTCTTCTCTTTCTCCGTTAAAAGCTCCAGTGCCTGTCCCAGCACCTTCTTCATTTCCTCTTTTTCAATCACCTCTTCAGGCGTCTCGAACCGCTGCTGGGAATTTTGCTGCGCAGGCGCTTCCGTTCCCGATTCCATGAACTCGTCTAAAGATACAACCCCTGTCACCTTCATCTGAGACTGCCAGGAAAGATACTCTTCGTCACTGATTCCAAGGCTTTTTGCGATCTCCTCGTCCGTGGCCGCACGTCCCTTTTCATTCTCGATTTCCTTGATGGCCGCATCAATCTTTTTCTGCTTCTGGCGGATCGTCCGCGGGATCCAGTCCATTTTGCGGATCTGATCCAGGATAGCGCCCCGGATCCGAAGACTTGCGTAGGTCTCAAACTTGACGGCCTTCATGTTGTCATACTTGTCAATGGCATCAATCAGCCCGAAGACACCGTATCCCACCAAATCGTCATATTCCACATTGTAGCCGAGATACATGCTGAGCCTTCCCGCCACCAGCTTTACCAGCGGCGCATACTCAAGTATGATCTTCTCTCTGATTTCAGGCGATCTGGTTCTTGCGTAATCGTCCCAAAGTTTTGCCTTACCTGCTTCGTCCATCCTATCCTCCAAAACAATTACTTAAAAACGGAGCCCTCTGCCTAACTAAGCTTCCTCTTCGTTCTCCTGCGTATGTAAAGCCTCCTGCTCTTCCTCCGCTTCCTTTAACCTCTGCGCTTCCTCCTGTGCCTCCTGCTCCATGATCTGCGTCACGAATTTGGTCAGCTGCCTCTGGATGATACATCCCGCCATATAGAATAAAATCATCACTCCCAGAAGCCAAAGGAGCATCTGCGTCGTCCCGCAGCCCCGTATGAACATGACAATACTTACCACCGCTCCCGAAAGGAGCATAAGAAAAGGAGGAATCCATTTGAATTTCTTCATATCACTTTCTCCGGCTTGCCTACAGAACGAATCACATAATCGCCCGTCTTGGGATAAAAGATAACTGTTCTTCCATATGTATTACCCGTATCCTCCGCAAGAAGAGGGATTCGCATCTGCATCAGCTTCCTCTTGCTTGCCTGAGCGTTCCGCTCGCCGACACGTATCACATTTTCCTTTCCGCCCGCACTGAACATCTGGGCTCCTCCGGCAATTTTTGCCACCAGCCTATTCCTGTTTCCACCCTTTTTTACAATTGCATTGACAAGATCCTCAATCCCCGTGTCCGCAAATTTGGGCCTGTTCGTATTGTTTCTGATTTCTGTGCTGTCCGGCAGCATGATATGTACCAGTCCTCCGATTCCGGTAGCGGGATCTCTGATCGCAATTCCAATGCAGGAGCCAAGTCCCAGCGTCGTCACCGCGTCATCTCCTCTGCATACAGCCATATCTGCCATTCCCACTTTGATTACATTGCTCATACCCCTCTGGATCTCCTATCTGTTTCTAACTTAAATAACTCCAAGTACCGTCAAGATCTTCTCATAAGATTCCATGTCAGGTATTAGAATAAAAAAGCCATCCAATTCAACATCATCAGAGAACTTTGTCTGCACCAAAAGAATCTTATCTGCAAACAAGCCAAATTCCACGGCAGGCACGCTGAGCAGTGCCCCTGCCATATCAATTGCCAGCTGTGGTACGGAAGGATAAATTTTCAGATTTGTCAGCGATGACAATGCGTTCAGATAGGCGCCGGTAATGATATTGCCCACTTCCTTGATCGCCGAGCATTCCATCTCGCCAAACTCATAATCTGCGACTTCCTCATCTTTGATTTCAATCATACCGGCCATCATCTTGTTTATCAGATGCGCCGCAGAAACCTTTTTCTGGATAAACATCATGTTCCCCTGTATATCACCTTCCACCTGAAGGTAAATCCCCGCCATGATCTCATCCTCTCCGCCCACGGTGTCCCCCAGCACATTAAAATCCAGAAGCTGCACCTGGGGAACCGACATATCCACCTTGCTTCCAAGCATCTGGGCAAGTGCGGTGGTTGCATTTCCCGCTCCAATATTTCCAAGTTCTTTTAAGACATCATAATACTGGCCTGACAATTCTTCCATACTAATATCTTTCATAGCTTCTCCTGTAATCTGTTAATATTAAATATATCATACCATATTCTCTGCATAAGTGCAAAAATAATCCTAAAAACCTGTCTCTCTTTTTCGGATCCGCCTCTCCTCCTCGAATATGTAGCGGATGATCTCCTCTCTGTCCTGGGCGTGAATCCTTACAAACTGGACGCGGTGCTCAAAAAGTCCCTGTTTGTTTTCGATTTCCTTAGCTGCAATCACTTTCGCCGCAATCGTATATTCCTTGTAATCATCATTCTGCAAAAGACCGATCTTGCAGCAGATCAGGCGGTTCGGCTCGTAACGGTGCTTTGCCACAAAGCGAAGCCCGCCGCCGCTTAAATCCACCACCACTCCGTTACGGAACGGAAGGCCTGGCATCAGGTATCTCTCCCTTTTGCCCATCGCATCCTCCTCTTCCTTTTCCATAGAACGGACCTCTATCTCAAAGGAACAGTTCAGACGGTAGAATTCCCTCCTCTGGTGCTTTCGCAGATTGCTGGTAAGTTCAAGCAAAAGCACATGGGCCGCATCATTTTTGTAGCGGTCTACGACCCTTGCATAGCACTGATAAAGACCGGATTCCGTGTAAAAGAACAAATCGTACTCCACATCCACGGGAAGCAATAACAGCCTTGACTTCTCCATGGGCATATAGATTTCAAGCCTCTCGTCGGAAAGCACGTCATAAACCACGGTATGATATACCTTCTTCGTGTTAATTCCGCCAACGATCTCACCTTCCTGCCTGCCCTCCTGCTCTACTGCCTCCTCTTCCGCATCCAAAAGCAATTCGCTTTCCACTGCCTGAAGCTCCAGCTTGTTTCCTGGCATTACGTATTTTGACAGCATTTTCGCCCCTCCTAACCGTTATTTTTTTTGCCTGTGACAATATGGGAAAAGAACGCTGTCATTCCTCTCCTTGCCACGCCTTTGTTGAGCTCTTTATTCATCATCCTCGCCGCAATCGCCTCGTAAGCCAGCGCAGACTTTGCTGACGGGGCTTTCAGGGATACCGGCATCTGCTGCATCACTGCTTTGGACAGCTGCGTATCCTGGGGAATGGATCCCAGATAAGAGATGGGAAGCTTAAGATAACGTCCCACCACCGCATTCAGCTTATTAAAAAGCGCCTGCCCCTCATTCTGGCTCTCCACCTTGTTGGCGATCACCTTAACCTGGGAGTCCTCCAGCGAAAATCTCGGATGGCTCCTTAAGGCCTTCACAAGGGAATACGTGTCGGTGATGGAAGTGGGCTCCGGCGTTGTCACCACCAGAATCTCTCCGCTGGCCACCAAAAATTCCAGTACCGCGTCCGAAATCCCCGCTCCCGTATCCACGATAATAATATCCGCAATGGAATCCAGCTCAGACAGATTGCGGATAATGGAGACCAGATAATTCCTGCTCAGATTTGACAAACCCGCAATTCCCGAGCCTCCGGAAATAAAACCCACCTCCATGGGCCCCCAGGTGATGATATCCCGGATGCTTTTTCCCTGATAGATCAAATCACACAAATTATGCTTTGGCACGGTGCCAAACATAATCTCTATATTCGCCAGCCCAAAATCCGCATCCAGAATAATCACCCTCTGCCCCAGCTTACGGAACTGAATGGCAAGGTTAATGGCCGTATTGGATTTTCCAACTCCTCCCTTTCCGCTGGTGACAGTGATGACTCTGGCTAACGGTTTCTGGACGTTATTTGCTTTTATTATATTTCTTAACTGTTCGGCCTGATCCATTTATCTTCCTCACTTATCTGTCGTTCCCCGGTCCCTTTTCCGCCTTCCTCCAAGAAGCAGCTTTGCCGTTCTCTGAGGATCAAAGCTTTCAATGTCGCTTGGCACGTTCTGCCCGAACGTAATATAGGATAAATCCGCCCCCGTATACAGCTTGATATTCAGGATATTGCCGAGAGTTGTGGTTTCATCCACCTTGGTAAATATCAGCTTATACTCCGCAATGACGCTGTATGCATCCACAATATTGACAAGATCTCTGTATTTCGTGGCTGCGCTCAGCACCAGAAACACTTCCTTCGGCGCAATATCGTCCACGGAATGCAGAAAACCTTTCATGGCCTGCTTCTGCTCTTCATTCTGATAGGAATGGCCCATGGTATCCACCAGGATAAAATCACAGTCCGAAAAATCTTTCAGGGACTGCTCCACCTCCTGCGGCGTATAGATCACCCGAAACGGCACCTCCAGAATATCCGCATAGGTGCGCAACTGCTCCGCAGCCGCAATCCGGTAGGTATCCGCAGTAAGAAGAGCCACCTTCCTTCCCTCCTCCACGCTGAATTCGGAAGCAATCTTGGCTATCGTGGTCGTCTTTCCGACCCCGGTTGGCCCCACGAAGAAAATGACCTTCGGTCCCTTTTCCGAGGGTTCAATCTGTCTCGGCTTGCCGAATTTCAGAACCATTCTCTGATACACATTGGCCAGTGCGTAATCAAAAGGCATTCCCGGCTTATTCAGTTTGTCAATCTCATCGATGATCTGGTTGGCGTACTTCTCATCCACCTCGTTCTTCAGCATCGTGTTATACAGAAGCTTCATAAAACGCTCCATCTCACCATCCGGTTCATCCGGGAACTCCTCTTCCTCCTCTTCCGGCTTTTGGAGCTGTTTTTCGATCAGGAACTGAAGGCTGTTCAGCTTCTCCTCAATGGCGTTATTCTCCGTCCTTGCGCTCTCCTGCACAGGCTCCTGCACGCCTTCGCCGCCCGGGGCGGAACCCGCGGGCCGGCTCTTGATTTCTTCTCTCTTAATCACCTGGGGAGACGGCACGTTTTCCGCCTCGAGTGCGACCGTAACCTCCGTCATCTGCGGCTTTAAGAAGCTTAAAACCCCGTTGGGTTTCACACTCCGCACGTTCATAACCACCACGTTGCTGCCAAGCTCCTTCTTTGCGGCTTCCACAGCCTCCGCTTCTGTTTTCCCCTGAAATTTTTTGATTATCATGCTGTCACCATCCCTACAGACTGTAACTCAATATTATTCTCAACTTCATTGTAAGATACCACGATCAAATCCTTAAAATAATCTTCCGTAAGACGTTTGAAATACATACGCACAATCGGTGAAGTGATGACAATCGGATTCTTTCCGAGATTTTCCAGCTTGGAAACCTCGTTTTCCACCGCCTTCATCATAACCCGGGTCTTCTCCGGATCCAGCGTGAGATAAGCTCCGTTTTCCGTCTGTTTTACGCTGGCCATGATCTCCTGCTCCAGCTTGGGATCCAGAGTGACAACGCTGGTAGTCTCGTTAGCCGGGAAAAACTTGCCCGATATGGCCCGCTTCAGACTCTGTCTTACGTACTCTGTCAAAATGTCCGTATCCCTGGTATTTGATGCATAATCCGCAAGCGTCTCAAAAATCGTAAGCAAATCCCGGACGGAAATGCCTTCCTTCAAGAGATTTTGAAGAACCTTCTGAACCTCGCCGATTCCAAGAAGCTTCGGCACCAGTTCCTCCACCAGGGAGGGATTGCTCTCCCTCAAGTTGTTTACCAGATTCTGGACATCCTGTCTTGTAAGGAGCTCCGCAATGTGCTGCCGGATGATCTCGGTCAGGTGGGTTGCGATAATGGACGGCGGATCCACTACCGTGTATCCCATGCTCTCCGCACGCTCCCTCTGCCCCTCCGTGATCCAGATGGCCGGGAGGTGGAAGGAGGGCTCGAAGGTGGGAATACCCGTGATCTCCTCCTCCACATAGCCGGGATTCATCGCCATATAATGGTCGAAGAGAATTTCTCCCTCACTCACCTGTATGCCTTTTATCTTTATGATATACTGATTTGGATTCAGCTGTATGTTGTCCCGCAGTCGAATAATCGGCACAACCGTACCCAGCTCCAGGGCAATCTGACGCCGGATCATAACCACGCGGTCAAGAAGGTCTCCCCCCTGGTTCACATCAGCAAGGGGGATGATACCATAACCAAACTCCAGCTCAATGGGGTCAACCTGCAGAAGGCTGTTGACATTTTCCGGCTGCCGGATTTCCTCCGCCGCCGCTTCCTCCTCATTGATCTCCCCCTCGATCTGCGCCGTCTCAATCTCCCCGGCGATAATTCTTCCGCACACGATAAACACCATTCCCAGACACACAAAGATCAGGCTGGGAAAAGGCGTCACTATTCCGAGCCCTGCAATAATTCCGCCCACAATGTACATGGCTTTGGGAATTCCGAAAACCTGGCGGATCAGGACAGAACCAAAATCCGCATCCTTGGAGCCTTTTGTCACCAGAATACCGGTGGAAAGCGAGATGAGCAGGGACGGTATCTGGCTCACCAGACCGTCGCCTATGGTCAGAATGGCAAACTGGTTGAGGGCCGCCGAGAATTCCATGTCACGGCGCAGCACCCCCATGGCGATTCCGCCTATAAAGTTTACCACCGTGATCACAAGACCTGCCGTGGCATCCCCTTTCACGTATTTCACGGCACCGTCCATGGAACCGAAAAAGCTTGCCTCATCCTGTATCTTCTGCCTGCGCCTCTTGGCTTCCTCATCGTCAATGGCCCCGGTGTTCAGATCTGCGTCAATGGCCATCTGCTTACCGGGCATGGCATCCAGGGTAAATCTCGCCGTCACCTCGGCCACTCGCTCAGAACCTTTGTTGATTATCATAAACTGCACGATAATCAGGATCAGAAATACAATGGCGCCCACGATCAGATCGTCACCGCCCACATAGCTTCCGAAAGTCTTCACCACCTCGCCCGGATCGCCGGTGGTCAGAATGAGCCTCGTGGAAGAAATGTTCAGAGCAATTCTGAAAATCGTAGTGAACAAAAGGATTGTCGGGAAAAAGGACATATCCAAAACTTCTTTTGAGAACATAACCGTAAAAAGCACCGTAAAGGCCACGGCTATATTGCATGCGAGCAATACATCGAGAAGGCTGTCCGGAATAGGTATAATCATCATGATAAACGCGGCAAGGAGATACGCTGCTACGCCTAGATCCGCTTTTTTCATATACCTGTCTCCTTTCATCTGTTATAATCAAATCCTGCCCTTCAAATGATATACAAAGGCAAGCACTTCCGCTACCGACTGATACAATTCCGGCGGTATCAATCCGCCGATGTCCACATTGGCGTAAAGCATTCTCGCCAGTGGTTTATTTTCAACGATTTCCACGTTATTTTCCTTGGCAATTTCCTTGATCTTCTGGGCCAGGAAATCCTCGCCCTTGGCGACCACATAAGGTGCGTCATATTTGTCAGGGTCATACTTGATGGCCACCGCATAATGGGTGGGGTTGGTGATTACCACATCCGCCTCCGGGAGCTGCTGCATCATACGCCTGCGGGAAGCCTCCATCATACGCTGCTTCTGCTTTCCCTTAATCTGGGGATCGCCTTCCTGATTTTTAAACTCATCCTTGACCTCCTGCTTGGTCATCTTCATGTCATCCTTGAATTTCCACTTCTGATAGGCATAGTCCAGAAAAGCAATGATCATATACACAACAGAAATACGGATTCCCAGATCCACCACAATATCGCCGATCAGGCCAAGGGCCTGATAAAGCCCCACATGATAGAGAATAAAAACAGCCTCGCTCTTATCCTTAAGATAAGAATACGCCACATAGCCCACCAAGGCCAGCTTTGCGATGGATTTGATAAGTTCTACGATAGAATTCTTGGAAAAAAATCTCTGAAATCCCTTGATCGGATTCAGCTTGCTGAATTTGGGCTTTAATGGCTTAGTGGTGGGGTGCCATTTGACCTGGACAATATCGCAGACCACAACGACCACCAGACCCACAAGAAGGACCGGCGCAATCAGGAGAAGAATCCGGAGCATCATCTCGCCCACAAGAAGAGTCATGGCCCGAACCGGAACCAGCCCGTTGTACATCACCACGGCATCCGGGATCTGCGCATAAATCCTGTAAAAAAAGGTAGTCAGCCCCTCTCCGAGAACACCGATATATACCCTGATTAAAAGAAACATAGAAAGAAGCACAAAAGCGTTGGCTATCTCCTTGCTCTTTGCAACCTGCCCCTCTTTCCTGGCATCCTGCAGCTTTTTGGAGGTGGGCTGTTCCGTCTTTTCACCTCCCGGACCATCCTTTGCGAAAAACTGCAGATTATATTTGATGATCATAAAATCTCACTCCCGCAGGAACCGCTATTCTGGGGAAAACGCATCTATGCGCTTCCTCCCATAGCCTCCACAAAACTCACCACCATGTATTTCATCTGTTCATAAATAAATCTCCCGGCATCCGGAAGCATGACCGTGGTCGCAAACAAAATACACAAGCCTACCAGAACCTTCATCTGCATACCCACAGCAAACATGTTCAGCTGCGGGGAAATCTTTGCCAGAATACCAAGCACTGCATTTAAGACCAGCATTACGGCAAAAATAGGAAGACAGATCCGAAAGCCAATAGTGATATAATTCGCCAAAAATTCCAGCATGGACGCAAGCAGCGTACTGGTGTCAAGCACCGCCCCATTCACTGGAATCAGGATGTAAGTCTCGGCAAGCGCCTTCAAAAGGTACTGGTGCATCCCTGATATCAGCAGCATGAGAAGCACCATATAATTATAGTAAATACCCGTGATACTGGTATTCTGCCTGGTCGCCGGGTCAAACATGCTCGCCATGGCAAGCCCCATTTCCATATCGGCGATTCTTCCCGCAAAGGAGACAACGGAAGTACAGAGATTAGCGCCAAAACCGATGAGAAGACCCGTCACCGCTTCCTTCAAAACAATAACCGTGTACCCGGTAAGAGAATGATACGTCACAGCCGTGTGCGGCACCGACTGGTACAGCAGGACGGCCACAAAAAAGCTGAGCGCTATCCGCACATTCCTCGGCGTGTTACTCATGCTGAAAAAGGGAGCTATATACACAAAACTTGCCACTCTGACAAATATCAGCAAAAAATATTCCAGATCTGCATAGGAAAATGCATAATCAATCATAGGCTTTACCTTGTATACAGGCCAAAATCAGACCAGAGCCTGATCATATAGTTTGACAGCTCCGTCAGGATCCAGTTTCCAAGCAGCATCAGGGTGAGAAAGATCGCAAGAACTTTTGGAACAAAAGTGAGCGTCTGTTCCTGAATCGAGGTAACTGTCTGAAAAATACTGATCGCAAGACCAACGCACAGTGACACCAAAAGCAAAGGAGCCGCCACCTTAATGATCAAAAACAATGCTTCGCCTGCCATAGCTGTCACTACATCTATTGTCATGGCAAAAACCCTCCTTAAAGCGTGAGATGAAAGGATCCAATCAGTCCCATGATAATCAGATTCCAGCCATCCGCTATCACGAACAGAAGAATCTTAAAGGGCATGGAAATCGTAGTCGGAGGAAGCATCATCATACCCATACTCATAAGAGTGGACGCCACCACCATATCGATTACGATAAAGGGAATATAAATGATAAAGCCTATAATAAACGCCTGTCTCAGCTCCCCGATGATAAAGCTCGGAACCAGTATGGTAAGGGGAATCGTATCGAGGTCGCCTCCATCCCATTCCTCCCCGCTGATCTCCAAAAAAACCCTGACATCATTTGTTTCCGTCTGCGTATACATAAACTCCCGGAGAGGCTGAATGCCTCTTTCAAAGAACTCTTCCTGATCAATCCTCCCCTCGTCCAGGGGAACAATCGCTTCCTCGTAAATCTGCGTCATATAAGGGCGCATAATAAAAAAGGTCAGAAACAGCGCGATTCCGATCAGAACCTGATTGGGAGGCGCTGTCTGCGTATTCAGAGCGGCTCTGGTAAAATGCAGTACGATAAGCACTCTGGTAAAAGAGGTAAGCATGATCAGCAGAATCGGCGCAAGCCCGATCAGGGTGAGCGTCATCAGGATCCGCAGATTTCCATTCAGCTGTCCATTACCATTATTATAAGTCACTGTCAGGTGATTCGCTATGTTAAGTTCTTCCAAATCCTCCTGCGTCTGTGCGCTGCCGGGCTCATCAATATAAGTGCGTTCTTCTGTTGTGCCCGCGGGAGTGGAATCTATCCCTGCCGCCCTGCTTTCTGCACACGGGATAAGACACAATATGCCCACCGTCGTCAGCAGGCATATGATCTTATTCCATCTTATTGCGGCAAAAATATTTTTCATAATGCAAAGTCTTTCAGTCATCATCTTTTCCGCTTTGTTTCTTAAATTTTTCAAATATACTTCCAAAATCCATGCCGACTGCCGGCACCTGGGTCAGTGCAAGCTCATCCTCAGACAACTCAGCCAGCATGTGAATTTCATCCTTTCCGACTGCAATTACCAAATATCTGCTGCCTGCCCGCACAAGCTGCAGATATTTGTTGGTGGCAATACGGGCAGTCTCAATCACCTCAATATTGCATCCGGTACTCCTGGTTTTCTGATAGCCGGCTATCCATCTGGTAGCCACGTAGGTAATCGCCAGAACAAACAAAAACAAAAGCAGCACAGTTATAAACTGCAGATAACCATCCATTGTGCTGACGCCTGAAAGCATCATCAGCCAATTACCTTCTTAACCGCCTCCAGCACACGATCCGCCTGGAAAGGCTTCACAATAAAGTCTTTTGCACCTGACTGGATTGCCTCGATTACCATGGCCTGCTGTCCCATTGCGGAGCACATAATGATCTTGGCGTTCGGATCGGAAGCCTTGATGTTCTTAAGCGCCTGAATTCCGTCCACTTCCGGCATGGTAATGTCCATAAGAACCAGGTCGGGCTTTAACTCGTTGTATTTCTCCATGGCCTTTGCGCCATTTTCAGCCTCTCCTGCCACATTATAGCCATTCTTGGTGAGAATATCCTTGATCATCATACGCATAAATGCTGCATCATCCACAATTAAAATATTTTTTGCCATCTCTTTTCTCCTAACTTTTACTTTATGATTTCCGTTATACGGATACTAAAGCTCTCTTCAATTACTACTACTTCGCCTCTTGCAACAAACTTGCCGTTTACCAGCACATCCACCGGTTCTCCGGCAATCTTATCCAGCTCGATAATCGTTCCGGGTGCAAAATCAAGGATTTCGGCAATGGACTTTCTGGATCTTCCAAGCTCAACCGTGACCTCAAGCGGCACATCCATAATCAGTCCGATATTTTCCTGACCGGGAACAGCGTTTCCGGGACCTGCAAAAGTCTGGAACTGCGCAGGCTGCACATTGACGTTCTGCATGGGCTGCTGCGGCATTCCCGCCGCCTGCGCATATCCCATCTGGCCCATATTCATCTGGGGCATCCCATATCCCATCTGAGGCATGGGCTGCTGCGGCATTCCCGCCGCCTGCGTATATCCCATCTGGCCCATATCTCCCGCAGGCATTCCCATCGGGGCTGCTCCATAGGCCGGCTGACCCATGGGCTGGCTGCCCGGCATTCCCATCTGGCCCGCAGGCTGTGTGGGAACCGGCTGCGGCTGTTGGACGGGAGCCGGTTCCGGTTCATGAGCCGCCCCGGCCGTTCCTGATTGAGAAGACATAAAGGTTTCGAACAGGCTCTTGGCAAATTCAATAGGATACAGCTGCATGATCGTGCTGTCAACCAGTTCGTCCACCTGCATACGGAAGGAAATCTTTACAAAGGTTCCGGCAAGAAACGCCGCAATATCGCCTCCCTCCTGGATATCCTGCAGGTCGACCACATTTGCCTCCGGGGGGCTGATATCGATCAGCCTTCCAAGCATGGTGGACATAGACGTGGCCGCCGCACCCATCATCTGATTCATCGCCTCAGATATGGCGCTCAGGTGAAGCTCTCCGAGATCGCCTTCGGTATTGCTCCCATCGCCGCCCATCATCAGATCTGTAATCACCTTCACATCATGCTCTTTCAGTATCATGATGTTGGAACCGTCAAGTCCTGCCGTGTACTTAATCTGAATAAAGACACACGGCCTCTGGTAGCTTTCGATTACCGTATCCCAATTTGCCAGGGTGACAATGGGAGTGGTGATATTAACCTTTCTATTTACAAGCGAAAACAGAGTGGTTGCCGAGGATCCCATACTGATATTGGCGATCTCCCCTATCGCATCCTTCTCCACATCCCTCAAAAGGCTCTCGTCAATCTCTGAACTTCTGACACTGGCCACGTTACCGTCTCCCGACACATCACTTCCCTCTTCTGCATCGGGGGAAAGATCCATACCGTTTAAAAGCGCATTTATTTCATCCTGTGATAACATTCCGTCCACACTTTATTCCCCCTCTCTTAATACTGAAGTTACCCGCACTGCATATCTGTCTTTGACAGAGCCGGGCAAAGCCATAAATTTTTTGAGATTGCCAACATATATTTCCATTTCCGAAGAAATATCCGTATTCAACCTTATAATATCTCCAACCTGAAGATTGATAAAATCATTGACTGAAACCTGATTCTTTCCAAGAACCGCCCGGATTGGCATATCGATTCTCCGGATGAGCGTTTCGATATGTTCCTCATACTTTTCTGCATTATCCTTCTGCATACTTGCGAACCAGTACTTGGTATTCAGCTTATCCATAATGTCTTCCAGTGTAAAGAACGGAAGACAGATATTCATCCGCCCCTGGACATCCCCGATTTTCATCTCCATAGTGATAATAGCAATCATGTCACTGGGAGCAATCACCTGTGCAAACTGGGCGTTGGTCTCAATCCGGTCCATCACAGGATTAATCTCAATCACATTCTTCCAGGGTTCACGCATCAGCTGCATGCAGACCACCATTATTTTTTCCAGAATCGCCATTTCTATTTCCGAGAAATCTCTGACCTTGTCAAGGGGAAGTCCCGGTCCTCCCAGCATTCTGTCGATCATGGCATAGCCGAGATTCGAGGCGATCTCTATCAATATATTGCCGTTTAAGGGCTGAAAATCAACAATTCCCAAAATAACCGGATTTGACAGGGAATTGGAAAACTCTGAAAAAGTAACTGTTTCCGAATTCGTCACGTTTATCTGCACACTTTTTCTTAAATACGCCGGAAGATTCGTGGAAATCAATCTCCCATAATGATCAAAAATAATTTCAAGTGTGCGCAGATGCTCTTTTGAAAATTTGGCAGGACGTTTAAAATCGTAATCCTTCACCGGTCTTTCATTTGCTTCCTGCATCTGGTCCACATCCAGTTCACCGGCACTGAGCGCTGCCAGCAGGTTATCTATCTCGCTTTGAGAAAGTACCTCGCCCACAAAAGTCCACCTCCTTCATCCTGTAAGATTCCCCCGGTTTCCAGCCTTACTGATAAATAGCGCTGGTAATCGTCACTTTATAAATAAATTTGGAATCAAACATGGTCTGAATTTTTTCGAGGATTTCATCTTCGAAAATGTGGTTGCTTTCCTTGGCCTCATCCATGGTGCGCTGGGAAATCACATTATTGATCTCGCTGATAATAAGGCTTTTTCTGGAATCCAGATCTTCCCCGTATGTGCTGTAATCCTTATCCTTCATATTCATGGAAAGAGTGACGGATACGAGGCCGAAGCGATCCTTGTCGTCTCCCTCCATGGCCTTAAGAGGAATGGTCAGCTCCGCAATATCATAAGTCGCCACATCCGCCATGGGTACCACCGGCTCCCCGGCATTGGGATCCGCCAGATCCAGATCCAGCTTGATCGCAGAAGCGATATCCGTGACCAGGGCCGCCGTTTTTTTGTTGGTGCCCGCGACACTGAACAAGGTAATCGCAGAAAAAACAATGTTTACAACCAGAAGCGCCAGTATTACAACTGAAATTAAATTCTTTTTCATAGCCTGTTTTCCTTTTCTGAAATATTAATATGCACTTAGAGAATTGTAGATCCTGATTTCTACTCTTCTGTTCTGGGCTCTGCCCTCCGGCGTGGAATTATCTGCCACAGGCACATACTCGCCCATTCCGGAATGCTTAATGTTCGCCGGATTGAGCGTCGTATTTTCCTCCAGATAATAAAATACGGAAAGCGCGCGTCCATTGCTGAGCTCATCATTATTGGAATATTTTGAGCCGGACATCGGAACATTATCCGTATGTCCCTCTATTTCAATGGTACCTGTACCATACTGCTGTAAAATAATTCCAACCTGATTTAAGACCGGAAGCGCTTCCTCCTTGAGCTGGGTGCTTCCGGAATCAAACAAAAGAGCGCCGTTTAAGGTCAGCTGGACATACTGGGAGGTAAACTCAATATCAATTTCATTTTCCAGCTTTTTCTCCTCCAGGGCCTCCTCAATATTTTCCGCCAGTTCCTCAGACTCCTCAAGCTTCGCCTGCTCCATCATCTCGACCGCCTCCTTGAGATCCTCGGGAATCGTATCTCCCTCCGCTGATTTCCCGGTGCTGTTTATGTAATCGTCCAGCTCGTTTAGCTGGCTCACACCGTTGCTGATCAGAAATCCGTCCCCGATGGCCGTAGCTCCCGCAGAAAAAATACTAAAGGTCTGATTAAAGGAAGCGGCAAGAAGCTCAAACTTCTGTGCGTCCATGGTTGACATGGAAAACAGCATAACGAAGAAGCAAAGCAGCAGGTTCATCAGATCCGCAAAGGTCGCCTGCCAGGCCGGTGCGCCCTTTGGCGGTTCCTCAGGCTTTCGTTTTGCCATCCTTATTCACCTCCATCACCTTCATCAGTTGCCAGGGTTCTGTCGGAAGGAGCCATGAAGGATTTCAGCTTCTCCTCAATTACCCGGGGGTTCTCCCCTGCCTGGATGGACAGAAGACCTTCTATCATAATCTCCTTCATCATAACCTCGCTTGCATTGTTCACCTTAAGCTTGCTCGCAACCGGCGTGCAGATCCAGTTCGCAAGGAGGGAACCATACAGGGTGGTAATCAAAGCCACCGCCATGTTAGGTCCTAATTTGGAGGGATCATCCATTTCATAAAGCATGTTAACAAGACCGATCAGCGTACCGATCATACCCCAGGCAGGTCCCATGGAGCCGAGATCCTCCCAGAAGCCGATCTTCTTTTTGTGTCGATCCTCGAGACTGACCAGCTCTGTCTCAAGGATTCCCCTTACAAGATCAGGATCCGTACCATCCACAATCAGGAGAATTCCTTTTTTCATGAATTCATCTTCCAGCTCCCCTGCGGCCTCCTCCAGAGAAAGAAGTCCTTCCTTCCGGGCCACATTGGATAGATTGATGATCTGCTGGATCATTCCCTGAATGTCAATGACCGGAGCCTTGAAAACAAGCATGAAGCTTTTGAGGCCTTCGATATAGTTCTTCATGGTGGTAGATGCCATAATCGCAAAGAAAGCACCGCCAAAAGTGATAATTGCTGACGCCACATCCCCGTAACGATTTATGTTAGCCAGACCAGCACTGTTGATAATACCGAAGGCACACATGCCAAAACATAAAAGTAAACCTAAAACCGACGCTAAATCCACAACTTTCACCTGCTTTTGCGTCAATGCGCAAAAATATCCTTTCTATACAATATTACAAGATTTTTCACTTCTTGTCTACTTTCTTTTACAATTATTTTTCTTCCCGTAGTAAACGCTATTACCGTGTCCGGAGTCTCCTCCACCAGTTCCATCAGGTCGGGATTTATTAAAACCTTTGTTCCGTTGATTTTAGTCACTTCTATCATTGGGACCTCCATTAACCTAACGCCTGAAGGGAACCGTACCAGCCGGTTCCCTTCCTGTATTATAGAATTTTCATGCTCTCAAAAACTGCCTTCCTATTTCAGTTCCTGCTATTAACGCTTCAGGTTGGTCAGTTCCTCCAGGAGCGTATCGGAAACCGTGATGATACGGCTGTTGGCCTGGAAGCCTCTCTGGGTTGTGATCATTTCCGTAAATTCTGCGGCGAGATCCACATTACTCATTTCCAGAACGCCGGTGTTCATGTATCCCGTACCGCCAGCCGTGATATCCTGGCCGATTCCGTCAAAATCCCCGGAGTTCTGGGTCGCCGAGTACAGGTTGTCGCCTTCCTTGGCAAGACCGGAGGCATTGGCAAAGGTCGCCACCGCAATCTGGCCTACCAGCTTTCTCATACCGTTGTCATAGACGGTAAATATCTTTCCGTCCTTCTGGATGCTCACGCCGCTCATTTTACCAACCTTGCGCCCGGCCCCGTTTCCGCTCTCATCGCCTCTTAAAGGAGTTATCGTGGAGGCGTTATTGTTGTTCACGTTCTGAGTTCCGCTAAAATCAATGTTAATATCCTGAAATGCGGGAAACGATACCGGAGGGGTCGTGGTCGTGCTACCGCCAAATGACAGTGTAATCTCTTTGGTACCAGCCGCTCCGACATAGCTGAAAGCGCCCTTCTTCGTACTGTCGAACTGCAGAATTGCCGCATTTTTGATCTTGACAGCCGGAGTGGGGGGAGTGGTAGTGGTATCTTCGGGCTTTATCTCAACCTCGGCTCCGCCATTAAATTGGATGACATCCTCGATATTGACTCCCTCCGGAACGATGGAATCGCCATTGCTGTCAATCACGTCATCCAGCTTCACGTAGAAAGTGCCCGCATCCCCATCAATCGCATGCAGACTGAATCTCGCCGTGTACTTATATCCCTGGTCGTCATAGAAGTCCAGGTTCATAATCTTTCCGTCGTCGCTGTTTACATTGGTATCGTTTCTGTCCACGATACCCGTTATCCTCGCCAGCGTGGTGGCCGCCGGTTCATATTCCATATTTTCCGGTGTCATGATCTTCAGAGGGCTCACCGTATCCTGCTTAATACTCAGCCCGCTGTCATCCGTAGGATCCGTCTGCCAGCCCATGACATTGTAGCCCGTACTCGTCATGGCAAGGTTCCCGGCCCCGTCAATATAGAAGGAACCGTCTCGGGTAAAGAGATTCTCGCTTCCGTTGTTCACGATGAAGAACGCATCCCCGGTGATCATAATATCGAAGGGATCGTTGGTGGACTGGGAAGCCCCCTGGGTTGTGATCGCCGTCTTGATTGCGCCCGTCTTGGAACCGAGACCGATCTGCCTTGCGTTGATACCGCCCACACCCGTCTGCGCATTTGCACCGGATGCCGCCTGGGTGGTCTGGTACATCAGGTCGCTGAATACCATTGACTGCGATTTGTATGCCGTCGTGTTCACGTTGGCAATGTTGTTGCCGATAACGTCCATTCTCGTCTGGTGTGTTTTAAGTCCCGCCACACCAGCGAACAATGCTCTCATCATAGTAAAAGACCTCCTTAAAAATATATGAGCATTTCCTGTTCCCTCTGTCATTCAGGAACCAATAGCCTCCAAAACAAAGGTCCGGCTATATAATGACTGCTCCGTCAATATTTGTAAATATGTTTTCTGCCGCATCCTGCCGGTCCATTGCCGTAACCACCGTGTTGTTCGGTATGTTTACGATAAACGCCAGCTGGTCTACCAGCACCAGGGATTCTTTGATCCCCTTTTCCTGCGCCCTGGCCGTTCCCTCCTGCAGACGCTCGATCTGTCCGCTGGTCAGCTCGATATTGCGGTTGGTGAGCCTCTGGGCCGCATGCTTGGAGAATTTCACTTCCCCGCCCGGCTGCTTTGTCTGCAGAATATCCTGAAAAGTCAGTCCCTCCTGCGTCCGGATCTGTCCGGGCTTCGGGTTCTGGTTCAGGTATTGTTCCGCTGCCTGCCAGGTGGAAAGATATCCGTTTTTCTGAACCTTCATATTATACCTCCTCCGTGAGCGGCTCTTTATGCATCCTGCAAAAGCCTTCATATGTCTATTCTATCGTCGTCTTGCCATCCGATACGCCTTCGTCCGTCTTATCTCCGTCGCCCGAACCGTCTGCGCCCTCGGTCTCATCCTTATCACCCTCCGGTGGTTTATCCGCATCTTCGGCCGCCTTGAGCTCCGCAATCTTCTCCACACATTTTTTCAGCTTCTCAATGGTCTCATCCGGAATAAAGGACTGCTGATAAGCCGTCATATTGTTGAAGGCCTTCTGCAGAGTCTCGATCCGCTCCTGGTGATCCTTGAGATTTAATTCCTCGGGTATGGGCAGTTTTCCGACTGCGTCCACAAAGGATACCGCAAGATCATAGGCCGTCTGGTAAGTCTCATCCACCACTGCGATCACATCATCCAGTGAATAGGTGCTGCCGTCAATGGAGATAAACGCTTTGCCGTTTTCATAGGCCACATATTCCACATAGCCCTGTACCTGCACCGTCTCTCCTGATGAATTCGTCGACTCCACCGTGACAAGCTTGCCTACCATAGAGGACGCTCTCGTAAGCTCCATGGTCGCCGCCATGTTCTGCATCTGTTCCACCTGAGAAAACTGTGCGTACTGGGAAATAAATTCCGTATTCGACGTAGGCTCCAGGGGATCCTGATATTTCATCTGTGCGACAAGAAGCTGAAGAAACGCATCCTTATCCACGCCGTTTTTGCTCTTGGTCGCCTTCTTGACAGAAGACTGGGAAGCGGATTCCACCACCTGTCCGTCTTTTACTACTGCATCTACCATTACTGCTCCTTTCTGCGCCATGCGCTCTTCTTTTTCACACTGTGCGTTTTTCCTTTTCGTACTGTGCGCTTTTCCATTCTGCCGCTACGCAGTGTAATCCACCGTGTTGCCGTTTACTCGCATCATCTCGGCCGTGAGCTTTTCCTCCTCATCCGCACTCTCCTCGAAATCCTCCTCGAGGGCGTTCAGGTTGATTCTCCTGTGGCTCTTTTTACCGCCCTGATAAGAAGCGCTATCATTGCGTTCCTGTCCCTGCCAGAGATTACTCTCAAACGCATGGCTCTCCACTGTGACTTCCACGGCTTCCACCTTGACTCCCTGCTCTCTTAAGCTGTCCTTAAGCTCCACGATCTGACTCTCCAGCGCCGCCTTTACGGCCTCGTTCTGTACATGGAACTGTGCGGTGATTTCTCCGCCCTTTGAGGTAAGCTGGATATGTAAGGTTCCGAGGCTTTCCGGGTGCAGCTGCATCTCAAGCTGTTCCATTCCGGGCTTTAGCTGGATTTTCATATAATCCAGAATCTGTTTCATGATTTCCTGGGGATCCGCATTCGGCACAGGCGCCGCCTGCTCGAAGGGCGCATCCACATCCGAAACCGGATTCTTAAAAAGAGCGTCCAGCATGGGGTTGGTTTCGCCAAATCCCTGCTTTTCACTTCCGCCCGTGAAACCGCCTTTTCCCTTTTCGTCAGAGGGCTTCTCCTGCGGCTCTTCCCGGTTCACCACCACCTCCTGAACCTGCTCGGTGTTTCCCTTTTCATCCGTAGTTACCTTGATGGTTTCGTTACCCTGCTCAACCGTGACGGTAATGGGCGCCGCCTGTTCCTTTGCGGCATCTCCGGTCTGGTTCAGCACATCAGAATAATTCCCGCCGAAAGCGCCGTCATCCTGATTTTCCGCAGACATGCTCTCAAGCAGAGTCTGAAACTCCTCCGGCGCCATGGAAAATTCCTCCATCAACTCCGTCTGGATTCCATTCAAAAGCTCCAGAAGATTCTGCATTTTGCCATACAGCGTCTCATCCGTCAGAAGCGCCAGTGCGCCGTCTGCTCCCGAGAGTGTCAGCACCAGATCGGTAAGGTTATCCGCATTCAGAAGATCCGCCATTCCAAAACCAAGCTCTTCCATTGCGTCAAGGACTTCCTCTTTGCTGACGCCAAGCTCCTTTGCCGTCTCATCCACAAGCTTCTCACCCGCCGCTTCCACTGCCTGTTCCTGTCCGGGAGTCGTCTTCTCGGGCTTTACCGCCCTGCGGCTGCCCTCTGTCTTCAGTGCGTCCTTTCTTGCGCCGGATGCATTCACCTGGGTTTTCGGCACATTCGAACTGCTCACTCTGCTCCCCGCAGAATAGTCATTCCCGCCGTAGCTGGTTCGGTTCATCACATCACCGAAACCGCCCGCCATATCCGTCCTGGATCCTGAAACCGGCTTGCCGCCTCCCGGCAGATTAAAGAACGGAACTGTCTCTTTTACAGGTGTGCTCGTCATCTCTCTTCCTCCTTTCTTTAAAAATCATACCCCAAATTTATATCGACAGACTGGATATTTTCCTTAAGATTCCGGATCCATCATTTTGGTCAGCCTTGCAGCCAGTTCTGGCTCCATGGCCGCAAGAATGGCCCCTCTCTGCTCCGCATCCATCGCTTCCAATATCCTGGATACCAGATCGAGGTTATCCGTCATCTCACTGAAAATAGCCGCTGCTGAGGCCGGTTTTATGGATGAATAGCTCTCCACGTACTCGGAAATTTTCCCGGATTCCTCGGACTGCTGCAGCACCTGCTTGTAAAGGTACTCCGCAGTGGCGGGATCCATCCCCTCATAATACTTTCTGTATTCTTCAATACCGGGGCCCTTGTCGGCATAAACCACTTCCTCGTAAAACTCGGTCTTGATCCGCTGGAATTCCATCTGGCTGTCCTCAAAGGTCTTGAGCCTTTCTACCTGCTCCTTCAGCTGTGCGATCTCCTGTGCACTCTCCGACGAAGACGCCTGGGCCCTCTCCAGTTCCAGCTCCAGCTCCTTAATATAATCCACCGCATCTTTCAGGCTGGTGTAGCCGCCATACTCCTCGCTCTCCTTTTCCTGCTCATCCGTCTCCGGATCCGCAGTGGATGGAAGAATCAGATTGACAATGGGCACATCCTTCAGAACCGGGGCAAGCACCTTGCTTCCAAAACCGCCAAAGTCCAGCTTGACAACCAGACACAGAATAGCGATCCAGATCAGAACGATCACAAACGTAACCGCAAAAACAGAACCAGTGCTTGCATCTTCCCCCTCCGACAGTTCCTCTTCCCTGTCGTCGAGCTCCCTTGCGCGCTGTCTGGCCAGCTTTTTCTGTTCCTTCTGTTCCGCTTTCAACTTTTTCTTTTCTTCTTTCAGACGTTTCTTCTCAAGCTTCGCATCGTCCTGATTAAGTTCCTCATCTAATGGCATAACTTTCTTCCGCTCCATCTTTCTTACTTCTTCCGGCAAAAGCCACACTGTAATTGTAGCTGACAAGCTCATCCACTTCCTTGGCTTCCTTTGCGTTTTCTTCCTTCACAAAGGCCTCGAAAGCCTTTTCCCTCAGCTTTTCCTGTGTCTTGCTCTCCTGCATGGCCGTCTGAAGCTTCTTTCTTGCTTGTTCCAGCTGTGCCTGTGCAGCTGCGACTGCATCCTTCTGTATCTCGATAAATTCCTGCATTCTTGCAATTGCATTCCGGTTTGTCAAAATATCAAGGATATTCAGGCCGCTCTTTTGCAGCTCTCTGCCCTGTTCCTCATAAGAGACTTTTCTCCCCTCGAGGAGCCGCAGCTTTTCCTCTTCCTCGTTCAGGTGCATCAGAGTCTGCGCAAATTCATTTCTGGCCTGTTCCTCCAGCTTTTCCTTAATGTTCAGAATGCTCTGCATCCTGTAAATAAACTTCGCCATAATGTAGTCTATTCTCTAAACATGTTTTTTAGTATTTCCAGCGTTTCCTCAAAGGAAAACTTCTCATGAATCTCCTGCTGCAAAAACTCGTTTACAGCCTGTATCTTGCTGATCGCATAGTCAATCTCCGGATTGCTTCCCGACTTGTAGGCGCCGATATTGATCAGATCCTCCGCCTCACTGTAGGTGGCGAGCACATTTTTCAGCTTTCCAGCCATCTGCTTGTGCTCCCTCTCCGCAATCTGGCTCATACATCTGGAAATACTCTGAAGCACGTCGATCGCCGGATAATGGTTCTTGTGCACCAGCTTCCGGCTCAGCATAATATGTCCGTCCAGAATACTGCGGGCCGTGTCCGTGATAGGCTCGTTAAAATCATCCCCGTCCACCAGAACGGTGTACAGCCCCGTGATGGAGCCTTTATCCGAGCGCCCGGCCCTCTCTAAGAGCTTTGGCATCTCCGAGTACACGCTGGGCGGATATCCTCTTGACACCGGAGGCTCCCCGCTGGCTAGGCCGATCTCTCTCTGAGCCATGGAAAAACGGGTCAGGGAATCCATCATGAGCAGAACGTCTTTTCCCTGATCCCTGAAATATTCCGCAATTGCAGTGGCGGTCTGAGCCGCCTTCTTACGCTCAAGAGCCGGCTTGTCAGAAGTGGCAACCACCACCACAGAGCGCTTCATGCCCTCCGGCCCAAGATCTCTCTCTATAAATTCTTTTACCTCTCTGCCCCGCTCCCCGATCAGAGCGATTACATTGATATCCGCCTTTGTGTTGCGGGCGAACATTCCCATTAATGTGGATTTTCCCACGCCGGAGCCTGCAAAAATCCCGATTCGCTGTCCTTTTCCTATGGTGATCAGACCATCCACCGCCTTCACACCCATGGGAAGTATCTCATCAATGATCTTGCGGCTCATGGGATCCGGGGGCATGGCCTCCACGGAATATTCTCTTGCACCGAAAAGTTCCGCATCCGTCCTTCCGAGACCGTCCAGCGTCTTTCCGAGAAGCTCCTCGTTCACCCGCACCTTAAGCGGCACTCCCGTGTTTTCCACGCCGCTTCCCGGGCCCATGCCCTCCACGTTCTGATAGGGCATCAGGAGAACCTTGCCCTCCCGAAAACCCACGACCTCCGCCAGCGCAAAATCGCCCTCCTCTTCCCGCATTCCGGGAAAAATCTTGCAGATATCGCCCAGCTTGGCCTGCGGTCCCTTGGATTCAATGGTAAGCCCTACCACATTCACCACTTTGCCCTTCACCTTATAAAAACGATCCTGGGCTATCTTGTTGTATTTTCCAAAATCAACGGATACTGCTTTCATCGAATAAACTCCACCTCTTACCTGTTCTCAGGTTTTTTCGTAGGAAAGCAGCCTGAGCTTCCTTCCAAGTTCGGAAAGCTGTGTATCCAGACTACAATCATAAATACCGTTTTCTGTCTCAATAAAACACTGGGAACGGGATAAAGTGACGTCCTCCACGATCTCCACCGTCACGCCGGCTCCCGCCTCGGAACGTATGTATTCCCTGCTTGCGATCACGCCTTCATAATCTTCCTTTGACACATGCACCAGAAAATTTCTGGCCTCCTCAATCTTCTGCATGGCCCCTGCAAGGAGATTCGCCACAAGATCTCTGTAACGGCTCAGATCCACCTTAAATATATGTTCATAGATGCCGGTCAGAGCTTCCACAAATTCCGGTTCCAGATTCTCAAGCTGCTGCTGATATTCCTGCTCGTTTTGCCGCTTCACGGAAAGATATTCCTCCCGGACAGCCTCGGCCTCCTGCATTCCCGCCTGATGTCCCTCCCGATAGCCCTGGTTCCTGGCTTCCTCATAGGCCTTCGTTTTGATGGTTTCCGCCTGCGTTCTGGCATCCTCCATTATGGACTCCGCCTGGCTTCTGATCTCCTCGAGCTCGCTTTTCGCCTGCTCGATCTGGGCGGAAAGCTCCTCTTTCTGACGGTTCATCTCCTGGATGGATGCGCCGTTCTGCGCAAAAAGCGCATCCAGCTTCTCGGCATCCAGTCCCTCCACAAAACCTTCCTCCTGCTCCCTGGGCTCCTTCTTTTCCATAAAGGCCGCTTTACGCGCCTTGCTCAGCTTCTCCTCCAGCAGTGCATTATTATCGATTACCCGGGTTCCCTGCTCATGCATGACAACCCAGCTGGATTTGTAAAGATTCGTATTAAACGACAATTTCGTCACCTCCGCCTCTGGAAATGACAATCTCACCTGCATCTTCCAGCTTCCTGATTACATTGACAATCTTCTGCTGCGCCTCCTCCACGTCTTTCATACGCACAGGACCCATGTATTCCATGTCTTCCTTAATCATGGCTGCAAGCCGCTTGGACAGATTATTGAAAATTGTATTCTGAACCTGCTCATTTGCACTCTTAAGCGCAAGGGCAAGGTCGTTATTCTCAACATCCCGAAGGACTCTCTGAATCGCACGGTCGTCAAGCAGCAGAATATCCTCGAAGACGAACATTTTCTTCCGGATCTCGTCCGCCAGCTCGGGCTCCTCGATCTCCAGCGTCTCCATAATATGTTTCTCCGTTCCCCGATCCACGGAGTTTAAGATTTCTACCACCGCATCCACACCGCCGATAATGGTGTAATCCTGATTTACCAGGGAAGAAAGCTTTGATTCCAGTATCTTTTCCACATCCTTCACCACATCCGGACTTGTTCTGTCCATAACCGCAATACGCTTCGCCACGTCGGACTGGCGGTCCGGCGGCAGGGCCGATATAATCATGGACGACTGGGAAGCCGGCAGATAGGACAAAATGAGAGCTATGGTCTGCGGGTGCTCATCCTGTATGAAGTTCAAAAGCTGTGACGGATCCGTCTTTCTGATAAACTCGAAAGGCTTAACCTGCAAGGACGCAGTCAGCTTTCCGATCACGTTGAGAGCCTTCTCCGAACCCAGCGCTTTCTCCAAAAGCTCCTTCGCATAAGAGATACCGCCCTCCGCAATATACTGCTGGGCGAGACATACCTCGTAAAACTCATCGATAATCTCTTCCTTAACCTGCGGGGTCACACTCCTTGTATTGGCGATCTCCAAAGTCAGCTCTTCAATCTCGTCTTCCTTGAGATGTTTAAAAATCGAAGCTGATTTTTCCGGCCCGAGCGCAATCAGAAGAATGGCTGCTTTCTGTATGCCCTGCAAGTTACTTTCACCGTTCTTGGCCATAAAACTGCCTCCTTCCCTTTAGCCCCAATCCTGATTAATCCAGTTGCGCAGCAGGCTCGCCGCCGCCTCGGGATTTTCGTCCACAAATTTTTCAATCATCTTCCTGGTCTCAGACATCTGCTCCATGGCAATATCCTCAATTCCAAGCTCGGGCTGTGACTGAAGCAGTGTTTCCACCGGAAGCTCCTCAGGAAGCTCCTGCTGTTCCTGAACGGTCTTGTCGGAACGCATGCTCCGGAATACCACGAATCCGAGAAGCGCCAGAATTATTATAATAAGTACGATCTGGATCACGTCAGAGGCCGCAATATGCAGGCCCTCTCTGTCAAGAAATATGTTCTCCGTGCGCGCCGCAAAGGCTATGTTCTCTCTTGGGAAACCCGTGGCCTTGGAAACCACGTCATACATTTCATCTTCCACGGTAATCCTGTCGGCCTGTGCGTTTGCTATCTTGTACTCCTCCCAGGTGATCCCGTCCAGCAGCCCCTGTGCGTCAATGTCCTCTTCCCGCACGATATTATAGCGGATTGCCGTAATTGCAATGGAGGAGCTTTCATAATTGATGGAGCCCGGAAGACCCGTGGTCTTGGTGATGCGCTCGCTGGGAAGGTAATTGTTTTCCGTTTCCTCCGTGGAGGTGCTGCTATTGCCGGAATCCTGATATTCATATTCCGGGGTCTCCCCGTTGGAATCCGTTCCGGGAATTCCCCCTCCGGCATTCTCTGACTGAGAGGTGAAGGTTCGATCCGAACTCTTCACGCCCTGGGTTCCTCCTTCCACCGGAAGGTATTCATGATACGTCTGCTCGCTGGAGGAAAAGCTCAGATTCAGATTGCTGGCAACCTCCACCTTGTCAAACTCATTGGTTCCAACCAGTACCTGCCTTACCTCATTCTTGACCTGGGCTTCCCACTGGGTCTTGATTCCCAGCTGGGAGCTCGCCGTCCCTGCGGCACTGTAATTGCTGTCCCCGGAAAAAAGCATATTTCCGTTGGTATCCGTAATGATAATGCCCTCTTCCGTCTCATTGCCGATGGCCCTGCTCACCGCTTTTGCCAGAAAGGCCGCATTGTCCTCAGTGAACTCACCGTCCAGCGTCAGAAGAATCCATGCGGACGCCTCCTCCCTCGTGGCGATCAGCGTGCCGTCGTTCTGGGGAATTGACAAATCCACAACTGCGCTTTTTACAGAAGAAAATCTGGCAATGAAATCATTTGCCAGTCTGTTCTCCATATAATACTCATATCTCTTTTGCTTGTCGGACTCAGTGGTGCTAAAGCCCCCCTCCGTCACATCGCTCAATGTATATCCCACTGCCTGGATATCATTTGCCGCAAGTAACAGCCTTGCGTCCGCCTGCTGCTCACGCTTGATCCGGATCTGATTCCCATCATCGGAAATCTGGTACAGAAGGCCCTCCGCCTCCAGAAGATCCCTTACCTCGGAGGCCTCCTTTGTCGTCTGCGCATCCAGAAGGAGCACATACTTCGGCTTTGTCACAACTGAGAGCAAAATAGCAATCGCAATAACAGCACCCGCTGATGCCGCAATGATAAAAGTCCGCTGTTTGGTGGAAAACCTGTTCCACCACTCTAATAATTTATTTAATAGTTCCCTAACTCTGTCCGCCATGATCTACTCCTGTTTCTTTTGCACTCTAAGAGCTTTTTATATTTGCATCTGCATAAGTTCTTTGTATGCTTCCAGGAATTTGTCTCGAATGGCTACCGTATACTGCAGCGCAGCGGAAGATTTCTGCAGCGCAATGGTCAAATCGTGCGTATTTTCCGTCTCGCCCAGAGCCCATTTCAGCTTTTCATTCTCCGCATCAGACAGATAGGCATTGGTTGTGTTCAGGCTGTCAACAGCTTTGTCAAATATACTTCCAAAGTCGCCGCCCGCAGCAGGCGACTGTATCATTCCCTCCTCGGCCGCTTTTCTGATCACGTCCGAAGATATATTATATAAAGATGAGATATCCACTTTTCTTCCTCCCGGATTTCTGTAAGATTTACCCTACAGTGATTTACTGTTGACTCATTTCAAGTCCTTTCACCGCAATCGCCTTGCTGGCGGAAAATGCGGTGGCGTTCGCCTCAAAGGAGCGGCTGGCATCAATCAGGTTTGTCATTTCCGTGACCACGCTCACATTGGGATAGGTCACATACCCGTTCTCATCCGCATCCGGATGGGACGGATCATAAGCCATAACCATCTCCGTCCAGGTATCCTGCATAACCTTCCCTACGCGGACTCCCTTCCCCTTAAAGGAATCGCTGGCACGGTTGAACACGCGGCCAAATTCCGACACGCCCTCTCCCCTCTGCTCGAAGGAAACAACCTTTCGCCTGTACGGCGTCCCGTCCTGCGTCCTGGTGGTATAGGCGTTCGCCAGATTTTCCGAAATTACATCCATGCGATAGCGTTGTGCCGTCATGCCGGACGCATTGATATCAAAAGATGAAAAAAGCCCCATATTCCTTTACCCCCTATTTCATTACGAGTCTTAAATTGCTGAAATCTCCGTTTATACAGTCAATCAGCCCATTATATTTGATCTGGTTGGCCGCAAGATATGCGCCCTCCGTATCCATATCCACATTGTTGCCGTCAAGCCTGTAGGAAAATCCCACGGAATCCGTATAAACGGTGGGATTCAGCTCAGACGTTCTGATATTGGAAACCCTCTCGTCCACGGTCTTGTATCTGGTATTCCCCATCGCCCTCTTAAGCTGGGATTCAAAGTCCACATCCTGCCTCTTGTATCCAGGGGTACTTACATTCGAAATATTGTTAGATAACACGTCGTTACGAAGCCACGCCGCATCAGCCGCTTTCTGCAGTACATTTACATAATTAAACACGTTGCTATTGAACATAAAAACTCCTTCCCGCCGCACATTGTCATATATATCTATTACATGATGTTGGGGTCAAAAGGTATTTTGCCCCCTGATACCTGCGGATTGTTTCGTACTTTGTGCTCTCACAATCCTGATAACATTCAAAATCCGCCCTGTCGGGCTGCTTTTTCATGTTTTACGAGTCCCAACGTCATGCACAGATATGCAAGCATATCATGCATGACCTTTTGACCCTGGCATCATTACATATACCTATTATATTATAATTATTTTAGAAAAAAGCACAAGACCATTTTAAAAAAAACACAAAATGAAATATTTGGTTGCAAATATCCCACGTTCCGTTCCAGCCAGCCTTCGTCGGTTCAGTGCATATTTTCCTTTTTCAGCTTCTCTACCTCGTCAAAAACCATGTCATTCAACACTTTGATATAAGTACCCTTCATGCCGGACGACCTGGATTCAATCACTCCCGCACTCTCAAACTTGCGCAGGGCGTTGACAATCACGGACCGGGTAATTCCCACCTTATCGGCAATTTTGCTTGCCACAAGAATACCCTCCATGCCATTTAGCTCTTCAAATATATGTACCACCGCCTCCATCTCCGAGTAGGAAAGAGTACCGATGGCTGATTTGATCACCGCCAGCTTTCTGTTTTCCTCGGCATTTTCCTCGTTGACAGCCCGGAGCATCTCGAGGCCCACAACGGTTGTTCCATATTCACACAGGATAATATCGTCAATATCGTACTGTGCGTCGCATTTGTAAATAAAAAGCGTTCCAAGCCTCTCTCCCGCAATTTCTATGGGCGTGATAATCGCCTGGAACTTTTTCACGTCCCCCTCCTCAAAGCCAAGAGTCTCCAGGTTAACGTTCTCCTTAGTGGAAAGGATCGCAAGCAGGCGTTCGTTCAGCATGGAATCGATAAAACCTCCCACATGATCCACGATCAGCTCCGTGATGGATTCCACTCCCTGCGCATCTCCAACGCCAAGAACCTTTCCCTTTCGGCTGATCACAAGCACATTAGAACTCAAAATATCGCACAGAACCCTGCAAATGTCGTTGAAAACCACCTTGCTTGAATTGTTATTATGAAGAAGTTTCCCAATTTTTCTGGTCTTGTCCAGTAACTGTACGCTGCTCATTCCATGCCTCCCGCTTTTCCACTTCACGCTACAAATTTTATTCTAACATATCCTTTTAAATTTTTCAATGTTTATGCATGGAATTACAATATAACTTTATACAATTTTTTTATTTTTTCCAATAATTACTACACGTAAAACAATATTTCTGACTATTATTTCCGTGCCTCCTCTTCCTTTTTCGGCACATTCTCCACATGGCCGCAGCTTTCGTTCGAACACACAACCTTATTTCCCTTGTAGAGCATCAGTGCGCCGCACTTCTGGCATTTGACATCAGACGGACGCTGCCACACCATGAAATCGCAGTCCGGATTGTCAATGCATCCGTAATACTTTCTTCCTTTTTTGGTCTTTTTCAGCACAATATCCTTGCCGCACTTGGGACAGGAGACACCGATCTTCTCAAAATAGGGCTTTGTATTGCGGCACTCGGGAAATCCCGGGCAGGCCAGAAAACGTCCGTGGGGGCCGTATTTGATGATCATGTTGCGGCCGCAGATATCGCAGGTCTCGTCAGAAACCTCGTCCGCAATCTCCACCTCCTCAAGCTCCTTCTCCGCCCTTTGCACCGCTTCGTCCAAATCCGGATAGAAGTTGGCGATTACCGTCTTCCATTTCACCTCTCCCTCTTCGATGCCGTCGAGAAGCGCCTCCATATTGGCCGTGAAATTCACGTCCACAATACTGGGAAAAGCGTCCTTCATCATGCTGTTGACCACCTCCCCGAGCTCCGTCACATACAGGCTTCGGTTTTCCTTCACAATGTATCTTCTGGCCAGGATTGTTGTGATGGTCGGCGCATACGTACTGGGACGCCCGATTCCAAGCTCTTCAAGGGCATGTACCAGGGAAGCCTCCGTATAGTGGGGCAACGGCTGGGTGAAGTGCTGTTTTCCCTCAAAGCTCTCCCGCTGCAGCTTCGTGGAAGTGTCAATCTCCTTCACCAGCGTATTGTTTTCCTCCTTCTCCTCCTCCTGGGTGTAAACGCTCATAAAGCCGTCAAAAATCATCCGGGAGGCTGACACGGTAAAACGATGCCCGCCTCCGTCGATTTTTACGGATGTGGTCTCATATCTGGCCGCCGCCATGCAGCTTGCCGTAAACCGTTTCCAGATCAGCTGATAGAGCCGGAACTGATCTCTGGAAAGGGAATCCTTAAGCTGTGCCGGTGTCGCATCAAGGCTGGTGGGGCGGATCGCCTCATGGGCATCCTGGATTTTCTGCCCTCCCTTTTTGCCCTCGGCGGGCACAGCAGCATACTCGTCTCCGTAGTTCTTTGCGATGAACTTTTCCGCCATGGCCTGCGCCTCCGCCGACACTCTGGTGGAGTCCGTACGCAGATAAGTGATGACGCCTACTGTTCCGTTTCCCTTGATATCGATTCCCTCATAGAGCTGCTGGGCCAGCCGCATGGTTTTCTGCGTGGAAAAGTTGAGAACCTTGCTGGCCTCCTGCTGCAGGGTGGACGTGGTAAACGGAAGCGGCGCTTTTTTTACCCGCTCGCCCTTCTTCACCTCGCTTACGACAAACTCCGCCCCCTCAAGCTGGCTGATAATCCGCTCCAGCTCTTCTCTGGAAGAAATCGACGCCTTTTCGCCCTTCGTTCCATAATACTTTGCCACCAGAGGCTTTTTCTCTCCGGGTATGGAGAAAACCCCATCCAGGGTCCAGTATTCCTCCGGAATAAAATTGTTGATTTCCTCTTCCCGGTCACAGATGATGCGCAGCGCCACGGACTGCACCCTGCCCGCACTCAGGCCTCTTTTGACCTTTGCCCACAAAAGAGGGGAGATCCGATATCCCACCATACGGTCCAGCATACGCCTAGCCTGCTGGGAATCCACGAGATTCATATCGATCTCCCTGGCGTTCTTGAGAGAATCCTTTACCGCATTTTTGGTAATCTCATTAAAGGTGATCCGGTACACCTTTTTGTCCTCCAGCTTTAGCGCCTTTAACAGATGCCAGGAAATAGCTTCCCCCTCCCGGTCCGGGTCGGTGGCAAGATAGATCTTTTCCGCCTTCTTCACCTCTTTGCGAAGAGCGGCAAGGATATCTCCCTTGCCTCTTATGGTAATGTATTTGGGCTCATAATCGTTTTCCGTGTCGATTCCCATCTGACTCTTTGGCAAATCCCGCACATGGCCGTTGCTTGCCATCACTTCGTAATTGGCGCCCAAAAATTTTTTTATCGTCTTAACCTTGGCCGGTGATTCCACAATTACCAGATATTTCGCCATTGTCTGCATATCCCCTTGCTTCTATACTTAATTCCGCTACACTATACACCAATTCCCCGGAAGGTGCAAGTTAAATTTTTCTTAACAGGCTTTTTTTGTTCCCGTCAATCCGTTATTTCATACTGCATCCACTCGTATTTCAGTCTGGTGCCCTCCGCAATTTCCGGCGGAAGAAGCGCCCTCGCAACCAGCTTGGGTTCAGCCGCCTCTGCGTCAATCCTCCTCAAATTGGCGTAATCGCCGTCAATGCTCTCCACCTCATACAGAAACGTATTCATATTTTACCGCACTCCCTTCCTTACTATTCCATTGGTTTTTCTTTCCAGACTGATTGTAATACGATTTTCCCCTTTGCGCAATGTCCCTGTGTCCGTTTCCCTGCAAAATAACTCCCGCCCGTCTGTCTGGCCATTCCCTCCGTACACAGCTCCACCAGTTCGGCCAAAAGCTGCGGAAGGGTCAGATTCATTCCCGCCCTTTTTGCCCTCTCAAAAATCTCATCCACGGACAGGGGGTTCAAATCAAGAAGCGCAAGGATGCGGCTGCGCTCGGTTTTTGTCCCTTTCTCCGTTTCGTTTCCAGCTTCCCTTCTTTCCTGTCCGCAGTCCGCTCCCGTTTTATTCTCATCCCGAAGCTTTTCCCCGGTCCGCCACACCTGTCTGTTTCCTCTGCGGTTTATCAGGACGGAAAGCTCCGCCGCCACGTCACCGGGCGCAAGGGCGATACCCGCTCCCTGCCGGATCAGCAGATTGCATCCGTCGCTGAGTCTGTCGGTCAGCCGTCCCGGAACGGCGTACACATCCTTCCCCTGCTCCAGCGCCATATCCACTGTGATCCAGGTTCCGCTCTTCTGCCTGGCCTCGACCACGAGAACCGCGTCGGCAAGCCCGGCCACGATCCGGTTCCGGTAGGGAAACAGATTCCTTGCGGGCGTCATCCCGGGAGGATAGGGCGAGAGAACGCCTCCCCTGTGCGGAATCTTTTCATAAAGCTCCCGGTTGGATGCCGGATAACAGATATCCACGCCGCAGCCCAGAACCGCATAGGTGCTGCCTCCCGCAGCCAGTGCGCCCCTCTGGCTGATTCCGTCGATCCCCCGGGCCATACCGCTGATAATATTGACCCCGCAGGCGGCAATCTGCGCCCCGAAGGCCTGTGCCATGCTGCTTCCGTAGTCCGAGCATTCCCTTGCGCCCACAATGGCAAGCGACGCCCTCTCCTCATCCGGAAGGGATCCCAGATAGTAAAGAACGACCGGCGGATTTGCTATTTTCCGAAGCCGCTGCGGGTACTTCTCTTCCCAGATACTGACCATGCGGATTCCCCGATCCAGCAGTCTCCTGTAGTTTTCCGTAAGCTCCCATCCAATGCGGGACTCACAGAGGCCTTCGGCCTTTTTCCTTTTTCCGTCCTCTTCCTTTTCCGTTTCCCCCAGCGCTCTGCGAAGCTCCTGGCAGGATGCCTGATAGACCTTCCAGGCGCTTCCCAGCTTCTCCACCAGCGTCTTCATGGCTCCCGGTCCGATTCCCGGTGCGCAGTGAAGCCAGTACCTGCAGGCGTTCTCCCTCTCCTTTTCCTCCCAAAGTCCCATTTCTGTTCCTTCATTCTCCATTTTGGCCGATCTCCTCCCCTCCGCCGTGGTAGCAGGCCGCCTCCGCCAGATGAGCGGCTGTAATATCCGCACTCCCCTCCACGTCCGCAATGGTCCTCGCCACTTTGACTATCCGGTGATAGGCCCTTGCGCTGAATCCCATAGCCTGAAACATTCTCTCCATCATTTCCTTCTGTGCGGTTCCCAGCGGACAGTATTTATCCATATCCCCCGGTCCGAGATCCGCATTGAAGCGCAGGGACGTGCCGGCAAACCGTCTCTGCTGGCTCTCTCTTGCGCGCATCACTTTTTTCCTCATTTCCCCGCTGGTCTCCCCTCTTCCTTCCTCCTGCAGCCGATGGATCTGCAAGGCCGGCGCATTGACCCGGATATCGATACGGTCAAGCACCGGCCCTGAGATATGAGAAATATACTGACGGATCTCATAGGGCGTGCAGCGGCAGCGGTTTCGATCCGGATAATATCCGCAGGGGCAGGGATTCATGGCGCCCACCAGCATGAAATCAGCCGGGTAGGAAAAGCTTCCGCTGGCTCTGGCAATCTGAACCCTTTTATCCTCCATGGGCTGGCGCAGCATGTCCAATGTCTGCTTTTTGAACTCCGGCATCTCGTCCATAAACAGCACGCCGCGATGGGCCAGACTGACCACCCCGGGTTTGGGAATTCTGCCCCCTCCTGTCAGCGCCTGAGGCGAAACGCTGTGGTGCGGATTCAAAAAAGGCCTTCTGGCGATATAGGGCTTTTGGCCGTCGAGCAGCCCCGCAATGCTGTAAATGGCGGAAACCTCAAGGCTCTCCTCATTGGAGAGGGGCGGCAATATGGACGGCAGCCTTCTTGCCGTCATTGTCTTGCCCGATCCGGGAGGCCCCACGATCAGCAGATTATGAAAGCCGGCCGCCGCAAGCAGCGCCCCTCTTTTTACGCCTTCCTGTCCTGTGATCTCGCAAAAGTCCGGCTCCGGCTCTCTCTCCGGTTCCGCCTCCCCGCAGATCTTTTCAAAAGCAAGCCACTTTCCGCGCTCC
>CAJTVN010000012.1:0-24600 GCA_910579685.1 uncultured Lachnospiraceae bacterium | reverse complement strand
TCAGACAGGTGATCGCCTGCGTCAGACTGGAAACCCCTGCGATTTTCATATCCCGGATCCGGGACGCTTCCCTCACGTTTTTCTCCGGGATCAGGCAGTACCCGATCCCGGCCTCCCAGGCTTTCTTTATAATAGGAAGAACTCCCTTTACGGGCCTTACCTCCCCATTGAGCCCAAGCTCTCCGAGAATCAGAATATTCTCCGCACCTCCCTTTCTGATCTTTTCCATGGAGGCCAGAACCGCCGCCGCTATGGGAAGATCAAAAGCGGTTCCCTCCTTTCGGATATCCGCCGGCGACAAATTCACCGCAATGTGCACGGGCGGCAGGTGAATTCCCATGTTTTTGAGAGAAATTCTGACCCTCTCGCCCGACTCCTTCACCTCGGCCCCAAGTCTTCCCACCATGGCGAAACAGGGGAGGCCGGGCGATACGTCCACCTCCACCTCAACGAGAACGCTGTCCATTCCATAAACAGTTCCCGACAAAACCGTACTGTACAAGTAATCCCTCCTTTTTTGTCTGCCTGACATGGCACTTGCATTTTTCTTTGAAAATATGCCGGAATCCGGCCTGCGAAAAAAAACAGTAAAGAATTTCTTTCCAGATCTTCTTTACTGTAAACAACCAGCCGCCAAAAGGCAATTATATTTTTATTAAAATATCTTAAATATCTCTAATCAGAACAGTCGGCTCTCCATCCCCTCCGGATTCGAGGCATACGAAACAGCCGTCTGCCTGCTGATCTTTCCCTCATGATAAAGACGCGCAATGGAATCGTCCATGGCAAGCATGCCGCTTCCCCGCCCTGCCTGCATCATGGACATAAGCTGATGGTATTTTCCCTCCCGCAGCAGTCCCCGGAGCGCCTGGTTGAGCAGCAGCACCTCAAAGGCCGTCACCCTTCCAAAGTTGTCCGCCCTTGGGAGCAGCTGCTGGGAAACCACGGCCTCCAGCACATTGGAGAGCTGCACCCGGATCTGTTGCTGCTGATGGGGCGGGAAGACGTCCGCCATGCATTCCATTGTATCGGAAGCCCCCACCGTGTGCAGGGCGGAGAGCACAAAATGTCCTCTCCGGGCCGCCATAACCGCAAGACTGATGGTCTCATAGTCGCGCAGCTCCCCAATCAGGATCACATCCGGATCCTCCTTGAGGGCCGAGCGCATGGCGCTCTGGTAGCTTACACAGTCCAGCCCGATCTCTCTCTGATTTACCAGGGCCTTCCCATGATGATGGAGATACTCAATGGGATCCTCCAGGGTAATGATATGGCACTCTCTCTCCCGGTTAATCCGGTCAACGATTGCGGCAAGCGTGGTGGATTTGCCGCTCCCCGCAGGCCCTGTCACCAGCACCAGCCCCCTCTTTTTCCGGGAAAGCTCCAGCACCGCCGCAGGCACTCCCAACTCCTGCGGGGAAGGAATCTGCGTGCCCACGATCCGGATGGCAATCGCCACCGACCCTCTCTGTCTGTAGGCATTCACCCGGTATCTTCCCTCATTCCGGATGGAAAAGGACATATCGAGTTCTCCCTTTTCCTCAAAGATCTTCCGCTGCCCGTCATCCGCAATCTCCTCCAGGAGCCTGTGCATCTCCTCCGGAAGCATTCTTGCAAAATCCATGGGAATCAACTCCCCGTTTATCCGCATTCTCGGCGAGGCTCCCGCCGTGATATGAAGATCGGATGCCCCGGCGCTTCTGGCCAGACTGAGCATTTCTCTTATAGTTGGCATAAATTTTTTCCTCCGCTTTTTATCAGAACTTCTTTCCCTTTAAAGACAAAGGCATATTTTCGGATTCGGTCTCCAGGGAGTCCCCGGTTCTCAAAATCTGCCTGGCTTCGCTTTTCCTCAATCTGTTTCAGGGCGGCATCCGCAGTATCCTCCAAAGATTTTTCGCCAGAATCCTTGACTTTAAACTCTATGATTACGGCATTGTCTGTCCATTCTTTGGCTCCATCATCACATCATACCTTCCCCCGGCAAGCGCAGCTTGCTGTAAGCTTCTCCCGGTTGGAGGTAATGATATAGTGCTCAGACGCAATCTCATCCCTTATTATACATGCTTCCCATATAACCTACAAGAAAATCACACAAAATTTCGCAGCATCTATACCATTACCAAACAAAACAGGACAGAATCAGTTCAACAGCCCCGGTCGAACCAACTCTATCCCTTTACCCGGATACCTCTTCCTCTTATTTGTCCTCGGGCTACTCCTCAAACTTTTCCCGAAGCTTCAAAAGCGCCTTCTTCTCAATCCGGCTCACATAACTTCGGGAAATGTGGAGCGCTTCCCCGATCTCCCGCTGGGTCACGTCCCTGCCCGTCAAAAGTCCGTACCTTAAATAAATGATTTCTCTCTCCCGGTCGCTGAGCACCTCTGTCAGAAGGCGCTTTACCTTTTTTGCGTTTTCACAGAACTCCATCTGCTCCGTCACTTCAGTCTGTTCCTGCTCGATGATATCCAGCAGATTAATCTCGTTCCCTTCTTTATCCGTACCGATCGGCTCAAACAGGGACACTTCCCTCGCACTCTTTTTCTTGGATCGTAACAGCATCAAAAGTTCATTGTCAATACAGCGGGAGGCGTAGGTGGACAGCTTCCCCTTACCTGCGTCAAAGGATGATATGGCCTTGATCAGACCGATAGTGCCTATGGAAATCAGATCCTCCATATCCTCATCCACATTTTGATATTTTTTGGCAATGTGGGCCACCAGGCGAAGGTTTCTTTCTATCAAAATTTCCCTTGCCTTTTTTGCTTCTTCGCCGTTTCCTTCTTTTAATTGCTGCAGATAATAAGCCTCCTCCGAGGCCGACAGCGGTTGACTAAAGGTTTTCAAAAGGCGCCCCCAAAGTCATTTTTATTATTGTATGACTCTTGGGGCCCTCAAGTGCCTTTCCACAAAAATTTCCTGCGGCGGGCCGCTGATGCAGCGCACCACCACGCATGAAAGCCGACTGCTCCGCACTTCGTGCTCCAGCAATGGCCACTGTCCGGGGCTTTCACAATAAAAATTCCGCCATCACCGCATTGCTCACATCCAGTCCATATTCACTCAGAAAGATTCTCTCATCCTCCGCACTCTTCTCGCAGAGCAAAACCCCCTGCCCCAGAAGCTTTTGCGCCGTCCGGCCATAGATCTCCCAGAAACTCCTTCCAAAGGCCCGTTCAAAATCCATGCAGGAAATTCCCCTGGTAAGGCGAAGCCCCAGAAACATAAACTCTTCCATCTGATCTTCCCGAGAGAGCGTTTCCACGTTTTCCACGTTTTCCCCGCAGGTCTTTACATAGGCGTCAAAACTTGCGCTGTTGCTGTATCTCGTCTCCCCGATCAGGGAGGCCGCCCCCAGCCCAAATCCCGCATAATCCCCCCTCGTCCAGTAAACCTTGTTATGTCTGCATTCAAAACCGGGGCGGGCGTAATTGGAAATCTCGTATCTTTGATAGCCTTTTTCCTTTAACACGGCGCAGGTCATCTGGTACATAAGCCGATCCGTCTCCTCGTCCGGGAGCTCTGGCCTGTGCTCGTAAAACCAGGTCCCCTCTTCCAGAATCAGGCTGTAGGCCGATATGTGCTCCGGAGGCGGGTTTAAGGAAAGCACCCTGGAGAGGGTATCCCGATAGCTCTGCACGGTCTGCCCGGGCAGGGCCGACATCAGATCCACGTTTATGTTGGAAAAGCCCGCCCTCCGGGCCGCCTCATAGGTCGTAAGAAAATCCCCATAGGTATGGATCCTCCCAAGCATTGCGAGCTCTGCGTCATCCGCCGACTGCAGTCCAAGGCTTAAGCGGTTCACTCCCATTCGGACATAACCGGAGAGCTTTGCTGGCGAAACCGTGCCCGGATTTGCCTCAACGGTGATTTCCCGCTCCTGCGCCATGGAATAATTGTCGGTAACCGTTCCCAGAATCCTCTCCATCTCCGAAACGGAAAGCAGGGAGGGCGTTCCCCCTCCCACAAAAACCGTCTGCACCTCATATCCTGTCAAATCCTGCGCCTTCCTCCCGATCTCCTGCGAAAGGCATTCCAGGTAAAGCTCCCGTTTGTCCTGATCCGCCGGAAAGGACAGGAAATCGCAGTACCGGCACTTCCGGATACAGAAGGGGATATGGATGTAAAGGCTCAGGGGTTTTTTCTCAGTTCTCATCCAGCTTCAAAACGCTCATAAAGGCCTTCTGGGGAACCTCCACGCTGCCAATCTGACGCATGCGCTTCTTTCCTTCCTTCTGCTTCTCAAGAAGCTTCTTTTTCCGGGTGATATCGCCGCCATAGCACTTGGCAAGCACATCCTTGCGCATGGCCTTCACCGTCTCCCTTGCGATAATCTTGCCCCCCACCGCAGCCTGAATGGGAATCTCAAACAGATGCCTCGGAATCTCCTCCTTCAGTTTTTCGCACATCCTTCTTCCGCGCTCATAGGCGCTGTCCCTGTGAACGATAAAGGAGAGGGCGTCCACTTCCTCCTTATTGATCAGAATATCCAGTTTCACAAGCTCGGACTGCTCATAGTCCTTCAGCTCATAGTCAAAGGACGCATAGCCTCTGGAACGGGATTTGAGTGCGTCAAAAAAGTCATAGATGATCTCATTGAGAGGAAGCTCATACTTGAGAAGCGCTCTGGTCTCCTCCATGTATTCCATGCTCAGATACCGTCCCCGGCGCTCCTGGCAAAGCTCCATGATGGAGCCGATAAACTCCGTGGTCACCATGATCTCCGCGGAAACCACAGGCTCCTCCATAAACTCGATCTCTGCGGGATCCGGCAGATTGGAGGGATTGGTCAGCTCCACCACCTCCCCGTTCGTCTTATGCACCTTGTAGATAACGCCCGGGGCCGTAGTCACAAGATCCAGATTGT
The DNA here is from genome assembly GCA_910579685.1 of uncultured Lachnospiraceae bacterium. Taxonomy (GTDB): domain Bacteria; phylum Bacillota; class Clostridia; order Lachnospirales; family Lachnospiraceae; genus Suilimivivens. The sequence goes on along the minus strand of CAJTVN010000012.1, from coordinate 19,732 downwards.
ACTCCCGCTCCAGCCGTTCCTGAATAATCTCCAGATGCAGCAGGCCGAGAAAACCGCAGCGGAAGCCAAAGCCAAGAGCCATGGAGGTTTCCGGTTCATAGTGGAGGGCGGCGTCATTGAGCTGAAGCTTTTCCAGGGCGTCCCGCAAATCCGTATATCTGGCGCTGTCCGCCGGATAAATCCCGCAGTATACCATGGAATTCACTTTCTTGTAGCCGGGAAGCGGCTCGCTGCAGGGCCTTGCGGCTTCCGTCACCGTATCGCCCACAGCCGTATCCTTCACATTCTTGATGGAGGCCATGATATAACCTACCATCCCTGCGGAAAGTTCTTCACTGGCAATAAACTGCCCTGCGCCGAAATAGCCCACCTCCACCACATCGGCCACGGCACCTGTAGCCATCATACGGATGGACGTGCCCTTGTGCACCCGCCCTTCCATCAGGCGGCAGAAGATGATGACGCCTTTGTAGGGATCATAGACGGAGTCAAAAATAAGCGCCTGCAGAGGGTTGTCCGGATTTCCGCCGGGCGCCGGTATCTTCTCCACCACCGCCTCAAGCACCTCCTCGATCCCTGTACCGTTCTTTGCGGAAATCAGAGGGGCGTCCTGAGCCTCAATTCCGATAATATCCTCAATCTCGTTTTTGACCCGTTCCGGCTCCGCACTTGGCAGATCGATCTTGTTGATCACCGGAAAAACCTCCAGGTTGTGATCCAGGGCCAGATAAACGTTTGCCAAAGTCTGGGCCTCGATTCCCTGCGCCGCATCCACCACCAAAATGGCGCCGTCGCAGGCCGCAAGGCTTCTGCTGACCTCATAGTTAAAATCCACATGCCCCGGCGTGTCGATCAGGTTAAAAACATACTCCTGCCCGTCTCTCGCCTTGTAGATGGTCCGCACACTCTGGGCCTTGATGGTGATTCCCCTCTCCCTCTCCAGATCCATGTTGTCCAGAACCTGGGCCTGCATTTCCCTGCTGGTAAGGAGTCCTGTTTTTTCTATAATTCTGTCTGCCAATGTAGACTTTCCATGATCGATATGGGCTACAATGCAGAAGTTTCTGATTCTGCTCTGGTCTGTCTGCGCCATGCGTACCTCCTGTATTTCCCGCACCTGTGTGCTTTTTCGCTACTGGAAGTATAACATATTCATCCCCCGAGTACAATGGAAATGATGTGGGCGAGGGGTTCGCATGCATTTCGGATTTCCTCCACTGTGTTGGTCTGGGCGCCCAGCTCGATCAGCATGCTCCTCGGTCTCAAGTGAAGATTGTAGCGGTATGCCTTCAGATAAATTTTACGGGCGATTCCCGGATAATACTCATTGGCCGCCACCTGGGCCTGAAAGGAAAAGGCCAGGTTCTCCTGTATGTATGGATTTTCCAGATAGGAAATGTCCCCCTTTTTCCGCAGATAACTCATTCCGTTGAAAAACATGAACCGGGCCGTGGGCCGGCCTTCCAGATCCATCACCAGCTTCTGCCCCTCCCGCACCGCATCCCTGTGCAGGTCGATCACCACCTCAATGGTCGGATTCTGCTCCAGGATTTCCTCCAATGCCGGAAGGGAATTGTTGTAGGCATAATCCCGTCCTTCCACATCATATTCTCCGGTATGGTGCAATACTTTAAAGCCGTACTCCTGCTCGAGAAGCTGTGCCAGATACTCTCCCGCCCCCACAATGGTGGTGGACTTATCTCCCAAAACGGAATCCGCAAAGGCCTCCTGCGAATGTGTGTGGTAAATCAAAATCTGCGGTCCTTCAGCGTCCTGGTTTACCGAAAGGTCGCTGTACAGAAGGGAATCCAGGTTCATATATTCTTCCTTCAGGAGAGTTGTATTATCAATGGCATAAAAGTTGGAAACCAGTTCGTTATATCCCCAGTCCTCGGACCAGTCATAAGTATAGGAGGGCTCCTCCGGCTTTAAAAAACCCTCAGGCACAGCAATCTCCTCCTGTGCAGGCTCCTGTGTGTCCTGTGGCTCCTGTACGTCCTCCTGCTGCGCAGGCGCTTCCTCCTGGCCGGTATGTGTGCGGTTCTCCCGCTGCATTTCTTCCAGCATACTGTTTTCTATATGTAAGGCATCCTTCCCGTAATCCAGATGGCTCTCTTCTATATTCTTATTGTCCTCGTCCGTCCCCTCCTGCCTCATGATAATTTCCGCCATGCTCCCGTCCTCGGTCTGTTCCTGGCCGCCGTATTCCATGGCGTAGGAATAAATGGGCATCCTGCCAAGCAGGATCTCCTGTGCAAGCCGTACCGGATTTCCGTCCTCCTTCCCTTCCTCCAGATAGGCGGGCAGCAGAAAATAGGTTTTCTGAATCTGCCTTGTCGCGGCAGCTCCCAGAAAGCTCCAGATCCCTCCCCCGCCCTTCTCATCCGGTTTCTGGCTTTTCAGGTAATTTACCGCCATACAGACCAGTCCGACTGAAATAACAGACAGAAGGATCCACTTTTTTATTTTTGCAAGCCTTTTATCCCTCATGACAGGCCACCTCACTAAAAAAGTATATGCCTGTATCCTTTCAATCATTCCTGGGCGCCGGCCGTCTAAAGCTCCAGGGCTTTGTTCAGGGCGTCGCAGATAATATGGCTGATCTGCTTGATCTCGTAATCCACGTCTTTTCCTGTGACATACATATTGTACAGCTCGCCCATGCCGTTCCGCAGCTCTTCCTGCAGGTCCACCGCCTCCTTACAGATACTGTGCAGAACCTTTTCCAGCGCATCATTGACAATCGTTGCGGCATCCACCACTGTCGGCACCCCTATGGCAATAACGGGTACTCCGAGGCTTTCCCTTGTGATGGAATTTCTGTGGTTTCCCACTCCGGAACCCGGATGGATTCCCGTATTCGTCACCTGTATCGTCCGGTTGAGCCTTCTGGTGGATCGGGCGGCAAGGGCGTCCACCACAACCACCACGTCCGGCTTTGTTTTCTCCACAACCCCTTTGATGATTTCCGCAGTCTCCATGCCAGTCTTGGCCATGACGCCCGGCACAAGACCGCTAGTCATATGGACTTTGCTCTTTCCGTAAGCCGCCTTGCCGAATTCTTTGACCATGTGTCTTGTGATGGTCAGGTTATCCACCACGTTTGGGCCCAGTGCATCCGCCGTCACATCCCGGTTTCCAAGCCCCACCACCAGCACGGAGATCTCCTCATCCATTCCCGGAATAATCGCCCGTAGCTGCCTTGCAAGCTCGTCGGATATTTCCTTGTGGTATTCCTCGTCCGGCAGCGCCATGGCAGGAGCCTCCAGGGTGATGTAGGTACCTATGGGCTTGCCGAGCACTCTTGCGCTGTTCTTTGACTCAATGATTACCCTGGTCACCTTCACTTCGGTTTCCTCGTCATAATTCTCATCAACCGTTACACCCCGGAGCTCTTCTGCACTCTCCTCCACATTTTCTCTCGCCTCCAGAGCCAGATCCGTCCTTACTTTAAAGCCGCTCATCTTTCCTCCAAAATCATACCTTTTCCGTGCTTGCCCGAACTTTTAGCATTCTGTTCTCAGTATGCGCAGTCTTTTCCATAACTACTCACAAATTATCAGGAAAATATTTGAAATACTATTGACAGACGAATCCGTACAGGCTAAAATAATAGACGTGTGTTTACATTAAGACGTCCGTGTCTCCGGCTTTAATGAAACACCTTGAGTGTGAACGAATCGAAGAGGAGGTGTGATCATGGCTAATATTAAATCAGCTAAAAAGAGAATTTTAGTAAACAGAACGAAGGCTGCCAGAAACAAAGCGATCAAATCCGGTGTTAAAACAGCTGTCAAGAAGGTAAACGCCGCTATCGCCGCAAATGATAAGGCTGCCGCTCAACAGGAACTGATTGCTGCTACATCTACGATCGGCAAGGCTGCTTCCAAGGGCGTTTATCACAAAAATACAGCTGCCAGAAAAGTTTCGCGTTTAGCGCAGGCTGTAAACAAGATGGCCTAGTTTTTCAGATAGATTCGCATATGGATAAGAAATCATCCCGGTTCTGACCCTCACAGGAACCGGGATTCTTTCATCTCATGGATTTTCCAATACTTCCCGGTATATCCTCCCGATCTCGTCGGCAGGCACCCCCGCAATCTCGCCCTGCAGGGTACCGCCTGACAGAATCCCGATATAATTTCCATAAAGGTCAAAGATCCCGCTGCCGGACATCCCTGGAACCGCCCTGCAGCCGCCATAGAGCATCTCCCTCCCATAGTCGGCCAGGTACCTCCTCTCGTCCAGGATCCTTCCCTCGCACAGAACCGGACTGTCCGGGCTGCTGGCCGCATCCACGATAAAAAAACTTCCGGATGCATTTAAGGTTTCACAGCCCCCGCCCCGCATGCGCACACTTTTCAGGCTAAGAAGCTCCTCAAAGGGAAAAAGGCCTGCCGGAACACTGATAAAACCCACGTCCGCCTCTTCTCCCAAGCCAAGTATCCTTCCGTCTGCGATCCTCCCGTTAAAAAAGGTCACAAAACCTTCCCCGTCAAAGTAATCCAGCACATGACGGTTGGTCACAATAATAATCTCATCCTCTGTCAGCGCATAGATATTTCCGCTTCCGTAATGCCCGCCTCCCTGTATGCGCACACAGCTGCCAAGCACGTTTGCGAATGCCGCAGCCTGATCTTCCTCTTCAAGAAGCGGCGTCCCCGTCAGCCCAAGATGAACAAGCGCCTGATAATCCTCCTCAAAAGTGGTGGATTGTATCAGACGCCCCATATCCGGTTCCTTTGCATATGCTGTTGCTGCGGACGGCAAAAACGCCAATAAAATCAGATAACAGCAAAAAAATTTGTGTTTACTCCACGGATACCATTTACTCATTTCAATCTCTGATTCATCGATCATACCAAATTAATGAAGAAACCAAGCAGGACGATAAGCCGGGTTATGTCGCGAATGATCATCTGTCTAGCGCCGCCGTCGCCGGCAACGTCAAGCGACCCACCTGAAAGCTCGCCGGGCCGGCTTAACGCTTTCTGTTCGGTCTTGCTTCGGATGGGGTTTACATGTGCCCTGCCCGTTACCGTGCAGGCGGTAGTCTCTTACACTCCCTTTCCACCCTTACCCCAAAAGTTCAGCCTCGCCAAATTCTGGCAAAACGTCAAACTTGGGGCGGTTTATTTCTGTTGCACTGGCCTTGGAGTCACCTCCACCGGACGTTATCCGGCATCCTGCCCTGTGAAGCCCGGACTTTCCTCACCTGCCCGAATCGGGCACGGCCACCAGCCATGCCGCCGGTTCGGGCAGCCGCGATCATTTGTCCTACTTGATTCTTTCTATATTATATAGTATATTGCGGCAAAGTCAATCAATTAAATCAAACGGATTTAAACCGGAAAACAGCTTCCCCCTATAAATTCCCGGCAGATCGAATTGCTGGGCACGTTCCCGCTGTCAATTCCGAGAAAATACTCCAGGAATTTCAGAAGCCGCTTTGCCTCATGGTACTCCGGCTCCTGCTGTCCGATTTCAAACAAAAGAGGCTCCGCATACTGCTTGAGCACGGAAAGCTCATAAATCATGACGGAATTAAACATTTCATCCGCGCCCTCCTGAAAAGGAAAGATATACATTTCCTCCCCTCTTCTCACAGAAGGCCACATGTTGATCGTCCTCTTTGCGCTTGCCCCCCTCGTCCTTGCGTCACGGACGATCCTGCGCAGCAGCCTTCCGTCCGTGGTGGGAATCCGGTTGTGCTCATCGATATTCAGGCTGGTAAGGGCGCTGATGTAAATCTTGAACTTGCTCTCATCCGGCAGCGCCTGGGTGGTTTTGGGATTCAGCCCGTGAATTCCCTCGATCACCAGGATATCCTCATCGCCAAGCCGCTTGACGTTTCCCCTGTACTCCCGCTTCCCGCTCTTAAAGTTAAAGGAGGGCAGCTCCACCGCCTCACCGTTCAAAAGCCGGGTCATGTCGCTGTTAAACAGCTCCAGGTCAATGGCTTCCAGGCATTCGAAATTGTAATCGCCGTTCTCATCCCTTGGCGTCTTCTCCCTGTCCACAAAATAATCATCCAGCGCAATGGGATGCGGCTTCTTTCCATAGGTGCGCAGCTGGATGGAAAGCCGATGGGAAAAGGTGGTCTTTCCGGAGGAGGAGGGCCCTGCGATCAGCACAAACTTCACATTGCCCCGGTCCACGATATTTTTGGCAATCTCGCCGATCCTGCGTTCCAGCAGAGCCTCCTGAACCAGTATCATATCGTTCATGCCGCCGCCGCAGATGGCCTCGTTCAGGTCGCCCACCGTGTCAATTCCCACCATTTCCCCCCACAGGGAAGAGGTCTTAAGTGCGCCAAAAAGCTTTTCCCTCGGTTCAAAGTAATCAATCTTATCCGGTTCTCCCATACCGGGCAAAAGAAGCAGGATCCCGTCCTCATAATGCGTGAGGTCAAAATATTTGACATACCCCGTGCTTGGCAGCATATATCCGTAATAATAGTCGTAGAATCCGTCCAGACAGTATACGTTTACAAAAGAGCTCCTTCGGTAACGGAACAGCTTTTCCTTGTCCAGCATCTTATATTTTTTGAAAATCGCCCTGGCATCATCAAGAGAATAGGACTTCTTGGTTATGGGAAGGTTCATCTGTGCCAGAGTGCGCATTCTCTCACCGATCCGGCCCACCATATCGCCGGTCAGCTTCTGCTGCATCTTAACCTCGCAGTAATAGCCCTGACCGATGGCGAACTCCACCTTGGCCTTTTCCACATTTTCACTGCCGAGCACATCATACACGGCTTTTATCAGCATCATGGTCGCCGTCCGCACATAAGCTTTGTGGCCGATATTGTCCTTCAATGTCAGAAACGACAGACGGCAGTCTTTGTTCACGGTTTTGATCAGCTCCCTGATCTTGTAATTTTCCAGAACCAGCGCAATCATATTCCCATACTGCGCCTGGTATTCGTTTGCAATGGCCTCATAGGAAATACCCTCCGGGTATTCCCTCTCCACTCCCTCAATTATAATCTTTGCCATAGATCCCCTTGCTCCTTTCTCCTCGCCAGCGAATAAAACCTCTGGCGTCATTTCCTTCACATCCCCCATAATGCCTCAGCCTTTTCAAGAAGCGAAAGCTCTCCCGTAAGCTCCCTCACCCGTCCCTGGTGCCGCGCACCGTCTCTCCCGAGCCGGTCCAGGATTTCCTTCTTTGTCCGGATCTCCTTTTGAACAAACCGCAGAAGATAAGGATCCCTCTCCTTAAGAAGAAGCGGCCCGAGCAGATCGCCCAGGACGGTCTCCTCCCCTTCTTCCAAAAGCTTTCCGTATCTGCAGAGCTTTTCCGACTCCTGTGTCCGCTTTGCCGAAAGACCCGAAGACCGCGCAACCTTCATCAGGGGGTAAAACTTTCCCTCCTCAAAAACCATTCTCTCTTCAATAAACCGATATCCGTTTTCCCGCAGGAATTTCCGGAAAAGAGGAAGCTCCGACTGAGGCTGAAGCACCAGCTCCTCAAAATCCGCCGTTTTCTCCCGATCCTTTTCCAAAATCTCCATCATAAGGCGTCCGCCCATTCCCGCACACAGGAGCGTATCCGCTTCCCCGGCCCGGTAAGCGCTAAGCCCGTCCGATAAGCGCAGGGTTATGTAATCCTCTGCCCGGTATTTATGAACATGCTCTTCCGCCCGGAGGAGCGGTCCTCTTCGGACATCCATGGCAAGCACCCGGGGCGATTTCCCGCTCTGAACCAGGTAAATCGAGACATAGCCGTGGTCGCATCCCACGTCGCACACCCGTTTCCCCTGGGATACCAGATCTGCCGCAGCCTGCATCCGCTTTGAAAGTGAAATGACTCTTTCCATAAAAATGCCTAGTCCAGATAATCCTTGAGCTTGCGGCTTCTGCTGGGGTGGCGCAGCTTGCGAAGCGCCTTTGCCTCGATCTGTCGGATCCGCTCTCTGGTAACGTTAAATTCCTTTCCCACTTCCTCCAGAGTCCTGGCTCTTCCGTCATCAAGCCCGAACCGCAGACGCAGTACCTTCTGCTCCCTGTCCGTCAGTGTGCCGAGAACCTCCACCAGCTGCTCCTTTAACAAGGTAAAAGCCGCCGCATCCGCAGGCACAGGCACATTGTCATCCTGAATAAAGTCCCCAAGGTGAGAATCCTCCTCCTCGCCGATGGGCGTCTCCAGGGAAACGGGCTCCTGGGAAATCTTGAGGATCTCCCTCACGCGCTCCACCGGAAGGCTCATCTCCTCCGCAATCTCCTCCGGAGTGGGTTCCCGCCCAAGCTCCTGCAAAAGCTGTCTGCTCACCCGGATCAGTTTGTTTATGGTTTCCACCATGTGCACCGGTATCCGGATCGTTCTTGCCTGGTCGGCAATGGCCCTTGTAATTGCCTGACGAATCCACCAGGTTGCGTAGGTGGAAAACTTATATCCCTTGCGGTAATCGAATTTTTCCACGGCCTTGATCAGCCCCAGGTTTCCTTCCTGAATCAGATCAAGAAAGAGCATGCCTCTTCCTACATATCTCTTGGCAATGCTGACCACGAGACGCAGATTCGCCTCGGCAAGACGCTTCTTTGCGTCCTGGTCTCCCAGCTCCATCTTCTGGGCGAGTTCGATCTCCTCCTCGGCGGAGAGCAGCGGAACCTTCCCAATCTCCTTGAGATACATTCGCACCGGATCCTCTATGCTGACGCCGTCCGGTACGGACAGGTCGATATTTTCCATATCAACCTCATCCTCCTCGGTGAGTATGATCTCCTCGTCATCCACATCATCCTCTTCCGTGATTCGCAGCACATCCACATTGTTTTGTTCCAGGGTCTCCAAAATTTTGTCAAACTGTTCCTCGCCCAATGCCATATCAGCGAAATATTCACTGATTTCCTGATATTCCAGAACATTTTTCTTTTTCTTGGCAACGGCTAAGAGAGTTTTCAGTTTCTCATCAAATTTTGCCTGTGCGTTTTCATCCATTGTGAATTCCCATCCTTCCTAATTTTCTATACAGTATTTACTCTAATCCAGCGAAATATGCGTTTTGCTAAGTTCTTCCAGCGCTTTTTTGCCTGCGATCACCTGATTGACAGCCGCCATATCCGCACCAAGCTGTCCGGAAAAATACTCATAGCTGTTTCTCTTTACCGCAAGAAGGATGTCGTGAAATGCCTTTTCCCGCTCCTGCTTTCCTGAAAGTTCTTCCAGCCTGGTATTGAACACCCCCGCAGCCTGTCTCTGCTCCTCCTCGTCCGTAAACAGGCTGATGATGGCGGCCGGGTTCATCTCCCCCTGATCCAGCCCCTCGAAGAGCTTCACAGCTATCTTCCGGTACAGCTCCTCCGTAAAATCCTCCGGAGAAATATATTTCTTTATCCTGGGGTAAAGGGAAGGTTCCTCCACCAGCCAGGTTAACAGCAGACGCTGGGACTTCCTGCGGTTTTCCGCAGGCTGATCCTTCCTGCCCATGCCGGATTTCGGACGCTGGACAGGACTTGCAAACCCCGTCTGGGAAGCGTAGGACAATACCAGCTTTCTCAGATTCTGAAAACCGATCCCATACCGTTCCGCCACGGCCTGGATATAGTTTTCCCGCTCCACTTCCTCGGAAAAACCGCAGAGCCTTTTCGCAATCTCGCGGTAAAACCTTGTCTTGGACTCCGGATCCTTCAGGTCGTATTCCCTCTGCAGCATGCGCAGCTCAAAGAAAAAGGAATTTTCCGCCTGGGCGATCCTCTCCGCAAAGGCCTCCCGCCCCCTGTTTTTGATAAACTCATCCGGATCCTTGAAGGGCTCCATACTCAGCACCCTGCCGGTAAGCCCCGCCCCGCGCAGAATCCCAATGGCCCGAAGCGCCGCCCGCACCCCCGCACCGTCACTGTCATATGCAAGGATCACCTCCCTGGCGTAACGGCCAATAAGAGAGGCCTGTCCCTCCGTAAAGGCCGTTCCAAGGGAGGCAGCGGCCTGGGTGAAGCCTGCCTGGTGCATGGCGATCACATCCATATAGCCCTCGCAGAGTATGATGTTGTTCTGCCTTGCGCTCTTTGCAAGGTTCAGGCCGTAAAGATTCCGGCTCTTGTCAAAGATCATGGTCTCTGGGGAGTTTAAATATTTGGGCTTCCCGTCTCCCATTACCCTTCCGCCAAAGCCGATGACCCGGTGGTTGCTGTCCTGTATGGGAAACATGACCCGGTTCCAGAACTTGTCATGCATTCCGTGTTTTTCGTCAAAGCCTGCCAGCCCGGCCTCCTGCAGCAGGCCGTCCTCATAGCCTTTTCCCCTGAGATATTTTACAAGGTCGTTGCTTGTCATATTGGCAAACCCAAGCCCGAATTTCCGGATGGTCTCATCAGACAGCTGCCTGTCCCTCAAATACTGATATCCGGCCTGCCCGCTTTTTGTGCGCAGCTGGTAATAAAAGTATTTGGCAGCCTCCTTGTTTACTTCCAGAAGCCTTGCGCGTTTAGTGTCCCTTTTTTTGGCTTCCCCGCCGTAATCGGCCTCGGGAAGACGAACGCCCGCCCGATCCGCAAGAAACTTTACCGCCTCCTGAAAGGAGTAGTTCTCATACTGCATGATAAAGGTAAAAACATTTCCTCCCGCACCGCAGCCGAAGCAGTAAAACATCTGTTTTCCCTGGGAAACCGAGAAGGAAGGCGATTTTTCATTGTGAAAAGGGCACAGCCCAAAATGGCTGCTCCCTTTCCTCTGCAGTCTGACATAACCGGAGATCACATCCACAATATCGTTTTTCGTGCGTATTTCTTCAACCAGCTCATCCGGATAATACATATTCTCTCCTAATAATGCCATGACCTGGGAATGTAGATCTCCTCGTATTTTGCAATGGCAAACCGGTCTGTCATGGCGCCTATGTAATCACAAACTATCTTTTCCTCAGCCTCTCCTCTGTCAATCAGCTTTTTCAGATCCTCCGACAAAAGCTCCAGATGATGGCGGTAATAGCTGTAAAGGGTCTGCATCAGCATCTCCGCCTTTCCCTCCTGGCTTTTGGCTTCCTTGTGCTGATAGACATTTTCAAACATAAACTGACGCAACTTCTTCATGGCCTGCGCCACGGGCTCTGACATCCGAATATCGTCCCTGCCGCTGCTGGTACTCACAATATCATGAATAAAGTGATCCAGCCGCTCCCCCGTGGTCGCCCCGATCACGTCGCTGATCTCCTTTGGGATATCCTTCTCCGTGAGGATTCCTGCCCGGATTGCGTCGTCCATATCGTGATGGATATAGGCGATCTTATCCGAAAAACGGACAATCTTTCCCTCAAGCGTGGAGGGCATCCCCCTTGTCTGATGATTCAGAATCCCGTCCCGGACTTCATAAGTCAGATTCAGCCCTGCTCCTCCCTTCTCCAGCAGATCCACGGTCCGCACGCTCTGTTCGCTGTGCCTGAACCCATAGGGGCACACGGCGTTCAGTGCGCGTTCTCCCGCATGGCCAAAAGGCGTATGGCCGAGATCATGGCCAAGGGCGATTGCTTCCACAAGATCCTCGTTCATCCGAAGGGCCTTTGCAATGGTTCTTGCGTTCTGGGAAACCTCCAGCGTGTGGGTAAGCCTGGTCCGGTAATGATCTCCCTCCGGAGTTAAAAACACCTGGGTTTTGTCCTTGAGCCTTCGGAAAGACTTGGAATGCAGAATCCTGTCCCTGTCCCTCTGGTAGACCGGCCGGATATCACACTGCTCTTCCGGGCGCAGCCTTCCCCTGGAATCCCTGCTGTGAGCCGCATAGGGGCTCAGATATTCTGTTTCTAGCCGCTCCAGATTTTCTCGAATGTTCATAAATATACTCCTGAAACCAACATCCTCTATTTACAATATTCTGCACAGACAGCTCATTTCCTTTTTCTGTCTGGAAAATTTTCTACCTGTGCGGTTGCAATCCAATGATCTGTATGCATGCCATTTATGGCAATGCAGACAGGTATTGGATTGCAACCCACTCCCAAATGAGCAAAATGTGGATGCGCAAGCAGACACAGAAGCGCATAAGCGCGGGTTTTGCGAATGTGGGAGTCAGGTTGGATGCTCCCTGGCGCGTCCAACCGCACAATAGCTATCTGCAGATATCATAGATAAACTCCGCACACTTTTCCATGGCCTCGTAGGAAGTCTTAAGCGGAGACATCTGGAAGACATGCCACATTCCCTTGTAGACATCCATCTTCACGGACACGTTTTCCTTTATCATTTTCTTGTGGAGGGAGACGGAGTCATTCAAAAGGATCTCATTGTCCCCTACCTGGATATAGGTGGGCGGGAAACCGGAAAAATCCCCGAAAAGCGGAGAAATGAGAGGTTCTGTCAGCTCTTCCTTTGGAGCGTAATTGTGAATCATCCGGTTTAAATACTCCTCGTCCAGAACCGGATCCGCCTCTTTTCGGCTCTCATGGCTCTTTCCGGATGAGGTGAGATCCGTCCACGGCGACAAGAGCACCAGGCCTCTTGGAAGAAGCCTTTTTTCCTCCTTCAGCTTCAGGGTAAGGGCAAGGGCAAGATTTCCTCCCGCAGAGTCCCCCGCAAGAATGATATCCCTCGCTCCATAACCGAACAACATCAGATAATCCCACACCTTCACGGCATCCTCAAGAGCCGCCGGATAGGGATTTTCCGGCGCAAGCCGGTAGTCAAAGCAGAGCACGTCCATGGACGTGGAGGCCGCCAGCTTGGTGGTGAGTGTCCTGGCATAGACACTGCTTCCCGTGGAGTAGCCTCCGCCATGGCAGTATAAAATCACGTATTTTTTCATGTGAACCCGGTTCACGCAGACCCACTCCGCCTCCATCCCTTCCAGCTCCAGCGGCCGGATCAGCACATCCTTCGCATTTCCGAGCAAGGCTCCCACCTGATCCTGGGAATGCCTGTGCTTCTCAATGTCCGGATGGTCGATCATGCCGTGAACTTTGCGGATCAGGCTCATCATACTCAGATTCAGTGCCTCCGGCGAAGGCTTCTTTGTCAGCAGTCTTCTTGCTTCCTTTGGAGCCCTGGATTCCTTTGCGGCCTTTTGCGTCTTTGGTGTAATAGCCATAATTCCTCCCCGTTATCGTCTCTTTTCCCAGGCGGATGTACAGCCAGGAAAAACATATTCTTTCCCGCATAGTGTAGCACACTTTCCCCATTTTGTGTTATACTAATTAAAAATGCCAGGGTCAAAAGGTCATGCATGTTATGCTTTCCTATTTATGCATAACTTCGGAACCCGTAAAACATGAAAAACATTTTCAGAAGGAAGATACGATTGAATAAACTTAAATCCGGAAAAAAAAACGCCGGCGTCTCCGGCACAGAAAAAAAGATCTGGTACAAACTGGATCTGTCCGCTATCGTGTACCCGACTCTGCAGCGCAGGGATTTCTCTTCCGTTTACCGCCTGTCCGTGCTCCTGAAAGAGCCCATAGATCCAAAGATCCTCCAGCAGGCCGTTGATACCGCCCTGGAGCGCTTCCCCACCTACAAAACCGCCATCCGCAAAGGACTCTTCTGGCGCTATCTGGAACCAAACCACAGGCCCGGCCCCTTCGTCCAGAAGGACGTGCGGAATTTCTGTATGCCCATGCCCTTTAAGGCGAATAACCGCTATCTTCTGCGGGTCTATTATTACGGCTGCCGTATCTCCCTGGAAGCGCATCACAGCCTGGGCGACGGGAGCGGCGGCATGTATGTGCTGCAGACTATCACGGCTGTCTATCTGCGGCTTCTCGGCCACACGGTGAGCAACGGCTTTTTCGTGAAGGATATCGGGGAAGCTCCGGATCCGGAGGAGCTGGAGGATGCCTACATGCGCTATGCCAACGCCAAGGTATGCCCCAAGCGGCCCGGTGAGAAGACCTACCGCGTGCGGGGCACCAAGGAGCCCTTTTACACCTTTAATGTCATTGACGGGATCCTTTCCGTCTCCGAGGTCATGACGGTGGCCAAAAAATATGACGCCACCATCACGGAGTATCTGAACGCCGTTCTCCTCTACGCCCTCCTGAAAAAGCAGCAGAACGAATGGCATCTGCGCCTTCGTCCGGTAAAAATCGCCATGCCCGTGAACCTTCGGCGCTTTTTCCCCTCAAAAACCCTGCGGAATTTTATCACCATGGTCTATCCCGTGGTGGATCCCCGCCTTGGGGATTACAGCTTTCCGGAGATCGTAGCCCAGGTGCACAATTACATGCGCTACTATATTAATGAAAAATTTTTAAAGGGCGACATCACTACCAACGCCAGCACCCAGCGCAACCCCTTCATCCGTATCGTGCCTCTCTTTGTCAAGGATTTTGTGGTGAGGCTCTTTTACACCAGGGTTCAGGACAAAAATTCCTCCGCCGGGCTCACCAACATGGGCGCAATCAAGGTTCCGGAGGACATGAAGCCCTATATCGAGCGTTTTGATATCTATATGGGGCAGCCCTTTTCCTCCCGGACCAACTGCGCTATCATCAGCTTTGAGGATATTCTCACCGTGAATTTTGCCAGCAGCATCATGGAATCGGATGTGGAACGGTATTTTTTCCGCAAGCTGGTTGCGGACGGCATCCATGTAACCATAGAAAGTAATCGCACGTAAGGGCAGGCAGACGGCCGGCCCTCGGAAAGGAAAGCTTATGTCATATTGTGTCAACTGCGGCGTGGAGCTGGAACGCTCCCTGAAAAAATGTCCCCTTTGCAACACGCCTGTCATCAACCCCGGCGAACTGCAGAAGCTGACAGCACAAAACGCCCCTTATCCAAAGGAAAAGGGGCAGGTGGATGTGGTAAAGCGCAAGGATCTTGCCATCCTTACCACGGTGGTTCTCTCCGCCACGTCCCTGTGCTGTCTGCTTTTGAATCTCTTTGTCTTTTCCGGCAGTCCCTGGTCCCTGTTCATCATCGGGGCCTGCCTGATCCTGTTCGTGCTCATATTTCCGCTGGTGATCTACACAAAGCTGCCAATCTATCTTTCCCTGGCCTTTGACGGGGCGGCCATTGGCTTTTATCTGTATATGATCACCTTCAACACGAAAAGCGACAGATGGTTTGTGCAGCTTGCCCTGCCCATCACGGCTCTTGCCACCATACTGGTGGAGATCTTCGCGCTGCTGCTGCGCACCTTCCGGGTGTCCTTCATCACCACCGCTCTGTATTTCTTTGTGGAGATCGCACTCCTGTGCGTGGGAATCGAGCTTCTGATCGACCGCTACCGGGAGGTTCCCCTGCATCTGATGTGGTCCGCCATCGTCCTTACCATCTGCGGGGTAATCGCCATCGCGCTTCTCACCATCCTGTCAAAGCGAAGGCTGCGGGAAGCCGTGCAGAGAAGGCTTCATTTTTAGAAAAAAGCGTGGTATAATCAATTTGGCGTCAGTTCAGGGATGAGTGCGGCTTTCCGTATCGCCGGTGTCTCGGTTCAATCATACAAATATCCCGGAGGAACACGCGGCGGCTGGCGCCTTTTTAAACAGATACGCCCGCCCTCAGTGCACACTCCCTGTACACCGAGGATATATACCTTTCATTTGAATTTTCCCTCGTAGTCCGTCCCGGTCTCCGACTGCATCTTCTGGACGTACGGCGCAGGGTCTTTTTTCATCTTAAGCAGCGTGTCAAAAGCAAGCAGCAGCATCCTTCCGCTGTTTCTTCCGGTTCCCGAGGTGTCCCGGTCAAGCCAGGCCTTGAAATGATCGATCTGCCAGATCATCACGTCCACCACCGTGTATCCCCCCACCTTCGCCTGGCAGGCAAAATTGCCGTTCTCCATGTAGTGGACGAACTCCCTGCAAATCTCCTCATCTGCAAAAAGATTTTCGCAGAAATTCCTGTAAAACTCCCCGCTCTCCCCAGCCTGCGTACACAGCTTCCCGACATAGCTCTCGATCCGTTCCCTCTCCATTTTGCCGCTTCCTCTCCTTTTTGCCCGCCGCCCCCGGTCGGGAGCGGCGCTTTTCTCCTCTTGTTTCCTTCATATGCTCACAAACTTCCGGTTACAGAATATAAGTATCCGCATTTACCACTCTGCTGCCCATCATCTTTTTCAGCTTTCCCAGCATGCCGCCTTCGTCCTCTTCTTCCTCCTGCTCCCCTTCACTGATCTTCGCCACATTGCCGCACACCAGCTGTATAGAGCTTTTCTGCTCCGGGCTGCAGAAAACATGGGCGCAGTTCCCCACCCAAAGCCTTTCCAGAATAAGCTCCGCTGCCGCATCCTTCTTCACCTTGAGCACCGCACAGTTTCTGATCTCCATTCCGTCCGGGGAAGCCTCCAAAAGCGCCTGATCCACCACGATTTTGGGCTGATTCGCTATATATCTTCCCTTCACAAAAACCAGCGCCTCATAAGTGGCATCCACTCTGGAAAAAGCCTCTTCCTGCCTCTTCAGGAGACGCACATTGCCCTTCACACAGAGCGCATCCAGCCTCTCAAGGCAGTTCTCGCTGCCGTCCTTAAGGTTGAGATCCCCGTCAATGTACAGGCGGGTTCCATGCTTCTGCAAGAGGGCGTCTGTAAGCTCCGTGTCCCCGTCCACGAAAGCAAAGCCTGTGGGAATCACATCCATCTCCACGCTCTCCTCAAACAAAGCGATGGACCGGGAAATCAGCTCCTGCCTCACCAGAAAGCGCTTCGTCACAAACCGCACGTTCTTTGCCACAAGAGATTCCACATCCGCCTCCGGATCCATGAGCACTACCTTCTCATCCACATAGTAGCTTCCATTCTGTCTTGCCCGGAGGGGAAAAAACCGGTCAATGGTGAATACCGGCTTTAACTCGATGCATCCGTCCGGAATACACTGCACCGAACCGTTCACCGCCAGCCGGTTCAAAAAGGGCGCCATGCTCTCGGGATATTTGGCGCTGCCGTTGACGCAGATCTTCAGAATCTTTTCCAGCACCTTCTGCGTGCCGGAACGCACGGACAGATCGCCGTTCACACAGATCACGGTCTGATCTTCGATCCGGGTATCGCCGCTGATCTCATAGCTGCCGTTGGCGCAGATCACTGACACCTCTCCCTCCACATCCAGCGTCTCGTCCGCATTACAGATCAGGGGAAGACGGTTCAGTATGGCCCTGCTGTTCTCGTCCACCAGAAGCAGATCCGCATTGATGACGATCTGTTCATAGCCCGACAGGCTTTCCTGCGTGATTTTTCGCGTGTCACAGACATCACAGTTCACAATATAATTTTTCTTCTCAAACATTTTGATACCCTCATCCTTTCCTCTCATTTCGGACGGCCCGTCCGCCTGCCGCCTCCGGGCTTTTCGTTCGCACGGCCATCCGCCTCAAGCATCTGCCGCAAACGGCTTCTGGCACCGGACAGCTTGGATCTCACGGTTCCCGCAGGCAGACCAAAAAGCCTTCCCAGCTCTGCGGAATTGTATCCCTCCAGGTATCGCAGGGTAAAAAGCTGCCTCTCGTCGGGCGCAAGTGCGGCCAGGAGCTGGTCATCATCAATCCGGGCATACTGCGCCTCATCCAGCCCTTCCTCCGGCATCTGTTCCATAACCGTCTCAAAGGACTCCCTTCTCTTCCTGTCAATGTACAGGTTTTTCACAGTCCGGTACATCCAAGCCCTCCTCCGGCTAAAATCAAGATCCGCAAGCAGCTCTGCATTTATCAGCGCGCGTAAAAATGCTTCCTGTACCAGATCCTCTGCAAGCGTCCTGCTCCCTGTCATGGATGCGCACCATCCGGTCAGCTCCCTGTAAAGGGCATCATACAATTCGTCGATCATGGCGCCTTCCGTTCCTTTCTCAAAATCCCTGTCCTTTGTGCCTTCATACAGATAACGTTTGAGAGAGGGAAAGTGTTGAAATATTTTAACTTTTGCGGCTCTGATACTCAATAACCGCAAGCACTCTCTGTTTCTCTTCCTGCGTATAGCAGGTTTCTTTTTCTAACAGTTCCTGCGCCTCTCACGCTCAAAATGAAAACGAGTATGGCTTCTCACCGCTCAATCCGGATCCACTGATCATCCTCGGCCATCCTTCCCTGTGTCTTCTCGATGATCAGAAAGGGATCGTAGAAAGGAAGATCCAGGCCCCTCAAAACAAGCTTCATCTTATCCCGGCTCCCGGGAAAGCATCGGGATTCCAGAAAAGCCTCATACTTCTCAAAGGCAGGGTGCTCCTGCCGTCCAAAAGCCCTGTCGATCAGATTATGCGTGTAATTACAGATCTTTGCTCTCCTGTTTCTCTCGTCCACGTCAATGACAGTACCATTCACCAGCCCTGCAAACTCCGCCTGCGTAAGCCGCAGTTTATTGCGTATTCTCTTTACTTCTATGACTGTCTGAAACCGCAAATGTGATCATTGAAAGCTTTCCTTTCTTTCCTTTTCGTTCTTCTGTTTATTATACCCTTAAAATAAGGGTATAATAAACAGATATTTCCTTATTTTAAAGGGTTCATTTGAAAAGATTGAAAGGAATAACCTCCCGGCACCGTCCGGATATACACAGGTTTTTTTCTCTCCGGCTCCAACTTCCCGCGCAGATCCGATACCGTGTTCGCAACCACCTTTATGGTATTTTCCGTATCCGGCCCCCACACCGCCTCCAGAATCTCTCTCCGCTCAAAGGTCTCTCCGGGCTGGCTGGCAAGGAAATAGAGCAGCTCGAATTCACGTTTTGTCAGGTTCAGATCCCTTCCGCCCCGATATACCCGCCCTTCCTTTCCGCTGATCACAAGGCCGGGAAAACAGAATGTCTCCCTCCTGGACAGAATAATGATATCCGGCTTACATGCCTCTCCTGCGGCCAGATCTGAAAGCTTCCTGCAAAAAGACCGGCCTTCCCCATCCGTGCGTATGATAATCACCTTCATGTCTTTTCCCTCGGCTCCACCAGATGCGCATGCCGCAAAGCTCTGACTATCGGCTTATAGATGAGCACCGTGATTGCCGCATTGACTCCGCCCTTGATGAGATTGAAGGGCAGAAAGGCAGGGATCAGCAGTTCGGCAATCTCCTGTCTCGTGCATCCCATATAGATGGGAGCGATCAGATAATTCCACAGCAGCATCACGCACACCATGCACATCCAGCCGGCAAGAAGACCGGCCACAGCTCCCCTGCGGCTTCGCCTTTTCTGATAGACCCATGCCGCAGTGCATGCAAAAGAACAGCTGGAAATCACATTCATGAGAAACCCGAGAATACCGTTCCCACTGATTGTGAGCATCTGTGCCAGGGAAACCACAAATGCGATCACAAAGGAAGCGCAGGGGCCGAAAATCAGACCTCCGATCACGATCACCACGTCCTTGGGATCATACTTCAAAAAGAGCACGAGGGGAATCCGTCCCACCGCCACCGCAAGATAGGCCAGTGCACAGAGCATACCGATAGTTGTAAGTTTTTTCGTGTTACTGTTCATTTCCAATACCTCCTGAAAAAATTAACACCTGAAAGCGCGGGAATGTCTTTCAGGTGTTGATCCCTAAGGTGTATTGAAAATGTCCGCAGAGCAGCCGGGCAGGGACAGAGTGTTAAAAGCCGGAGTAAACCCAGCCTGTTCAACACACCTTCTTTAATCCAGACTTTACTGTCGGTTCCGGAATCTCACCGGATCCTGCGCCGCTGCGCCTGCAGACTATACTGCCGGTCGGGAATTTCGCCCTGCCCTGAAGACATGATCGCTATTCAGTTTTGTTCTTTCAAAGGATATCATAGGCCCCGGAAAATTTCAACCGGATGTCCAAAACCGGGACAGAACCGGGATGCCTACAGTTACCATTCACGGCATGGAAGCCGCTCATAGTAACATTCGGGGC
>CAJTVN010000011.1:24966-117588 GCA_910579685.1 uncultured Lachnospiraceae bacterium | reverse complement strand
CGGTGGAGGCACTTGAAATATACCGGATGAAGGATACAATAGAAAAGCATTTCGATGACCTGAAAAATGACCTTGATATGAAAAGGTTACGTATCCATTCCTCAGTGGCAATGGACGGGCGTCTGTTTATCCAGTATATCGCCCTGATACTTTCTTCCCAGATTAAAAACATCATGAATGAGGCCGGATGGTTCAAGAGCCATAATATGCAGGAAGTGATAGATGAGATGAAATCCCTGCGGGTAGTTTCTGTTGAAGGGAAGCGTAAGCCGATCTACACAACGACAACAGCTTTTCAGAGAGAGATTATTGAACTCTTTGGGCTAAACATCGGCTGACCTATGTATAATTGATACGGGATTTTAGGATGTGAAGGATGCCACGGAGCAGCTGCCGGACGGAAGCTACCGTGTAGACAAAAACGAGCTCTGGCGTGCATATGACAGCTGGGAGCAGTCCATCCTTGATCATAATGAGTACATTGCCACCAGGAGCACGGACGGCGGCAGGACGCTGAGATACGGGCCGGTGATCGGATGCAGAGAATGTGTTCTTGCCTGTCAGCATCTGCAGCAGTGTGGATATGCGACGTCGCAATCTTATGCGGAGACGTTGATCAATTATATTAAAAAGCACAGCCTGCAGAAGTATGATCAATTTGAGCCGGAGCAGGTCGGGCCGTAGTCTATAAGAGCTTAAGCAATGCTAAACGTATACAGAGCGTGCTGGAAAGCATGGGCTTCATTTCTTTGATACATATGTATAGTGAAAGCGGAGCATAATTTGTCATAATATTTGTCACGCAAATTAAAAAGGGCGCATTTAACAGATGTTTTGAGGTATAAAATGCCAGGTTCAAGTCCTGTTATCCGCATTTGACATAGAAAGATTGACCGTCAGGGATTTTTTGACAATTTTGGATTCCTGCCATCCCCGGGCCTTTTTCTTGACATTTAGCGCATCTTTTATAAAAAGTCATCAGTTGCACATCCTTTTGAATGAGATCCCTAAAAGAGGATATAAATGTAGATATCGGATTCTTAATGTATCACGAATAACCGGAGTACCGGTTACGGAACGCATGGCAAAGGTAGTGCCTGATGCCCTGATTCCTGCGATCAATGAGCCAAGCGGCTGCGAAGCAGACATTCATGACAATGGAAAATTTATTTTCTATTGTATGGCGAATGCCGCAAGGGTCACATACCCCGCTGCTCTGCAGCGCTGCAAGCTTGATGCCCCGTTGCTTGCAGCGGGGTCTTTGATTTTAAAAAGATGAGGAAACGGATATTATCATGGGGCTCGACAGCGGAGGAGGTGATTATATTACAAAACTGTTCAAGCTGGCGGTGTTCCTTTCAAGAATTTTAAAGAATAGGTAATTGCGAAACAGTAAGTTGCTGAAATATTCATACAATATTTCTCCTCAAATCCTGTTTCGCCAAGCATTCTATCAAGCCCAGTAAAGCATAAGTCAGTCGAGCAACGGCTCTCCTGCCTTCTATGGTCTTGATTTCATGGCGAATAAGGCTTTTCGCAGAAAATATTGTATGAATATTCTGTAAATTTACAAGTTTCGCAATTACCTAATTTTAAAGAAGGCATAGAGGATGACGGTATCATTGATTACCTGAATATTCATGATGTTGGGGTCAAAAGGTATTTTGCCCCCTGATGCCTGCGGATTGTTTCGCACTTTGTGCTCTCACAATCCTGAAAACATTCAAAATCCGCCCTGTCGGGCTGCTTTTTCATATTTTACGGGTCCCAAAGTCATGCACAGATATGCAAGCATATCTGTGCATGCCCTTTTGACCCTGGCATCATATTCATAAGCTTGAATTGTGGAATACCGGCGGAAAACCGAAATATTGGACAGCGTTGTTTTTCTCAAATGACAGAAGAGATTTTCCGGAACAGATTTCAAAGGTCATGCGCTCTGATCCTGATACGGGTGATAACTGGTTTGGTGATTTTAAGGCAGGTAATGAAAAATATATTGTATTTAAAGACAGGATTCTGAAATATCGGATTGGAAATCAGACTGAAAAAGAAAATGTATGTAACGAGTGCAGGAAATTAAAGAGTGCTTTGTGGGCATGGCGGGTAAGGATATGGATCTGGTAAAAGCCCTGTTTATCCCTACGGCGCAATAGACGCAGATGCAATAGAGGTTTTGCCGAAATGCATGAACGATCTGTAAAAATGCGGTATCTTGAATGAAAATATTGACGTGTGCGATTTACATACCGGAATGGAGTTCGAGAAGCTGCGGCAATATGACGTGGTTCACGCTGCCTGCGGCGGACAGGACAAACAGCAATAGCGGGAGGGCATGGAAAGGGAGCTTACAGCTCCCTTTCCATGTCCTCCAGAATATGGATCAGATCCCGGATGGATTTTCCCTGTTCCAGCCTGTCTCTCAGATGGTCCATCAGCCTGAGATAGCTGATTTTCTCAGGAACCAGGCCGTCGACCACGCCGGGGCAGGCGTCTTTCAGATTGTCGATCATGACCTTGACGAGTTGTTTGTTGAGAATTCCGGCATAGTGCTCCAGGCATTCCAAGGCTGTTCGGTCGATCATTTCAAAGTAGGCATCCGTGAGGTTCCGCTCCCCGCTGTCCGGCTTAGTGTGTCCCTCGTACAAGATCTGATCGTAGGAGAGAATCCGGTATGCGTTGTCCTCAAGATCAATATTGTCCCGAAGACGGAGTATCGGCATCAGGATGCCGTGTTTGGAAGCAAGCTCTTTTCTCTTCCGGTTAACGTAGTCGCATGCCGGCGCATTCCCTTTGGGGTCGCTGTCTGTTTTCAGGCCTGCCTCCACGCTGGGGATGAGGGCGCTGCCAAATTCCACCACCAGAGGCTCGCAGAACAGATTACTGCGGATCTCCCGCTCCATCCGAGCGTTGTGATTCTCCGTCATATTGGTGTCGCTGATTCCCAGCAGGGTATCAGAGCTGATATGCAGGATCTGGCAGATTCCTTTCAGGAGGGAGAGATCCGGCAGACCTCCGCCCCGCTCCCAGCGGCTTACGGCCTGAGGGGTTACTCCCAGGCAGCAGGCAAATTCCTCCTGTGTCATTTTCCGGTTCTGACGGTATTCACATATGTTTTCTCCAATGCTTTCCTTCAATCTTCTTTCCTCCTGTTTCTGCATGCGTTTTGCGGTTTGCCGCATTGTAAGACGGCTTTTGTTTCCCATCGGTTGTACTATAGTGAACGACAAAATAATTTGTCCTTCACTATACCCCTCCGGGGGATGCGCACGATTTTTGCAAGGTATATTCTGCGTTTGCACGCAGCAAAAATCGGTGCGGCGAACGCCAAAAACAAAGATTTTTGTCGTTCACTATAATTATATTCGTGAAAAGGGGAAATGTAAAACAATGGAGTGTTGTAACCGGACTCAACGATGTAAAGAGCTATTGACAGATGATATGGATATTCTGGAAAACAAATAAAAGTATGGATAATAGTATCAACTATTTTTATCTACACTTCATTATCCAGTTTAGCATACATCAAAAATAAAGTCTAGTATTTTTGCGGTTAATTTATTAAAATAGTGTAACATACACAATACAGACAGAGCAGGGAGGTTTCGGGGTGTGGAAAAGAAAAAGAAGGACTGGGGAGTTTCAAGGCAGGCGGAGGAGCGCTATCTTGGAAAGACGCTTGCGGTGGTCAATGATAACCTGGAGAACTATGGGCGAGAGGTTGCCAGGATGCAGGAAGATATCGACGAGATGCTGGCCCATTATCATGATGATAACGTGGAAGTGCTCACCATCCTGAACAATACGGTGACCATGCACGAGCATATGAAAAGGGCGCTCATGCGGAACGAAAAGGCGCAGAATAAGCCGTATTTTGGCAGGATCATTTTTCATGACGAGACCTTAAATAAGGAAGAATCCCTCTATATTGGCAAAGGCGGGATCTCTAAGGATACCACACACTGGATGGTGGTGGACTGGCGCGCGCCCGTGGCGAATGCTTATTATGAGAACGGACTTGGAAAATGCAGCTACGAGGCGCCGGGCGGCGTGCAGGTAAGGATTGATCTGAGACTAAAACGCACCTACGAGATCGAGGGCGGAAGGCTTCTCGACTATTTTGACAGCGAGGTGATCGCAAATGATGAGCTTCTCACGAAATATCTCGCCAAAAACAAGGAGGCGGTGCTTGGCGAGATCGTAGCCACGATTCAGAAGGAGCAGAATGAGATTATCCGCAAATCTCCCTATCACAACACCATCGTGCAGGGAGTGGCGGGCTCCGGAAAGACCACGGTGGCCATGCACAGGATTTCTTATATCCTTTACAATTACGAGGAACGGTTCAGGCCGGATGATTTTTATATCGTGGGAAGCAACCGGATTTTGCTGAATTATATCACGGGGGTTCTGCCGGATCTGGATGTGTACGGTGTGCGGCAGATGACAATGGAACAGCTCTTCGTGCGCCTTCTCTATGAGGATTGGGACGAGAAGAAATACGGAATCAGGAGTGTGGATCAGAGTGGGAAAAGGGGGAAGGTCAAGGGAGGCAGCCAGTGGTTTCGGGATCTGGAGAAATACTGTGTGGATCTGGAGAGGCAGATGATTTCCACAAAGAGCGTCTTTCTGGATCCGAAGCAGTTTGTGGAGGGCTTCCGGAATGGAAAGACGGGAGTGTTTGACGAGACAGGGGGAAAGAGCGATCCAAGGCGTCTTGTATGTCTTCTGGAAGGGGAGGCGGTGGAGCGTTATCTGAGGGAGAATCCCGCCGTTTCCATTCAGAGTAAGATCGACATGCTCAACGAGCGTCTGATGGGAAAGGTGAAGGACGAGTTCCTGGGGAAGGGCGTAAGATATACGGAGGCGGAGCGCAAGGCCATCACAAAGGCTTACCGGGGCCGGTATGGGAAAAAGATATGGAAACGGCCGATCTTTGATCTTTACCGGGAATTCCTGGCCGGGCAGGCAGCAAAGGGAATGGCGGTGGATATACCGGACCTTGAATTTGATGTCTATGATCTTGCGGCCCTGGCCTATCTTTACAAAAGGGTGAAGGAGCAGGAGGTGATCAGCGAGGCGCATCATGTGGTCATTGACGAGGCGCAGGATTTTGGAATGATGGCGTACCGCTGTCTGAAATTCTGTATCGGCGGATGCACCTATACGATTATGGGGGACGTGTCCCAGAATATTCACTTCGGCTTTGGACTGAACGACTGGGAGGAGCTGAGGGAATTGCTCCTGCCCGATCCCATGGACAGCTTCGGGATCCTGAAAAAGAGCTACCGCAACACGGTGGAGATCTCTGATTTTGCCACCGGGATTCTTCATCACGGGCAGTTTTCCAGCTATCCGGTGGAGCCGATTATAAGACACGGAAATCCGGTTCGGGTGAGGAAGCTTTCCGATCCAAAAGAGCTGATCCGGGAGGCGGCCGATGTCTGCCGCTCCTTTCAGGGGAAGGGGCTTGATACCATTGCGGTCGTCTGCAGGGACAGGAGAGAGGCGGCTCAGGTCTCGGAAGAGCTTTCCAAATACGTGGACGTGGGAGAGAGCGATCTGGAAAAGGCGGTGTTCGGAGCCGGGATCATGGTACTTCCGGTGGAATATACCAAGGGTCTGGAGTTCGATGCCGTACTGATTCTCAATCCCACCAGGGAGGGATATCCGTCTGACGACGGCCATGCCAAGCTTCTCTATGTGGCGGCGACCCGGGCTCTTCACGAGCTTGTGGTTCTTTACCTGGGAAATCTCACGGGACTGATCGCAGACCCTCTGCCGGAGAGAAGGCAGGCCGGAAAAGACGGTAAGACGCTGCGTACCGGGCCGGCGGGAAAAGAAAATGCGGGGACTGTCACAGGAACGGAAAAGTCTCTGTCAGCGGACGGAGTCCTGTCGGAAAAAAGGGTCTCCTCCCCGGGAAGCGGCGGATCGGCGGGCAGAAAAAGGCCTGTTGCGGCAGCACTGCCGGATAGCGGCGCTGCCGCCGGAAGGGCTGCCACACCGGACGATAAAAAGCCGTTTCTTGCCAGATATCTCTCCGGCGCTCGTGCCAACACTGCCGGCACCTTAACAGTAGGAAACGGATCGAAGGCGGCGGAACCGGGAAGAGCGGAACCGAAGACGGCGGAAGCGTCGGAAATGAAGTCAGCCGAATCGAAAAGGGCGGAAGAGCGGAGGAAGGGCGGTGCGCAGCGTCCCGGATTCGGAGATATGCCCGCCACGGGGATTCTGCGCCCTGCGGGGCATGGGAAGATAGACCTGTCTGTACGGTGGGTGATGAAGCAGAAGGACGGGCTTTATCTGCAGAGCCGGTACGGCACGCTGCGTCTTTGTCCCCTTGGGAGCGCCATTGTGAGAATCACCTTTGAAAGAAGCGGGCAGATTGCGGACGTGACACACCCGGAAATACGCATCCGGCGCACGGATCCGATGTGGATGTACCGGGAGGCATCCGGCATCGTGGAGCTGACAACGGACGAGCTGTGTCTGCAGGTGGAGAAAAGGAGCGGTGCCATCCGTTACATGACCAGGGACAAGCGGCTTCTCCTTGCGGAGCGGAGGCAGGAGAGCAGGCAGATTGAGACCGGAACGGACGGAAGGAAGAGACAGTGGCTTTTCCTTGAGTTTGCAAAGGATGAGAAAGTATATGGTATCGGGGAAGCGGAGAAGCAGGATATAAGCCTCAGGGGGACGGCCAGGTATATCTCCCACGCAGACGCAGGAAAGATGCCCCTTATGTTCTCGGATAAGGGATACGGAATACTTGCCGCTTCCAAGGAACAAGTGATCTGCTGTGATCTTCCGGCCTATGGGACCTGGATTGGTGCGGAGGGCGGGGAACAGCTGGATTATTACTTTATTGCGGGAAAACGGAGGGAAACCATAGTGAACGCCTGCGGGTATCTGTGCGGATATCGATAAGGGCGTGGCGGGCTTTCCGGGAAAGTATATTGCGGTTTGTAAAAACTTTCCACTTATGCTATACTTGATTCCATATTCAGTTCTCATCAAAGGCATTACTTAAAACAGCCAAGGAGGTATATCGATGAAAGCTTCGAGGATATTTGGGAAAAATATGGGAATCTTGTGTTTTGCAGCGACAGTGGCGATGGGATTGCCGGGATGCGGCAGCAAAAGCCCGCTGGATCCCAAAGACCCGGTGTCACTGACCGTCTGGCATTATTATAACGGCTCGCAGCAGGCGGCCTTTGACGATCTGGTGGAGGAATTCAACGATACGGTTGGGCAGGAAAAGGGAATCTACGTGCAGGGTTTTTCCCAGGGCTCGGTTTCGGATCTGGAGACTGCGGTGCGGGATTCCATTGCGGGAAAGGTGGGAGCTGACGCCATGCCGGACATCTTTTCGTCCTATGCGGATACCGCCTATGAAGTGGAGCAGGCCGGCGCCCTGGCCGATCTGTCCGGCTATCTGAGCGATGAGGAGCTGGGGCAGTATGTGGACTCCTATATCGAGGAAGGGCGGATTGCGGCAGACGGCTCGCTTCGGATTTTCCCCACGGCCAAATCCACGGAGATCATGATGATCAATAAGACGGATTGGGAAAAATTTGCGGCTGCAACCGGGGCCAGTCTGGATGATCTCGCCACCATTGAGGGAATCACCTCCACTGCTCAGGCGTATTATGAGTGGACGGACAGCCTTACTCCGGACATTATGCAGGATGGCAGGGCCTTTTATGGCAGGGACGCCGTGGCAAACTACTTTGTCATCGGCATGCAGCAGCTGGGCGTGGAAATATTTCATGTGGAAAACGGGAAAATGACCTTAAATGTACCTGAACAGGAGTTGTACCGTTTATGGGAAAACTATTATGTTCCCATGGTAAAGGGCTATTTTGGGGCTTACGGCTCCTTCCGCTCGGATGATGTAAAAACAGGGGATATTCTGGCATATACAGGTTCCACCTCCTCCGCCATGTATTTTCCGGATCAGGTAGAGCTGGACGATGGAAGCTATCCTATTGATTATATCGTGAGGATGGCGCCCATGTTTGAAGGCGGGAAGCCGTGCGCCGTACAGCAGGGCGCAGGCATGGTGGTCAGTAAATCGGATGAAAAGCACGAATACGCCGCGGTGGAGTTTTTAAAATGGTTTACCCAGGCGGAAAACAATCTTGAGTTTGGCTGTGTGTCTGGTTATCTGCCGGTACGCAAGGAGGCGGGCAGCGTGGAAAAGCTGGATCAGGTGATCGAATCGCAGCAGCTGACGGTAGCGCCCAAAACCCATGACTGTCTGACCACCATTTTTGAAAAGATGGATGGAATGACCCTCTATACGAATAAGAGCTTTGAGAACGGTTCGGCGGCCAGGAAGGTTCTGGAGTATCATCTTGCCGACAAGGCCGCAGAAGACCGTCTTGCGGTTATTGCCGCACTGGAGCAGGGCAAAAGCCTGGAAGAGGCGGCGGCACCCTATGTGTCCAGGGAGTCTTTTGAAGAATGGTATCTTTCCTTCTGTGACGCATTGAACGGCGTTGTGAACGAATAGAGGTGTGTTAAATGAAAAATGACGGGAGCGCCAAAAAGAAAAAGCTGACCATATTCAGATTTTTCCTGATTTCATTGATTGCGATTATGCTGATACAAAGCGCTATTACGATCGGTACTCTGGTGGTGAGGCGTACGGCAAAAACGCTGGAGGATTATTCGGGCGGTATGATGAGGCGGCTGGTGGAGAACAGGCAGGTGATTCTGCAAAACGACATGGTTCAGCGCTGGTCATCCGTCTCCGATCAGGAGGGCTTTCTAAATAACAGGCTGCAGCAGTTCCTGACGGACGAGGACGTTGAATTGGAAGAAGTCCTTCGGTCAGACGAGCGCAAGGACCGGCTTTTGGAGCAATTGTTTCCGGAATGCCTGAGCGTTTTGCAAAACAGCTCCACCACCGGAATCTTTTTGGCCCTTACGGGAGCGGATATGGAAACGGCGGGAGATTATGCGGGATTCTTTATCCGGGATTCCGATCCCCACACCAATCCCGTAAATTATACGGATCTGCTGCTGGAGAGAGGAAGCAAGCAGCTTTCCAGGGCCTGGAACGTCCCGCTGGATACCAACTGGACCACGCGTTTTCATATGGACGGTATGGGCCGGAATTCGAGGGATGCCTTTTTCTACGAGCCGTGGCGCGCCGGAGAGCAATATCCGGATGCGGATGTGGAGGATCTGGGATACTGGTCGCTTCCCTTCGCTCTGGGAAAGAAAAGCTCGGATACCTATGAGATGATTACTTACTCGCTTCCCCTGCGGTATGACGGCCGGGTGTACGGCGTGCTGGGGGTTGAGATTTCCTGCCGGAGTCTTTATGACTATTTCCCTGCCGCGGAGCTGAACACCTCGCAGCAGTCC
This sequence comes from uncultured Lachnospiraceae bacterium, assembly GCA_910579685.1. Lineage (GTDB taxonomy): Bacteria > Bacillota > Clostridia > Lachnospirales > Lachnospiraceae > Suilimivivens. The sequence continues at coordinate 108,213 of CAJTVN010000011.1, read as the reverse complement.
GGTTATATGCTGGCTGTCAGGGGAAAGGACGGAACCTATACCTCCCTGACCGGCAAGGGAATGCTCTATGACCTTGTACGGTCTGCGGACAGGAATTTTACCCTGCAGGAAACGGTGTACGATAATCTTTCCCTTGTACAGGATATTAAACTGACCGGGCAGGGTGTCTATGCCGTGGAATGTCCTCTGGAGTTATACGGGAAAAACGTGCCCTATGAAAACACCGATTGGGTGCTGCTTGGACTGAATACGGAAAAGGAGCTGTTTGGCATGAGCCGTCAGCTCTATTTTTGGATGGTTATCGCCGTCCTGATCGGTCTGATCTTCGGCGTCTTCGGGATCTATATTCTGGTGCGCCATTTGACCCGTCCGGTTCAGCATCTGATGCAGTGCATCATGGAAGGAAGCGCCGGCCTTAAAAGGTTTAAGCCATCCAATATTCTGGAAATCGATGCGCTCTATGAGGTAATCAGCGATCTGACAGAACAGCAGAAGCAGGCGGAAAACATTCTTCTGGAAGAGAAGGAACGCTATAAGGTGGCTCTCGAATCCTCCAAAGACATCTTTTTTTCCTATGATGTGCAAAATCACAGCCTTGACCTGGTCAACCATAACACCATGAACGGGCAATGGCAGTGTCATGGATCTGAGAACGGGTACATTAATCTGGACTATATTTATGAGCCGGACCGGGAAGGAGTACAGGCGGCGATACAACAGGATCCGGATAATCCCTATGCGGAGTTCCGCCTGCGGTGGCCCGGGGAGGCGGAGTTTAACTGGGTGGCCCTTACGGGAAAGGCCGTCTATGATACGGACGGGCGGCGCTGGAAGCTGATGGGAAGCATTCGCAATATCCAGGAGCAGAAGGAGCGGGAAGCGGAACAGCTCCGCAAGAACATGACGGATGACGTCACCGGTCTCTATGTATTCAGCGCAGGCATGGAGTTTTTGTCCCAGGCCCGCAGAAAACAGCCCGAGGGCGTCATGGCGAATCTGTTCCTGCACAATCTCAAAGACATGAACGAAAAAAACGGAGTTGTGTTTGGTGATATGATTCTGGAAACGATTGGCGGTATGATTCTGGAAAAATGCCGGATACTCAGAGAAGAGGCGGGCTGCCCTGCCATCGCCCTTCGCCTGAACCAGGACGAATTCGTTGTGTGGCTGGAGGGATTGACGCAGGAGGATGCCGCCCGGCAGATAAAAGACTTGCTGGATCATGCGGCGGCCTGCTATGATGAGGAGGTTTTTCATATACGCCTGTGCGCAGGCTTATGCTGTGGAAAGACGGAGCAGTCCGCAGAAGAATTGATCCGCAGGGCGAAGCTGGCCAGGAGCCTTGCCCTTCCATCCGCAGGAAAGCGGCTTTCCTTTTATGAGGAAATTTCCCGGGACGCCATGACGGTTTTGCCTGCACTGCAGGGGCAGGAGATAAACAGTCTGGGTTATGACAAGAATACGGGGCTTGTTTCCGTTGCCCTGAACCTTTTTGGGAGGGGATCCGATTTTCCGGCGCAGATGATGTTGTTGCTGCAGAAAATCGGGCGTTTTTACCAGGCCAGCGACGTGCTGGTGTCCATGCTGCGGACTGACTTCAATTCAAATTATCTGAATTATCAATGGCATCAGGACCACAAGGAGGCGGCTCCCAGCGTAAGAAAATATTCGGAATCGGAAAAGAATGCGTTTTACGACTGGCTGGGCCAGGCGGAGGTGCGCCATTTTTCCAAAGGGGATACCATACGCAAAGAACTTCAAACCTTCCTGAGCGTTGAGCCGGGAAGAGAGGGAATGGTTCTTCCCATGTATGACAGCGGAAATTATATGGGAAATATCTGTATCCTCGGGGCTTCGCCGTCTTTCTTAAACAGACCGGGGGAATATCAGAATCTGGCCGAGCTGGGACGTGTGATCCAGGGGCAGCTCAATCAGCAGCAGCATGATATTGCCAGCAGGGCAAAGTCGGAATTCCTCTCCCGGATGAGCCACGAGATCCGAACTCCCATGAACGGAATTATCGGTATGACGACTATTGCGCTGCACAAGGATCAGACCCCCGAGCGGATTCTGGACTGCCTGCAGAAAATCCAGTCTTCTTCCGATTATTTGCTGGGACTGATCAATGATATTCTCGATATGTCCAAAATCGAGAGCGGCAAGATGAAGCTCGAACCCTTTAACTTCAATATGGATGAAATGCTGAGCACGATCCGTGAACTGATCCTGCCCCAGGCAACGGCCAAGGGCATCCGTTTCATTCAGGACATTGATTTGACGAACCGCTGGTTTGTCGGAGACAGAATGCGGATCAGCCAGGTACTGATCAATCTTCTGGGCAATGCGGTGAAATTCACGCCGGAAGGCGGAAGGATCACGCTCACCATAAAAGAGGCGTCTGCCCCGAATGAGAGCAGTTCCCTCTATTTTGCGGTGAAGGATACGGGAACCGGTATTGCCAGGGAAGAGCAGGACCGGGTATTCCGCTCCTTTGAACAGGCGGCCAACAGAAACCCGTCCAAGCAGCAGGGAACCGGACTTGGGCTTTCCATCAGCAGCAGGCTGATCCAGCTGATGGGGAGCAGCATTCAGCTGGAAAGCGCTCTGGGTAAGGGAAGTACGTTCAGCTTTACCATTTCCCTGGCTCCCGGAGAGGATGAGCAGGCGAAGTCGGAAAGGGAGGAAATCTCTTTTGAAGGCTTCCATGTTCTTGTGGTGGAGGACAATGAGCTGAATGCGGAAATTGCGCAGTGCCTGCTGGAGGAGAGAGGTTTTGCGGTTGACTGCGTATATGACGGATCCCAGGCGGTGGAACGCATCCGCACCACCGAGCCAGGAACCTATGACGTGATTTTGATGGATATTATGATGCCGGTCATGGACGGGCTGGAGGCGACCCGCACCATCCGGGGCATGGAGCGGCAGGACTGCCAGACCATACCCATTATCGCCATGTCTGCGAACGCCTTTGACGATGACTTGAAGGAGTCCGTAAAATGCGGTATGAACGGGCATTTGTCCAAACCCGTGGAAGTGGATAAGCTATACGAAACGCTGAATGCGGTGATCCGCAGCGGGCCCGGCTGACATTCCGGGCCCGGAATATTTTTGAGTATGTTGGAGATCCTGGGATGAATACACATTTCGGGGAAAGGAAGGAAAGAAACATGCAGGACAGAGAACGGAGAATGGCGACGGAGGGAATCGGCAGGCTGATGATCAGTATGGCGGTTCCTTCCGTTATCGCACAGGTGATCAATATTTTATACAGCGTGGTGGACCGAATTTATATCGGTCATATTCAGGGAGTGGGAATGGAGGCGCTGACCGGCGTGGGCGTGACCTTCCCGATCATCACGCTGATCTCGGCCTTTTCGGCCTTTGCGGGTGCCGGCGGAGCGCCCCTTGCGGCCATATGGCTTGGAAAGGGTGACAGGAAGCGGGCGGAAAAGATCCTGGGCAACGGCGTTACCATGCTGATCTTTTTCACCGTGGTTCTGATGGTATTTTTTTATGCCTTTGAGAGACCGCTGCTTTATCTGTTCGGTGCCAGCGACGCTACCATCGGCTATGCCGTGAGTTATATTTCCATCTATCTGGGAGGAACGATTTTCGTGGAGCTGGCGCTTGGCCTCAATGCTTTCATTATCTCCCAGGGGCAGTCCCGGACGGCTATGACGGCGGTGCTCATCGGTGCGGCCTCCAACATCATCCTGGATCCAATTTTTATCTTTGTATTCGGCATGGGCGTTAAGGGAGCGGCCTGCGCAACCGTGATCTCCCAGGCCTTAAGCGCTGCCTGGACCGTGGGATTTCTGGTGAGTAAGAGATCGTCCCTTACCATCAAGCTGCAGGCAATGAAGCCGGATTTTCCCGTGATCGGAAGAGTGATGGCCCTTGGGATCTCTCCCTTCATTATGCGGGCCACGGAGAGCGCCATCAGCATCGTGCTAAACAGCGGTCTGCAGAAGTACGGCGGAGATGTTTATGTGGGGTCTCTTACCATCATGCAGAGCGTGATGCAGATGTATTCGGCTCCTCTGGGGGGCTTTACTCAGGGCGTACAGCCCATTATCAGCTACAACTTCGGGGCGGGAAATTTTGACCGGGTAAAAAAGCTTTACCGGAGCATGATTGCCAGCAGCTTTCTGTTTGCCGCCGCAGCCACCGTGCTGGTAATGATTTTTCCCGGTTTTTTTGCCGCCCTGTTCACAAACGATGCGGAGCTGATCGCACTGGTGGAGGATATGATGCCCATCTTCATGTGCGGCATGCTGATCTTTGGCCTGCAGCAGGGAATCCAGCCCACCTTCCTTGCGCTGGGACAGGCGAAGATTTCCCTGTTTATCGCAGTGTTCCGGAAGGTGATCCTGCTGATACCGCTGGCGCTTATCCTTCCGCTTAAGTTCGGCGTCATGGGAATCTACTATGCGGAGCCCGTGTCGGATGTGATTTCAGCCGTGACGGCGACGGTTCTGTTTCTGCTGAATATCAAAAAGATCGTTTCCAGGGAGACGCTGCAGAAGATCGCATAAAAAACCATTGTTTTGCAGATAAAAGTCTGCTATAATCGTGGTGTTACGAAATTGAGAATCAATTATTTCAGATCTAAGGAGAGAAAAAATGAAAGGTAATATCGTAGTTGGACAGTCAGGCGGCCCCACAGCCGTAATCAACTCTTCGGTTGCCGGCGTGTATGCGGCAGCGAAGCAGATTGGCGTAAAAAAAGTATATGGTATGGTACATGGTATCGAGGGATTTCTGGAGGACAAGCTGATCGAGCTTGAGCCTTATCTGGAGGATCCCACGGGAATCGAGCTTTTAAAGAGGACTCCCTCCGCATTCCTGGGTTCCTGCCGTTTCAAGATGCCCAAGATCGAGGGCAACGAGGCGGTTTACGAGAAGGTGTTCGAGATCATGGAGAAGCATGACATTGAGTGTCTGTTCTATGCGGGCGGCAATGATTCCATGGATACCGTGAAGATGCTGTCCGATTATGCGGCGGCGCACGGAAAGCCTCAGAGATTCATGGGCGTTCCCAAGACCATTGACAATGACCTGCCTGTGACAGATCACTGTCCCGGCTACGGCAGTGCCGCTAAATATATTGCTTCCAGCCTTAAGGAAGTGATCCGGGACAACGAGTCCTTCGGGGCTAAGAAGCCCACGGTCTGCATCGTGGAGATCATGGGACGCAACGCAGGCTGGCTTACTGCGGCAGCGGCTCTTGCAAAGGGAGACGACTGCAGCGGAGCGGATGCGATTTATCTTCCCGAGAAAGTATTTGACATCGACGCGTTTATGGCAAAGGTAAAGCATCTGGGAGAGACCAAGTCCTCTGTCGTGATCGCTGTTTCCGAGGGCGTACACATTGCGGACGGACGTTATGTGTGTGAGCTGGCAAACGAGAATGTTGCAGTGGATGCATTCGGCCACAAGCAGATGTCCGGAACGGCGGCTTATCTGGCACAGCTGGTTGCGGCGCAGACCGGACTCAAGGCAAGAGCTATCGAGTTCTCCACGCTTCAGAGAGCGGCTACGCATCTCGCTTCCCTGACCGATATCAACGAGGCATTCCAGGTGGGACATGACGCAGTGCTCGCTGCGGAAGCCGGCAAGACCGGCATGATGATCACCCTTGACAGGAACGGAGATGATCCTTATCAGTGCGGAACAAGCGCATACGACATCCATGCGATTGCAAACGTGGAGAGATCGGTTCCCGCAGGGTGGATTACGGAGGACGGATGCGGCCTGACAGAGGATTACATCAAGTACGCAAGACCTCTGATCATGGGCGAGCTGCTGCCGATGTTCGTGAACGGAACACCCCGTCATCTGGTACGTAAGTAGGAAAGGGCTGTTCCCGAAGATTTTTGTGAATAAGAAGGCTGTTGCTCCATGGAGTGGCAGCCTTTATTTTTAAAGGAGGTTATCATGAGCAAGCGATTAGTGAATCCCTATCTTCCCTCCTGGGAATATATTCCGGACGGGGAGCCTTATGTCTTTGAAGGGAGAGTCTATGTGTACGGCTCCCATGACCGCTTTAACGGCCAGTCGTACTGTATGAACGATTATGTGTGCTGGTCAGCGCCGGAAGAGGATCCGGGGGACTGGCGTTACGAGGGAGTTATCTACAAAAAGACGGACGATCCCCTTAATCCGGAAGGAGAGATGCATCTTTTTGCCCCGGATGTGACCAGGGGACCGGATGGAAGGTATTATCTCTATTATGTGCTGAACCGGGTGAGTATCGTTTCCGTGGCCGTCTGTGACAGCCCTGCGGGAAAGTATGAGTTTTACGGTTATGTGCACTATCCGGACGGAACCCGCCTGGGAGAGCGGGAAGGGGATGAGCCGCAGTTTGACCCCGGAGTCTTGACAGAGGGGGCGAAAACCTATCTGTATACCGGCTTCTGCCCGGCGGACGATGCGGGAAGGAGCGGCCCCATGGTCACGGTTCTTTGTGAGGATATGCTGACAGTGCTGGAAGAACCGCACACACTTATACCCAGCGCTCCCTACAGTGCGGGCAGCGGCTTTGAGGGCCATGAATTCTTCGAGGCGCCTTCCATCCGCAGGCGGGGAGATACCTACTATTTTATTTATTCCTCCATTGTGTTCCACGAGCTGTGCTATGCGGTGAGTGACAGTCCCGCAGAGGGCTTTGTTTACGGCGGTGTGATCGTCAGCAACAATGACATGAATATCGATACCTACAAGCCTGCGGACAGGCCCATGTTCTACGGCGGCAATAATCATGGAAGCATTGTGCAGATCAAGGAGGACTGGTTTATCTTTTATCACAGGCATACAAACGGCACCAATTTCAGCAGACAGGGCTGTGCGGAGAGGATACGCTTCAGGGAGGATGGGAGTATTCCCCAGGTGGAGATGACCTCCTGCGCCGGCCTTGCCCCGCTTCCCGGGAGAGGGGAGTATCCGGCTTACCTTGCCTGTAATCTCTTCTGCGACACGCAGTGCCTTTATACCGGAATTCCGGGAGAACGGCTGGACGAGCGTTTTCCCAAGATCACCCAGGACGGGGAGGACGGAGACGAGAATGCCGGTTACATAGAAAACATGAAGGATGGGGCCACTGCGGGCTTCAAATATTTTGACTGCAAGGGGATAAAGCGGATCGGGATTAAGACGCGGGGAAACTGTGAAGGCTTCTTTGAGGTGAAGACCGAATGGGACGGGGATGTCCTTGGACGGATTCCTGCAGAGGAATCCGGTCAGTGGAGAGAGGTTTTTGCGGAGCTTGCGATACCTGACGGCGTGCATGCGCTTTATTTTACCTACAGGGGAAGAGGCGGGGCGAGTCTTGGGGCGATTCTGTTTGAATAGGAGATGTTGAGAAAGGAGAGAAAGACCATGAAGTATCAAAATCCGGTTATACCGGGATTTTATCCTGACCCGAGTATCTGCAGGGTGGGAGAGGATTATTATCTAGCAAACAGCACATTTGAGTTTTTTCCGGGAGTTGTCATATCCCACAGCAGGGATCTGGTGCACTGGAGGCAGATCGGGCATTGCATCAGCAGGAACTCCCAGCTAAAGCTGGCTGAGGGGCACATGAACAATACGGGAATTTTTGCCCCCACGATCCGCTATCACGAAGGGATTTTCTATATGGTTGTAACGAACGTGGCTGAGGGAGGCGGGAATTTCTATATGTGGACGAAAGATCCTGCCGGAGAGTGGTCCGACCCTGTCTTTTTGAACACGCCCGGTATCGACCCGTCCTTTTTCTTTGATGACGACGGGAAGGCTTATTATACGGGAACGGGGAGCCCGGAGATTTACCTGAGGGAGATTGATTTTGAAAAGGGCGAGCTGGTGGGGGAGACGGTGAAACTGTGGGCAGGCACGGGCGGCGCTTACCCGGAGGGACCTCATATTTACAAGAAAAACGGGTGGTATTATCTGTTGATTTCAGAGGGAGGGACGGAGCGGTGCCACATGCTGACCATGGCCCGCAGCCGGAATCTGAAGGGGCCTTATGAGCCCTGTCCGGACAATCCGGTCATGACCAACCGGAGCCTGCGGCTTGCCCTGGAATCCGTGGGGCATGCGGACCTGGTGGAGGATCCCCGGGGAAACTGGTGGGCCGTCTGTCTTGGAACAAGGCCCTTTGGATATCCCCCGAAGCATAATCTGGGACGGGAGACCATGCTGGTTCCGGTGGACTGGAGCGGCGACTGGCCGGTGTTCGGGGATCATGGGAGAGTTTTGGAGGAGTTTGAGACGGATCTTCTGCCGAAATCCGCAGAGATCCCGGATGATTCGCAGAATTCTTATCATGACGATTTCACCTCGGAAAAAATGGATCCGGGCTGGAATTATATTTATAACCCGGACTGGTCCCTGTATGAGAGGAGTGCGAAGGGACTTTGCCTGCACGGAAATGAAAAGAGCCTGAAGGATGCGTCGGTGATCGCCTGGATCGGGAGAAGGCAGCGGCACCATGTAAGCGAGACGAAAGTGACTCTGGAATTTCCCTGTGCGCAGGACGGGGAGGAAGCGGGCCTGACTGTTTTTATGAATAACAGACATCACTACGAGGCGGCGGTTGTCTGCAGGGGCGGAAAGCGAAAGCTGATATTCCGGAGGCAGATCGGTTCCCTGGAGAAGACGGAGTGTGAGCTGGACTGCGGGGAGGCTCAGGTCACCTTGAGGCTGGAATCGGATCTGGATGTTTATCGTTTCAGCTGTCAGAAGAAGGACGGAAGCTGGGAGAGCCTGGGAGAAGGCGAGGTGCAGTATCTGACCACGGAGGTCGGCGGGCATTTTACCGGAAACTACATAGCCCTTTACAGCTGCGGTAATGGGAAACAATGTCAGGCGGGAGCTCTTTTTACGGATTTCTCCTATGAGGGAAAAAATGCGGAAAAATGATGTGACAGAAAGTCGCATTTCGCAAAGAAATGGGAGGAATTGATGTAGGTAATAGAAAATCAGAGTGATATAGTAAAGATAAGGTGACAGGATATGGGGCAGGAGATCATCAAAAAGTTTGCGGCGCTCAGATGCGACGTGATGTGTGAGTGCAAAAGCATCAGTACGCCGCTGGATTCCACAAGAGACTTCCACAATCATGACGGGCACGAGATTCTGCTGGTTTTGAACGGCATCATGAATCTCTATACGGAGGCCGGGGGAGTGAAGCTGGAAAGGGGAGATCTTGCCTGTGTGCATGAATATGATTTTCACAGGGGAGAGCTGGTCACGAAGGAGAGATATGACCGTATTGTGATCAATATCAGGGAAAACCGTTTTGCCCGGCTTCAGGAAACCTGTGCGGAGCTTGACTCCTGTTTTCCGAAATATCCGTCCAGTCCGCTGCGGGTAATGCATCTTAAGGAGCATGAGATGGAAGAGATGGAGGAATATGCGCAGGCGCTGCAGGAGAGCCTTGCGGGAAAAAGGCCGGGTGACGGGCTTGTAGCGGATGCTTATCTGAAGCTGATCCTGGTTGTGATCCTGCGGCGTTCCATGGAGTGGGAGCTGGGGTGTCATGCGGAGATTATGCCGCAGCTGGTGGTGGAGACCTTTTCCTATATCGAGGAGCATCTGACACAGGAGATCACTCTGAAAAAGCTGGAAGAGCACATTCATCACAGCGGGACCTACATCAGCCGCTGCTTTAAGAGGATCACGGGGATCTCTCTTCAACAGTTTATTCTGGCGAAGAAGATCACCCTTTCCTGCAGACTGCTTCGGGAGGGGTATGCGCCGGGCGAGGTGTGCTATATGACAGGGTTCAATAATTACTCCAACTATTCCAGGACATTTTCCAAGCAGATGGGGCTGTCGCCAAAAAAATATCAGATGATGAGCAGATGACGTCCGCCGGGAGACGAACAGGACGGGCGTTCACCAACGTATTGGGAAAGGAGCAGAGCTACAAAATGGAACAGAAAAAGGATGGAATGAATTACGCACCCAAGGGAAAGCCGTCGCCGGTAGTTGCACCGGGAGAATTCTGCATTGCGGCCATAGCGCTGGATCACGGGCATATCTATGGGATGTGCAACGGACTTACGGAGGCGGGAGCGAAGGTGAAATGGGTCTATGACCCGGATGCGGAGAAGGTCCGCAGATTCCTGGAAGCCTTCCCGGAGGCAAAGGCGGCCTCCGGCGAGGAGGAGATCTTAAGCGATCCGGAGGTGAAGCTGGTATGCGGGGCTGCCGTGACCAGCGAGCGGTGTGCTCTGGGCCTTCGGGCAATGGCGGCGGGAAAGGATTATTTCACGGACAAGGCGCCGCTCACTTCCCTGGAGCAGCTGGAGGCGGCCAGGGAGATGGTGAAGAAGACCGGAAGAAAATATATGGTTTATTACAGCGAGCGCATCCATGTGGAGGCGGCTGTCTTTGCGGGACAGCTCATCGAGGAGGGCGCTATCGGCACGCCCATTCATATTGACGGCTTCGGGCCTCACCGGATCGGGAATCCCAAGGGCAGGCCGGAGTGGTTTTTTGAGAAGGAGAAATACGGCGGCATCCTGTGTGATATCGGAAGCCATCAGATCGAGCAGTTCCTTTTTTACTGCGGTGTGAAGGACGCAAAGGTTTCCTACAGCCAGGTTGGGAATTATGACCATCCGGATTATCCGGAGCTCGAGGATTTCGGAGATGCGGTGCTTGTGGGCGACAACGGGGCAACCCAGCATTTTCGAGTGGACTGGTTTACGCCTGACGGACTCTCCACCTGGGGAGACGGCAGAACCTTTATCCTCGGGACAAAGGGCTACATAGAGCTTCGAAAGTATGTGAACGTCGGCACCGGGGACGGAACCAGCAATCATGTCTTTCTGGTAAATCAGGACGGGGAGCAGCATTTCGAGGTGAGCGGAAAGGTTGGTTATCCCTATTTCGGACAGCTGATCCTGGACTGCATCAACCGCACGGAAAACGCCATGACCCAGGAGCATGCCTTTAAGGCGGCTGAGCTGTGCGTCCGGGCCGAGCTTCAGGCGGTGAAAGTGAAATAGACCAGATGGGTCAAAAAAGCAGAAAGGTGCGTGAGTTGGAATGATCAATGTAGCGATCGTGGGAACAGGAAATATTGCAAACGTACATATGGGAGGTCTGCTGACCTTCCCGGACCGGTGCAGGGTGGTGGCTCTGTGCGATATTTATCCGGAAAAGGCGCAGGCCATGAAGGAAAAATATCAGCTGGACTGTCAGGTGTTTGCGGACCATCACGCCATGCTGGATTCCGGAATCAAAATCGATCTTGTGCATGTGTGCACGCCGCCCTATGTTCACTGTGAGATTGCGGTGGACAGTATGGATAAGGGATGTAATGTGGTGGTGGAAAAGCCGATGGCCACCTGCCTTGCGGAGTGCGACAGGATGCTGGAGGCCGAGGAGCGTAACGGCGTGACCATGGCCTGTATCGCCCAGAACCGTTTCCGGAATTCCATTTACCGGCTGAAAAAGACGCTGGACAGTAATCTGGCGGGGAAAATCTGTCTGGCAAAGGTGGAGTCCGCATGGTGGAGAGGACATTGCTATTATGACCTGTGGTGGAGAGGAACCTGGGAGAAGGAGGGCGGCGGCCCTACCCTGAATCATGCGGTGCATCATATTGACATGCTGAACTGGCTGGAGGGCAGGCTTCCGGAATCGGTAATGGCAATGCTTACCAATGTGATGCATGACAATGCGGAGGTGGAGGATCTCTCTCTCGCCTGTCTGCGCTATGAGGACGGAAGCCTGGCCCAGATCACAAGCTCGGTGGTGCATCACGGGGAAGAGCAGGGAATCGAGCTGCAGTGTGCGGATGCGAAGCTTTCCGCCCCCTGGGAGGTGAAGGCCGAGGTCAGTCAGGCCAACGGGTTCCCAAAGAAGGAGGGAAACGCGGAGCTGACACAGAAGCTTCAGGAGTATCAGGAGAGCATTCCGGCTCTTGCCTGGGAGGGCCATGCCGGGGAGATCGACGACGTGCTCACCTCTCTGGAGACGGGGGAGAGGCCGCTGATCACCGGGGAGGATGGAAAGAGGACCGTGGAGGTAATCACGGGTATCTACAAATCCGGCTTTACCGGCCAGCTGGTGAAATTCCCCATCAGCCCGGAGGATGAGTATTATACCTTTGAGGGAATTCTGAAAAATGCCGTGCATTTTTATGAGAAAACCGCTTCCGTCGAGAATTTCGGGGAAGAGCGGATCACGGTGGGAAGTTATTGACAGAGGGAACAGACATGGATATTTTGCGGATCGGAATCATCGGGATTGGAAATATGGGCAGCGCCCATGCGGTGCAGATTTTTCAGAACCGGGTAAAGGGTGTCAGGCTTACCGCAGTGTGCGATAGTAACAGGGACCGTCTCGCATGGGCCGGGGAACGCTTCGGAGGAGAGGTTTATCGATATGAAGAGTATGAGGCGCTTCTTGACGGAGGCAGGGTTGATGCCGTGCTGATTGCAACGCCCCACAATCTTCATCCGGTGATTGTGACGGCGGCCTTCGAAAGAAAGCTTCACGTGCTCACGGAAAAACCGGCCGGGGTGGACAGGGCAAGTGCGGCCCGGATGAATCATGCGGCCCGACAGAGCGGGACAGTGTTCGGGATCATGTATAATCAGCGCACCAACCCGCTCTACGGGAAGCTTCGGGCCCTGGTACAGGAGGGAGCGCTTGGGGAGATCAAGCGGTTTGTCTGGATTATCAATAACTGGTATCGGACTCAGGCCTATTACGATTCCGGCAGCTGGCGGGCCACCTGGAACGGGGAGGGCGGCGGCGTGCTCCTGAATCAATGCCCCCACAATCTGGATATCTGGCAGTGGATTATGGGAATGCCAAAAAGGATCAGGGCTTTCTGTAATGTGGGGCATTTTCATGAGATTGCGGTGGAGGACGATGCCACCATCTATGCGGAGTATGACAATGGCGCCAGTGCGGTCTTTATCACCTCCACCGGAGAATACCCCGGGACCAACCGTATGGAGATCAGCGGAACCAGAGGAAAGGCAGTGGTGGAAAACGGCGAGTTAAAGCTCTTCTTGCTGGAAAAGGATGAGCGTGAGATCTGCTTTTCCTCACCTAAGGGGATGCCCGAGGAAAAGGTGATCTGTGAAACAATAGCGCAGCAGGGGTCAGGCGGAGGCCATCTCGAGATTTTGCAGAATTTCGCTGACACAGTACTCCGTGGAGGGGAGCTGATTGCACCGGGAGAGGAAGGAATCCGGGGGCTTACCATCAGCAACGCCGCTTATCTGTCCTCCTGGAAGGATGACTGGGTTTCTCTTCCCCTGGATGAGGAGGAATTTCTGGGATTTCTGGAGAAAAAGCGGGACGAGGAGACTGTGGCTTCCAGGAAGGAGCAAAGAGAGAGTATGTCGGAGGGGTATTCCGAGAGGTGGAGCGTCAGGTGGTGAGGGTGAGCGGCATCTTTCATCAGGCGGAAAATGAATGGAGGAATATGGATAGAAAATGGACAAAGTGAAAATCGGAATTATCGGAATCGGAAATATGGGAAGCGGCCACTGCGGAACCCTGCTGAAAGGGACGATAGAGAATGCGGAGCTTGCCGCCGTGGCGGACGTGAAGGAGAACCGCAGGAAATGGGCGGCGGAAAATCTTCCGGACTGCGTTAAAATTTATGAGAGTGATAAGGAGCTGATCCAGTCCGGGAGCTGCGATGCCGTTCTGATCGCCGTGCCCCACTATCAGCATCCGGAGATTACGATCCGGGCCCTTGAGGCAGGCCTTAACGTGCTCTGTGAAAAGCCGGCCGGCGTTTACACAAAGCAGGTGCGGGAGATGAACGAGGCAGCGGCTAAGAGCGATAAGGTATTTGCCCTGATGTTTAATCAGCGCACGGATCACAGATACCGCAAGATGCACGAGCTGGTTCAAAGCGGGGAGCTTGGGGAGATCAAGCGTGTGAACTGGATCATCACTGACTGGTACCGGACCCAGCTCTACTATGATTCCGGCCAGTGGAGAGGAACTTGGGACGGGGAGGGCGGCGGCGTACTGCTGAACCAGTGTCCCCACCAGCTGGATCTGATCCAGTGGATCTGCGGAATGCCCTCCAAGGTGAGAGCCTATTGTCATGAGGGAAAATGGCATGACATCGAGGTGGAGGATGACGTGACCGCTTATCTGGAATATCCCAACGGCGCAACAGGAGTTTTTGTCACCTCAACGGGAGAGGCACCCGGGACGAACCGTTTCGAGATTGACCTGACGAAAGGACAGCTGGTGTGTGAGAACGGCTCTCTGACCTGCTACCGGATGGAGGATGAGAGAGAGTTCATGTTTTCCGCAACCGAGGGTTTTGCCCAGCCAAAGGGCGAGCTCTTTGAGCCGGAGACGGACGGACTAAGCCCCCAGCATGAGGGCGTGATCCGGGCCTTTGTGGACTGCATCCTGAAAGGGACGCCCCTTGTGGCGGATGGAAAAGAGGGAATCAACGGGCTTACGCTCTCCAATGCCATGCATCTGTCGAGCTGGCTGGGATGCGAGGTTACGCTTCCGTTGGATGAGGATCTCTTTTTACAGGAGCTGAACAAAAAGCGTGCTTCCTCAAAGAAGAAAACGGGAGTGAAGGAGCTTACTCTAAACGTGGACGGAACGTATGGAAACAGGTAATAATAAAAAGCCGCTCCCCGGTAAAGTGGAATTTACCGGGGAGCGGCCTTTTCGTCCATCATCCATGTACGTTCCAGAAGCGATTCGGAACGTTGCAGTGCCTCAAGCACACCGCTCCATTTCGGATTATCGATTGCGTTGAAAAATTCCCAGGCTATTTCCTGATTTGGGATAGAAACTTCCTCCGTGATTTCGTCAAAGGTTAAATATCCAAGGTGAATCAGCAAGGTGAGGATATCGTCCTTTGTGGAGAATGTAGTCATATCGTTTTGGAATTTCCGGGTGTTTATTTTATACCGTGCATTCCCGAGCATGATTGTAATTGCTTCCTTCAAACCGTCAAAATTCATATCAATATAGATTTTCAAAGCTTCGTAGGTTTCTGTGCCGGTCCAGTAGCTTTTGAATTTTTTACGGCGCATTACGTCAACAACGGACTTGGGATTGTAAATGTGCTGTCCATTTAAAAGATATCCGTCATACCATTGCTGAACGGCAGAAAAATCGATATTTTCCCGTGTACAAAGCGTAAGAACCTCTTTTTCCGTAAAACCAAAGAATTCTGCCAGTTCAGCCGGATCGAGCATTGAATATTCGTCAAAAATATTAATGGCAGAATGATCTCCATATTTCTTTATGGGAAGAATACCTGTCATATATGCCAGCTCAACATAGTCCTGCCCCTTGAAAAGGCCTCTGAGAAAATCAAGATATTTTTTTTGCACTTCGTTGTTGTCCGGGGCAAGACGGAAGATACAATCCCATTCGTCTATGATGAATACAAACCCTTCTTTAGTCTGGGCAAAAATCTGTTTCAGAACATTCGGAAGACCATATTGATCCACGGTAAAACAATTGCCATATTCGGCGTATAACTCGTTAATAACAGCCTCCTGGATTTTGCTGATAAAGATGGCAGGATGGGAATCATGGAACAGGAACTGCTGGATATCAAGACGAATCACATTGTGCTGATTTAAATGGATGCCAAAGGACTTATCCTTCTCAATCTCCCTGTTCAAAAACAATCCATGGGAAGAACAGCCTTTACTGTAATAGGCTGTCAACATATCTGCAGCCATGGATTTTCCAAAACGGCGGGGACGGCTTACACACAAATTTTTCTGCTTTGTATGTAAAACTCGGTTCGTATAAGAAATGAGTCCTGTTTTATCCAGATAGATCATAGAGTTTACGGCTTCTTCAAATGCAATATTTCCGGGATTTACATAAATTCCCATAGGCTTACGCTCCTTCCTTATACGGGCAGTTCCATTTCGTCCTTCATTGCGACAAAACCATATTTCTCATACAAAGGCCGTCCCATGTCTGTGGCCTCCAGGGAAATATGGGTAATCCCCCTGTCCCTTGCGTCGTTCACCAGCAGATCCAGCATCTTAAAGGCGATCCCTTTTCTCCTGTAACGGGGATGAGTATACATATTCATGATATATGCCTTGTTCCCGCTGGGATTGTGACAGGTGGGCATCACCTGATAAAAGCTGATGCCGCCTGCTCCCACAAAGCGATCCTGGTCAAAAATCAGATACGCAATGTGAGTGCCCAGGCCGAGAGCCTTTTTATAATAGTGGAAGGACTGCTCCTTCACTTCACTCAGATCGGCCTCGTCGGAGAGACGGTTGGCCGCCCGCAGTACTTCGATTCTGGTCTCCATCAACAGAGCGAGATCTTCCATTGTAGCTCTTTTGTATAATAATTCCATAAAAATCTCCGATAGATAAGGATCTGATGCTTTTCCACATGATGTTTGTTGACTGTTTCGCACTCCCGGCATCTTAATATCAGTATAACACGGGACAGGCAGAATAATAAACAAATTTATTCCTGCGGGCAACGAGCCAAGCGGGCATGCTTGCATGCACATTCATGACAATAGAAAGCTTGCTTTCTATTGTATGGCGACTGCCGCAGGGGTCAATACCCCGCATATCAAAGATATGTTGCGCTCTGCTGCGTTGCAAGTTTGATGCCCCGTCAGCTTGCTGCGGGGTTGTTGACTTCTGATGGTTTGTTGACTTATATATAAAATTTGAAAAAATAATTCAAGTGACAGAATCTGTCGCTTTAGAATGCTATAATTAGAAAAAATGACTGCTTTGAAAATGACAGCTTGAATGAAAGCTCTTTTGTAATTCACTTTGAAATGATATAATAGTTTCATCAGGGGGGGTACGTACATTGGAAGAGGGAAAGGGAGATAAAATTGGCAGAGTGCTGCAGATTTATGCGAAACTGTCAGATGGATATGTGGTAAACCGATCGGAAGAAGCACGGCGCTACAGGGTGAACGAGCGCAGTATCCAGAGGGATATCGATGATATCAGAAGCTTTCTGGATACGGATTCGGTGCGGACGGGGAACATGAATTCGATTGTGTATGACCGGCGGCATAAGGGATACCGGCTGGAGACGCTTTATAACCTGAAATTGAAAAACAGCGAAGTTCTGGCTCTGTGTAAGATTTTGCTGGACAGCCGGGCTTTTACGAAAAATGAAATGACCGGGATGCTGGACAAGCTGATCAATTGCTGCGTTCCAAAGAGTAATCAAAAGCTGGTGCGGGACCTGATTGGCAACGAGGAGTTTCATTATGTGGAGCCCCGGCACAAGTCAGAGTTTATCGATAAAATGTGGGATATCGGGCAGGCGGTGCGCGGGTCTCGATATATCGAGATCGAATATCTCCGGATGAAGGATAAAGAGCTTGTCCGCCGGAAGGTGAAGCCGGTGGCCATCATGTTCTCGGAATACTATTTTTACCTGACGGCGTTTATTGACGATGATGCGGTGAAAAAGGATTTTGACGTGCTGGACGATTCCTTCCCTACCATATACCGGATTGACCGGATCCGGTCTTTCCGGGTGCTGGAAGAGCGGTTCCATATCCCCTACGGCAGCCGTTTTGAGGAAGGGGAGTTCCGCAAGCGGGTGCAGTTTATGTACGGTGGGAAGCTGCAAAAGGTGAAATTCAAATATAGCGGATTGGATATCGACGCGGTGCTGGACAGGCTGCCGACGGCCAGGATCCTGGATGAGGAGGATGGGGTTTATACCGTCAGCGCCGAGGTGTTCGGGAAGGGGATTGACATGTGGTTAAGGAGCCAGGGGGAGAATATCAAAATGATGTAACTTGTTGAACAGGTAAAATGGACAATCAGATAAATGAGAAGGTGGCACATAAGATGAGAAATGCAGTAAGGATAGTCTGTGATCCGGTTACAGGCTCTATTTCGTATTTTTTTAGAAATGAGATGGGAGAGTGGATGGTTTTAACAGGCAGCTCTCCCCTTTCGAGACGGTACTATACCAGAACAACAATTGAAGAGAGGCACAAAGACATCGTTGAAAAGCTTGATGAAATCTATAACAGAAAGAATAAAGGGTTGGATATTTTTTTTGAAGGCACGTCAGCTAATTATAACTTCATTGCAGGCGCTGTAAAAAAATATCTTCCTGGCCGCGATATTGTATGTAAGCTCAAAGTGACAAAGATTGCGGTTGTGGGGAAAAAGGGATCAGGGAAATCCACATTGATTGAGGGGATCGCCAGGGAAAAAGGGGATTCGTTTGAAATTAAAACGAGTGAGAAGTGTATTCGCTATATAGATAAGAACAATAATATTGAATGGATAGAATTAAGGGGAATTGCTTTCTCTGCCATACAGGATCTGGCAAAAGAGGATTTGTCAACGGTTATTTATTGTGTTTCCGGCGATGCAGGGCGCATTGAGGATAAAGAAAAAGAATTTATAGAAAAAATAAGGACTTCGTTATCGCCGGTTAAAGTTCTGACGGTTCTGACGAAATGCTACAAGGAGGAAGTACAGAAGATCCTTGACGAAATAGAAAAGCTGACGAATCATGTGGAAGCTTTTCCGGTGCTGGCCAAAGAATACAAAGCAAGCGAAAGGGAGCATGCAATGGCCGCTTCTTATGTCGTTGCTCCGTTTGGCCTGAAAGAATTATGCGCATTCGTGTTTGAAGGCAAGAAGCTTCAGCGCCAGTTTCAGAATGAGTTGAAAACCGCGACAACATACATTGCGCCAAAGAAGGGTAAGCCTGATGGCGGAGAAGAGAAAAAGACGGTTGAAACAGGAAAAATTGTTGTTCCGAAGGCCGTCAGAAATAACAGTCCCCAAGAGAAGAGACAGACTTCTCAGGTAACCGTGACAAAGCCTGCTGATCTTCCAGAAAAGAAACCGGTGTTCCGAAAAATAGCCGTCGTAGGGAAAAAAGGTGTGGGAAAAACCACATTGATTGAAGAAATGGGGAACCATACAGGGCGGCCTTTCCGGAAAACAGACGGCAGGGGTTATGCGCTGTATGAAGATCAAAAAGGCAGCCTTCAATGGTATGAGGTGAAGGGAATCGATCTGGGAAAGGATAAGCTGGAAGAGGCGTACAGGACGGTAAAAGAGTTGGCTGCGGGCGGACTGAATACGATTTTTTATTGCATGCCCGGAGGCATTGGCAGAATAGAGGATTTAGAAGCGGATTTTGTAAGAAGGCTGACTGCGGAATATCCAGGGGTCTCAGTGGTGATAGTCCTTACAATGTGTTATAAGGAAGAG
This sequence comes from uncultured Lachnospiraceae bacterium, assembly GCA_910579685.1. Taxonomy (GTDB): domain Bacteria; phylum Bacillota; class Clostridia; order Lachnospirales; family Lachnospiraceae; genus Suilimivivens. The sequence continues at coordinate 89,011 of CAJTVN010000011.1, read as the reverse complement.
GGAGCCATTCAGGATATGGTAAATGAGGTGAAAAAGCGGTTTGTAAAGACAGAGATTGTTCAGATACTGGCCAGAGACTATAAGACCAGGATTAAAATTCCGGCAACAGGAGAAAACCGGATAGTTCCGGCATTCGGACTGGATTCCATCTGCCGGTATGCTGACGGGGATAAATAGATGAAAAAGATAGAGATTATCGTCATGGGCAAAACGGGTACGGGAAAATCCACTTTGATCAATGCCGTTCTGGAAGAGGATCTGGCTCCTACCAGCACGGGAAAGCCTGTTACCAGAGAAAACGAAGTATACTCGAAGAAGATGCTGCTGCCTGTGGGAGCGAATGACAATGGCAGGTACGGCAGTATAGCATGCAGGGTTGACATGTATGACACGGTGGGGCTGGAGATTGACCATGCGATTACGGACAGGACTCTCAATGAAATAAAAACCCACATTGAAAAGGCGAAAACAAGGACGAATCCTTTGGACATTCATGTCGTCTGGTTTTGTGTGAATGAGCAATGTAATCACTTTGAAGATTATGAGCTGGAATTGATACGGAAGCTGTCGATAGACTACGAAATTCCTTTTATTCTCGTATTGACGCAATGCGTTTCAGAAGGGGAAGGAGAATTGGAGAAACAGATCAAAAATGCGGTACCGGAAGTTCCAATAAGGTGTATATTGGCCAAAGACTACCGGGTGAGGGGCGGGGTAATTCCGGCATATGGAATACAGGATTTGCTGCGGACCAGTGTTGTGGATTATCAGGCGTTGAAGATCGAGATACTGGAAAAGAAATTAGAGATACTGGAAAAGAAATCAGATGTTTCGCATGAGGACAGAAAAGCCCATATTCGTTGCATGGAAGAAACGGGAAATGGGATTATTTCTGATTATGCGTCGTCAGCGGAAAAGATCGGGTTTATTCCGGGTGTGTGTATTCCTGTCGTTCACGGAATGTGCATTAAAATGATTGGGGATTTAAATGATCTGGCAGGAATTAAATCAGGAGAACACTTTGCCGAAGAAATTTTTAAAGATGTTATCCTTGGTTTAGTTGCATCGCCATTCATGTGCATACCTTTATTAAGCGCTTTTGCCGCCAGTGCATATATTGAACAAATTGGCAAGGACTATATGAAAGCGTTATTTGGCGTGATGGACCTGTCTTCCGATTACGAATTAAAAGATAACGCGTTAGTGAAGGAACGGCTGAAAAAAGAACTGTCAAAAATAAAAAAATAACAGGAGGATAAAGCGATGGAAAATCTGACGGGGGAACAAAGGTTTCAGAAGGAACGGGAAGAATTGGAAAGAGAGTTGAACGCCGGCTCCGAGTTACCTACAGCCAATATCATAGTTGCAGGAATTGCCGGGGTTGGAAAGAGCACGCTGATTAATGCCGTTTTTGGATCCCAATTGGCGGCTACGGGAATCGGAAGGCCAATCACACCACAAATTGCGGAGTATCAGGATGGAGATATCCCCATTCGAATTTGGGATACCGTTGGCCTGGAGCTTGATGCGGAAAAAACCAGACAATCCATCAAAGACATTAAGGCTACGATTGCGTCCAAAGCTTCATCAAATAGTCCGTATGACAGAATACATGCCATTTGGTATTGCGTGAATTCCTACAGCAGTAGATATATGGATGCAGAATATGAATTCATTAAAGAATTGCATGCGGTGGGTGTTCCTTTTGTTATTGTCCTTACACAGTGCTCGGGCGATGAGGAGGAAGTGAATGCTTTCGAGGAAAAAATAAGAAAAATTAATCATGAAGAGGGAATGGAAGATATCGGGATTGTTCAGGTTTTGGCCTTGCCGGTAAAACTCAGAGGGATCCCCACGCCCATACCGGCATTTGGCCTGGATAAGCTCGTTACGATGACCCTGGAAATGCTTCCTGCCTTTATTAGGAGCGGGTTTATTGCGGCCCAGAGGGTAAGCTGGGCAGAGAAGAGAAACGCCTGCGATGATATTATCTGCAAATACGTCAGGGCGGCGCAGTATGGTTTTTGGGACAAGGTTCCTCTCGTTAATATTATTATTACGGACAGGAGAATTATAGAGATGTTCAGGACGATTGTGGAGATGTACAATACTGTCTTGCCGGAAGACAGGCTCAGGCAGATTACGAAAAAAAGTGAGGTGACCTTTGAGAATAACTTTTTTGGTTTGATAAGCCCGATCGATATGGGATACAGCAAGAAAATCACTGCGCTGCTGGCTCAGAAAAAGGAGGAAGGATTTGAAGTACCAATTGTTGAAAAAAGAGACCGGGCGGCAAGAATGATTGCGTTTTATGGATACACGTTTGTGGATGCAATCGAACAATTATGGAGGGAATTGACAGAGGAACAGTTAAATAATGTTGATATGGTAGTTAGCAATCTTATCAGGATTGTCGATCAGAAGCTCAAAGAACGCAAAGGCGAGGTGAGAAGGATATGAGAAAAAAGAATTCCGGATGGATTGCGGCAATAGCGGCGGCTGTAATTGGGGCAATGTCCATTGTTGTTACATTAATAAGAAAAAAGGCTGGTGACTGATATGGGAGTATTGTCTAATGCCAAACAATTTCTTGCCAGGAAGGCGGTTGCCGCGGCAAAGAAGGCCGGAGACGGGATAGCGACGCTTTCCTCGTTAAGCCCGAAACAGCTTCAGGAAATTGATGATAAAAGGAGAGCTTATCTTGCGGACAAGCCCGATATGACAGGGGAAGAAGCCCAAAGTATGATTCGAAAGAATATGGGCGCTATCGGAATCGAGGTCTATCAGGCCTATTTGCAGCAGCTTGGCGCCATCTATTCCCCGGTTGACGCTATGTTGGACGATTTTGATGCGGACAACAGAATCCGCTTCTTTGAAATTACGAAGTGGGTAAGGGATTCCGAGGAGAAAAGCCTTGATAAGCTGGTTAACGTGTACCATGTGCTGAGTGAAGAGGACTGCAATATTGCTCTGATTTACCAGAGGACAAAGGACAATTGCCGGGTCTATATTGGCGTGGCCAATACCAATGAACGGTGGTCGGAACCCGCAATTGCCGATAAGTATTATTCCCGTATGATCGGGGCAATAAAGGGAAACTTCCCGGGAACGGATGTAAAGGAAATGAATTCCCAGGACAGGGATTATGGCGTGGGGATTCCGGAATGTCTCAAAAATATTTATGACGATTCCGCCAAGGCAGGAGTAAAGTCGGTTGCGGTGGTATCAAATGTCGCATCAGAAAAGTCGGAGGATTTCGTCAGCCAGAGCATGGAAAAGCTGCTGGATGGAATTGTTCCGGCGGATTCCTCTCAGGAATATATCATGGTTCTCCTTGCGAAGCCTGTCCGAAATCAGTTGGAGAACAAAAACAGGCTTTATGAGCTTTATACCGCCCTGGCACCGTATGCGGGCTGGCAGACCGGATACACGTACAATGAATCTGACGGGATATCTTCGTCGGCCAATTTCGGCGTAAATTTAGGGGTAGGCGCAGGGATTCATTCGGTTGTAAATCTGACGGCGGGAACATCAATCCATAGGAACCAGGGGGGAGACAACGGTTTTCCCGCAGGAACGAATGAATCCAAGGGAGTCAGCTCCGGGTTTAATGCATCGGCTAACTTTGGAATGTCTTTTGCAAGGTCGTCCAACGTAACTGCCCAGATCGGAAAAAATGAGAGTATAACTCAGACATATACCAATTATGGCGTAAAGCACACCCTGGAAGTCATTGATTCTCAATTAAGAAGAATTGAGGAGAGCGCCGCTTTGGGTATGTGGGAATTTGCCTCTTATGTGATTTCTGCCAGCCCTGTGATTGCAAATAATGTCGCACATATGTATCTTGCGCTTACCCAGGGGGAGAAATCTTATATCAGTGACCCGGCAATCAGTTTTTGGGATGGAGATATTGAGGCGGATGATGCAAGGACCATTCTTGCCAGCGTTCAGAAATTACAGCATCCGGTATTTGGCTTAAAACCCGCTCTGGAGGACGAATGGTTCATGTATCCGACACTGGTAACGCCCACAACGCCTTTGTCCGGGAAGGAACTTGCCAGGGCATTGAATTTTCCCCGAAAATCCGTCAGTGGACTGCCCGTGCTGGAAGTGGTCCCTTTTGGCAGGGAACCTCATTCTTTGCTTGATCTTACATTGGACCTGGAGGTGGGCTGCGGGTACCACATGAGGAAAAAGGTACCGGAACAGAGAATCGCGCTGTCAAAACAGGAGCTCACAAAGCATACCTTCATTACAGGGTCTACAGGCGCCGGGAAAACGAATGCCATATATAAGATCATAGACTCTCTGGCAAGAGAAAAGGTAACCTTTCTGGTCGTGGAACCTGCCAAGGGGGAGTACAAAGATGTGCTTGGAAAACGAAAAGGAGTGACTGCCTACGGAACGAACCCTCTGATGGAAGAGATGGAGCTTCTGAAAATCAATCCATTCCGATTTCCTGACAGCATACATGTATTGGAACATATGGACAGACTGGTGGAGATATTTAATGTATGCTGGCCCATGTATGCGGCCATGCCCGCCATATTAAAGGATTCCGTGGAACGCGCCTATGCGGCGGCCGGGTGGGACCTGGAAACCTCTCAAAATACGCATGGGGAAAAACTGTTTCCCTCCTTTGGCGATGTTGTAAAAGAAATAAGGAAGGTTTTGGCGCAAAGCGATTATTCCGACGACAATAAGGGGGATTACACGGGATCGCTGGTGACGAGATTAAAATCCCTGACCAACGGAATTAACGGGCTTATTTTTTCCTGTGATGATTTGGACGACGAAGCGCTTTTTGACAGAAACGTGATCGTGGATTTAAGCCGTGTCGGCTCATCCGAAACCAAATCTTTGATTATGGGGATTCTGGTTCTTAAACTGCAGGAGCACAGGATGGATCAGAGAACAAAGGGTTCCTGCCCCGGGCAGAATTCTGAATTAAGGCATATTACCGTGTTGGAAGAAGCGCATAATCTGCTGAGAAAGACATCTTTTGAACAGTCCGGCGAAAGCTCAAACCTGGTGGGAAAATCAGTGGAAATGCTCTCAAATTCCATTGCGGAGATGCGTACCTACGGAGAGGGATTTATTATAGCGGACCAGTCCCCCGGGCTGCTGGATCTTTCGGTTATCCGCAACACGAATACCAAAATAATTATGAAACTGTCTGATTATTCCGACCGGGAACTGGTTGGAAAGGCCGCCGGGCTAAATGACGATCAAATCGTTGAGATTTCCCGGTTTGAACGCGGCGCAGCATCCATAACTCAGAGTGACTGGCTGGAGCCTGTGCTGTGCATGATCGACGAATATCAATCTGGCGATGAGCCGCTTGGTCAAAGCAGCCGGTGCGAAAAAAAAAAGAGAGCCCAAAAAGAAGAAATAGAAAAATCCCTCCTGGAATGTATCATGTGTAAAGAAATTTACCGAAAGGGAGACCGGGTGGATATCCGAAAGCTGCGACAATCCGTTATACATTCCAAAATCGACGTATCTGTCAAAGGTAAGTTTCTGGAGTATGTGGACTGCGAAAAGGATAACGCCGTTGAGAAGTTAAGGCAATTTGTCTATGAGTTTTTTGACGCAGGGAAAGCCATGGATCAGTCCGGACATTATGGCAGTATTGAAGAATGGAGCCGTTCGGTCGCAGAAGAATTAAAACCGTCCGTCCGTGGGTATTCCAATCGGCAGATTGATATACTGCTGGCTTTATTAATCAATGAAAGGGCCATCAGAGACGAGGAGTATCGGAATGTATGGAAACGCTTTACGGAAGTTTTCAAAAGAGAAAGGGGACTATTTTGATGTCTGGGTTTGAACACAAAACAGAGATAGCGGAAGCGGAACGAAGCATACAAAAATCCGAGGCTTTCAGGGAAATAAAGCCTGAAAAAGAGATATCTTTTGAGGAGGTCCAAGCCTTTTGGGATAATTTTTTTGACGGCGATATCGAAGAGGGCGAAGAACTTCGTGATGACAACGGTAAGATCTATAGCATTGACGGTAAACTCCAGCCTGACACGACTTACGAGCTAAATGGGAACATTTACACAACGGATGAAAACGGAAGAATTATCAATTGTGAGGCAAAGCCTATAAGGAGTCCGGAAAATCCCCGTGACAGTGAAGCCCAACGGAGGGCGGGAGGCGAAGACCGCAGACCGGACGACCAGGGCGGTCACATCATAGGCCGTGATTTGAACGGCGACGGAGGCATTGGCAATCTTGTCCCCATGGATTCCAAAATCAACCAGAGCGATTATAAACGTATGGAAAATGAAATTAAGACGGCTTTGGATGAGGAAAAGGATGTAACCACAAAGACGGAAATAACTTATAGCGGAGATTGTGAACGTCCCGATATAATTACCGTAACCATTACGGCAGACGGAAAGGACACCGTGTTCAGGTTCGATAATAATCTGGACGGTTCTCTCAGAGACGAGGTTCCGGAGAGCGGAAAAGAAATCGTTCAAGACCGGCTGAAGGAAACAGGCGGCGAGATTTCTTCTGTCAAAGAAGAATATGAGGAAGATGGGACCCTTGCGGAAACCACCGTTTATATCACCTATAAAGGCAAAGACGGGGTTAATTATCGGACAAGTGTCATTATTGAGAATCAGTAAGGAGGCGAATCAGGATGGCGAAGTTAGAACACTTTTTAGCGGAACAAATGAAAACGCTTGTGCCGAACTACGATACGGTAGAGCTGAAAGCGACAGTAAGTTCGTCAAGTTTCTCCGTGGAGTTTTTTGTAACGGTTAACGGAAAAAGAAAGCAATGCTTTCAGATGATTGACGACGGTCAGTTTACTGAAAAGAATTTCAACATTTTTTCTAAAGCCATTGCAAATTATGTCAGGGGACTGCCGGATTTTAATAAAAAGGACATCAATAAATACAGTGTGGTGCTTAAATAGAGGATCCGAATACAAACGGAGAATAGGAATTTTTGGGAAGGAGATACCATGGCAGTTATAGGAGCAATTTTAGGTGATATAGCCGGCTCGCAATATGAATTTAACCGGCCAAAAGATTTGAATTATCACAATTGTGAATTATTTACCGACAAATGCGTCTTCACGGATGATACCGTGATGACATTAGCAGCCAAGCTGGCAGTAAGGAACCATATTCCATTTGCCGATTCCTATAGGGAATTCGGGGATAAATATCCGCATGCCGGATATGGCGGGAAATTCCGGATGTGGCTTCGGTATGATAACGCAGAGGCATATGGGAGTTACGGAAACGGCTCTGCCATGAGATGCTCTTATATAGGGGAACACTTCAATTCGGAAAAGGAAGTGGAAGAATGGGCCGTTAAATCAGCGGAATGTACACACAATCATCCGGAAGGGATGAAAGGGGCGGTAGTGACTGCCAAATGTATCTATATGGCAAGGACAGGGGCCTCCAAAGAGGATATTTTAAATTATGCCGTATATCAGTATCCGTCTGATTCCTATAAATATGGCGCAGACAGGAAGCTTGAAGATTACCGGGATGTCTATCAATGGAGTGAGAGCTGTCAGGGCAGTGTTCCGGCGGCAATCCGATGCTTTATTGAGAGTGAGGATTATGTATCATTTTTGAGGAATGTTTTTTCTCTTCCCTGCGATACGGACACGCTGTGTGCGATTGGCGGCGGGATTGCGGAAGAATACTACAAAGGCACCGGGCTGGATGCGGATGCGCTGTTAAAGAAATATCTGGACGATACACTGTATGGAATCGTGAATGTGTAAGAGGCGGCTGCAAAAGGAGAGGCGGATATGGCAAAAAGAATCGGTATAGGAAAGCAGGATTTTGAAAAAGTAAGGATGAATCATAATTTCTATGTGGATAAAACCGATTTCATCAGGCAGTGGTGGGAAACGGATGATGATGTGACGTTGATCACAAGGCCGAGAAGGTTCGGGAAAACACTGAATATGAGTATGCTGGAGAAATTTTTTTCTCTGGAATATGCGGGCAGGGGCGAGCTTTTCGAGGGATTGTCCATATGGCGGGAAAAATCCGCTGACGTAAAATCTCCTGGCGTGGATTATAAATACCGTAAGCTGCAGGGAACGTGGCCTGTGATTGCCCTCAGTTTTGCAAAGGTGAAAGAAACCTCCTTTTTGGGTACCAGAAAAAGAATCTGTCAGATCATTACAGACCTGTATAATAAATTTGATTTCCTGTTAGAGAGCGATGTGCTAAACGAAAATGAAAAGATATCCTATCGGAAAGTGTCGGCGGATATGGAGGATTTTCTTGCGGCGGATTCTCTGAATGCCTTATCTGATTATCTGATGAGATATTACAGGAAAAAGGTTATCATTCTCTTGGACGAATATGATACACCCATGCAGGAAGCCTATGTGAACGGATATTGGAAGGAACTGGCAGACTTTATCAGAAACCTGTTTCATTCTACTTTTAAGACAAATCCCTGCCTGGAACGAGGGATTATGACGGGCATTACAAGAATCAGCAAAGAGTCCGTCTTTTCGGATTTGAACAATCTTGAGGTAGTGACAACAACCTCAAAGAAGTATGAGGATTGTTTTGGATTTACGCAGGAAGAAGTGTCTGCGGCACTGAAAGAGTACGGTCTGTCCGACCGGGAACAACAGGTAAAGGATTGGTACGACGGTTTCTCTTTCGGGGAGAGAAAAGATATTTATAACCCCTGGTCTATTATTAATTTCCTTGATAAAAGGGAGGTTGGCATTTATTGGGCCAATACCAGCAGCAACAATCTGATTGGGGAGCTGATCCGGAAAGGAAGCCCGGAGATTAAAATGACCATGGAAGCCTTGCTCAGGGGCGAAGGATTCAGAACCACATTTGATGAGCAGATTGTTTTTGATCAGTTAGGCAAAGGAGATGGTGCGGTGTGGAGCCTTCTTCTCGCAAGCGGATATTTGAAGATTGTGAATTATCAATTTAATATCATGCGGCGCAAAGCGGAATTTGACTTAAAACTTACGAATCTGGAAGTACAGGTGATGTTCGAACAGATGATTGAAGGCTGGTTTGAGGGATGCCGCAGGGTGAGTAATGCATTTCTTCAGGCGCTGATGAATGGAGATGTTGAGGGGATGAACACTTATATGAATAAGGTCGCCCTGCAGTCATTCAGCTATTTTGATACGGGGAAAAGCCCGTCAGAGGAAGAAACGGAACGCTTTTATCATGGATTTGTACTGGGGCTTACGGTTGAGCTGTCTGACAGGTACGTGATCACATCGAACCGTGAAAGTGGATTTGGAAGATACGACATTATGCTGGAACCCAGAGGAGCAGCGGAAACGGGATCGTCGGCAGAGGATGCTGTCATTATCGAATTTAAAGTACAGAGTACGGGTGAAAAAGAATTGTCAGACACGGTGAAAGAAGCGCTCCGCCAAATTGAGGAGAAAGGCTATCAGGCGAATCTTATTGCCAAAGGGATTTCTGAGGATCGTATACGAAAATATGGGTTTGCTTTCTATGGGAAAAAGGTGCTGGTCGGCAGTTCATAAGCTGGAGTTTATGCCTTTTTGTAAAGAGGACACGCAGGCAGAATATGTCTTTCGATCCAGTCTGCCACGCCGTCCTCGTCATTTGAAAGGGTGATCCAGTCGGCGGCAGCTTTGACCTCCATAACGGCGTTGGAAACAGCCACGCCCCTGCCGCAGATCCGGAGCATTTCCATATCGTTTAAATCATCGCCAAAGGATACGATTTCTTTTAGAGAGATGTCCAGTAATTTCGTCAATTCCAGAATTGCCTGAATTTTGCCTGAGTTTTCCGGAAGGAACGCATATAGGTTCTCTCCCCGGTAGCTTTGCAGGCGGCAGTGATATTTTCTTGCGATTTCTGCGGCTTTGCCGGGATCGGAAAGCTCTGCCGCTATTTTGTTGATCTGGCCGGATAAGGGCTCTGCATAATCATGATAGATTGCTTTGTGCAATTTTTCGGATTCCGCTATGTGGAGGCTGTTCCAGAATACCTGGCGTCCGGACGAAACGGTTATCTCTGCCTCTGGATTTTTTAAGAGCAGCTCATGGATGATTTGATTTGCGGATCCGGCGTCCATGCCGCAGCTGTAAATCTGTTTTCCGCAAGAATGGACAAGGGTACCGTCGGTTGTAATTTCATAATCCGGCCGGACTTCCTTTATATAACGTTCCGCACCGATCCAATAGCGTATTGTATGGGAAACGCGAAACGCTGTCAACAGAATTCGAAGGCAGGGCGTTAGGGTGCGGGGGTATAATAATTAATATATGTTAAAACATTATAAACTTCAAGAAATTTATTGATTTATCCTTTGAAATTATGTTATTATCTTTCTGTCTAAAGCGTATTGGAAATTCTATCTAGTTAGTCGACTTACAGATTTTTCATTTGAGGCGGATCTGCCTGCATTTCCAATTGGGTTGAACTTTGATGAATGGGGAGGAAGCATGGGACAAAAGAGTAACGTAATGTGCGATTATCTGGAAAAACCGGATAAATTTGCTGACTTTATCAATGGAAGTCTGTACCATGGAAGGGAGGTGCTTAGGCCAGAGCGGATACGGAAGATGGATGAGGATACCTTTGATGCGGTCAGCGTTCTGATAAACAAACCGGATTTTTTGAAGAGAAAAGGAAGTTATAGGGAAGGAGACGGGATCAATATGTGCAAAGCCATGGAAGACTGGAGAGAAGATATACTGAAAGAAGGAATTGAACAGGGAATTGAGCAGGGAATCCGGATTCTGATTCTGGATTACATGGAGGAAGGAATTGCGGAGACAAGAATCAAGGAAAAGCTGCAGAAGCACTTTTCACTTGACGGGGAGACAGCCCAAGGATATCTGAGGAAATATGCCGGAGGCAATGCGTGATGTACGTGTAATTGGCAATGATTCCATATAGCCTGTCCAGACGCTTTTCATTGCACGGGAAGCGGTTTTCGTGCCATCAGGCATAAGAATCTTTGTAAAATGCCGATAGCATAAGTGAGAGACAGAGCAATTGTATCATTTGGAGGTGAATCATTTTGCATATCGGCGGGAAGAATATGGACGGAATCTTGAATCACATGAATTCCATACGAAATGGCGTCGGGTTAAAAAGCGCCGCACAGAGGCAGGAGAGGAAGGAAAAGAGTGAAAGGCAGATCGCTTTTTGGACGCAGAAGAAGGAGAATCTGAAAAACAGGGAATGCGCTACCCTGGAAGAGATTGAGAGGAAGCTGGAAATGTTCCATACCTACGAGGATGAGATTGCGACGGCCAGAGCCGCCTACAACAATGAGCAGGCGTTCCATATTCTGGACGAGGCAAAGGAGCGGGGCGATCAGAATGCCGAGGCGGTCAAAAAGCAGAAGCCAAAGACACCGGAGGAGAGGAAAGAGGAGATTGCCAGGGAGGCTCTTGGCCTGGACGAAGAAGAGGGCGTTCTCACAGAAGCGCTTGACGAGATGGAAGAGGCGCTGGAGAAGATGGCCGAGGAGGGACAACCCCTGGAAGAGCTGGCGCAGGATTCCGTAGCGGATGGCCGGCAGATGGCGGATGAGATGGAAAGGATGAGGGAATGGTCCTACGAAAGGTTTGACGAGCGTATCTAGTATAACCCGATTTAAATAACCTTACGTTTCACTTGCCTAAATTCCCATCTGCTGCGTTGGCTTCAATCAACGATGCTGCCGGCATCGCCTCTTTCAGCCGCCTTGCAGATGAAAATTTATCCTGCGTGAAACAGAAAGGTATTTAAATTGGGTTATACTAGGAAAATAAGGGTTATGCAAGGGGGTATGGCACAAAATTTGTGCGGTATCCCCTTGCTTTTTTCTGCTTACAGGAGTATCCTTACTGAGGAAATCGTTTTCTGTACGATTTAGGGTGATTAAAAGTCTGTAAAAGAAAGCAGGGGTTTGAATGGTATCGATCAGAGATGTTGCAAGACACGCAGGAGTGGCTATTTCCACTGTTTCCAAGGTTCTGAACAATTATCCGAACGTAAGCGAAGAAACCAAAGATAAAGTGACGAGATCCGTGGAGGAGCTGAACTTTGTGCCAAATTCTGTTGCGGCGGCGCTTTCCTCCAAGCAGGCGGGCAGGGTTGCGCTCCTTATCAACAGCAATCTGAGCACGAACGCCAAGGATGAAATCGACATGCAGTATATTTCAGGAGCGCTCAAAAAGGCCATGGAGTTAAACCTGGATGTGATCACTCTGTTTTTCTTTATGTTCCAGGGAAAGACGGCGGAGGAGATCACCAGATACCTGAAATCGCAGAGCATTGCCGGTATCATAATTTATGGGATTACCAGGCAGGATGCGGTGCTGCATGAGATGATTGCCTCGCAGGAGTTTAAATGCGTGGTGGTGGATGCGCCGTTTGTGAATGCGAGCACTTCCTGTATAGGAATTGACCATTGCAGGGCACAATATGACGTGGCAAAAAAAACCGTCGAGGGAAATGAGCCGTCAAAGAGCATACTCTATATTGCGGGAAAGAGCAACGGCTATGTGACACAGCAGCGGATTCAGGGCATGGAGCGGCTGGGACGGGAGAAGGATCTTAAAATACTGGTCAAAAACGGGGACTTTTCCGAGCTGCAGGCCAGAAATATCACCATGAAATATGCCAGGGAAAACGACGTGGTGGTCTGCGCCTCCGATCTGATGGCGATCGGGGCCATGAAGGCCCTGATCCAGATGGATATTTTCCGCCCGGTCTGCGGGTTTGACGGGATTGTGCTCATGGGTTATGTGGGAAAACAGATGAACACGGTGAATCAGAATTTTGCCGCAATCTCATCCAGTGCCATGGAGGAGCTGCATGAGCTTTTGGGAGGCGGCGAGGGAAAAAACGTGGTGATGGAACATGCGCTGGTCCGGATGAAATACGAGGATATTATCTGTTAGGGTACGGAGGAATTTTGGCTGCAGGCAGGGGCAGACGGTACCCTAACAGACAAAGTTTCTAACTGTGTGGCCAACACTGCGATTTGCGGCAGCCCATCCCGCAAAATTCGCAAAACCTGCCAGCAAGCTGTCAGTTGCGGCAAAAGAGCCGCTTGTGTTTTGCTCATTTAGTGGTGTGCTGCCTGATTCAGGCAGTTTCAGGAAGAAAATATCTGCTTACATGCAAGCATGACGCATCTATCTTCTTCCTGAAGCCTGCCGCAAATCGCAGCCGCACAGGAGAAAAAATTTGAAAATGACTTGCGGAAAACGTTTTCTTGTGGTACACTGACCATGACAAAGCGAGTAACATACTGTAGGAAACGACAAAAATAATTGCCGTTTCCTACAGCCCCTCCGGGGGATGCGAACGATTTTTGCAAGGTAAATCTGCGTTGCACGCAGCAAAAATCGGCGCAGCCAGCGACAAAAGGAAAAAACCTTTGTCGTTGACTATAAAAAAGATAGAAAATAAAAAGTGTAAAACAGGAGGATGTTATGTCGGTACAAACAAATATGCAGAGAGACGTGCTGGTTTTAAACCTGGAAGAGCAGTTAAAGGAAACCGCACAGGAGATGTTCGGAAAAAGCCTGGCGGACTTGAGCGATCAGGAAACCTACTATGTGGTTCTGGTTATGACAAAGAAGCTGATGTCTCTGTCTGACGGCAATGAGGGCGAGAAGAAGATCTATTACATCTCGGCTGAATTTCTGATTGGAAAGCTGTTGTCAAACAATCTGATCAATCTCGGGATTTACGACAGAATGGACGAGATCCTGAAAAAATACGGGAAAAACCTTTCCGTAATCGAGGAGGCGGAGCCGGAGCCTTCCCTTGGAAACGGCGGTCTTGGAAGGCTTGCGGCATGTTTCCTTGATTCCATAGCCACGCTGGGACTTCCCGGAGAGGGAATCGGTCTGAACTATCACTTCGGCCTCTTTCGACAGGAGTTCAGGGACAGACTGCAGACGGCGCAGAAGAACGACTGGATTGAGGAGAATTCCTGGCTGACCAAAACAGACATCTGCTTTGACGTGTTTTTTGGCAAGAAAAAGGTAACTTCCCGCCTATATGACATTGACGTGGCCGGATATGACAGCGGTGTGAACAAGCTGCGCCTCTTCGATATTGAGTCTCTGGATGAGAGCATCGTGAAGGACGGGATCGATTTTGACAAGACCAAAATCGAGAAGAATCTCACCCTGTTCCTGTATCCGGATGATTCGGATGAGGCGGGCAACCTTCTGCGTATCTACCAGCAGTATTTTATGGTGTGCAACGCCGCCCAGCTGATCCTGCATGAGATGAAGGAAAAGAAATACGATCTTCGAAAAATGTACGACCATGCGGTGATCCAGATCAATGACACCCATCCGACCATGATCATACCGGAGCTGATCCGCGTTTTGGTGGAGGAAAAGGCTTTTACCATGGATGAGGCAATCGAGGTGGTAAGTAAGACCTGCGCCTACACCAATCACACGATTCTTGCGGAGGCGCTCGAAAAATGGCCTCTGGAATATCTGGAGAAGGTGGTGCCCCAGCTCGTGCCCTATATCAAGGAGCTGGATAAGAGAGTGGCAAAGAAGTATAAGGATCCCAGGGTGCAGATCATTGACAAGGAAAAGCGCGTGCACATGGCCCATATCGATATCCATTACGGCTTTTCCGTAAACGGGGTTGCGGCGATCCATACGGATATTTTGAAGGATACGGAGCTGAACGCTTTCTACAGGATCTACCCGGAAAAATTCAATAACAAGACAAACGGAATTACCTTCCGCAGATGGCTTTTGTCCTGCAACCGGGAGCTTGCCTCTTTCCTCTCCGATACCATAGGGGACGGCTTCAAGAAGGACGCCGACAAGCTGGAGAAGCTTCTGGAGTACAGGCAGGATCAGCAGGTTCTTGACCGGATTGCCGAGATCAAGATGAACCGCAAGAAGGAGCTGGCTGCTTTCGTGAAAGAGAAGGAGGGCGTCATCCTCAATCCGGACTCCATTTTTGATATCCAGATCAAGAGGCTTCATGAGTACAAACGGCAGCAGATGAATGCGCTGTACATGATTCACAAGTATCTGGAGATCAAGGCCGGAAAGAAACCGACAAGGCCCGTCACCTTTATCTTTGGCGCAAAGGCGGCGCCGGCTTACATTATCGCACAGGACATCATCCATCTGATCCTGGTTCTGCAGCAGATCGTCAACAACGATCCGGATGTGAGCCCTTATATGACAGTGCTCATGGTGGAGAACTACAATGTAAGCTATGCGGAGAAGCTGATTCCCGCCTGCGATATTTCCGAGCAGATCTCGCTTGCCTCCAAGGAAGCCTCCGGAACCGGAAACATGAAATTCATGCTGAACGGTGCGGTGACGCTGGGAACCTCTGACGGAGCCAACGTGGAGATTCACGAGCTGGTGGGAGACGACAATATCTATATCTTCGGAGAGAAATCCGAGGCGGTTATTGCGCATTACGAGAAGGCGGATTATGTGTCAAAGGATTATTACAAGAAGAGTCCTGTGATCAAAGAGGCGGTCGACTTTATCGTGGGAGAGCAGGCGCTTAAGACGGGCCACAAGGAAAATCTGGAGCGTCTTTACAAGGAGCTGCTGAACAAGGACTGGTTTATGACGCTTCTTGACCTGGAGGAATATATCGAGGTGAAGGATAAGATGCTGGCCGATTATGAGAACAGACGGAAGTGGAAGGAAATGATGCTCGTGAATATAGCCAAGGCAGGCTTTTTCTCATCAGACCGGACCATTATGGAATATAACAGAGACATCTGGCATTTGAAATAGGGATGCCGGGGAAGAAAGCGTTTTGGATGGAAAACGAAAACGGGTGCACAGGCTTTTCCTGTCACCCGTTTTCGTTTAAAATTGAAAAATCCTATACGATGCGGGTAGTCCATTTGGTGCAATCCCACACATCCGTGGCGATATCCCCGTAAAAATCCGGTTCATGGCAGACCATGAGGATGCTTCCGGAATATTCCTTAAGAGCTCTGCGCAGCTCAGCCTTTGCATCTGCGTCGAGATGGTTGGTGGGTTCGTCCAAAAGAAGAAGATTGGTTTTGCGGTTGATCAGCTTGCACAGGCGCACCTTGGCCTGTTCGCCGCCGCTTAAAACTTTTACCTTGCTCTCGATATGCCTGGTGGTAAGACCGCACTTGGCCAGGGCGGAGCGCACTTCATACTGGGAAAAGCCTGGGAATTCCCCCCATATTTCCTCGATACAGGTGGTGGAAAGATTCTGGTCCGTCTCCTGCTCAAAATACCCGATGCTCAGATAATCCCCCTGCGCCACGCTTCCCGAGAGGGGAGGGATCAGGCCGAGGATGCTTTTGAGGAGAGTGGTCTTTCCGATTCCGTTCGCCCCGATAAGGACAATCTTTTCTCCCCGTTCCATGGAAAGGTCAAGAGGGGAGGAGAGCGGCTGTCCGTAGCCAATCACGAGAGAATGGGTTTTGAAGAGACAACGGCCGGGTGTGCGGGCTTCCTGAAAGCGAAATTCCGGTTTGGGTTTTGCGGCGGAAAGCTCGATCACGTCCATCTTGTCCAGTTTTTTCTGCCGGGACATGGCCATGTTTCTGGTAGCGACCCTTGCCTTGTTTCTTGCCACAAAGTCCTTGAGACCGGCAATCTCCTTCTGCTGTTTATTGTAGGCGGCGTTTAGCTGCGACTGCTTCATGGCGTAGGCTTCCCTGAATTTATCATAATCGCCGGCATAGCGCGTAAGCTGCCGATTCTCCATATGATAGATCAGATTGACCACGCTGTTTAAGAAGGGGATGTCGTGGGAAATCAGGATAAAGGCGTTCTCGTAATCCGTCAGATACCGTTTCAGCCATTCGATATGCTCGGCGTCCAGATAATTTGTGGGTTCGTCCAGAAGCAGGATATCCGGCTTTTCCAGGAGCAGCTTTCCGAGCAGCACCTTGGTTCTCTGGCCTCCGCTCAGATCCGACACGCTGCGGTCAAGACCGAGATCCATAAGGCCGAGCGATCTCGCCACCTCCTCCACTTTGGCGTCAATCAGATAGAAATCGTGCACGGTGAGAAGATCCTGTATGGTTCCGAGCTCCTCCATACAGGCGTCCAGCTCCTGCTGTGAGGCAGTCCCCATCTTCTCGCACAGCTCATTCATTCTCGCCTCCATCTCATAGAGAAAGTCGAAGGCGCTGGCAAGGGCGTCCCGCACGGACGTGCCCTCCGTGAGGGCGCTGTGCTGGTCCAGGCAGCCGACACGGACATTTTTGGCCCATTCGATTCGGCCCTCGTCGGGCGCAAGCTTTCCGGTAATTATATTGATAAAGGTCGTTTTTCCCTCCCCGTTGGCGCCGATCAGGCCGATGTGCTCGCCCCTGAGCAGGCGGAAGGATACGTTGTCAAAAATAGCCCGGTCGCCAAAACCGTGGGTCAGATTTTCCACATTTAAGATACTCATAATAACTCCTTTAAAATCAGCATATAACTATCGTACAGGGAAGAGGAAAGATTGTCAAATGAGAGATTGACAAAAAGTACCATGCAGGATAAAATAGTAATAATTACTAATATTAAAAAGGAGAAGGATCAAATGGATACCAATATTTTCAGAAAGCTTTCTTACGGCGTTTACGTGATCAGCACCTGGGACAATGGCAGACCCACCGGATGTACGGCAAACAGCGCAATGCAGATTACTTCGTCGCCCGCTACCATAGCGGTCAGCGTGAACCATGACAACTATACGAACCACTGCATTTCGGAGACGGGAAAGTTTGCTGTTTCCATTCTTTCCGAGCAGACGGATCCTTCCGTTATAGGAACCTTTGGTTTCTGGTCGGGCAAGGATACCAACAAATTCGAGAAGGTTGCGTATTCGGTGAAGGATTATATGCCGGTAATAAATGATTCCTGCGGCTATATTGCCTGCAGGGTGATTGATAAGATGGAAACGGCGACCCACACGGTATTTCTGGGAGAAGTGACGGGGGGAGAGGTCTTTGCGGACGGGGAGGCCATGACCTATGCCTACTATCACAAGGTAGTAAAAGGGAAGAGCCCCAAGAATGCGCCCACCTATCTCCCGGAGGAATAAGTACAGGCAGATCAGGTCAATAATAAGAAGAAAGAAGGAGGTTTTAAACATGGATTTAAAAGGTTCAAAGACAGAGGCGAATTTGATGGCGGCTTTTTCAGGGGAGTCGATGGCTACGAATAAGTATACTTATTTTGCTTCCAAGGCGAAAAAGGACGGCTATCAGCAGATTGCGGCAATCTTCGAGGAGACGGCGGCCAACGAGAGGGAGCACGCAAAAATGTGGTACAAGCTCTTAAGCGGCGGAATCGGCACCACTCTTGAAAATCTCGGTCATGCGGCGGAGGGTGAAAATTTCGAGTGGACGGATATGTATGCCGGATTTGAAAAAGAGGCCAGGGAAGAGGGATTTGACAAGATTGCGGATCTCTTTGCGGGGGTTGCAGCCGTGGAGAAGGAGCATGAGGAGAGATATCGGAAGCTGATTGCCAACATTGAGAACGGGGTTGTATTTTCCAGGGAGGGGGACACCATCTGGCAGTGCAGAAACTGCGGCCATATCTGCGTGGGACGGAAGGCTCCCGAGGTCTGCCCCGTATGTGCGCATCCGCAGTCTTATTTTCAGGTAAAGCCTGAGAATTACTAAAAAGCAGTCGCAAAACACAGGCAAAAATGAAAAGCCCCTATCCTTACGGACGGTGACAGTCTTGGGATAGGGGTTTTTCTTATACTTTAAGTCTGGTCATTTGGAGAAAAGTGAGATACAATAGAAAATATGGAAATAGAAAGGAGAAGGAATTACAAATGGAAGAGACGATGAAAGATTATGAAAGAGAGCTGGAGGCCTCGTTCAGGACGATCAAGGAGGGGGATGTGATTCAGGGAACGGTAATTGATGTCAATGAGGAAGAAGTGACTCTTGATTTGAAATATTATACCCAGGGAATCATTAAGGCGGAAGATATGAGCAAGGATCCGGGATTTTCCCTTTTGAACGACGTGAAGGCCGGTGACGTGATCGAGGCCTGCGTGGTCAGAATGGACGATGGGCAGGGAAATATCCAGCTCTCAAAGAAAGAAGCGAATGACGTGCTGGCATGGGATGTTCTTGCGGGCTATCTGGAGGAGAAAAAGAATCTCACGGTAAAGGTCAGCGATGTGGTCAATGCGGGAGTTGTGGCTTATCTGGAGGGGATACGGGGATTTATCCCGGCATCCCAGCTGTCCCTTAGCTATGTGGAGGATCTTACCGTCTTCAAGGGCAAAGAGCTTGCAGTGCGGGTGATTACCGTGGACAAGGAGAAGGAAAAGCTGGTGCTTTCCGCAAAGGAGATTTTGAGGGAGCAGGCCAGAGAAGAACATGATCACAAGGTGGCGATGCTGGCTCCCGGAACCATTCTGGAAGGCACGGTGGAGAGCCTGCAGCCCTACGGCGCTTTTGTGGATTTGAAGGACGGCTTAAGCGGACTGGTGCATATTTCACAGATCAGCCAGAAAAGGATCAAAAAGCCGTCTGAGGTATTGGCGGTGGGCGATAAGGTGAAGGTCAAGGTGCTGAATACCAACAACGGAAAGATCAGCCTGAGCATGAAGGCGGCCGAGGAGAATGCCCAGGCCGAGGAAATCGAGAGCGTCAATGCGGATAAATTCAGCTCCGGACAGAGCATAGGAACCAGTCTCGGCGATCTGTTCGCTAAGCTGAATCTGTAAAGTCTTTGGTTTACACCAAAGGCAGTAAGAGGAGAATACGATGTTTCAATATTGCCTGTTTGATCTGGATGGGACGCTGACCGACCCGGGCGAGGGGATCACCAGATGTGTTCAGTACGCCTTGAGATCTCTGGGAATTGAGGAGCCGGATCTCAAAAAGCTCGAGCCCTTTATCGGTCCGCCTCTTACCGACAGCTTTATGGAGTTTTACGGGCTGACGAGGGAACAGGCCGTCAGGGCCGTGGAGGCCTACCGGGAACGGTTCGCTCCGGTGGGAATTTTTGAAAATTGCGTATATGACGGAATTCCCCGGTTGCTGGAGGAGATGAAAAGCGCAGGCGTAACGCTGGCGGTGGCTTCCAGCAAGCCGGAATGCTTTGTGCACAGGATCCTGGATCGTTTCGGGATTGAGAAATATTTTGACGTGATCGTGGGAAGCGAGCTGGACGGCGCCCGCTCTGCCAAGGAAGAGGTAGTGGAGGAAGCTCTTTTGCGGCTGGGAGTCGGGGAGATTTCCGGGGAAGAGAGAAAGAGGCGCTGCGCCATGGTCGGAGACCGGAAATTTGATATTCAGGGCGCCAGGGCCCACGGGCTTACCGGCGTGGGCGTGCGGTTCGGCTATGCCCCGCAGGGGGAGCTGGAGGCGGAGGGCGCGGATTACATTGCGGATACGGTTGCAGATCTGGCGGCCTTTCTCCTTGACACGGAAGAAAAAGAGCCGGACGGCCCGGGGGACGGACTATGAGCTTTTGGAAGATGATCTACTTAAGATGGGATGCGGGCGAGCTGCGAAAATGGACAACCATGAAAAGGACGGCGTATCTGCTTGTGCCTCTGCTGATCTATTTTGTGGCCCATGATGCCGCAGAAATTCTTCTGGTTTTGATTTTGGGATCCCTTTTGGGAGCCGGCACGGGAGGGGCGGAATTCACCGCTGTTTTTGTCACAAATCAGGGAACGCTCCAGGCCGTTCTTGGCGCCCTGGCAGCGCTCTTGGGCACAGCGGCCATCTGGCCGGCCCTAAAGAGAGAGCTGGAGGCGGGAGGGAAAGGCGCAGGCCCGGCTGCGCCGGAGAAGTCCTGTTTCGGAAGACGGCAGGGATCCGCTTCGGGAGGCGGTATCAGTGAAGGCCGGGTTACGGCCTATGCGTTTCTGGCAGCTCTTGCCTTTTGTCTTTCTGCGGGCCTTAATATCGTCCTCTATCAGACGGGTTTTCTGGAGAGCTCAGAGGCCTTTGCGCAGGTACAGGAGCGTCAGTACGGCGTGCCGTTTGCGGTCGGGCTTGTGCTGTACGGGGGGATTTCCCCCCTTGCGGAGGAGGCGGTGTTCCGGGGGCTTCTCTACAACCGGATGAAACGCTGCTTCGGCTATGGGTTAGCGCTTGCGGTCTCCTCCTTTTTGTTCGGGGCCTATCACGGAAATCTGGTGCAGACCCTGTACGGGTGCGTGATGGGGCTGGTTATCGCCTATACTTATGAGCTTTATGGGAGCTTTGCGGCCCCTATGTTTTTTCACGGGATTGCCAATGTCAGCGTTTACGCGATGACCTGCCATGGCGCACTGGAAACCCTTGGCCGTGGAACGGCGATGGCCTTGGGAGTGGTTATGCTCCTTTGTGCGGCGGGGATTTTCTGGTATATCCGAAAAAGAATTATCTGACAATTTGCCGAATATTTGTTATTTACAAATGAAAAAAAATGTTGTATATTAAATCTGCAAGTCGCAAAGGAGCGGTAGGAAGGCCCTTTTGCGGCTTTTTCTATGCGCAGGCTGCTGACGCAGCATGCGGGCCGCACGGCGAGCAGGGGAAGGAGAAAAGGTATGTTTGATGCAAGGCTGACAGTTCCAAGGGCGCCGCTTTACCGTCCGGAATTTGAACATGACAACTGCGGTATCGGAGCCTGTGTGAATATTAAAGGAAAAAAGAGCCGCCAGACCGTGGAGAACGCTCTGAGGATTGTGGAGAATCTGGAGCATAGGGCAGGGAAGGATGCGCAGGGACAGACGGGAGACGGCGTGGGGATTCTGACCCAGATTCCGCACAAATTCTTTCAGAAGGTGTCGAAAAGTCTGGGAATCGAGCTTGGGCGGGAGAGAGAGTACGGCGTTGGCATGTTTTTCTTTCCTCAGGATGAGCTGCGCAAAAACCAGGCAAAGAAGATGTTCGAGATCATTGTGGAGAAGGAAGGTCTTTCCTTTCTGGGATGGCGCAAGGTGCCGACCCATCCGGAGGTTCTCGGGCAAAAGGCGGTGGAGTGCATGCCGCATATTCTGCAGGCCTTTGTAAAGAAACCGGCAGGAGTGAAAAAGGGACTTGATTTTGACCGGATGCTTTATATTGTGAGAAGGGTCTTTGAACAGTCCTCGGATAACACCTATGTGGTTTCCTTATCCAGCCGGACGATTGTATATAAGGGCATGTTTCTGGTGGGACAGCTGCGGACCTTTTTCGGGGATCTGCAGGATAAGGATTTCGAGTCCGCCATTGCCATGGTTCATTCCCGCTTCTCCACCAACACTAATCCCAGCTGGGAGAGGGCCCATCCCAACCGTTTTATCGTGCACAACGGGGAGATCAACACCATCCAGGGAAATGCGGACAAGATGCTGGCGAGAGAGGAAAATATGGAATCCGAGCATCTTCACGGCGTGCTCCACAAGGTGCTGC
This sequence comes from uncultured Lachnospiraceae bacterium, assembly GCA_910579685.1. Classification (GTDB taxonomy): domain Bacteria; phylum Bacillota; class Clostridia; order Lachnospirales; family Lachnospiraceae; genus Suilimivivens. Next base: position 66,658 of record CAJTVN010000011.1, on the reverse strand, counting down.
CCGTGGTAAACACCTCGGGCTCCGATTCGGCCATGCTTGATAACACGCTGGAATTTCTTGTCATGAGCGGCATGGATCTGCCCCATGCGGTGATGATCACCATTCCCGAGCCCTGGGCGAATAACAGGACCATGTCACTGCATAAAAAGGATTTCTACCAGTATTATGCCACCATGATGGAACCCTGGGACGGCCCGGCTTCCATCCTTTTCTGCGACGGGGACGTGATGGGCGCCGTCCTTGACCGGAACGGCCTTCGGCCTTCCCGCTACATGATTACGGACGACGACCAGCTGATCCTCTCATCGGAGGTGGGAGTCCTGCCCATTGATCCTTCCAGGATCCTGGTGAAGGAGCGTCTGCGTCCGGGAAAGATGCTGCTGGTGGATCTGGTGCAGGGCAGGGTGATTGATGACGATGAGCTGAAGGAGAATTATGCCTCCAGGCAGCCCTACGGGGAGTGGCTTGACAGCAATCTGGTTCATCTGAAAGACCTTAAGATTCCCAATGAGCGGGTGCCGGAGTTCTCCTGTGAGGAACGGCAGCGCATGCAGAAGGCCTTCGGCTATTCCTATGAGGAGTTAAAGGCCGGCATCCTCCCCATGGCGAAGAGCGGCGGGGAAGCTATTGCGGCCATGGGGGTTGACACGCCCCTTCCGGTTCTCTCCACAACCCATCATCCGCTGTTTCACTATTTCAAGCAGAAGTTTGCCCAGGTGACCAACCCGCCGATCGACGCCATCCGCGAGGAGGTGGTGACGTCCACCACGGTCTATATCGGGACGGACGGCAACATCCTGGAAGAGACGCCCAGAAACTGCAATGTCCTGCAGGTTCATAATCCGATTCTGACCAATACGGATCTGATGAAAATCAAGAGTATGAAGGCGGAGGGCTTCAAGGTGGAGGTGATTCCCATCACCTATTACAAAAACACCCGCTTGGAGCGCGCCATTGACCGGCTGTTTGTGGAGGTGGATCGTGCCTACCGGGACGGTGTGAATATCATGGTGCTCTCCGACCGGGGCGTGGATGAAAATCATGTGGCGATTCCCTCCCTGCTTGCGGTATCGGCATTAAACCGTCATCTGGTGGTGACGAAGAAGAAAACAAGCGTGGCGCTTATCGTGGAGTCCGGAGAGCCCAGGGAGGTGCATCACTTTGCAACGCTTCTCGGCTATGGCGCCTGCGCCATCAATCCCTATCTGGCCCAGGAATCCATCAAGGAGCTGATCGACGGCCATATGCTGGATAAGGATTATTATGCGGCGGTGGAGGATTACAACAATGCCGTTCTCCGCGGAATTGTAAAGATCGCCTCCAAGATGGGAATCAGCACCATCCAGTCCTACGAGGGCTCCCAGATTTTTGAGGCCATCGGTATTGACAGCGAAGTGATCAACCGGTATTTTCCCCATACGGTGTGCAGAGTGGGAGGAATTACCATAGAGGATATCGAGAGGGAGGTCGACGCTCTGCATTCCCAGGCTTTTGACCCGCTTGGTCTGGCCAATGATCTGACCTTAGACAGCCTGGGACATCACAAGGTGAGAAGCGGAGCGGACGAACACCTCTACAATCCGGCGACCATCCATCTTCTCCAGGAATCCACCAGACGCGGAGATTATGAGATGTTCAAGGAATATACCGCACTGGTCAATGATGAGAATTCCGTCAAGAACCTGCGGGGACTGATGGACTTCAACTTTCCGGAAAAGGGCGTTCCCCTGGACGAGGTGGAGAGCGTGGATTCCATTGTCAGACGGTTTAAGACGGGGGCCATGAGCTACGGCTCCATCTCCAAAGAAGCTCACGAGACACTGGCGATTGCCATGAACCGGCTTCATGGACGTTCCAATTCCGGAGAGGGCGGCGAGGAGACGGAAAGGCTTTTTCCTGGGCCGGACGGCTTAAACAGATGCTCCGCTATCAAGCAGGTGGCCAGCGGGAGGTTTGGCGTCACCAGCAGGTATCTGGTGAGTGCGGATGAGATTCAGATCAAGATGGCCCAGGGAGCGAAGCCGGGAGAGGGAGGACATCTGCCCTCCGGCAAGGTATATCCCTGGATTGCGAAGACCAGGCATTCCACACCGGGAGTGGGCCTGATCTCTCCCCCGCCTCATCACGATATTTACTCCATCGAGGATCTGGCGGAGCTTATCTACGATCTGAAAAACGCCAACAAGAAAGCGAGAATCAGCGTGAAGCTTGTCTCCGAGGCAGGCGTTGGAACCGTGGCGGCAGGGGTTGCAAAGGCGGGAGCCCAGGTGATTCTCGTCTCGGGCTATGACGGCGGAACGGGGGCCGCACCAAGGAGCTCCATCCACAATGCCGGGCTTCCCTGGGAGCTGGGACTTGCGGAGACTCACCAGACTCTGATTATGAACGGCCTGCGCGACAAGGTGCGCATCGAGACGGACGGCAAGCTGATGAGCGGACGGGATGTTGCCATTGCGGCCATCCTGGGTGCCGAGGAGTTCGGCTTTGCAACGGCTCCCCTTGTGACCATGGGCTGTGTGATGATGCGCGTCTGCAATCTGGATACCTGCCCCGTGGGCGTGGCGACCCAGAATCCGGAGCTTCGCAGAAATTTCAGGGGAAAACCGGAATACGTGATGAATTTTATGAAATTTATCGCCCAGGAGCTTCGGGAATATATGGCGAAGCTGGGTGTGCGCAGCGTGGATGAGCTGGTGGGCCGGACGGAATTTCTCAGGGTGAAGGAGCACCTCTCCCAAAGGCAGAAGCAGATCGACCTGAGCCTGATCCTTCGCAATCCCTATGCGGGCGGAAAGCAAGGCGTTATCTTTGATCCCGGGAAGGTCTATGATTTCAGACTGGAAAACACGGTGGACGAGAGGGTGCTTTTAAAGCGGCTGAACAAGGCCATCGACGGCGGCTTAAAGAGCAGTATGGAGGTGGAGGTCAAAAATACGGACCGGGCCTTCGGAACCATTCTGGGCTCCGAGATCACAAGACGCCTCGGGGATTCGGTGCAGGAGGATACCTTCCGCATTCGGTGCAAGGGAGCCGGCGGACAGAGCTTTGGAGCTTTTATCCCGTCGGGCCTTACCCTGGAGCTGGAAGGGGACAGCAACGATTATTTCGGAAAAGGGCTCTCCGGCGGAAAGCTCGTCATCTATCCGCCCAGGGAAAGCCGGTTTGCGGCGGACGAGAATATTATTATCGGCAATGTGGCCCTGTACGGCGCCACCAGCGGCAAGGCCTTTCTATGCGGAGTGGCGGGAGAACGCTTCTGCGTGAGAAATTCCGGCGCAAGGGCCGTAGTGGAGGGCGTGGGAGACCACGGCTGCGAGTATATGACAGGAGGCCGGGTGGTGGTTCTTGGCTCTACCGGAAAGAATTTTGCGGCAGGCATGAGCGGCGGGATCGCCTATGTGCTGGACGAAAACAATGATCTTTATACCCGGCTCAACAAGGAGATGGTATCCTCCTATGAGGTGAGCTCCAAATATGACGTGATCGAGCTCAAGGAACTGATTCGGGAACATGTGGCCCTTACCGATTCCAAAAAGGGAAAGCGGATCCTGGATCACTTTAAGGAATATCTGCCCAAATTCAAGAAAATCATCCCGCATGACTACGAGAAAATGCTGACGGCCATCGTGCAGATGGAGGAAAAGGGACTGAGTGCACAGCAGGCGCAGATCGAAGCCTTCTATGCGGTTAAGGGCAACAGATAGAGGAAAGGGGAGGAGTGATAATGGGAAAACCAACCGGATTTATGGATTATAAAAGAGAAGTCTCCCGTGATGCGGAGCCGAAGGAGAGGATCAAAAATTTCATGGAGTTCCACGAGCATCTTCCTCTGGAGAGGCAGCGGCTCCAGGGGGCCCGCTGTATGGAGTGCGGCGTTCCCTTCTGCCAGGCGGGAATGAATCTTTGCGGGATGACCAGCGGCTGTCCGCTCCACAATCTGGTGCCGGAGTGGAACGATCTGGTTTACACCGGGAACTGGGAGCAGGCTTACAGCAGGCTCACAAAGACCAACAGCTTTCCGGAGTTTACATCCAGGGTCTGCCCCGCCCTGTGCGAGGCGGCCTGCACCTGCAATCTTGTGGGAGAGCCGGTAGCCACGAAGGAAAACGAATATGCCATCATTGAGTATGCCTATGAGAAGGGGTATGCGGATCCAAAGCCCCCAAAGGTGCGCACCGGGAAAAAGGTGGCCGTGGTGGGAAGCGGCCCTTCGGGCCTTGCCGCTGCGGATCAGCTCAACAAGCGGGGTCACAGCGTGACCGTCTTTGAGCGCTCGGACCGAATCGGAGGTCTTCTGATGTACGGGATTCCGAATATGAAGCTGGAGAAGCCTGTCGTGGAGCGCAAGGTAAAGGTGATGGAAGCGGAGGGAGTACGCTTCGTAACCAATGCGGATGTGGGAAAGGAGATCAAAGCGGAAAAGCTCCTCTCAGAGTTTGACCGCGTGATCCTTGCCTGCGGCTCGTCCAATCCCCGGGATATCAACGCTCCGGGAAGGGATGCCAAGGGGATCTGTTTTGCGGTGGATTTCCTGAAAGCAAACACAAAGAGCCTTCTGGACTCGGATTTTGCGGATAAGAAGTTCGTGGATACAAAGGGCAAAAACGTGGTGATCATCGGAGGCGGCGATACGGGAAACGACTGCGTGGGAACCAGCATCCGCCATGGCTGTAAGTCGGTTGTTCAGATCGAGATGATGCCGAAGGCTCCCGACACCCGGGCCGAGAACAATCCCTGGCCCGAGTGGCCCAAAATCTGCAAGACGGATTACGGCCAGGAGGAGGCCATCGCCCTGTTCGGGCATGATCCCAGAATCTATGAGTCCACGGTGAAGGAATTCGTGAAAGACAAGAACGGAAACCTGAAGGCGGTGAAAATCGTGAAGCTCTCCTGGGAGAAGGATCCGGAAACCGGACGCATGAAGATGAGCGAGATCGCAGGCTCCGAGAAGACCCTCCCCGCAGAGATCGCACTGATCGCCGCAGGCTTTCTGGGAAGCCAGAAATACGTGACGGACGCCTTCAAGGTGGAGGTCAACGAGCGCACCAATGTGAAGACGGCGCAGGGGCAGTATGCCACTTCCGTGAAGAATGTCTTCACGGCGGGGGATATGCACCGGGGGCAGTCCCTGGTGGTCTGGGCCATCCGGGAGGGAAGAGAAGCCGCAAGGGCGGTGGACGAGAGCCTGATGGGATATACGAACCTGATGATCCAGTAGAGAAAATCAATAGAACCCGTTGTACTCATCTTGATATGATACCTCTAAAGTAGACAGATAAAATATAAAAATCTGTGACTTTGGAGGTATTTTCATGCCAATTACTTTGATATCAATAAATGTTAATAAACGATTGTATAGACAAGGGTGCTATGCTATTATGATATAGAGTGAAAGTAGACTGTTTTGTATATTATTCAAAGAGGAATAGCATTTTTATTACAAATTTGCGATAAAGATACAAAATGCTTGCCCTAATACGTCATCACTTTGAGCCGAATTATGACTTGAAGGCAGAACAGCAATTGTTAAATCCCGGGTATTCCCGGTTAAGAATTTTCAAAGATGGTTTTCATAATGAAGACGCAGTGGAGATTGCAGAGGAATATTTCAGGGGCAGAGAGGAAGTGGATTCGATAAGGTTATAGCGGCAACCCGTGCGGATGCTCTGATGGCACCAAAGATTGAGAGTCAGAATAATCAGTTTACGAAGGTAACACTATACTCGAAAGAAGATTTTGATATGACAACAAAAGAGGATCGGATTATCCGAGACACATTGGATGCAAAACTTATAAAGCCAATGGATCCGGAGACCGCTCCACGTTATATGAAGTATGTCCCATTTTGGGCATAATAAAGGTTCATTTTAAGTTTCAGCAAGTTTCATTCATGGCAGGTTATGCAAAGCTTTATGGGAAGCAGATATCCGAAAGTGGCTGAAATACAGGCATAACGAAGAAATGACCATTCTGAATTTAAGTTTCCTTAATTTTCAGGGAAAAGGATATTTTTCAAAATTATTTCATTTTATGATTGATGATTTGTGGCATAAAGAATTTACAAAAGCTACTCTTGGCGTAGAACCTAACAAAGGAGGCGGCAGTGGTCAAAATCCGGTGCGTGGTGGAACGAATTACATATCAGAATCCGGAAAACGGATATTCTGTCCTGAAGTGCAGAGTAAAGGACTACAGCGATCTGGTTGCGGTCGTTGGAAACCTCCTGGATGCAAATGTGGGAAGCGTGCTTGTGGCGGAGGGAAACTGGAAGGTTGATGCCAAATACGGAAGGCAGTTCGTGGCGGAAAACTGGGAGGAAACCCTGCCCGCTACCGTTTACGGCATGGAAAAATACCTGGGCTCCGGCCTGATCAAGGGCGTGGGGCCGAAGTTTGCGAAGCGGATCGTGCAGAAGTTCGGGGTGGACACCTTTGTGGTGATTGAGGACAATGTGGAGCTTCTGATTGAAGTGGAGGGCATCGGACGAAAGCGGGTGCAGAGGATCGCCGAGTCATGGGAGCGGCAGAAGGAAGTCAAGAACATCATGGTGTTTCTGCAGGAGCACCAGGGGAGCGCCTCCTTTGCGGCCAAGATTTATAAGCAGTACGGAAACGAAAGCATTGCGGTTATGAAGGAGAATCCCTACAGGCTGGCGGATGATATCTGGGGCATTGGATTTAAGACCGCGGACCAGATTGCTGAGAAGCTGGGATTCGGCAGGGAATCGTATGTGAGGCTGCGAAGCGGCCTGATGTATACGCTTTCGGAGCTGTCAGGCGATGGACATGTGTATGCGGAAAAGCAGCAGCTGATTGACAAGGCATCAGAGCTTTTGGAAGCCTCTGAGGAAACGATTGTCATGACCATGGATGAGATGCTCCGGCAGGAAGAGCTGATCCGGGAGCGGAAGATCAAGGTGACGGACGAGGAGGGCAATCCCGTAACGGCAATTTACCTGCCGCCCTTTTATTATGCGGAGGCGGGCGTGGCGGGAAAGCTTAAGAAGCTGGCTTCGGCGCCTGCGGGAGATAAGCTCTGCCAAAAGCTCCTTGAGGCCAGAAAAAAGACGGGAAATCCGGATCTTTCCGTGGATGTGAAAGCCGTACAGGAAAAAACCGGGATGATCTATGATGAAATACAGGCGGATGCGATCCGGCGGGCGGCGACCGCAAAGGTCATGGTGATGACCGGAGGGCCGGGAACCGGCAAGACCACCACCACCCATGGCATTATCGCCGCCTACAGGGCGTACGGGCTCAAAATTCTTCTGGCAGCGCCCACAGGCCGCGCAGCAAAGCGGATGACCGAGGCCACGGGACTGGAAGCCAAGACGGTTCACCGGCTTCTGGAATGCAAGCCGCCGGAAGGGTACCAGAGGAATGAAGAGAATCCTTTAGAGGGGGATGTCCTGATTGTGGACGAGTGCTCTATGATCGACATCATCCTGATGAATTCCCTGCTGAAGGCGATTCCGCCCGCCATGCGCCTTGTGATGGTGGGGGATATTGACCAGCTCCCTTCCGTAGGCGCCGGGAATGTGCTGCGGGATATGATTGATTCGGGGGTTTTTCCCGTGGTCCGTCTCACCAGGATATTCAGGCAGGCGCAGACGAGCCGGATCGTCATGAATGCCCACCGCATTAACGAGGGGAAGCTGCCGGACATATCCAACGGGAAAGATACGGACTTTTTCTTTCTGGAGAATGAGGATGCGGAAGCGGCAGTGCACAAGATCGTGGAGCTGGTGGGGACGAAGCTGCCAAAGTATTACCAGGTAGAGCCTGCCAGGATTCAGGTGCTGACACCCATGCAGCGGGGCGTGGTGGGAGCGACGAATTTGAACCTCGCCCTGCAGGAAGCCTTAAATCCTCCGGAGCATACGGTCTTTATGCGGGGAAGAGGCCCGGTGACGGTTCCCAAGGACTGTCTTCGCAGAAGCGGCTTTGCGTTCCGTATGGACGATAAGGTGATGCAGATTAAAAATAACTACGACAAGGAAGTGTTCAACGGCGATATCGGGGTGATTTCCTCCGTAAACATGGAAGAGCGGACGATGAAGGTGGATTTTGACGGCCGCCTGATCGAGTATGACGTGACAGAGCTGGACGAGCTGGTGCACGCCTATGCGACGACCATCCATAAGGCCCAGGGCTCGGAATATCCGATTGTGGTTATGCCGATCCTGATGAACCATTATGTGATGCTGCAGAGAAATCTGATTTATACAGGAATTACCAGGGCAAAGAAAATCCTGGTGATGGTGGGAACGAAAAAGGCCCTGTCCTATGCCGTCCGCAATGTGACGGTTACGAAAAGAAATACCCTGCTGAAGGAACGGCTGGAGGCTGCCGCATCACAGACAAAGGATCCTGTGCATGAGGGAGGTTTTTGAAAAGATGTTAATCTATGTCTGTGATGATGAAGTTCAGATTCTGAACAGGATATCCGCCACAATCAGAGACTGTCTGCCGGAAGGGACGGTGGAGGTCTTTCATACGGGCGGGGCGCTGATGCGCGCTCTTGCAGAGAGGCCCTGTGATATTCTCTTTTTGGATATTGATATTCCCGACCGGACCGGAATGGAGATTGCGTACTGGCTCAATAGCCTGGATCACAAGCCGCTGCTTGTTTTTGTGACGAATCATGACGAGCTGGTTTATGAGAGCTTCCAATATCATCCCTTCGGGTTTATACGAAAGAAATATTTTGATGCGGAGATCAAAAAAATTTTGGAGGACTGCCGGAAGGAGCTGAACTTTCAAAAGAAGCATTTCTGTTTTCGGATGAACGGACAGGAGACGGCGCTTCTGCTTTCAGAGATCTTATATCTTGAGGCGGACGGCAATTATATAAGGCTCTGCTGCACATCAGGGCAGTATCATTTCCGGAGCACAATTCTGGCGGCGGAGAAGCAGTTGGGAGCGGACGGCTTTATAAGGATTCATAAGGGTTTCCTGGTGAATCGGTCCGCGGTGCGTATGGTTGGCAGTCAGGAGCTGGAGATGGCGAATCATGACAAACTGCCTCTGGGAGAGAAATACGCAGATATGGCAAGGAAAGAAATTCTGCAGTATATGAGAACACTGATGAGATGAAGCGGGGAAGGCGGCCAAGATTGCAGACGGAACGCTGCGATGGAACGGGCATGGATGTTTGAGCTATGAGTCGATACGGACAGTTAAAGAAGCAGTATGAACAATTGAGCAGTCAGTATGCCAGATTGTATGAGGAGCACCTGGAGCTTGCCTATCAATACCGGCAGACGCAGGAGGAGCTGGCGGAGAGAGAACAGCAGAGTCAGGAGGTATATGCACTGCACCAGAGCGGCAGAAGGCTGAAGCATGATATGAAGAATCACCTGATGGTGCTTTCCTCTTATCTGGCATCGGAAAATTATGATAAGGCCAGGGCATACTCCTCGGAAATACTGGATAAGCTCAATGCCATGCACAGCTATATCGAGACGGGGAATACGCTGTTAAATCATATCATTAATGAGAAGTTCCGGTATGCGAGAGAGCGGGGGATTGAGATCAAGGCGGAAATTGAAAACCTTTCCTTTGCGGCGATGAGCAGCATGGATTTTGCAGCACTGCTTGGCAATATGCTGGACAATGCCATTGAGGCGAGCCTGCGGGAAGCGGAAAGTGCAAGGCACCTGGAGCTTCTGATCTCTAAGAAACAGGGTTACGAGACGATCTGTGTAAAAAACAGAATCTCCAAATCCGTATTAGAGGGAAATCCCGGTTTGCTGTCCACAAAAGAGGAGAAGGGAGAGGCGCATGGAATCGGTATTTTGAGAATAAAGGAAATTACGGAGAGCTGTCACGGCATGTATGACGTATATGAGATGGACGGATTTTTCTGCGTTGCGGTTTTTATCCCTGAATAGAGGCTGTTTGTCACAATCCCTTGTAATTTGAAATTATAAGGGATATATTTTTATCAAAAGCCCCGAATGGCGGTTAAGCATACGGGCAGGCTTGTCTTTGCGGAGATTTTTATGGTAAGTTTTGAAAACGTCAGTAAATTCATATTGTCCGATATCAGCTTCTGCATTCCGGAGGGCACCGCCACAGGCGTGATCGGACCGGGCGGATCCGGTAAAACGACGCTGCTGCGCCTTGCCTGTGGACTGCTTGCCTGTGAGAGAGGCAATGTCAGGACATTTTCCTGGGATCCCGTAAAAAAGCGCAGAAAGATCGCCTCTGCCATTGGCTTTTTTTCTTCCTCATATCCGCTGTTTCGGGAGGACAGCACGATTCGGTCTGAATTCCGGAGACTGTGCGCACTCTACCGTCTGGATAAAAAAGGTTTCCGGGAGGAATATGAGCGGCTTGCCGTAAGCCTTGGATTTAAGGAATATGAGGAAAAGGAGATCCGGCAGCTTTCCCTCGGGCAGCTCCGGCGGGCGGAGCTGGCCACAGTACTGCTGGATCATTTGCGGCTGATCCTGTTGGATGAACCGACCGTGGGAGTGGATGAATCGGGAAAAGAGATTTTTGACAGGCATTTACAGAAAAAGAAGGAGCAGGGCGCTGCCATACTCATAGCTTCCGAAAACATGACGGAGATTGAGAGGGTCTGCGACAGGATTCTTCTTCTGGATAAGGGACGGCTTTCCTATTACGGCAGCCGCGAACGCCTGATGCGGCGGTATGCCCCGGTCAATGAGATGGAGATTGCTTTTTGCGGTATGCTTCCGGATATGGAGGATCTTCCCCTGATCCGATATGGCATTGAGCATAACCGGATGAAATTCAGATACGACGAAAATGTGATATCAGCATTGGAGATTATCAATCATGTTGCGGCGCAGACAGAGGTCACACAGATGAATATCGTAAGGCCCGGACTGGAGGATGTGATCCTGATGCACAGAAGGGAGGAAAAGACATGAGCTATTTTGGAATCTCTATTAAAAAAATGCTGCATTACAGATGGCATAATGTATTCAGTATTATGGCAAGCCTGCTTTCCACTGTCTCCATCATTTTTATGTGGCAGTACATTTACCGGAGAAATATGGAAATGAGGGAATATATGACGGTATACGCCATTTTATCCAGCCTGATCTCTCTTCTTTACTCCGACCGGTACGCAAATTGTATTGAAAACAAGGTCTACAAGGGAACGTTTGCCATAGACCTGCTGCGCCCGGTCAGTTTTCTGAGACTGAATTTCAGTGAAGCGGTGGGGGAGACGGCGGCGGAGCTGATTGTGAGGGGGATCCCCATCTGCCTGATTCTTTTCGGCAACTATTGGGGGCTTGTCCGGATGATTGACCCGGTTTATGCGCTGCTTGGCATCCTGGCCGTTTTTCTGGCATTTCTGTTTCATATGATGCTGTTTACCGTGATCGGATTTCTGGCCTTCCGATTCTATGTGATATGGCCCTTCTGCAGGCTGATGAACGATACCATACGTTTTTTTTCGGGATGCTTTCTGCCGATTGCGCTGTTTCCCGCATGGATGCAGACACCGGTGCGTCTGATGCCCTTTCAGTATCTGTATTCCTTCCCCATTGAGGTGATCCTCAAAGGGAGAGAGTGTGAGGGCATGGGACTGCATTTTGCCGTATTGATCGTGTGGGACATTGTGATGGCGGCCATAATGCTTTTGGCATACCGGCGCTCGCTCCTTAGGTGCGTTGTGCAGGGCGGGTAAAGAGACACAGGGGTAAGCGGCTTTTGGCACAGAGCGGAACGGGAGGATTGCGGTGATAGATTTTTTGTCAACATATCTTGTCTATATAAAAACTTTTTTCAAATCCCGGGCAGAGTATAAGACAAGCTTTGTCCTTGGCATGGCATCCAATTTTTATTGCTATTTTATTACCTACATGAGCTACTGGGTTCTGACAAGCGGAGTGAACACTGTGGAGGGGTGGGATTTTTCGGACTTATCCATATTGTACGGTCTGTCACTTATCACCTACTCCATTTCCGGGACATTGATCTGGTACAGCGCTTATTCGCTGGAGGATTTGATTATCAGCGGTCAGCTGGATATCATGCTGCTGCGTCCGCAGGGGCTGATCAGGCAGATGATCTTCCAGAGATTCGGCGACACATTTCTGGGACAGATTCTTGTCACGGTTATCTTTCTTTGCGCCGCATTTGCGCAGCGGGCGGAAAGACTCAGTCTGCCAATGGTAATTTATCTTGTGCTTGCCATCGTCGGCGGAATTTTTATGCAGACCGGATCCATGATTTTGTTCGGATCCTTCAGCTTTTGGACAATGAAATCCGGTGCGCTGATCGATCTGCTGTTTTATGACCTGCGCGGTATGACGAACTATCCCCTTGCGCTTTATCCCAGGGCGATTCGGATCTTTTTAACCTTCGTGCTGCCGTGGGCCTTTATCAATTATTATCCAACGCTGCTCATCACGGGAAAGAATATGACAGTGTATGAAACGGTATTGGGGATGATTGCGCCCCTTGTGGGTGTTTTGTGGTTTCTTCTGGCAATGGCCGTATTCCGGACGGGATTAAAGCGGTATACGGGGGCGGGAGGCTGAGCTGTGGAAAGGACGGAAATCGGAATGAATAAAATCATAAAGGTAAGTAATCTGAGCAGGGATTATTCCGTTGCGGACAAGAAAGCCCGGAGTTTTGTTCCGGGAAAACGCAGTCATAAGACGATTTCTGCCGTAAAGAGCATTTCCTTTGAGATTGGAGAGGGAGAAACGGTAGGATTTATCGGTCCGAACGGGGCGGGAAAGTCCACGACGATCAAAATGCTTGCAGGGATCCTGCATCCCACCCAGGGAAGCGTGGAGGTTCTCGGAAGGGAGCCCTATAAATGCCGCAGGGAAAATGCAAAAGATATCGGCGTTGTGTTCGGGCAGAAATCCCAGCTGTGGTGGGATCTGCCGGTGATAGATACCTATACGCTTCTGAAAAGGATATACAAAATTCCGGATGAAATTTACAGCCGGAATCTGGATTCGTATGTGGAATGTCTCCAGATCAGGGATTTTCTGAATCAGCCCGTGAGACAGCTGTCTCTTGGACAGCGCATGCGGGCGGAGCTCTGTGCGGCGCTGCTCCATGACCCTAAGCTTCTGTTTCTGGATGAGCCTACCATCGGACTTGATATCGTGGTAAAAAAGCAGATCAGGGAGATGATCCGGAAGATCAACCGGGAGAGAAAAACAACGGTTTTGCTGACCACCCATGACCTGCGGGATGTGGAGGAGGTGTGTGAGAGAATGATTCTGATTAATCACGGACAGCTGATCGTGGACGGAGAGCTGAAGGAGGTGAGGAAGAACTTCGAAGGTCTTCATTCGGTGGAGTTTCTATGCAAGATTCCCTTCCGGAACGACATAGAGCTGCCGGGCGTGGAAAAGTGGAAATCCGATAAGGGATACTTTGCGGCATTTTATAAGAATGAGGAGATTCTTCCGACCGAGATTATTGAGACGGTATTAAAGAGCTATCTGGTAGAGGATATCAGGATAAAGGAGCCGACAATTGAAGAGATTGTGGAGAAGTATTACAGGGAATGAAATGAGAAAAGAGACATCATACAGGATATTTGACAGCGGCATGCTTGTCACGATTCTTGCCCTTGCATGGCCCACCATGTTAGAGCAGCTTATGCAGACGGCGGTTCAGTACATTGACACGGCGATGGTGGGATCGTTGGGGACGCAGGCTACTGCGGCGGTGGGTTCTACGGGAACCATCAACTGGCTGATTGGCAGCACGATTTCCGCCGTGGGCGTGGGATTTCTCTCCTACATAGCAAAGGCATACGGGGCAAAGGAGGAGGAAGCCGCAAAACGGGCCGTGGCGCAGGCAGTGCTGATCACGTGCGCTCTCGGCGTGTTTTTTACGATGCTGACGGTATCCTTAAGCGGCGTGATCCCCGTGTGGATGCAGGTGGATCCGGGAATCCGGAAAATGGCGTCAACCTATTTCCTGATCTTATATCTGCCCATGCTGCCGAGGACGGCGAGCATTATTTTCGGAACCGTGCTCCGCTCTGCGGGAGATACCAGATCGCCCATGAAAATCGGTCTGCTGGTCAATCTGATTAATGTGGCATTGAATTTTCTCCTTATCTATCCGACCCGCCGGGTAAGGCTGTTTTCCCTGAACTTGACCGTATACGGGGCGGGACTTGGGGTGATCGGGGCGGCTGTTGCCAGCGCCATCGCATTCACAGTGGGAGGCCTGTGCATTGCCGTTGTTCTCTGGAAGCATCCCATGGTTTCTCCCCGGGGACAGAGGTTTGTCCCGGACAGGGAGATCCTTGGACCCTGTATGAGGGTGGCCTTCCCTAATATGCTGCAGCGCTTTGGGACTTCCCTTGGGTATGTGGCGTTTGCTGCCATGATCAATTCCCAGGGGGAGGTATCCACGGCGGCGCACACCATTGCCAACACGGTGGAGTCGGCTTTTTATATTCCGGGGTACGGAATGCAGACGGCGGCGGCCACGCTGGCGGGCAATGCCTACGGCGCAAATGACGGGAAGCGAATGAAGCGGCTCGCCTCCATGTTTATCCCCCTGGAGACGGTTCTGATGATCGGCTCCGGTGCCTGTCTTTTCCTTGCGGCGCCGTTTCTGATGAAGCTGTTTTCCGTCCATGAGGCGGTGATCTCGCTTGGGGCGGCGGTTCTTCGCATGGTGGCGGTTTCGGAGCCTTTTTACGGATTTTCCATTATCATTGAAGGGCTGATGATGGGCGTGGGAAAGACGAAAGCGCCCTTTATCTACAATATTATGGGCATGTGGCTTGTCCGGATTATCGGAACCTATATCTGCACGCAGCTTCTCGGTCTTGGGCTGATTTCTGCATGGGCCTGTATGATCGCCCATAACCTGCTTCTGTTCGTGATGTTTCTGGTCTGCTATGTGAGGGGCGCCTGGAACCCGCTTTCTGCGAAAGCGGGTGCAAAAGGCCGCAGAAAATCCTGTTAAATTACCGGGTTAAATCCTGCACCCATTTATACTTCCGAAACCGCATCATGACCCAGGGGATTTTTCCCACTTCATCCAGACAGGTACAGGCGTAAACCGCAAGGGGAGACCAGTGCAGGACAAACGCTCCCACAAGCGCAAGAGGAATGGCGATCAGCCACATGCACACGATCAGGCTGTACATGTCGAACAGGGTATCGCCGCCTCCGTCCAGCACGCCGTTTATGGTGACGGTATTCACGCACCGGCCGATCATGTAGAAGGACATGATCACCATCATCCAGGTGAGGTATTCATGGGCCTGATCCGTCAGGATCACCATCCGAAGGACCGCAGGGGTCACGGCAAGGACGAGGGCGGTGGAAAGAAAGCCGATGACATAGGAAATGTTTTTGAGCTTGATTCCATACGCCTTACCCGTATCAAGGCGGCCCGCTCCCAGCTCGTTTCCGACCATGATTCCCGCCGCACTTCCGATACCGTTGCACATGCAGCAGATCAGATCCCGGGCGACCGCCGCAACGGAGTTTGCGGCTGCGGCGTCGCTTCCCATATGTCCCATGATCGCCGTGTAGGAGGTAAAGCCGATCCCCCAGCACAGCGAACCTCCCATAAGAGGCAGGCATTGCCTGAAAAAGTCAGCCTTCAGCTGCTTTGGGAGATTCAGGAACCGATTAAATGCCGGACGGATGTAGGAAGCTCCCGACGACACGGCAATACAAAGGGCCAGCTCGATCAGACGGGAAATCGTGGTGGCAAGCGCTGCCCCTGCCGCCTGCATCCTGGGCGCTCCCAACAGTCCGAAGATAAAGACTGCGTTCAGGATGATGTTCAGGATCACGCAAAAGGAGCTGATGAGGGCTCCAGGCCTCACGTGATCGGACACCTTCATCATGGTCAGATAGCACTGGGAGATGCCGGTAAGCAGGTACGACCAGCCCGCTATGCGCAGATAGGAGCTGCCGATGGCGATCAGAGGGGCGTCATGGGTGAAAATATGCATGAGCGCGCCGGGTATCAGTTCGCAGGCAAGGAAGAACAGGACGGACAGGATTCCGCAGAACCGCAGCGTCATGTTAAAGAGATCCTCCAGCGTATGCTTATCGCCCTTCCCCCAGTACTGGGCTCCCAGAATGGCACCGGCTGCCGTGACAGCCCCCAGGAACATATTTTGGACAAACTGGATCTGGGTTGCCAGGGACACGGCGGTCATCTCGTCCTGGGCGACCTTTCCCAGCATCAGCGCATCGCCTGCGGCCACTGCGGCAAGCATCAGGCTCTGCAAAGCGATGGGAAGGGCAAGCTTTGTGAGCGTGCGGTAAAACTCTTTTTTGTCAATCCGTATTTCCGGTTTTTCCCTTTTCATAAAATACCTCCGTATCCTGATTCTGCAGTCACAGACGGTTCTGTACAGGCAGAACCGAGTATAAAAATTCTCTTTGCGGCAAACAAAGAAGAATATACCACAGTTTGTAGATGAATTCAATTGAACGCATGAAAAGTTGTCAAAGTTTGCTTGCAGCCAGGAGGCCAATTGCCATATAATGATGAAAGCGGCGGGTGAATGATATGAAAAACGTGAACCGAATCCAATTTTATGTGGGAAGCAAGGAGGAAGTGCTTCCCGGTTTTAGCGGCGATTTCCCTTATATCGCTTCCCGGGCGGAGCTTGACAAATACATGGGACGCTTTGTGCCGTAGCACTGTCACGGGGCGGTAGAGGTTTTTTACATGGAGGGCGGCTGCCTGGAATATGACACGCCAAAAGGCAGGATACGGTTTCCGGCGGGGAGCAGCAGCTACTTTGGGAAGGTTTTTCGCAAATATGCACAGTGCACACCTTCGGAGTTTCGAAAGAAATGGCAGGATTGTGACAGATAAAGGCGGCAACGGGATAGTTTTGTCATGCGGCCTGCATTAAAATAACAGGTGAAAAAATAAGACGGGGATCGGGCTGGGGATGCAGCCGTCCCCTTTGAAGGGAGCAAAAATGAAAATGGAGTTAAACAGACAGACTGCAGAATCAGCGCTGAGGCAGGCCTCACAGTCCAATCCGGGACCATGGGTGGATCATTCCCGGTATGTGGCCATGGCCTGTGAAAACATTGCAGAGCGCTGCAAAAATCTGTCTGCAGAGCAGGCTTATCTGTACGGACTTCTGCATGATATCGGACGCTATGCCGGAGTGAGCTCAGAGAGGCATCTGCTGGACGGATACCGTTATTGTATGAAACGGGGATGGGAAAAAACTGCGCAGATCTGCATCTCCCATGCGTTCATGATACAGGATATCAATACCTCCATCGGCAGGTTTGATATGAGTGATGCGGATTATCAGTTTATGAAGGAGTTTGTGGCAGAAGCCGTCTATGACGATTATGACCGTCTGGTGCAGCTGTGCGATGCGCTGGCTCTGCCTGCGGGCTTCTGCTTTCTGGAAAAGAGGTTTGTGGACGTCACCATCCGCTACGGGCTCCATCCGGCCACCATAGACAGATGGAAGAAAATCCTGGAGATAAAAGCGATGTTCGAAAAGGAAATCGGCTGTTCCATCTACCGTCTGCTTCCGGGCGTTGTGGAGAACAGCCTGGCGAGGGCGGAGGAAGCATAAAGCGGCTGCAAGGCAGATTCCAAAGGCGCTTACTTACCGCAGATCTCGTCAATCACATTCACAATTTTTGACCTGGTATACTCTGCGATTTCCTTTGAGTTCATTTCCTTGTAGTCCTCGAAAAAAATCGGACGAAGAAAGTGAACCTGCGTTTTCACCGGCTTTAGGGAATTGACGCCAAAGGGCTTGTAGGAATCGATCAGAACCACCGGGACAATGGGACTTTTGGATTTCATGGCGCATTTAAAAGCCCCGGGGAGGAACTCATGGACTTCGTTCCGGTTGTGGTCGTAGCCTCCCTCGGGAAAAATAATATACCTTCGTCCGCTCTTTACCTGGGTGACGACATCCAATATGGTTTTCAGCTGGCTTTTCATATCGGACTTATCAAGCCGGCTGCCCTTTAGCAGAGTGACAAACTGGCTGGTGACGAGCTGGTGGGAGCGTTTGTCGTCAATCATGACCGTGCAGGGTGCGGGGTGTCCGGATATGATTCCCAGAGCGTCGTATTTTCCCTGGTGATTGGAATACATGACATAGCCGCCTTCTTTGGGCAGGTTTTCCGTTCCGTATACATCCGTATGTATCATTCCATTGCGCTGCATGATGGAGACGGCCCGCCGGGCAACCCGGTAGCGGTCCTCTTCCGTGTATCGTTCCGTGTGCCTTTCAATATAGCCGGCCTTGCACAGATAAAACAAAATAAAGGGAAGTGAAATGATTATGACATAAAATATTCGTAACACAGAATCATCCTTTCGTAACTGACATAAGAGAATATACCACATTTCGCAAATTTTTTCAAATTCAAATTGACGGCTGACATGGCACAATTGCAGAGAACCATGTGCTACCGCCGGCAAAGCCGATGGTTTGCAGGAGATGTAAAGAGGGAGAGACAAGGGGGATGGAGATGACAGAACTGGAAAAATGTATGGCAGGCGAAACCTATGACTGCCACGACGAAATATTTTTGGAATTCAAAAGCCATGCGAGAAAATTATTGAAGGAATACCATGAGCTTGCCTACGATCAGAAAGAGGAAAAGACAGCGCTCTTAAAGCGGTTGTTTGGAGGGGTTGGCAGTAATGTGTCAGTGGGGCTGCCGTTTATCTGCGATTACGGGCGGAACATTTATATCGGAAACAACGTGTCTGTCAATATGAACTGTACCTTTGTGGACTGCAACAGAATTACTATCGGAGATCGTGTGCTGATCGCGTCAAACGTGCAGTTATATACGGCCGCCCATCCGGTGGAGCTGGCAGAGAGACTGACTCCCGGCTGGAGTGAGGAGACGGGGGAGTATTTTTGCCGCACCTATGCGCTTCCCATAAAGATCGGAAACGGCTGCTGGCTCGGGGGCGGCGTCATCGTGCTTCCCGGCGTGACCATAGGAGACGGCAGCGTGATCGGCGCAGGAAGCGTCGTCACAAAGGATATTCCGGCAAATTCCCTTGCCGTTGGAAATCCCTGCCGAGTGATCCGGAAGATAAACAGCAAAAGTATTTAGTCCTTTCAAAAGGAGAGTGTGATATGAGAATTGCAACATACAACGTATGGAATGAAAACAAAGGGATTGGGAATCGGCTTGACAGGGTAGAATTATTTGGAACAGAAGTAAACCTTGTGAATCATTTATGCGCCAGTGATCATTATGGAGTGCTGGCGGACATCGAATTTTTGAAAAAGTAACCTACTTCCTAAACATGCATGCGCCGCTTTGCGGCGCTCCACCACGCATGAAAGCCGATTGCTCCGCACTTCGTGCTCCTGCAATTGCCGCGGTATTCAACTTGTGCAAATTTTGCATAGGTTGCGGATAACGGAAAAACCTCGTAAAAAGGATTGAAATTTTGCCGGGCAAATGCTATACTTTTTATACTAGGGAGAAAGAGAGGTGACTTGTTTGTCGAGGGTTTCTGTATGGCACAGAAAGAATTAAATAACGGAAGGAAACGGCCCGGATGCGTTGCATAGAAGCCGGTTCTTTTTGTCTGGCAGTTTTTACTGTCAGGTATCTGCCTTACAGAATGCTTAACAAATAGGGATAGTCCGTAGATGGAGCATGGCCATGTGGCCGTGCTTTTTTGACCATGGAAGTATTATGTCTGAAAGGCAGATACCCATGGTCATTTTCATGCGCAGGCCCGCAAATGGAAGTTTGCTGCTAACGCAGCATGCGGGCCGTGCGGCGAGCGGGGGAAGAAAAAACTTCCCTGCTCGATTGCTCGCAGAGCAGAAAGGAAAAAGCATGAACGTAATTGAAACGGAACATCTGGTAAAAACCTATAAGAGATTCAAGAAGAAGGAAGGAATAAGAGGAAGCATCCAGGGATTGTTCCACCGGGAGTATGAGGAGAAAAATGCGGTAAACTCCGTGAGCCTTCAGATCGGTGAGGGCGAGTTCCTGGGGCTGATCGGTCCAAACGGGGCTGGGAAGACCACGCTGATCAAAATGCTCACAGGGATTATCGCACCCACCTCGGGAAGGATAGAGGTGCTTGGTTTTTATCCCAACGATCTAAGGAACGAGTTCAAGATGCAGTACGCAGTGGTGATGGGGCAGAAGAGCCAGCTGTTTTTTGAACTGACCGCCAACGACACGCTGCGTATGTTCAAGGAGATCTATGGGATCCCCGAGGAGGAATATCAGAGGAGGAAGAAATATTTTACAGAACTTTTTCAGGTGGAGGAGCTGATGAACATGCAGGTGCGCACGCTCTCCCTGGGGGAGAGGATGAAGATGGAGCTGATCGCCGCACTGCTCCACAATCCCAGGATCTTGTTCCTTGACGAGCCCACAATCGGTCTGGACGCAGTAGCCGCCAGGCAGATACGGGGTTTTTTAAAAGAGGTCAATCAGGAGAGGGGAACCACGATTCTTCTGACTTCCCACTACATGGAGGATATCAAGATGCTCTGCGGCCGGTCAGTGGTGATCAGTCACGGAAACAAAATCTATGACGGGAATACGGAGGAATTGTTCGAAAAATATCAGAGGAACAAGGTCATTACGGCCACGTTTGAATACGACCTGGGGCATGTTTTTGAGGGCGGGCCGGGGACGGCTCTGTTTTGCAGGGACGTGACCGTTCTGGAGAATACCCCGTACAAAAAGGTTTGGCTGGTGGCCAAAGAGAACGCCAACTGCGTGCTGCAGGAGATCATGGGAAAGGGCCCGGCCGATATTTGTGTGGAAGAGGAGGAGATCGGAATCATAGTGGAGCGAATCTACAGAGAGGGGGAGGCATATGCGTAAATATCTGGAAGTGGCCAAAACTCACATGAAAGCGCAGCTGGCATGGCGCTGCGACGTGATCTTCAATATGATCTTTACCGTGGCAAAGATCCTGTTCGCCTACCTGCTGTGGGGAATTATTTTTAAGGACAAAAGCGATGTGTCGGGCTTTACCTTTCACGGAATGCTTTCCTATTATATAGTGAGTTCCTTTTTGTCCCAGCTGGAAATGTCAGACGGCATCAGCGCCGAGATATCCGCCAGGATCCGGAACGGCACCTTCTCCAATTATATGGTGCTTCCGGTTAATATTGAGCGGTATTTTATGGCAATGGAGGCAGGGGTGGCGGCTTTTTACTTTGCTTTCGACCTTGCGGCCGCCCTGGCATGGATCTTTATTTTCCGGATTCAGTTTGTGTTTGTGCAGAGCGCTTTCGTGTTTTTCTGCGCTCTGCTGATGATCCTGCTGGGGATGCTTTTTATGGTGCAGCTCAACTATTTTCTGGGAATACTGACATTGAAGTACCAGGAGATCGGCACGTTTCTGATGATCAAGAACAATCTGATTGCACTGGTCACGGGGACCATTATCCCCCTTGCCCTTTTTCCCGAGGCATTTGTGAAGGGCATGAGGCTGCTTCCCTTTTACTATGTTACCTATCTGCCCTCCATGCTGCTCACCGGGCGCTGCGGCCAGGAGGCTCTCCCTGGCCT
Source organism: uncultured Lachnospiraceae bacterium (assembly GCA_910579685.1). Taxonomy (GTDB): domain Bacteria; phylum Bacillota; class Clostridia; order Lachnospirales; family Lachnospiraceae; genus Suilimivivens. The sequence continues at coordinate 45,156 of CAJTVN010000011.1, read as the reverse complement.
TATCGTGCTTCTGCTCTGGTGTCTGGCGCTGCAGACTGTGGTTGCGAATACCTGGAAAAAATACAGAATAAAATATGACGGGGTGGGAATATGATGACAGGATTTCAGAAAAATTGCAGAGTGGTAAGGGAGCTGATAAGGCTCCGGTTTCAGAATCTTATGATGTTCCGTCTTGGCTTTTTCGGGCCCTTTTTCGTGGACGGGAGCATGTTTGCCATACAGCTTCTGGTATTTCGGGCCGTGTATTCCAACATTGACCGGATCGGGAGCTGGGGGGAGGGGGAGGTCATTCTGTATATCGGCACCTTTTCCCTTCTCAATGCGGTGAGTATGGTGATCTGCTTTTTCGGCGTGATTGATATCGCACCCAAGATACAGAGCGGCGAGATGGACCTGTATCTCACCAAGCCGGTAAGCCCGCTGCTGCGCCTTACCTTTGAAAAGGTGAATCCCGGTTCCGTTCCTCTGGTTGCCATGAGCGTTCTCATTATCATTTACGGCGCCTGGAAGGCCCGGATTGAGCTGACGGCGGGAAAGATCGCGGCTTATCTGTTCTGGTTTGCGGTGATGGAACTCCTCTACTACTTTATGGAGGTGCTCATGCGCTGCATCGCCTTTTTTACCGTGTCAACGGCCAAGATGGAGCGGCTTGAGGAGGCGGGGCTGGATCTTTGCATGAAGCTTCCCGGGATTGCCCTTTACGGTGTCTGGAAGCTGATCTTTTACTGCTTTCTGCCCTACGGAATCATGGCCACGCTCCCGGTCCAGAGCATGGTTGGGGAGATGAGCTGGAAGCTCGGGCTTTTTGGAATTGCGGTGGTGGGTTTCTTTGGGGGGCTTACCTGCTTTACATGGAAAAAAGGGGTTCGCCGCTATAACAGCGCAAGCTCCTGAAAACAGGGGGGAATGAAAGTTTGTGGATTACAAATCCGTCCGGGAGAAGTATAATGGAAAGGACAGAACAAACAGGAGGATAATTTTATGCATTACAGAGTTTTTGGAGCGCCCATGCCGGCGGTGACGATCACCATGGAGCAGGGGGAGAGCATTTATACCCAGTCAGGAGGAATGGCGTGGATGAGCGACGGGATCTCCATGGAGACCAACATGCACGGCGGGCTTTTCAAGGGGATCGGGCGGATGTTCGCAGGAGAGAGCCTGTTTATGGCTACTTACTCGGCGATGAGGCCGGGTGTGGAGATCACTCTTGCGTCCAGTTTTCCGGGTGAGATCCGGATGCTGGAGTTGGGAAAGGGAAAGGAATATATCGCACAGAAAAATTCCTTTCTCTGTGCGACGCCGGGCGTAAACCTTGGGGCGTATGTGACAGGGGTGAAGACCGGGCTGTTTGGAGGGGAGGGCTTTGTGCTCCAGAGATACTCAGGACAGGGGCTCGCCTTTCTGGAGCTGGACGGAACGATCGTGGAAAAAGAGCTTGCTCCAGGGGAAAAGATCAAGGTGGATACGGGCAATATCGCTTTCTTTGAGGCCAGCGTTGGGTATTCCGCAGAGATGGTTAAGGGCTTTGCCAACATCCTATTTGGAGGGGAGGGGCTTTTCCTCTCGACTCTGACCGGTCCGGGAAAGGTGTGGCTGCAGACCATGAGCGCATCTGAACTGGCAAGGAGAATCGTGCCGTTTCTGCCTGCCGGACATTCCTCCAACTAGCGAAAGCTGCCAGAACAGTCAGGCGGATGCTGACAGGATTCGGGCAGGGCGGCCATATCCTGTTGATAGAAAAACAAACAAATGTTCTGAAAAGCTGTTGCCATTTTCCTTCTTCTGTGTTACTATAAAGCAAACGGACGTTCGCATCAGGAGGATGGGAGAATGGAGCAGCTTTCACTTTTTGCACAGGAGATCGAGCAGAATGCGCCTCTGGCCAGCAGGCTGAGACCGGAGAACCTGGATGACTATATTGGTCAGGAACATTTGGTGGGGAAGGGGAAGATTCTCCGGCAGATGCTGGATACGGATCGGATTACCTCCATGATATTCTGGGGGCCTCCCGGCGTGGGAAAGACCACGCTGGCCAGGATTATCGCTCACAGGACCAGGGCGGCTTTCATCGATTTCAGCGCTGTCACAAGCGGAATCAAAGAGATCAGGGATGTGATGAAGCAGGCGGAGGGCGGCAGGCTATCGGGCCTTAAGACCATCGTGTTTGTTGACGAGATCCACCGCTTTAACAAGGCGCAGCAGGACGCCTTTCTGCCCTATGTGGAGAAGGGCAGCATCATTCTGATCGGGGCCACCACGGAAAATCCCTCCTTTGAGATTAACTCTGCGCTTTTGTCAAGGTGCAAGGTGTTTGTTTTGCAGGCATTGACCGAAGGAGACATCAAAAAGCTCCTGCGCCATGCGCTGAAGGACAGACGGGGGTTCGGAAATCAGAAGATTCAGATAGAAGAAAGACTGATAAACGCCATAGCCGTATTTTCCAACGGGGATGCCAGAATGGCTTTAAATACGCTGGATATGGCGGTGCTGAACGGAAGGATTGAGCCGGACGGCGCAATTACCGTGATGGAAGAGGTGCTCATGCAGTGCACAGGTCAGAAGATGCTCCTCTATGACAGAAACGGGGAGGAGCATTACAACCTGATCTCCGCCCTGCATAAGTCCATGCGGAACAGCGACCCGGATGCGGCTATTTACTGGCTGTCCCGGATGCTGGAAGCCGGGGAGGATCCTCTGTACGTGGCAAGGCGGCTGATCCGCTTTGCCAGCGAGGACGTGGGGATGGCAGATTCCTCGGCCCTGCCTCTTGCGGTGGCCGCCTATCAGGCCTGCCATTTCAACGGTATGCCGGAGTGCAATGTGAATCTGGCCCACACGGTGGTGTATCTTTCCATGGCTCCCAAGTCAAACGCCCTCTATGTGGGGTATGAGGAGGCGAAGCTGGATGCCCAGAGAATGTTGACCGAACCGGTACCTCTGCAGATCCGGAACGGGGTCACGGAGCTGATGCAGGAGCTTCACTATGGAGAGGGATATCAGTACGCCCATGATACCGAGGAGAAGCTGACCCGCATGCAGTGCCTTCCGGACTCCCTTAAGGGGCGCAAATATTACCGGCCTACCCGGGAGGGGAATGAGGCGTCGGTAAAACAAAGGCTTGAAGAGATCGAGGCTTTTCGAAGCGCTGCGGATGAGAAATTTCCGGAAGTGGGGACAGAGGCCGGCAGCGTTCAGAAAACAGGAGGCTGCCATGGAACGTGATAAGGGCCATTTGACATCCGCTCTGGCGCAATCGGCGCAGCAGCTTCCCTATCTGGCAGCGATAAACCCTGCCGGTCAAAAGACGCTGATGGAGAAGCTAGGGATTTTGTCGGACGCCGCCAAGTATGATGTCTCCTGCTCTTCCAGCGGCGTAGGGCGAAAGGGGGACGGAACAGGAATCGGAAACACGATTGCCGGGGGAATCTGCCACAGCTTTGGAGCTGACGGGAGATGCATTTCGCTTCTCAAGATCCTGTTCACCAATGAATGTATCTATGACTGTAAATACTGTATCAACCGGTGTTCCAATGACGTGCCGAGAGCGTCCTTCACACCGGACGAAATCTGCGAGCTGACGATCCAGTTCTACAGGAGAAACTATATTGAAGGGTTGTTTTTGAGCTCCGGGATTCTCCACAATCCGGACTATACCATGGAGCTGATTTACGAGGCGGTCTATAAGCTCAGGACTCTGTACCGGTTTCAGGGCTATATTCATGTCAAGGCGATTCCGGGAGCGAACCCGATGTTGGTCCAGCGGCTTGGGATGCTTGCGGACAGGATGAGCGTGAATCTGGAGCTTCCGACGGCTGAGGGTCTTCATAGGCTTGCGCCTAATAAGCACCGCAAAAATATTCTGACTCCCATGCGCCAGATTCAGCAGGGAATCACGCAGAATAAGGAAGAGATCGTGGCGTACCGCCACGCCTCCTCTTTTGTCCCGGCGGGGCAGTCCACCCAGATGATTATCGGGGCCACGCCGGAAAGCGACTACCAGGTTATGATGGTTGCGGAGAGCCTGTATCGGAAATTTGATTTGAAGAGAGTGTATTATTCTGCCTTTGTCAGTGTGAATAAGGACAAGGATCTGCCTGCGCTGCCGGGAGGCCCGCCGCTTCTTCGGGAACACAGGCTGTATCAGGCGGACTGGCTGCTTCGGTTCTACGGGTTTGAGGCCGGAGAGCTGCTCAGTGAACAGAAGCCCAACTTTAACGTGCTTCTGGATCCAAAGGCCGACTGGGCGCTGCGGCATCTGGAATTGTTTCCGGTGGAAATCAACCGGGCGGATTATCAGATGATCCTGCGGGTGCCGGGAATCGGGGTAAAGAGCGCCCAGCGGATTGTGAGAGCCAGAAAGAACGGGAACCTGACCTTTGATCATCTCAAAAAGATCGGAGTTACCTTAAAGAGAGCGCTCTATTTTATTACCTGCGGCGGGAAGATGATGTATCCTACCAAGATTGAGGAGGATTATATCACCAGGAATCTGATCTCCAACAAGGAAAAGCTGCCCTTTCCTGCAGACGGAATGACCTACAGACAGCTGTCCCTGTTTGATGACGATATGCCGGGATGGCAGAAAATCGTGGGTGGAGCGGGTTAAACGTAGGGGAAGAGAAAGGTGGAGAAGAGAGTGGAGGAGTTTTATCTGATCTGTGAGGATTCGCTGGAAGGAGTTTTTACGGGAATTTACAACGCCTATCTCATGAAGAAACCGCACAGCCGGATCCACATCTGCGTGGGTGCGCAGGAGAACTACCGGCTGTTTGCCGTTTACGAGGACTGTCCGGCGCAGGAGAATAAGGCGGCCAAGGTGGCGGGGACGATCCTTCGGGAATTCGGGCAGGAGGCGTACCTGTCCATCTGCCGTGCGCTGGCTTCTGCGGAGGCGGACAAGGGGGAGGCCGTGTACAAGGCGGTTGTGACAGGCTTTTCCATGAGACGGCGCAGGGAGCTGATGGGAAATCTGGCGGATCCTTACGTGCGCAGAGTTTTTGAGCTGGCGAGGTTTACGGCCAATGAGGCACACTATCATGTGGAATTTTTGCGGTTCCGGGAGCTGCAAAACGGAATTCTCTATGCACCCATCGGGCCAAAGAATAATCTGATTACCTTTATCGTGCCGCATTTTGCAGACCGGCTTCCGCTGGAGAATTTCGTGATCCATGATGATGTTCGGGATATTCTTGCGGTTCATCCAAGGGGCAGGGACTGGTTTCTCACTTCCCTGCAGGATGGAATGGAGCTTAACAATCATTGCTTTTCCAGGGGAGAGGAAGAGTACAGTGAACTGTTTTATCATTTCTTTCATACCATAGCAATAGAAGAAAGGCGCAGCTATGAGCTTCAAAGAGGAATGCTGCCTCTGCGTTACAGGAAATATATGACAGAATTTACAAAATAGGGACTAAATCCAGAAATTTTGGTAATAATGAATAAATAAAAGAGAGAAACGTAATCATTGTTTCCAAGTAGACCCTGCTGCATTCCGGGCTTTTTTATCAAAAAGCATATGACATGAAATTTGCGTATCGTTTCTTTCGTCAGATTGGAAGCAGAAAAATTTAGTTCATAAATTTTTTTCATACTCTTTAGAAATTGTTTAAAAAAAAGTACTTTACAATTTTTATGCGGGGTGGTACTCTTTCCTCGAAGCACAGAAAACGTTTTTCATAAACCTCTAATGGTAGAGAGAAAGGTGAGAATATGATGACTCATAAGATCAGATTGAAACTGGATGATGTAAATGATTTTGTTTCGGCGGCGACCAAGTGTGACTTCGATATCGACATTTCATACAACCGTTTTGTAGTAGATGCGAAGTCCATCATAGGAGTGCTTGGATTAGACCTTAACCAGATTTTGACCGTGTCCTGCAACGGATACGATTCCGAATTTGAAAAGTATATGAGCCGTTTTGCGCTGGCCTGCTGATCGATGGCGAACCGAAAAACAGTAAGATTGACTCCCTGAAAGAGATAGCGTACTATCTTTTTTGGGGAGTTTTTCGTATCAAGGGAAAGTTTTGCGGACTTCTCCATGATACCAAAAAGGATGCGGCAGGATGGGGCACTGCGCCCGGAAGGGAACAAAGGTGGAAATTCAAATTTCAGTGAGAAATCTGGTGGAGTTTATTTTAAGAAGCGGAAATATTGACAGCAGGGGAGCCAAAACGCCTGATAACGCCATGCAGGAGGGGGGAAGGATCCACCGCATGATCCAGAAACGGATGGGGTCTGATTATCATGCGGAAGTCCCTCTGCGCTATCTGGTCGAGACGGACAAATATACCATTAAAATAGAGGGCAGGGCAGACGGAATCCTGATTCAGAAGCAGGCAGAGATCCCACAGTCGTCACAGATACGGCCGCAGTGCGGGGATGTGGTCACGATTGACGAGATCAAGGGGACCTACCGGGAGGTCTCGAAGATGAGGGATGCGGTTCCTGTCCATCTCGCCCAGGCAAAATGCTACGCTTTTATTTATGGAACCCAGAATAATCTGGAAAAGATCAGGGTCAGGCTCACCTACTGCAATATGGACACGGAGGAGATCCGGTATTTCTATTTCGATTATCGTATGGAGGAACTGGCAGAGTGGTTTGGGAAAATCGCAGAGAGCTACCGCAGGTGGGCGGATTTTCAGTATGAGTGGAATCATGTGCGCAGAGAAAGCATCCGGGAAATGAAATTCCCCTTTCCATACCGGAACGGTCAGAAGGAGCTTGTCACCTATGTTTATCAGACGATTTATCACAGGCGGAAGCTCTTTATCGAAGCACCCACGGGAGTTGGAAAGACAATCTCAACGCTCTTTCCCTCGGTTAAGGCCATGGGGGAGGAGATGTGTGAGAAAGTTTTTTATCTCACGGCAAAGACCATTACCAGAACCGTGGCCGGCGATACGCTTGAAATAATGCGGGATGCCGGGCTTAAGCTGAAATCCGTCATTCTCACGGCCAAGGACAAGATCTGCTTTATGGAAGACACCCAGTGTAATCCGGATTACTGTCCCTATGCAAAGGGGCACTATGACAGGATTAACGACGCAATTTACGATCTGTTGACCCATGTAGACAACTTTACCAGGGAGACCATCGAGGACTATGCGGGAAAGCACCGGGTCTGCCCCTTTGAAATGTGTCTTGACATGAGCCTTTTTAGCGATGCGGTGATCTGCGATTATAATTATCTCTTTGATCCCCATGTATATTTAAAGCGTTTTTTTTCCGAGGGAATCCGCAAGGAATACATTTTCCTGATTGACGAGGCGCACAATCTTGTGGACCGGGGAAGGGATATGTACAGCGCCGTTCTGGTGAAGGAGGATTTTCTCGCACTCAAAAAGGCGGTAAAGAATTACAGTGTTGATCTGTGCAAAAAACTGGAGCGCTGCAACCGGGAGCTTCTGGAGCTGAAAAGGGCGTGTGAGAATTATAGGTACGAGAGCGAAAGCTCCATTGCGCCCTTTGTGGGAGCACTGAACAGGCTTTCCGGCGTTATGACGGATTACCTGGAGGAGAATGAGAACAGCCCGGTAAAGGATCAGATCCTGGATTTCTATTTCGAGGTCTCTCATTTCCTTCTGATGTGCGACAATCTGGATAAAAACTATGTGATTTATACACAGATGGAAGCGGATGGAAGGTTTGCCATACGGCTTTTCTGCGTCAATCCGGCGCGAAACCTTGAGGAGTGCATGGCCCGGGGAAGGAGCGCCATCCTCTTTTCGGCAACCCTGCTCCCGATCCAGTATTATAAGCGGCTGCTCGGGGGTGGGAAAGAGGATTACGAGGTATATGCGAGAACCGTGTTTGACCCTGCAAAAAGAGGACTGTTCATCGCATCCGACGTGACCAGCAGGTATGCAAGACGCTCGGATGCGGAATACAATAACATTGCTTCCTATATCGGAAGGATTGTTCAAGGCAGACCAGGAAATTATATGGTGTTTTTCCCCTCCTATGCTTTTCTGCAGAATATTTACGAGGTCTTTGCCGGCCGTTTTGCAGAGGACAATGTGGAGTGCCTGCTTCAGGAAGAGTATATGAGCGAACGGGAGCGGGAAGAGTTTCTTGCCCGGTTTAGTAAGGACAGAGAGCCGGGAGAGCGGGAACAAAAGGCCCTGGTGGGCTTTTGCGTGCTGGGAGGGATTTTCAGCGAGGGGATCGATCTGAAGAAGGACAGCCTGATTGGAGCGGTTATCGTGGGAACCGGGCTTCCCATGGTCTGCAACGAGCGGGAGATTCTGAAACAATATTTTGAGGACCAGGGGGAGAACGGATTCGACTATGCCTATCGGTATCCGGGAATGAATAAGGTACTGCAGGCGGCGGGAAGAGTGATACGCACAGCCGACGACGTGGGAATCGTGGCGCTTTTGGACGAGCGTTTCCTTTCCTCTTCTTATCGGAGAATGTTTCCCAGGGAATGGGAGGATTTCCAAAGGATGTCCCTGGGGCAGGCGCTGAGGAGTGTAAAAAGCTTCTGGGAGAAGTGGAATTCTGTTTTGTGGAAAAAAGGCGGAAATAATCTCACAGATGAAGGAGAGATGGGAAAGTGACGCCGCTTTCAGAGAAAAAAGATGTACAAGTCATAAAATATGACATAAGTGTCATTGTGGATAACTCTGTGGAAATTGGGGATTTCTTTTTGGCAAACGTTTTTGAGGATGAAATTGTTTGATGTTTTTCAGATAAAATCTGCAGGATAAAAATTCAAAATCAGAGAAAAGTACCGTGTTGGTCAATGAAAAAAGGCGACAAATAGACTGTATAAGTCAATTTGAAGAATCAAATGTACAGACCGGGTAAAATGTGATAAGATGAAAGGGCAGCATATTTTTAGCACACAGACAGGAGGAACATAATTATGTGGGCATACGAGAGTGTTTTTTATCAGATTTATCCCCTGGGATTTTGCGGGGCGCCCTTCGAAAACGACGGCGTTTTGAAGAGCAGGATTAAAAAGGTGGAGGAGTGGATCCCTCATATGAAGAAGCTGGGGATCAATGCGGTGTACTTTTCCCCTGTTTTTGAATCCGACACCCACGGCTACAATACCAGGGACTACAAGAAGATAGATGTGCGACTTGGAACCAACGAGGATTTTAAGGAGGTTTGTGACAAACTCCATGAGAACGGGATCCGGGTGGTTCTGGACGGCGTGTTCAACCATGTGGGCCGAGGCTTTTACCAGTTTCAGGACGTGTTGAAAAACCGGGAGAGATCTCCTTATCTGAACTGGTTCCGTATCAGTCTGGACGGTAATTCCAATTACAATGACGGCCTGTGGTATGAGGGCTGGGAGGGAAACTATGACCTGGTGAAGCTGAATCTTCATAATAATGAGGTGGTGGAGCATATCCTGGATGCGGTGAAGTACTGGGTGGAGGCGTTTGACATCGACGGCCTGCGGCTGGATGTGGCTTACTGCCTGGAGGAGAACTTTGTGAGGCGCTTAAGGAGCTTTACCGAGGGGCTCAAGCCGGAATTTTATCTTCTCGGCGAGATGCTCCACGGCGATTACAACCGCATGGTCAATGACCAGATGCTGCACTCGGCCACCAATTATGAGTGCTACAAGGGACTCTATTCCAGCTTTAACAGCATGAATCTGTTTGAGATCGTTCATTCCCTGCTGCGGCAGTTCGGGCCGGAGAACTGGACGCTCTACAAGGGCAAGCATATGTTTACGTTTGTGGATAACCATGATGTGACAAGGGTCGCAAGCATTCTGACAAACGAAAAGCATCTTCCGCTGATTTATGCGCTGGCTTTTGGCATGCCCGGAATTCCCTGTGTCTATTATGGAAGCGAGTGGGGAGCCAAGGCGAACAAGAGCGAGGGGGATCCGGCGCTTCGAGCCTGCTTTGAGGAGCCGGTTGCCAATGAGCTGACGGAGTGGATCAGCTGTCTTGCCGAGGCAAAGAAAAATTCCAGGGCTCTCAATTACGGAGAGTTCCGCTCCATCGTGCTCACCAACAGGCAGTGTATTTTTGAGAGAAAGACAGAAGGGGAGAGGGTTCTCGTGGCAATCAATGCGGACAGCGAGGATTACACGGCCCATTTTGACGCAGGCTGCGGCCTGGCGGAGGACTTGATCACCGGAGAGAAGCATGACTTTGGCGGCGGAAGCCTTCTTCCGGCCTACAGCGCTTTTTACTGGAAAATGGAGAGATAAAATGTCTCGTATAACGGAAGATACAAAAAAGAAAATCATGGATCTCGCAAAGGACGCAGGCGGGATCCTGCTCCATGCGCAGGAGATTGAAAAGACCGTGGAAGAGAAGAGCGGAAGGGCGAACTTTGTCACGGCTTATGACAAGAAAGTACAGGCGTTTCTGTTTGAGAGCCTTAAGGAAATTTTGCCCCAGGCCGTGCTCATCGGCGAGGAGGAGGAAACCCATGCGGCGCTTCCCAAAGGCCTTGCGTTTATCGTCGATCCCATAGACGGAACCACGAATTTTATGAAGGGCTACTGTGTCAGCGCCATCTCCATAGGGCTTTTGGAGGATGGCGAGCCGTTGTTCGGGGTGGTGTACAACCCGTATCTCGGAGAGCTCTTTCATGCCGCAAGAGGGGAGGGGGCGTTCTGCAATGGAAAACCCATCCATGTTTCGCCCCACAGGCTCGGCGACGGAATCGTGATTTTTGGAACGGCGCCCTACAACGAAGAGCTGTCAAAGCTCTCCTTCCGGTATGCCTACGAGATGTTCACGAGAAGCCTGGACGTGCGCAGAAGCGGCTCGTCGGCGATCGATGTCTGCAACGTGGCCTGCGGAAGGGCGGAGCTGTTTTTCGAGCTGCTTTTGAGCCCCTGGGATTATGCGGCGTCCTCCCTGATCCTGACGGAGGCGGGTGGTGTGATTACCGGCCCCGCAGGAGAGAAGCTGATTTATGATTCGAAGATGGGCGTTATAGCCGGAAATGCCCAGGCCCACAAAATTTTTGTGGATCTCTGGCAGGAGAGAGGCGGCGCCTGAGGGAAGGCGTTCCCTTGCAAACGAAAACAATGTTACGATTCACGGGCACATGAGAACCGTAACAAAAGAATCCTCAAATATGTAAAATGTACTTGACATTTATTGTAAAGCAGACTATACTTTGAATGTAAAGCGCACTATACATTATGCGGCAATTCCACTGCATGGAAAAGGGGTGGGGTTTTGAAAACCAGAATTATGGAATTCCGAAAGGAAAAGAAGGTGACTCAGGAGGAGCTGGCGGATGCGGTGAATGTCACAAGGCAGACGATTATTTCCCTTGAAAATGGAAAATATAAGGCATCCTTAATTCTTGCACACAAAATTTCCCAGTATTTCGGGGTTGCCATTGAGGAGATGTTTTTGTTTGACAAGGAGGATGAGAACTTATGAAGGGAAAGGGAATTTTCTGCCAGACAACGGCGGCAACGAATGAGGAGTACAGAAAAGAGTTAAAGAGGAAGAACTGGATTATGGCATTGATCGGCGTTCTGGGGCTTGCGGCTTCGGTGATTGCGGCCGTGGCATGGAAAAGCGAAAGTGCCGGGCTTCCGGATTACATGGTGGGAGTCTACTGCGGGATGGGAACGGGAATCACCCTGGGCTGTCTGATCCTGATCGGCAGAAACCTGCTCCTTTTCAGGGACGAGGAGAAGCTGAAAAGAAGCAGGCTGGAAAATTCGGATGAGAGGCTGCGGCAGATCAGCGGGCTTGCCATCCGGGCGGCGGTTCTGGTCATGATGATTGCGGCTCTGGCAGCGGGGCTGATCGGGGGTATTTTTTATCCCATACTGATCAAGGCGTTCCTGTTTATCCTCTATGTGTTTCTGTTCAGCTATCTGATCGCCTGCCGGGTGTATGACAAGAGAATGTAAGATGAAGGACAAAGGATGTTATGGCGTATACTCTTTATGAGCTGATTTGGTTTTTCTTTTTCTATTCTTTTATCGGATGGTGCGGTGAGGTCAGTGTCTCGGCCGTCCGCAGAAAGCGGTTTGTTAACAGGGGGTTCGTCAGCGGCCCCCTTTGTCCGGTCTATGGGATCGGAGCCGTGTCCTATGCGGTTTTTCTGCCGGAGCTTTCGGAAAATATGTTTTTCCTGTTTCTGGGAGGAATGATACTCGGGGCGTTTATCGAATTTGTCACGGGGCTTTGCCTGGAAAAGATTTTTCACAAAAAATGGTGGGATTATTCCAAAATTCGTTTGAATTTCGAGGGATATGTGTGCCTTCGGTACTCTCTTGTCTGGGGGTTGTTTGCCGTGATGCTGGTACGTTATGCGAACCCGCTTTTGACGGCACTGGTTTTCTTTTTGCCGAAAATCCCGGGCGTAATCCTGCTGTGGGCTCTGGCTGTGCTTCTGTTTGTGGATGCGGCGGGAACGGCTCTGGCTCTTTTGGGAATGCAGAAGAAGGCGGCCCGGGTTTCGGAGTGGACCGAGAACATGGGGCAGGTTTCCAGGCTTCTGGAAAACAAAATTACGGAAAAGATCACCAGGCGTATGGAAAAGGCCTTCCCGGCCCTGGCGGAGGGAACGGCTCCCGCTTCCCGGAAAAAAGCGCTGGAGGGGAGCTCCGGGAAAGACGCAGGCCAAGCCTGTTTTGCGCAGGGCTGCGGATTTTATAAGCTGGCGAGCCTGTTTTTTGTGGGCGCTTTTCTGGGAGATGTCACGGAGACAATTTTCTGCCTCGTCACCATGGGGCGGCTGATGAGCCGCAGCAGCGTGGTCTACGGGCCGTTCAGCATTGTGTGGGGGCTTGGATGTGCGCTGCTCACGCTGGTTTTGTATCGGATCAAGGATAGGAGCGATTCTTACATCTTTGCGGCGGGGACGCTGCTTGGCGGTGCCTATGAGTATATATGCAGCGTGTTTACCGAGCTGGTGTTCGGAACGGTATTCTGGGATTACAGCGGATTTGCCTTTAACCTGGGGGGAAGGATCAATCTGCTCTATTGCTTTTTCTGGGGCATTGCGGCAGTGGTGTGGATGAAGCTTCTCTATCCCAAGCTCTCCGCATGGATTGAGAGGATTCCGGTAAGGGCGGGAACCTGGCTGGTGAGGACCGCGGTTCTCTTTATGATGTTTAACTGCGTGATCTCATCCCTTGCCCTTGCGAGATACACGGAGAGGAACACGAACCCGAAAGACGCCGGGAACGCTCTGGAGGAATTTCTGGATGAGCGGTTTACGGACGAGCGGATGGAGCGGATTTATCCCAACGCCAAAATCGTGGACCGGGCGTCAGAGGGAAAAATACCTCTTGCCTCCGATATTGAGGATAGGAGCGCTGCACGGGGATGATCCTGTGGATAAATTGGTAAAAGATGAAGAAAAAGACTGTCTGAAATCGTTAGAGTCATCAGAACAGTCTTTTTTTGCGCCCTGTATGGATGGTTAGAAATATTTTTCATCTGTGCGGTTGGCGCGGCGGTCTGCCGGACTGTCCCGGAGCCTGGGTTTCGCTTCAGGGCTGATGCTGCAAATCGGATTTCACTAATAAAATGCTTCCGGTTTTTGGAACTGAACGGGCCGGCGCTAAGCGGCATCCATGCCGCTAGTGCCTGAAACCGCCGTCCATGGCGGTTTCTCCCTGGCTGAGAAACATTTTATAAGTGAAATTGCCGATTTTCCACAACAGTCCTGAAGCGAAACCAGGCTCCGGGACAGTCCGGCAGGGCCGCTGCGCCAACTGCGCAGATGAAAATTTTTCCCGAAACCTATTGACAAAGTAATATTATATGTCATATAGTATGTATATCGAAACTAATATTATATATCATATAATATTATAGACAGCTGAATTTTTCCTGAACAGATAACGGGAGAGAAAGGAGAGCGGGGATGGTTTTTAATACAGGAGCGGCGCTTCTTGACGCAATCGTGCTTGCGGTGGTATCCAGGGAACCTGAAGGTGCATATGGTTATAAGATAACGCAGGACGTCAGGCAGGTCATGGAGCTTTCGGAGTCCACTCTTTACCCTGTGCTGAGGCGTCTGCAGAAGGATGAATGTCTGGAGGTATACGACGTGGAATGTGCGGGCAGGAACAGGAGATATTATAAAGTAACGGAAAAAGGGCGTCTTCAATTAAATCTGTATGAATGTGAATGGGGCAGATATTCGGCTAAGATCAACAGTATATTTGAGGGAGGGAAATTATCAGTATGAGCAGATGGGAGTTTATGAGACGGCTTGAAGAATTGCTTTCCGACATTTCACCCAACGAAAGAGAAGAGGCGCTTCAATATTACAATGATTATTTTAATGATGCGGGAAGAGAGAACGAATCTTCCGTGATTGAGGCCTTAGGTTCCCCGGAGCAGGTGGCGAAAATTGTGAAGGAAGGCCTTTTGGAAGGAGCGGGGCAGGGGGAATTTACGGAGAAGGGTTTCAGTGATGCGGTGGCAGAAGAGCAAAAGAACGAGGTGGCAGAGCGCATATTCCCTGAAGGCGGAGAAGAGAGCGGCTTTTTCCAGGAGGAAGAGAAACCAAAGGCGCAACAGGAAACAAATCAAAAACAAAAGAAGGATCTGCCGGCCTGGGTTATTGTCCTGATCGTGATTGCCTGCTTTTTCGGATCGCCTGTCATTCTGGGGGCAGTGTGCGGGATCGTAGGAGCGCTCCTTGGTCTTGTGGTTTCGGTGATGGCATTGGTATTTGCTTTTGGACTGACAGCCCTGATCCTTTTCGTGGTGGGAGTGTCGCTCTTTGTGGCTGGTATGGGTTGTCTGCTCTACAGCCCGATTGACGCAGTGGGGCTGATCGGGGGAGCCTGTATCTGCCTGGCCATTGGAATCCTGGCCATGGTGGTCACAATCTGGTTTGTGGGGAAAGGGATTCCGGCCATCTGTCGTGGAATCAGCTGGCTATGTCATCAGATTTTCAGAAAGAAGGGAGAAAGAGCATGAAGAAGTTTACGAAGATCAGCCTGATTGCGGCGGCCGGACTTTTTATCGCAGGATGCCTGCTTGGATCGATCAGTGTGTTTGCCGGAGGAGGCGTTGTGGTAAGAAATAATAATACATGGGCGAAGAGAACAATTGAAAGAATAGGAAACGCTCTCTATTGCGCCACGGACGGGCGGCTTTGGCATGCGGAGACGGAGCCGTCAGAGGAAACGAAGGATGATGTAAAAAGAACAGATGGCGGGGTGTCAGGAGCAAACCGGGGAGATCAGATCGCCCTCTCGGATGTCTCAAAGATCGAGATGGAGCTGGGGGCGGGAACCTTTTATCTGGTGGAAAAGGAAGAGGACGATGGCCTGATCGATGTTTACATTGAGGAGGCTGTGGGCCGCTGCAGCTATGAGGTGAAGAAGGGGAAGCTCCGTATTTCTGGCTTTCAGAATGTCCAGCATATGTTTGAAAGCGCAAAGAACCTTCATAAGAACCGGGTGGAGGTCAGGGTTCCCAAGGGCAGTTTTTTTGACGAGATTGATCTGGAGATCGGCGCCTGCTATATGGAGGTTTCCGGTGTGGAAGCAAGGAAGATGGAGGTGACTCTGGGAGCGGCGGAGATGATTCTTGCGGATCTGGATCTGCATGAACTGGATGCGGACGTGGGAGCCGGACGGATTGAGGCGAACAATGTACGGACTGTGGAAGGAGACATCACTGTAGGAGTGGGCGAATGCGTCTATAGTGGAACCATATCGGGAAAACTGGATGCGGAATGCGGCATGGGAAATATTGACTTCTCCCTGACGGGAAGCGAGACGGATCACGATTATGAGATTGAATGTTCCATGGGAAATGTGAACGTGGGCAGCTATTCCTTCGCAAGCTTTGGCGGTGAGAAGCATATTAATAATCATACGGGAAGTATGTTTGAGATCCAGTGTGATATGGGAAATATCACGATCAGCTTTGAGGATTAGGAAAGGATGGGATGATATGGTTACATTAATTCTGATAGTCGTATTTTTACTGACATTATGGATTCTCTCCCTCTGCTTTCATCTGGTGGGCGGGGTTTTGAAGCTTGCGCTCAAGCTCCTGATCTGTGTGCCATGCGCAGTCGTGATCGGCATTCTGGGAGCGGCGCTGTGCTGTACGCTTATCCTGATCCCTCTGGGGATGGCCTGCTTTAAGCTGGCCGGGTTTTTCCTGAATCCGTTTCGGGTGTGCTGCGGGTAGTGCCTGAACGGCAGGGAACATCGATAGCTGGCGTGATAAGAAAAGAATCCGGAGATTGAGAAAACGTCTTATCGAGGCTGTGAAAAATGGAGTTTTATTCACTCTGTTTTTCACGGCCTTTTTATTATGTAATAATGCCGTATAGATTGGAACTTGTGGAACCTGATCGAAAGGAGAGGATATGGGAAATAGATACGGATATGTACGTGTCAGCGACCGAAATCAAAATGAGGACAGGCAGATCATCGCCATGCAGCAGATGCAGGTGCCGGAACAGAATATCTATACGGATAAGCAGTCGGGAAAGGATTTCAACCGGCCCATGTACAGGCAGCTTATGAGAAAGGTGAAGCCGGATGACATTATCTTTATCAAGAGTATTGACCGGCTGGGCAGAAACTATGAAGAAATTCTGGAGCAGTGGAAAGTGATCACGAAAGAGAAGGGAGTCGATATTTGCGTTTTGGATATGCCATTGCTGGATACCCGGCGGGGGAAGGATTTGATGGGAACATTTCTTGCGGATATTGTGCTCGCTCTTTTAAGCTATGTAGCGGAAAATGAGAGGATAAATATCAGACAGAGGCAGGCGGAGGGCATTGCGGCGGCAAAGGAAAGAGGGGTGCGTTTTGGCAGACCGTGCAGACCGCTTCCGGAAAATTTTCAGGAAGTCTGTAAAAAATGGTGTATGAAAAAACTCTCTGTAACAGAAGCCGCCAGAGAATGCGGAATGCCGCAGACGACATTTTATGAAAGGGCAAAAAGATATGAAGAGAGTATGAGAAGGGAACGGTAACGGTTTGAAACGGGTAAGAAAATTCCGGTCTGTGAGAGGCCGCCTGGCAGCCCATAGCTTGGGCTTGCAGACTAATGTTATAAATCGGATTTCACTAATAAAATGCTTTCGTTTTTCGGAAATGGACGGGCCGGCACTAAGCGGCGTCCATGCCGCTAGCGCCTGAAACCGCCGTCCATGGCGGTTTCTCCCTGGCGAAGAGGCATTTTATAAGTGAAATTACCGATTTTCCGCAACAGCCTGCAAGCCCAAGCTAGGGCTGCCAGGCGGCCTCTCACAGACCGGAATTTATTCTTACCCTTTGTTCTGTGTGGGATTTTTCGGAAAGGTACACTTTGATGAATTTATTATATGCCTGAAAATGCATAAGAATATCTTTGGATTTGTGCCTGATTTCACCTTCATTATATGCATTTTACTAAATACTGTCAATCTTATTTTATCCGTAATCAGAGTAAACGACACAATTCGTCAAAGTGTACTTTGCCGAATTATCCTCCAGCGAGTGCCTGCCAGAGGATCCGTAAAAATGGTTAAACTGATGCGCCAGTGATGGCTTAATTTTGGAAGCGTCAGATGCACAGGAAAACACAAAGGGGAGATAGGTATGCATAGGGGTGAGTGTGTTGAGATGTGTCCGCCAGGCACATCAACCTGTTGTCATAAGCTGCCATTGCCAATGGGGATGACAACATAAAACAGGTGGCCTGCACGGGAAATAACGTGCAGAAAAATGTTGTCGGCAAACCATCGGAAACGTTGGGACGCAAAGCCATAGGGACTAAGGTGTTTTGTGAGCTAAGTCAGCCTGGCTGCTAATTCAATTAGCAAACCGTTGGAAACGGCGGGACGCAAAGTCATAGGGACTAAGGCCTTTTGTGGGCTAAGTCAGCCTGACTGCTAATTCGATTAGCAAACCGTTGGAAACGGCGGGACGCAAAGCTATGGGGGCTAAGGTGCTTTGACGCTAAGCCAGCCCGGCCGCCGGAAACTTTGCATCCGTATGTTATTTTGCAAAGAGAGGAGCAAGAGAACAAAAACATGAACAAAAAGAAAATTGTAAAAAGTATTGCTGCAGCGGGCGTTGCGTTCGGTGGTGCGAGCATATTCCAGGATGGCGGGCTTGTATATGCGCAGGAACTGGAAACCACGGAAACCAATGAAGGCGGGGAAGACTATGTAATTGAACTGCCAAGCGAAACACCAAAGCAGGAGGAAGAGGTACAGGATCCGGTGCCTGAAGTATCGGATGAGGAACAAGCAGATGATCTGACAACATCCGAAGAGTCGGAATCGGAAGTGACGGATGAAGAGTCCGGATCCGAAACGCAGGAAAAGCCAGGATCAGAAGTGACGGAAGAGGAAGCGCTTGAGGAGTCTGATTCGGAAACACCGGAGGAGTCCGGATCCGAAACATCGGAAGAGTCGGGATCAGAAGTGACGGAAGAGGAAACATCTGAGGAATCTGATTCGGAAACGCCTGAGGAGTCCGGATCCGAAACGTTGGAAGAGTCGGGATCAGAAGTGACGGAAGAGGAAACATCTGAGGAATCTGATTCGGAAACACCGGAGGAGTCCGGATCCGAAACGCAGGAAAAGCCAGGATCAGAAGTGACGGAAGAGGAAACATCTGAGAAATCTGATTCGGAAACACCGGAGGAATCCGGATCTGAAACGTTGGAAGAGCCGGGATCAGAAGTGACGGATGAGGAGTCCGGATCCGAAACCTCAGAGGATCAAACGTCTGAACTGGAATCAGATAGCGCTGACGAAGATTTTTCCGGAAGTGAAAGTCTGAATGTAAGCGCCAGCGACAGTCTTAGTACCAGCGAGGCGATGAGTGAAAGTGATGAATTGTCTTCACTGGCGAGTGAAGCATTGGATTCCGAGTCGGGCCTGGATTCTACATATGATGCGGAAAACGGTATGCTCTCATCAGAACTTATGAGTATGCTGGAAGAGCTTGGGATGGGGTCTTTGGCAGAGGATAATGAGGCATTCTGGTCAGAATTAATGAGTTTGCAGGATGCTTATAATACGAATTCATTGAGCGGCAATGAAGAGATGTTTTCATCAGAGCTGATGAGCTTGCTGGAAAAGTATGGTCTAAACTCACTGTTTGATGGTGGGGAACTGCCGTCGCTTCTGATGAGTATTTTGAATCCGTATGGAACAGGCTTAATGACTGCGGATATGCTGGCAGAAGAGAGAGCAGAGATTAATTGGGATGACTATTGGTTCGCAGACTCTAAAGGCTTTGGAAAGTTGGTGTATTTTGGAGGAGGAGTTTTTGATTTTATTTCAGGTGGAACAGCTGGCTGGGAGACATATTTATCTTGGCTTAATTGGTATAGAGCTAAACATCCGAATGAGACACCAGATCCTAGCCAAAGTGCATTAGAGAGTGCTGCTCTGAGTGAAAGTCTGAGGGATAGCCTGGCGAGTGAAGCGAGTGAGAGCCTGGCGAGTGAAGCAAGTGAGAGCTTAGCGAGTGAAGCAAGCGAGAGTCTTGCCAGTGAAGCGAGTGAGAGCATGGCCAGTGAAGCAAGTGAAAGCTTAGCAAGTGAAGCGAGTGAGAGCCTTGCCAGTGAAGCAAGTGAGAGCTTAGCGAGTGAAGCGAGCGAGAGTCTTGCGAGTGAAGCAAGTGAAAGCTTAGCAAGTGAAGCGAGTGAGAGCATGGCCAGTGAAGCAAGTGAGAGCTTAGCGAGTGAAGCAAGTGAAAGCTTAGCAAGTGAAGCAAGTGAGAGCTTAGCGAGTGAAGCAAGCGAGAGTCTTGCGAGTGAGGCAAGTGAGAGCCTGGCGAGTGAAGCAAGTGAGAGCTTAGCGAGTGAGGCAAGTGAGAGCTTAGCGAGTGAAGCAAGTGAGAGTCTTGCGAGTGAGGCAAGTGAGAGCTTAGCGAGTGAAGCGAGTGAGAGCATGGCCAGTGAAGCAAGTGAGAGCTTAGCGAGTGAGGCAAGTGAGAGCTTAGCGAGTGAAGCGAGTGAAAGCTTAGCAAGTGAAGCGAGCGAGAGTCTTGCGAGTGAGGCAAGTGAGAGTTTAGCGAGTGAAGCAAGTGAGAGCTTAGCGAGTGAGGCAAGTGAGAGCTTAGCGAGTGAAGCAAGTGAGAGCTTAGCGAGTGAGGCAAGTGAGAGCTTAGCAAGTGAAGCGAGCGAGAGCTTAGCAAGTGAAGCGAGCGAGAGCTTGGCGAGTGAAGCGAGTGAGAGCATGGCGAGTGAAGCAAGTGAGAGCTTAGCGAGTGAGGCAAGTGAGAGCTTAGCGAGTGAGGCAAGTG
>CAJTVN010000011.1:0-24957 GCA_910579685.1 uncultured Lachnospiraceae bacterium | reverse complement strand
GCGAGTGAGAGTCTTGCGAGTGAAGCAAGTGAGAGCCTTGCCAGTGAAGCAAGTGAAAGCTTAGCGAGTGAGGCGAGTGAAAGCTTAGCAAGTGAAGCGAGTGAGAGTCTTGCCAGTGAAAGTTTAGCGAGCGACGCTTCGATGAGCGATGCGTCCATGAGTGATGCTTCGATGAGCGATGCAAGTCAGAGTGACGCCTCCATGAGTGACGCTTCTATGAGCGATGCCTCCATGAGCGATGCTTCGATGAGTGACGCCTCGATGAGTGACGCAAGTCAGAGCGATGCCTCCATGAGTGACGCCTCCATGAGCGACGCTTCCATGAGTGAAGCCAGTGAAAGCGAAGCCACTGAAGCTCCTGCTCCGGATGATGAGGGTACAGACACCCCTGCCGGTGAAGGTGCAGACGTAGCTCCGACAGATACGGTTGATCCGGCGCCGGCAATCGTTCCGACAGTGACAGTAGACCCTGAGGCGGTAACGCCGGAAGCGGTTCAGATCGTAGATACACCGGTACCGCTTGCAGGCAGAACCTTAGGGGTGGCAGGCAGAAACCTTAACCTTGTACAGGTGGAAGACGAGAAAGTACCGCTTGCGGTATTGACGGATGAAGAGGAGGAACTTCCGGAAGCTGTAACTGTAGATGAGACAGAAGGCGAGGCGGAAAGCGAAGAGGAACAGACACTTACCGATATAGTGGATGAAGAGGTTCCTTTAACAGGTAATCTTGTCGAAGATATGAAGCACTGTATTCTGCATTTCTTTGAGTGGATTTTGGCAGCTATCCTTTCAGGGTACTATGTCGTGAGCACAAAGAAGCAGAAGAAAGAAATTGCAGAGCTGAGAAACGAATTCGGACAGGATGACAAAAAGTGAGGATAAAAAGTAATGGAATTTTTTGAACACGCAGTATTTGGCTTTTGCTGGTGGGATATTCCCGGTTTGATCGCTCTGATTGCAGTTACGGCCTGTTTCCTGGTTAAAAGGCATAAATTGAAAGAAGAGAAGAAAGAGCTGGAAAGCCAGCTGTCAAATTAGTTCTGTAAAAAGGATTAGCGGCCGGTTTAACGGACGGCCGCTAATCTCCTGTAAAAGACTCCAGCTGTGCCGTTGGGATGTCCGAAAGAACATTCCGACCCGTACAGACGGAAAGACTTTGGAGAATAATTTTGTCACGATCAGAAGAAAAAGAAAGTATCATGAAGTACAAGCTTATTTATACAGGCTTGATTCTTTTTGTATATATATTGGGAAGGTGTATCCCCTTGTACGGGATTGATGTTCCCGCTTATTCCCATGCGACAATAAATGCGGAAGAGATGCTTATGCAGAGCATTGGCGGAGATATGTACCGCTATTCCGTCTTTGCAATTGGCATGTCTCCTTTTATGATATCCAACATATTGGTTCAAATTGCCATGGCCTGCAGGGATTCCGCTGCAAAGGCACGGATTTCCCCAGGAAAAATAAATAAAATATCAGTCGGATTGACGCTTGTGATTGCAACACTGCAGGCTTTTGTACGGGTATCTCAGTTGAGATTCAGGGGGACGGGGGATCTTTCGCTTCTCATGAGGACAACGGTTACGGTGCAGATGGTAACCGGGGTAATGGTTATTTTGTGGCTGTCTGAGAGAAATGCGAAATACGGGATCGGCGGACGGACAATGCTGATTGTTGTTAATCTTTTGGATGGGATTCTGTCAACCATAAGCGGACGCAGCCTGCGAAATCTGATGATTCCGCTGACAATATCAGCCGCAGTGATGTTTGTGGTTCTTGTCATGGAAAATGCGGAGAAGAGGATACCGGTACAGCGCATTTCCATACATAATATTTATGCGGACAAAAATTATATGGCGGTTAAGCTGAATCCGGTAGGTGTTATGCCGGTGATGTTTTCCACGGCGCTGTTTATGCTGCCTCAACTGCTGGTTTCTCTGTTGGTATCGTTATTTCCGAATCATACGGGAATCCTCTGGTGGCAGGAAAACTTATCTTTGATGAAGGTTCCGGGGATTGCCGTTTATATCATATGCTTATGCCTGCTTACCGTTGTGTTTTCCATGGTGCTTATCAGCCCGAAGGATATTACGGAGCAGTTTTTGAAAAGCGGCGACAGCCTTGTGAATATCCATGCGGGGAGAGACACGAGGCGGTATCTGAGGGGCGTGATGTGGAGGATCAGTCTTTTCAGCTCTGCGGTGATGAGTGCGTGCGTGGGAATTCCGCTAATGATGCAGACGAGAGGGAATATTGACAGCGGTCTTATGATGCTGCCGTCGTCAATTATGATGCTGACAGGTCTCTGGTGCAGTATTTACCGGGAATTGGAGGCTGTCCGCAATTATGATTCTTATCGTCCGATCTTTTAGAAAGAGGAGTATAAAAAGCAAATGCTGTATTTTATTCCAGCCTGGTATCAACAGAATGAATGGTGTGAAAACGAACAAAGCTGGATGGTGCGACGCATGCATACAGAGTTTGACGACACGGTAAAGCAGGTGCAGCTTTTCCATCGGAACCGTGTTTACCCGTATCAGTTGATGATTCTCGGGTTTACCCCAAACTTCCGGCATTTTCTTCACAGGCAGGGCGTATACCATGCCTCTTACTGGTCCTGTTTTGATGCCATACAGGAGATCCGGCGCAAGAGGGCGATGGTACTTTCCTTTCACAATTTAAACTGGCCCCCGGACGTTGAGTTTGTTTACAGCCTGTTTGCGGTGATTGCTTTTCGCAGCGGTAAAAAGTATGCGCAGATCGACTTTGGGGAGGATGGAAATCCGATTCGGATCGATTTGTACGAAAACGGAAAAATCTGCCGCCGCAATATTTATGACGACAGAGGATTTGTGTCAAGTACCATTCTCTATAAGGATGAGAAACCTCTCTACCAGGACTATCTGATGGAAAACGGAACATGGAAACTTCGCTGTTTTTCTAATGACGGACATGTGGAAGTGAATCCCGGCCATTCAAACTATTTATTGCGGTATCAGGGCGGGGAGAGGATTATGGAATTCGCACGGTTGTCTTATGAAAGTCTGGAGCAGGTTATTTATGAAGTACTGACTTCCTATTTAAAGATGACGGACAAAGGGGATATTTTCTGTGTGGCAATGCATGAACGGCACACAGGGCTGTTACAGGAAGCACTGAAAGATAAAAAGATCATTTTGTCTTTTTATGCCGACCGATATTCCATAGCGGAACATGCAGAGAGTTTAGATCTCATAAAAAAGGCGGATTATGTGATTGCGGATTCCGGAGTCCATGTGAAAAAGATTCAGAAAGAATCCGGCATTTCCATCAAGAACATTATGGCGATCACGCCCTATGATTCGAGAGTGGATCTGGGAATCAGCCAGCAGTTTGACGTGCAGAAAATACTGGTGGCGATAGACGATATCGAAGAAAATTTATTTGTGGCGTTAATATAT
Organism: uncultured Lachnospiraceae bacterium; assembly: GCA_910579685.1. Classification (GTDB taxonomy): domain Bacteria; phylum Bacillota; class Clostridia; order Lachnospirales; family Lachnospiraceae; genus Suilimivivens. Next base: position 21,514 of record CAJTVN010000011.1, on the reverse strand, counting down.
ATTTTGGGGAAATATCTTCTTGTCAATGAAAATGCAAGAATCCATTTTTTTACCAGAAAGGCGGATTACAACAGGCCGGGGCAGATTCTGGAGCAGACTCGCAGGGAGTTGAAAAGGGTCGGACTGGAGGAGGGCTGGGCGGTGGAAGAGACCGATATAAATGCGTCAGCGGACAATCCGGAGCCGGAAGAAGTGGTTCCGGTGAAGTTTTTCGTGGAGCAGTGTGTGGACGAGCTTGCGGTGAGCAGATGTATGCGGGAACAGAGACTGCTGGTTGATGTGAGAACCGTTCCGGAGCTGTATCTGCAGATTATGGCCATCAGCATGGGAATTCCGCAGATTGTGCGTACCCGGACGGAATTCGTGGAACATGGAAGAAACGGAATTGTTTTAAAAAGGGCCATAAAGCTGCCGTCCGCACTTCGGTATTATCTGAACGGATTCAAAAACTGGAATAAGGCAATGGTCTGCGCTTATGAGATGAGCAAGGAATATACGACTGAGAAATTGATGGAGATATGGAGAGGGGTGATTGATTCCGTTGGATGAGATTCATGTTTTGCAGCTGGGTGAGAAAGACTGGAACGGAGTATATGACCTTCCGGAATTTGTGTCCCTGAACTATATTGACTGTTTTGAAAAGGCTCCCCCAATCCTCTATGACATGTGTTTTCTAGACAGAACACCGTCGGAAGAAGAAATACTTCCTTTATACCAGACGGTGAAGGCATATACTTTGTTTGTGACGGATCAGGTGGAACTAAGCGGCAGGGTGGAGCGGCTTTGTAAAAGCAAGAAAGCGCAGCGTATTGCTGCGGCGGATATACAGGAATTCCTGCTGAAAGAGACAAAATATTATTATCCAAAGCCGTACGGTGAAAAATTTCGGTTTAACCATCTGTCCATATCCCGCTATTTTTCGGGCTCCATAGAGTGGAACGGAAATTACAATGTAACTTTAACGGGAGAATTCGGAGAAAAATTTTCTCAGATCGTATTCTGGCGCAACAATGTTCCCATGCAGAAGGGACAGGTAATCGATTTGTGGCTGGAATATCAAAGATCTCCGGGCGTCTCGGTTTCTCTTACCGTGACACAGTTTGCAGGAGGAAGCGTTTCGGAGATCCTGAACAGATGGGAGTTTGATGAAACGCAGTTAGAACAGGTAATCCGGATCGGAAGCGAGAGGATGAACAGTTATCTGTTCTTTTCCCTCTCGGCTAAGGGCGGCGGAGAATTGAAGGTCATAGCGCTTCATGACAGGAATTCCAGAGGAACGCATGGCCATTTCCTGCCGGGTGGGGAGAGGTATGTGACCTCGGAGCGGGAAGAAATTTTCTGTTATTTTGACCCAAGAGATCTGAAACCTCCTTTAAATGTTTTCTTTGGCGGGTGGGAAATCGTGGAAAATTTTCAGGGGTACAATCTGAACCGAAAACTGGGCTGCCCCTTTTTGCTGCTGGAAGAACATCGCCTGATGGGAGGAAGCTTTTATGCGGGGACACGGGAATATGAGAAGCTGGTAGTAGCCGTAATAAAAAAGTATATGGAGGAGCTTGGATTTTCAGCGGATCAGGTGATATTATCCGGACTTTCCATGGGAGCCTTTGCATCCATGTATTATGGCTGCGAGATAAAACCCCATGCGCTGATTTTAATGAAACCGCTGGCCGGAATCGGGAATGTGGCGGCAAATGAGAAGTATTCCCGTCCCGGCGGGTACCCGACTTCCCTGGACGTGCTTCGCTATCTGGGAGGCAGTCTGGGAGAAGAGGATGCAGGCAGACTGAATGATAAGTTCTGGAAGAAATTTGACTGTGCGGACTGGGGAAAAACAAAGTTTATTATTACCTATATGATCGAAGATGATTTTGAGAGCGGCGTATATGACGCTATCATTTCCCACCTTCACTCGGAGGGTGTGCAGGTATACGGAAAGGGACTCCACGGCAGGCATGGAGATTCCCAGACGGCAACGGCAAACTGGTTTTCCACACAGTTTAAAAAGCTGTTAAAAGAAGATTTCTCCGAAAGGAACGAAGGCGTATGACAGGGGAAAAATGGGTGGTCTATTGGAATGAATATTCGTCCGACACTTACCTGTATGGATCGAAGATCACGTATCATACCAGGGATGACGTGGAATTTGAAAACAGGCGGATGCCGTCAGGCACGATTATAAAACAGTGGTATTCCAGGACCAATTATCAACGGCAGAAAATAGAGCCGGCACTTCCCATGATAGACGGAGAGAGCCGGTACCGGATTACCATTAACGTTGACTGTCCGGCGGGCGAGGCATGGCTTGCAAGGCTGGTATTTTTTGACCGGTATGAGACGGAGGCGGGGAGCCGGATTATAAGGGATACGGTTACGGACTTTCAATGCCCGCTAAAGACATACAGCTACAGACTGCAGCTAATTAATGGCGGATTGACACGGTTTCACTTTCATTCGATTGTGATTCAGGAAATTGAAGATGAGATGGACGGGGAAGATCAAAAAACTGAATAAGATTGTGCGGCTGGTTAAAAGCTACGGGGAGCGGATGTCGGAATTATCTGACGCAGACCTGTCGCATTTAACTGCGGATTTCAGAGAGCGTCTGGAACAGGGAGAAAGTCTGGACGATCTGCTGCCGGAGGCCTTTGCGGCTATATGCGAGGCGGACTACAGAGTCCTTGGGATGATGCCATATGACGTGCAGATTTTGGGCGGGATCGCACTGCATCAGGGATATCTGGCGGAGATGAACACGGGAGAAGGCAAAACCCTGGCGGCAACCATGCCTTTGTACCTGAATGCGCTGACAGGGAAAAGCACGATCCTGGTGACGGCGAACGATTATCTCGCTTTAAGAGACGCAGAGGAGATGGGTCAGGTTTACCGGTTTATGGGGCTGACTGTGGCGGCGGGCGTCTGCGAAAAGCCCGGAGAGAGCTTTACGAACGAGGAAAAGAAAAAAATCTATTCGGCGGACATTGTGTACACCACCCATGGGATTCTGGGATTTGATTTTCTGCTGAATAACCTTGTCACCACAGCGGAGAAACGTTTTCTGAGGGAGTTTTCCTATGTAATTATCGACGAGGCGGATTCTGTTTTATTAGATTCCTCCCAGACGCCGCTTGTGATTTCGGGAGCCCCCAGAGTCCAGTCCAGATTATATCAAATGGCGGATTTCTTTGTCACCACGCTGAAAGAGGGGATAGATTATGAAAAGGAAGATAAAAAGGTCTGGCTTACCGATGCCGGAATTCAATATGCGGAAACCTTTTTTCAGATTACAAATTTTTATAGCGAAGAATTTTTTGAGATTAACCGTCATGTGACTTTGGCTCTTCGGGCCCATGCGTTGTTTCAAAACGGACAGGACTATATGTTTTCTGGCAGGAAGGAGCTGGTTCTTCTTGATAACGGGTCGGGACGGATGCTGCCGGGAGTAAAGCTGCGGGGAGGACAGCATCAGGCAATCGAGGTAAAGGAGGGTTTATGGCCTTCGCAGGAGAGCCGCTCTGTCGCCGCAATTACCTTTCAGAACTTATTTCGTATGTTTCCCAAAATGGCGGGAATGAGCGGAACCCTGGCGGATGCCGCACAGGAGCTTATGGACGTATATGGCGTAAGGGTGCTGGTGATTCCGCCGAACCGTCCGATTAAAAGGAAGGACTTGAAGGATCTTTATTTCAGGGATGCGGCCGGCCAGCTGCAGGCGGCCGTATGGGCGGCGCTGGAGATTCATTGGACGGGGCGGCCGGTCCTTATCGTGGTGTCAACAATCGGGGAGACGGAGCTGGTGTCCGAACAGCTGATTAAGGAGAAGATTCCTCACAATGTGTTAAATGCAAACAATGCCGCATGGGAGGCGGAGATTATAAAGGAGGCCGGGCAGAAAAATGCGGTAACGGTTTCCACTTCAATGGCCGGACGGGGAACAGATATCAAGCTGGGAGAAGGCGTGGAGGAGCTTGGAGGTCTTGCCGTTATCGGTATTGGAAGGATGCCAAACAGCAGGCTGGAGCGCCAGGCGAGGGGCCGGGCGGGAAGACAGGGGGATGCGGGTTCGAGCCGTTTCTTTGTCTCAATACAGGATGAAACAGTTAAAAACTGCGGGCCGGACAAGCTTGAAAAATACATAGAAGGCAGGAAGAAAATCAGCAGGCGCAGGATGAAAAAAATCGTTGATAAGGCTCAGGCTTTGGGAGAGGAAATGGCTGTCCTGTCAAGAAAACACGCCACCAATTATGACAGAGTCGTACAGAGGCAGAGAGACCTGATTTATGCAACAAGAAATCATCTTCTCGACGGCGGTGAAGTGCGGATGGAAAAGGTCATGGAAATAGCGGGAGAAAATATCAGGCGCTTTCTGGATTCGCAAACAGGCGGCGACGGGTATTCTCTTAACCGGTATGTTCTGGATCATATCTCTTACCGTCTGGATAAGGATATAACGGATCTGGCATCCGAAATTTCGGATGGCGGGCTGTCCGTGCAGGATGATTCGGTCGAGCGGTGTCTCCTTGAAAAGGTGGAACGGCGTCTGGCGGAGCAGGAAAAGATTCTTGGAAACAGGGAGCGCATGAATGAGTTTATGCGGGTCGCGGTGCTGAATGCGGTGGACAGTGCGTGGGTGGAGCAGGTGGATTATCTCCAGCAGCTCCAGGCGGCGGTAGCCGGAAGGGCCACGGCCCAGCGCAATCTGCTGTTTGAATATCAGGCTGATGCGTTTGAGTCGTTTGGTAAAATGGAGCGGACAATAAAAGAGAATGCGGTGAGAAACATTTTGCTCAGCGACGTGTATGTGGATGAGGGCAATAAGCTTCATATATTGTTTCCATAGGGAAAAGATCGAGAAGTGAGAGGGAGGAATCATATTTTGCAGGTACATATAACAAATATCTATGGGCAGGGTTTTACAAGCACGGCCCTGAAGGCGCAGAACCGGACAGCCGCCTTTGCCAGGGAACTTCATTATAAGGAGTTGGGAATCTATAATTATGACGTGAATTCCGATTCCCCGCAAATGCTTGCTTCGCGGCTGGACGGGATTATTGCATCCGTGGGATATGGCGATATCGTGATTTTTCAGTATCCCACGTGGAATCACATCAGTTTTGACGAGGCTTTTATCCGTCGGATAAGCCGTTACCGAGGCCTGAAAAAAATTATATTTGTCCACGATATCCCCTCTTTGATGTTCGAGAGCAACCGCTATCTTTTAGAGCGGCATATTGCTTTTTTCAATCAGGCGGATCTGCTTATTCTGCCTTCACAGAGAATGGCTGATTTCCTGTATACAAAGGGGTTAACCGTCAAAAAAACAGTCATACAGAAAATGTGGGATTTCCCGGTTTCCGTTGATGTCACGTTCCGACCACAATTCAGGAAAGTGATTAATTTTGCAGGAAATCCTGAGTCATGGAAATTCGGATTTGTGAAAAACTGGAACTATGATTCGGTTGAGCTGAAGGTAACGGCGGATAAAGGCGATTGGGCGCAGGGGAAAAATGTCAGTTTTCTGGGCTGGTTTAATGAGGACACTTTTCTGGTGAACGCGCTCAGGCACAGCGGCGGTTTTGGACTTGTATGGTCGGATAATGCTTACTGGTGTGAATATATGAAGCTGAATACCAACTATAAGCTCAGCGCCTATTTGGCGGCGGGGATTCCCGTGATTGTCAACAGCAGCATCTCTGAAAAAGATACGATAATTCGTAGAAACCTGGGGCTGGCGGTTGATTCTTTGGATGAGGCGGTAAGCAGAATCGGGAATATGAAGGAAGACGAATATAACAGGATGGCAGCCGATGCCGAAATCTTCTCCGCACTCATTCGGGAAGGATATTTTGCCAAAAAAGCTTTGACAGACGCCGTTTATCAATTATTGTACGATTGAGGCAGGAGGAGGGAAACTTGAAGGTTCATATTACGAACATATACGGACACAGCTCGGTAAGCACCGCCTTGAAAGCGCAGAACCGGACGGCGGATCTTGCGAGAGAAGTACTGAATTTTAACGAGCTGGGAATCTATTGTTATCAGGTGAATTCGGATTCGCCGGAAATGCTTTCCACACGCCTGGACGGAATTATCGCTCCCGTAGGACATGGGGATATTGTGATTTTTCAATATCCCACATGGAACGATATCCGATTTGATAAAGGACTGATTAACCGGATAAGCCACTACAGAGGATTAAAGAAAATCTTTTTTGTCCACGATATACTTTCCCTGATGTTTGAGAGCAATCGCTGTCACCTCAAAGAGCATATTGCATTTTTTAATCAGGCCGATTTGATTATACTGCCGTCGCAGAGGATGCTGGATTTCCTGTATGCCGAGGGCCTGTCTGTCAAAAAGGCCGTGATACAGAAAATGTGGGATTTTCCGGTTGCGATCGACCAGACTGTCATTCCTGCATTCCGAAAAGTAATTAATTTTGCCGGAAATCCGGATCTTCCCAAATTTGAATTTGTGAAAGACTGGAATTATGGCGGGGTTGAATTAAGGGTGACGGCAGAGAAGGGCGACTGGGCGCAGGGAAAAAAGATTGGCTTTCTCGGCTGGTTTAAGAATGATATTTCGCTGCTCACAGCACTGAGGAAAAGCGGCGGTTTCGGACTTGTGTGGACAAATGATTCCAACTGGAAAGAATACATGATGATGAATGCCAATTATAAGCTCAGCGCCTATCTGGCAGCGGGAATCCCGGTAATTGTAAGCAACTGTATCGCGGAGAGGGATACGGTTGTGCGGAAGAATCTGGGACTGGCAGTGGATTCTCTGGATGAGGCGGTAAACAAAATAGAGAATATGAGTGATGCGCAATACAACGATATGACGGCGAATGTGGCGGTGTTTTCCGAGTTGATCCGGGATGGTTATTTTACCAGAAAGTGCCTGACAGATGCTGTCTTTCAATTGCTGTACGACTGAAAAATGACATGGGAAAAGGAGTTATTGTACATGAGTGTATATCTGACGCGAATCAATGGATTGCCTGGCAAGGATGCGGCACGGTACAGGCAGCAAATGTCAGTTAACATTGCACACCGGTTAGGTATAAAGGAAATGGGGATATACCGTTATAGTCTGGGGGATGAAAGCGATGAGAGCTTATCGGCCAGAGTGGATGGGATTATTGCGGGTATCAACAAGGGGGATTTGGTAATTTGCCAGTTCCCTACCGGAAACAGTCTGCAGTTTGAAAGAAAACTGATCCGTCATCTGATTGCATATGGCGGCAGAATCGCAATTTTTCTTCAGGATCTGGAGCTTTCCTGTTTGCAGGAGATGATCCGTTTATACAATCAGGCGGAAATCATGATTGTTCCGTCACTGGCTATGAGACAGTTCTTATTGGATAATCGTATGCGAAAAGACATGAAATTTGTCATTCAGGAAATGTGGGATTATACATGCGATTGCTCTTTGACGGAAGTTCCATCAGGCAGGAAAGAATTTGTGTTTGCAAATGTTGAGAAATTGGAGCGGGATTTTTTTGAAACCGCAAAGGGCAAATTTGGTCTGGTCTGGTATAAGAATGCATATGACCGCCAGTATATGGAATACGGTGTTTCCTTTTCCCTGGCAGAGTTTCTTGCCGCTGGAATTCCCGTTGCTGTTCCGGCGGGGATTTCCAACCAGGAGTTAATAAAAGAAAACCATCTGGGGCTGATTGTACATTCCCCGGAGGAAGCGGCCGCTAGGATTGAGGCTCTGGAGGAAGCGGAATATCTGGAGTATGCTCAGTGTGTGGAGCGTTTTGCTCCCGCTTTGCGAAAGGGCTATTATACGCAGAGGTGCCTGGCTGAGGCAATGCAGGCATTTTACAGAAAGGATACGGTCAGTTTTTCTATTCCAGCAAAGGTTTATACGCTGGGTAATGCTGTTTTCTCTTCAACCATACTGAAAGAATCTTATGGGGGGAACCTGGTTTTATCATGGGATTTTCAGGGCAAGGCGGATGGTTTTCAACTATATGATACCGCAGGGATACTGATAGCGGAGACGAATAATGAACACCGGCACTATTTTTTAATAAGAGGGTATGCAAAGGAAAGCGGTTTTCTTGTAAAAGCTTTTGTGGAAACGCTGAAAGGAAAATTAATCATTGCAGAATCCGGGTTAACGCATCTGGATAAAAGTGTGTATGGAATACCAGAGGTCAGTCTGATTATTCCGGCTTATAATGCGGAGGATTATATTGTCAGAAGCATTGACAGCGCATTGGCACAGTCATTTCCTGATTTGGAAATCATTATTGTAGATGACGGTAGCACGGACAGAACACCGGATATTCTAGACTGGTATGATGAGACGTATGCGAATGTGAGAGTAGTGCATCAGGAAAACAGCGGTACCCCGGCGGCACGGAATGCAGGGTTGTTACAGGCAAACGGCAAATACATAGGCTTTATGGATAATGATGACATGATTCGTCCGAATATGATAGCAAAATTGTATCATTCGGCTAAAAAGAACAGATGTGATATCGTAGTGACCTCTGTATATTATTTAACAGAAAACGAGTACGAGATATCGATATTTTCACAATGTCCTCTGGAGGAGAATGCGGCTGTAGATATTGACAAATTTATGGATGCGTATTATGTCCATGCATTTCAGTTCCCGGTAGTCTGGAATAAATTGTATCGTGCGTCTCTTGTGAAAAATCGCCTGTTTCCTTTAATAATATATGATGATGAAGCATGGATGCCATATGTTTTATCTTTTGCAGACAGAATATGCTATCTTAATGACGGGCTGTATGAATATGACAGAAGTATACGCAGCGGTACACTTTTTAATAAATGGGGGAGAAAATCGGATGAGGAGATAGCTGCGAATCATAAACGGGCGATCTTGTTTTATTTGGAAAACGGAAATCCAAAGAGACGGGAGATGCTGAAAGATCTGGCACAAAAAGAACTGACGCTATTTGCAGATAGATATAAAAATAAAGAATATGTGAAATTAGCGAAAGAAATAGCGGAAATGTAGCCGGGAAAGATAAATCTTGTTGCGGTGAAAGAGAGGGGAAAACAGACATGGTTTACAATTTTAATTTAGGGATCGGCTGGGCCAGCAGCGGCGTGGAATATGCGCAGGCCTACAGGGCGGAGGTTCTGCGAAGTATCGGACAGGAGGCTAAGTTTATTTTTACGAATATGTTTCCGGGCGACAATATTGAGCACATGACGGCAAACATCGGCTTTCTGGATTCAGAGATCATATGGCTGTATACATTTTTCACGGACTGCCGGATCTCCCCCGTCACCTATACGCTGGAGCAGCTGGAAGAAACGTTTGGAGGCAGGGATTTTACCAGTACCAAAGAAAGCGGTAAGGTAAGATATGTGTTTCCAGGTACCGGTATCTATTATGTGGCCTATCTGGTGAACGGTTCGAAGGACTGCGTTCACAGGGTGGAGATGGTATCAAACGGGTGCCTGATCCGGAAGGACTATTATACCTATTGTCGAATCTATTCCGAGTACTACGGGCCCCTTGACAAAAAAGCGCATTTATATCAGCGACGTTTTTTCAATGAGGACGGAACCGTTGCTTATGAGGAAATCACGGATAATGACGTGGTCACGTACCGGTTCCCGGACAGGCTGATCTGCTCAAAGGAAGAACTGATAGGATATATGGTAACCCGGCTGAATCTTACGCGTCGGGATACGGTTATCATCGACAGAACCACCGGAACGGGACAGGCGATTTTAAAGAACGCTTATCCGGCCCGGATCGGTGTTGTGATTCATGCGGATCATTTTAACGTGACAGGCACGGATGAAGACCATATCCTCTGGAACAACTACTACGAGTACGCTTTTTCCCAGCACAGGCATATCAAATTCTATATTGCATCCACGGATGTTCAGAACGGTCTGCTGAAGGAGCAGTTTAAAAAGTACAAAGGGGCGAAACCCAAAATCGTGACCATTCCGGTGGGAAGCCTTAAGGAGCTGAAAAGGCCGGAGAAAGGCAGGAAAAGGCATTCCCTGATTACCGCATCCCGGCTTGCCAGTGAAAAGCATGTGGACTGGCTGATAGAGGCGGTTGCCGCAGCAAGAGAAAGCGTTCCAGACGTTTCGCTGGATATCTATGGAAAAGGAGTGGAGGAAGCGAAATTAAGGGAACAGATCAGAAAGCTGAACTGCGGGGATTGCGTTCGTCTGTGCGGACAGCAGAAAATGGACGGGATATACATAAATTATGAAGCTTATCTTTCCGGCTCAACCAGCGAGGGCTTTGGCCTGACCCTGATGGAGGCGTCAGGCTCCGGGCTTCCCATCATCGGATTTGACGTGCGCTACGGAAATCCCAATTTTATCGATGACGGGAAGAATGGTTATCTGATTCCGGTATATGACAAAATGGAAAAAAAGGAGCGGGTTGCGTCCCTGACGGAATGCATTGTCCGTTTGTTTACGCAGGCGGATCTGGAGGCGTTTCATGCGCATTCTTATGAGAAGGCCGGCGCTTATCTTACAAAGGAGGTGGAAAAGAAATGGAAGGAACTGCTAAAGTAAGCGATGCGATTTTACTCTTTGATCATTACGGGCAGGACAGCCAGAGCCTGCATACATCTTTCCGGCTTGCGGGATTTAACCTTCCGGCAGCGGTGATTGAGGACGACGGCTTTCTGCCACAGGACGTGATGTCGGTGTACGGATTTTTCCTCGGCGATTTTCAGAAGGCTTGTGGAGGCGGTGCGAAACCGAAATATTTTGATGAGATTACGGTGCCGGATTACTGGGAAATCAGCGGGAAAAACAACGGCGGCAGAATACAGGACATGAACAGGGAAAGAGGCCGGATTTTTTATGCGGAGCCCAGGCACAAACGTCTGGTGAAGGTAGTGGACTGGTATGATGAAAGAGGGGTTGTCCGTTTCAGCGACCATTATAACCGGTACGGCGCAATTTATGCCCGGACAATTTTCAGCGAGAAAGGCAAAAGGGTGAACCGGTCTTATTTCTCGCCGGATGGCAGGGAAAGGATCGTGGAGAACTTTGTGACCGGCGATATCATTTTAAATGAAGATAAGGAAGTCCGGATTTTTCATACGAAGGCGGACTTTGTTCTCTACTTTTTCGTGAAGGCGGGATTCAAACAGAAGCGGATTTTCTTCAATTCCCTGTCAACGCCCTTCTTCGTATCGAACAAACTGAACGCCGGCGCAAAGAGGGACATCCTGTTCTGGCAGGAAAGTGTGAACAAGGACATTCCGGGAAATATGCAGATGATTTTTAACGGGCAGGCGGCCCGGACGGCAACGGTCATGGTGCAGAAAAAACAGCCTTATGATAAGCTGCGCGCCCTCGGCGCAAGGCGGGATATGATGCACAGGCTTGGCTTTATTTATCCGTTTAAAAAGGAAAATGAGCATAAGGCCGAAGCGCTGATCTGCACGAATTCCGATAAGATTGAACATTGCGAGGAGCTGGTGAGGGCGCTTCCGCAGATGCACTTCCACATTGCGGCGCTCACGGAAATGTCCTCGAAGCTTATGGGAATGGAGGACTATGACAATGTAAGCCTCTATCCAGGAGCAAAGGAGGATGTTTTGGACGAGCTGTTTGCAAAATGCGATTATTACCTGGATATTAACCATGAGGCGGAGATTGCATCCGCCCTGCGCAGGGCATTTTTGAACAACCATCTGATTTTTGCGTTTCATGAGACGGTTCACAACAGAGACTATGTGGCGGAGGAATCCATTTATCCGGCGAAGGAGGTAACTCGGATGATTGAGGATATACAGGCGGCGGTGTGCGGGAAAGCGGTTTTAGACGAGCGTTTGCGCAGGCAGAGGGATGCGGCTTTTGCGGAAAGCGCAGAGAAATATCTGAATCTTTAGTTTGAGGGATTAACGAAAGTTCAAGAAAAGTTTCCATGCAGGAAATGAAAGCGCCTGCGTGGAAACTTTTTCATAGTTCTCTTAAAGCGTAAAGAACAGTCCGGTTTTCTTGAGTGCGGGCCGCAACGCCAGGTAAATCAGGGTGGCTGCGATGGTGGAGGTCACGGCGTTGATGGAGGAGGAAGCAACGTTCCATGCCAGTACCAGCTCTGCCGCAGGCCTGCCGAGGATGGCAAGCTTATAGAAATAGCCCACCATGGGATCGAAGATCACGTTAAATAAAAGTCCTGCCGCAGAGGCGAGGAGAGTGATGAGAAGCACTCGCTTTTTGTCCGTCTCCTGGCTTACATGAAAGAGCCTGTGGGCGATCAGACCGGTGATCAGGCCGATGCAGAGCTTTAAAAGGAAAGTCTTGGGTGCGTAGATGATGTACTGGGGATCCAGCAGATCCCCGATGGTCATTCCGAGCGCTCCGCCCAGTCCGCCGTAAAAGCCGCCGAGGAGAAGCGCACCAAGGACGCAGACCGCATTTCCCAGGTGGATGGATGTAGCGTCGCCTCCGGGAAGCTGTATCTTTATCTGAAGGAACGTGAACACCACATAGGAGAGGGCGGCCATAAGACCGGTTAATGCTATTTTTTGAGCTGTCTGATTTTTCATAATTGTATCACACCTTTCAAGTTGTTTTTTGTTGTTAAATAACAGTATACACAGAAGTGGCATTATAGAAAGTGCCAAATCATGATTTTTTAACCATGCCAGTTGAAAAAACTTCTCTTTTAGTGTAAGATAAAAAGCGGAAAAAGGAGAGAATTGTGATGCAGAAGGTACGGGGAATAAACGGAAGCGCTTTAAAAGTGATGGCAATGGTATCTATGGTGTTCGACCATGGGGCGGCGGTTTTGCTGGGATTGCTGCTTATCAAAAACGGAATTTATGATGTGGGAAATCTCTCACCGGATTATATGAGAGAGCTGCTGGCCTTGGGTTCGCCCGGCTATCTCTATATTGCTTACCAGATCATGAGAAGGGTGGTCGGGAGGATTGCGTTTCCGATCTACTGCTTTTTGCTGGTGGAGGGATTTCAGAGGACGAAAAACCGGAAAAAGTATATGCTGCGTCTCTTTTTGTTTGCCCTGATCTCCGAGATCCCATTTGATCTTGCCTTCCACGGCACGCTTTTCGAGTGGGATTACAACAATGTTTTTTTCACTCTGCTCATCGCCTTCGTGATGATGTACCTGTGGGATGTGATTGATAAAAAAGACCTGGGCCCGGTGCGCAGGTGGATTTTGTATGTCTGTATTTTTGTCACTGCGGCAGCCCTTGGGGAAGGGATTCACTGTGATTATGGCGCACGCGGGATTATCGCGGTGGCTCTTATCTATCTGTTCCGGCGAAACAGGGTGGAGCAGATCATTGCGGGCTGCGTGGCCTTTCTGTGGGAGATTACGGCGCCTCTGGCTTTTATCCCGATCGCCTTTTACAACGGAAAAAAGGGCTGGAATCTGAAGTATGTTTTCTATATTTTTTATCCGGCGCATCTGCTGCTCCTGCATTTTCTATATCTAAAATTTTTATAAAACGTCAAATATTCTGTTGACATTTCCTTTTGCAGAATAATATAATATCAAATGGTTAACTAGTTAAATATTAAATACTTAATTATTAATTGTTTAATGAAGGAGGCGGACAGACATGGGGGAGAAGGAGCATGAGTTGGTGCATCTGCTTCACATAGTGGACAGGAATTTTAAGCGTTCCATTGACAAGAAGGTGGGGAGCACAGGGGTTTACAGGAGCCAGCACAGGCTGCTTATGATGCTGGGAAGGCATCCGGACTGTTCCCAGACGGAGCTGGCCGAGAAGATGGAGGTGTCGCCGGCGGCCATTGCCGTTTCGCTGAAAAAGCTGGAGAAGGGCGGTTTTGTCAGCAGACAGTGCCACGAAAACGATAACCGTGTCAACTATGTGAAGGTGACGGAGAAGGGACGGAAGGCGATCGAGGTCAGCATCCGGTACTTTCAGGAGATTGACGAGGCCATGTTTGCGGATTTTACCGACGAGGAGACGGCGCAGCTTGACGATTTTCTTCGCCGTGTGATTGCAAACGGGGAGGCATACTATCAAAAATTATTGAGACAGGAGAGTTGAGACAATGAAGAGATACTGGAAGTATATCAGGCCGTGTCTGGCGGCCTTTATCTGCGGGCCGATTCTGATGATCGTGGAGGTGATCGGAGAGGTTCTGCTGCCGAAATTCATGGCGAACATTATCAATGTGGGGGCGGCGCAGAGGAATGTTCCCTATATTGTCAGTATGGGAGTGGTGATGATCCTGACGGCGCTTCTCATGATGCTGGGAGGGATCGGCGGCGCTTACTTTGCGGCTAAGGCGGCCATCAGCTTTTCCTCGGATTTAAGGAGCGACGTGTTTGGCAAGGTGCAGAAATTTTCCTTTGCCAATCTGGATCAGTTCAGCACCGGATCCCTGGTGACCAGGCTTACCAACGATATCACGCAGGTGCAGAATCTGATCAATATGGCGCTGCGCATGATGCTGCGGGCACCGGGAATGCTGGTCGGGGCCCTGATTATGGCCTTTGTGATGAACGCGCAGCTTGCGCTGGTGGTGCTGGTGGTGATGCCCATCCTGGTGCTTCTGATCGCCCTGGTGATCCGGGTGGCGTTCCCCAGATTCGAGATCATGCAGAAAAAGCTGGACACTCTGAACTCCACGATTCAGGAAATGCTGATCAATGTGCGTGTGATCAAGTCCTTTGTGCGGGGAAGCTATGAGGAGGAGAAGTTTGCCAGGGCTAACGAGGATCTGAAAAAGTCCGGTCTTGCGGCTTTTAAGGTGGTGATCCTGAATATGCCCATCATGATGGTGATGATGAATGCCACCACACTTGCGGTGGTGTGGTTCGGAGGGAAACAGATTCTTGCGGGGAATATGCCGGTGGGGGATCTGACCGCCTTTACCAGCTATATCGTGCAGATCCTCATGTCTCTCATGATGCTGGCAATGGTTCTGCTGCAGAGCTCCAGGGCGCTGGCATCCCTTCACCGGATTACGGAGGTTCTTGACACGCAGGTGGATCTGACCGACGAGGGCTGCGCCCTTCCGGAAAAAAGGGTGGAGAGCGGCAGGGTGGAATTCCGCGGCGTGTCCTTCCGCTACTACAAGAACAGCCAGGAAAAGGTCTTGGACGAGATCAGTTTTACCGTGGAGAGCGGACAGGTGCTTGGAATTATCGGTTCCACCGGAAGCGGAAAGACCACGCTGGTTTCCATGATTCCCAGGCTTTATGATGCGGACGGGGGAGAGGTTCTGGTGGACGGCGTGAATGTCCGGGATTATTCCCTGAAAAATCTTCGGGAGGGCGTGGGCATGGTTCTGCAGAAGAACGTGCTCTTTTCCGGATCGATTATGGAAAATCTGATGTGGGGAGATCCGCATGCGTCCAGGCAGGAGATTGAGAGGTGTGCGGCCGACGCTCAGGCGGCCCCCTTTATTGCTTCCTTTACCGACGGATATGAGACGGAGCTGGGACAGGGCGGAGTCAATGTATCCGGCGGCCAGAAGCAGAGGCTCTGTATTGCGAGGGCGCTGCTCAAAAAGCCCAGGATCCTCATACTGGACGATTCCACCAGTGCCGTGGATACGGCCACGGAGGCCAGGATCCGGGAGAGCTTTACCAGCACCCTGCGGGATGCCACCAAGATCATTATTGCACAGCGCATCACTTCCGTGATGGGCGCTGACGTGATTGCGGTGCTGGACGAGGGGAGGATCGTGGGGCTTGGCACCCATGAGGAGCTTCTTGCTGGCTGCGAGGCTTATCAGGAGATCTATTATTCCCAGATGGAAAAGGAGGCCAGTGCGTCATGAACCAGCGGAAATTAGAATATTTACAGAAGAAGTACGAGAGCAGGCTGAATCCCTCCGACAAGGAGGAGATCCAGGGTGCGCACGGTCCCATGAGAGGTCCCGGGGGCCCGGGACCGCGGGGCCACGGCCCTGGCGGGCCGGGGAGGCCCGGGGGAGGAAAGCCCAAGAATATGAAAAAAACTCTGGGAAGGCTTTTTTCCTATATTTCCCATAACAAGCTGCTGCTTGGAATCGTGGTGGTGTGCATCATAGCGGGAACCATTGCGAATCTGGCGGGCTCCTATATGCTGCGTCCTATCATCAACGGACTGACCTCCGAGAGCGGAAGCGTTTCCTCTCTGCTGCAGGGGATTATCGCCATGATCTGTATTTATCTGGTGGCGGTGATTGCCCAGTATCTGCAGCAGAGGATCATGATCGGCGTGTCCCAGAATGCCATCCAGAAGCTGCGGAATGATCTGTTTGAGAAGATGCAGAAGCTGCCGGTGCGCTATTATGACACCAACAATCACGGGGATGTGATGAGCCGCTTTACCAATGACGTGGATGCGGTGGGTGAAATGCTGAACAACACGGTGGTTCAGCTGATTTCCGGAACCATAAACATTGTGGGAACCTTTGTCCTTATGGTCTACACCAACGTGTGGCTGACCCTGATCACGATTGTGATGATCCCGGTGATGCTGAAAGCGGTGCAGGCCGTGGGGGGCAGAAGCCGGAAATATTACAGGGCCCAGCAGGCGGCGATCGGTACGCTGAACGGCTACATCGAGGAGACGGTGACCGGGCAGAAGGTGGTGAAGGTGTTCTGCCATGAGGAGGATTCCATAGACGAATTTGAGTTTCTGAACAGGGATCTTCGGGGAAAGCAGATAAAAGCCCAGTTCTTTGGCGGAATCATGGGGCCCGTGATGGGGAACCTAAGTCAGGTGAGTTATTCCCTTACCGCCTGCATCGGCGGGGTTCTCTGTGTGCTGCGGGGCTTTGATATCGGGGGACTTACGGTATTCGTGAACTATTCCAGACAGTTTTCCCGTCCCATAAACGAGGTGGCCATGCAGGTGAACACGATTTTTTCCGCACTGGCGGGAGCGGAGCGCGTATTTGCCATCATGGACGAGGCGCCGGAGGCGGAGGATGCCCCGGATGCCATCCGCATCCGGGAGGGAATCGAAGGGAAGACCTGCTACGTGATTCCCAAAAACCACAGGCTTGCGGCGGGGGAAAACGCAGCTGCGGGAGGAAATTTCCTTACGGATCTTGTAAAGGAAGACAAAGACTATTATTATAAAGAGGTGAAGGGAGCCGTCACGCTGACGGACGTGACCTTTGGCTACAACCCGGATAAGACGATCCTGAAGCATATATCCTTATATGCGAAGCCGGGACAGAAGATTGCCTTCGTGGGATCCACCGGAGCGGGCAAGACTACCATTACCAATCTGATCAACCGTTTTTATGACATTGATTCGGGAAGCATTACCATTGACGGCATACCGGTGACGGAGCTGGAGAGGGATTCCCTGCGCCGGAATATTTCCATGGTGCTGCAGGATACCCATCTGTTCACGGGAACCGTCCGGGACAACATCCGATACGGCAGGCTGGACGCCACGGACGAGGAGGTGGAGCAGGCGGCCAGGACGGCAAGCGCCCATTCCTTTATCATGCGTCTCGAGCACGGCTATGACACCATGCTGGAGGGAGACGGGGCCAACTTAAGCCAGGGTCAGAGGCAGCTGATCAATATTTCCAGAGCGGCCATTTCCAGGGCGCCCATATTGATTCTGGATGAGGCGACCAGCTCCGTGGATACCAGGACGGAGAAGCACATTGAGAAGGGAATGGACCGGCTGATGGCCCAGAGGACTACGCTGGTGATTGCCCACAGGCTTTCCACGGTGCGCAACGCCAACGCCATTATGGTTCTGGAAAACGGGGAGATTATCGAGCGGGGCGACCATGACGACCTGCTTGAGCAGAAGGGAAGATATTACGAGCTCTACACGGGCTTGAGCGAGCTGGATTAAAGAGAAAGGGACGGGGTATATGAAAAAAGTACTTGTAGTGATCGACATGCAGAATGATTTTATCGACGGGGCGCTGGGAACCGACGAGGCAGTGAAGATCGTGGGAAGCGTGGCGGAAAAGATCAGGGAATATGAGGGGCAGACGGTGTTTGCCACCAGGGACACCCATGAGGAAAACTATCTGGAAACAGCGGAGGGCAGACACCTGCCGGTGCCCCACTGCATCCGGGGAACAAAGGGCTGGGAGATCCGTCCGGAGATTGCCGGGGCTCTTGCACAGGCGGATGCCCAGGTGATCGACAAGCCCACCTTTGGCTCGGAGGTTCTGGCAAGAAAGCTGCAGAAGATGGCGGAGCAGGAGGAGCTTTCCATAGAGCTTGCGGGCCTGTGCACGGATATCTGCGTGGTCTCCAACGCCCTGCTCATCAAGGCAAAGCTTCCGGAGACACCGCTCAGGGTGGATCCTGCATGCTGTGCCGGTGTGACGAGGGAGAGCCACGAGGCGGCGCTTCTTACCATGAAGATGTGTCAGGTGGATGTGGGGATCTGATATGGAATACATGCTTTTTGTACTGGACTTGATCGGGACGGCTGCCTTTGCCCTGTCCGGGGCCATGACAGCCGTGCGAAAACAGATGGACATTCTGGGGGTCATGATCCTCGGAATGGTCACAGCCGTGGGCGGCGGGATGATCCGGGATCTTATTCTCGGCATCACGCCGCCGCAGGCGTTTCGGGAGCCTGTCTTTGCCCTGGTGTCTCTGGTGATCTCAGCCCTCATCTTTGCGGTGCTGTTTTTTCATGTGGTCAGGAAATGCCGGGACGGCAGCGGGAGCGAAAAGCTGGTGGCCGGACCGGTCTTCTGGGAGCAGGAGATTTCGGGCGAGCGCTTCCAGCAGATTTTGATGGCGGCGGACACGCTGGGGCTTGCGGTGTTCACCGTGGCCGGGGTGAGGGCCGCCTATGACAGCCGGATGGAGTTCGGATATTTTCTGCCGGTTTTTCTGGGAACCATCACGGGAGTGGGAGGCGGCCTGCTCCGTGACATGATGGCGGGGGACCGGCCTTATATTTTTGTGAAGCACGTGTATGCCAGCGCTTCCATAGCGGGAGCCGTCCTGTGCTGCCTTATGTGGGAGAGCGCTGGAGAGCAGTGGGCCATGCTGACAGGGGCGCTGGCCGTGATTGTCATGCGCTTTCTGGCGATTCATTTTAAATGGAATTTGCCGAGGATAAAAGGATTCTAGGTGCGGGAGGTTTTGACGGGTTATGTTACATATAGCGGTCTGTGATGATGAGGAAAGCTTTGTACAGAACCTTAAGGAGCAGCTGATGCGGTATGCGCAGGAATGCGCACAGCAGATCCGGGTCACGGTCTTTTATGACGGGAGCGAGCTGGTAAACGGCTATGACCCCTCTATTGACCTGGTTTTTCTGGATATTCAGATGAACCAGATGGACGGGCTTGCGGCGGCGGAGCGGATCCGGCAGATGGACGGGGAGGTCGGCATCATTTTTCTGACGACGCTCACCCGGTACGCTCTGGAGGGCTACAAATATCAGGCCACAAACTATATTATAAAGCCCATGAAATACGCAAGGCTGAAGGCGGAGATGGACCGGTGGATGCAGCGCCGGCCCGCAAAAGAGTCCCCGTCCCTGGTGGTTGTCAATGATTCGGGCAGGTACCGGGTTCTGTTAAAGGAGCTTAAGTATGTGGAGACCTTTAACCGGAATCTTCTGCTGCACACGGAGAAGGAAAACATTCTCTGCTACCGGAGCATGAAGGAGATGGAGAGGGAGCTTGCAGGGGGCGGCTTTGTCCGGTGCCACACCAGCTATATCGTCAATCTTTCTTACGTGAAGGGCGTGAAAAAGCTGGAAATCGAGCTGCTTGACGGCGCCCAGCTGCCGATCAGCCAGCCAAAGCGCAAGGAATTTATGGAAAAGCTCACGGAATATTGGGGGGATCAGCTATGATACGGTTTCTGGATCAGCTTACCTTTGTTTTTTTCACTCTTTCCGGAACGCTCTTTTTTATGATCCTCAAGAGGATGCTGCCCCTTCGCAGAAGCCGGATTTTGCAGATATTGGCCTGGGTGCTGGGCGTGTGGCTCTCCGACACGGTTATTTATTCCAATGATATTTACGCCCTGGTGGGAACCATGCTGGGGATGGGGCTCTATCTTCTGGTGTTTTACCGCGGACAGGTGATGGAAAAGTTCTCCGTGCTTTTCGTGTTTTACCCGATTCTGATCGCCGTGAACTACCTTTTTCAGGATATGGGATCAAGGCTTTTCTTTTCCCGGATCGAAAAAGTGGGAGGGGAGGTCGTCTGGGATGACCCCACGAGGCTCCTTTCCACAGGGATCCACACGGGATCCATTTTCCTGCGGCTGTTGTTCTGGGTGGGGATTTTCCTTTTTGTGAAGCGTTTCCTTGCGAGGAATGCGTTAACCCTTCCCGTAAAAATGTGGTGGCTGGTGGACGTGCTGCTGCTTGCCCCCATGGTGGCGGTTTTCACCATTATTTATTTTATGCCCGGTGAGATGATCGTTAACTATCCGATCTGCGTGGCATCCATTTTTTCCAGTATCGGGAGCATGTATCTGGCCGCCTATATCTACAATTCGATGCAGACGGCTTACCATATGGAGGAGATGGAGAAGCAGCACCGGTATTACGAGGATCTTCTGCGGGAGGAGGAGCGTGTCCGCAGCATCTACCATGATATGAAAAACCATCTCCTGGTTCTGGAGGCCGCATCTTCGGACAGCCAGCTTGTACGGCAGTCCATCGAGGAGCTAAGCGGCCAGATCTCATCCTATGAGGATTATATTTATACGGGGAACCGGTCCCTTGACGTGATCCTGCGGGACAAGGCGAGAAAGGCCAGAGCGCTGGACATTGACTTTGGGGCGGTGGTGCGTTTTGAGGACGGGGATTTTCTGGAGCCCATGGATATCAGCTCCATATTCGGAAACGCCCTGGATAACGCCATCGAGGCCTGTGAAAAGCTTCCAAGGCAGGAGCGGATGATCACCATAAAAACCGGCCGCATCCGGGACATGCTGGTAATCGCGGTGGAAAACAATGCGGCCAGGGAAGAGGCAAAGGAGCGGGGAGGAAAAAGAACCGCCAAGGAGGACGCCTTTTTGCACGGCTTTGGCCTTGCCAATATCCGAAAGTCCGTGGAGAAATACGCAGGGCAGTGCAATGCGGGGATGAAGGACGGACGCTTTGTTCTTAAGATTGTGATTCCGGTTCCGTAGGAATGCTTTTTGGGGCACTTTCGGAAGAAAAACAGCCGAATTAACAAATCGGCGGGAGGTATCCTAATAGAATCGCCTTGGTTACCGCTTCGACAGAGGAGGAAACATCAAGTTTTTCAAATATATGCTGTAAATGATTGGAGAGGGTACGCTCGCTGATATAAAGCGTGCCTGCAATCTCTTTCCGCTTTCTGCCGTTAGCTGTAAGCTGCAAAATCTGTTTTTCACAGTCAGTTAATTCTTCTAAAAACGGAACGGAACCGCTGAAGATAAACTTTCCCTGCATAATCTGTGAAAGAAAAGCGATCAGCATTTCCGGTTCTGTATTCTTGTTGATAAATCCTTTTGCCCCGATTTTTTTGGCTTCGCTGCGGTATACCGGAAGATCGTATCCGGACAGGATAACAATTTTCTGCTCCGGATGACAGTGTAATATCCGCTTTGC
>CAJTVN010000010.1 GCA_910579685.1 uncultured Lachnospiraceae bacterium | reverse complement strand
GAACGTCGTGAGACAGTTCGGTCCCTATCCGGCGCAGGCGTGGGACCTTTGAGGGGGGCCGTCCCCAGTACGAGAGGACCGGGACGGACGGACCGCCGGTGCACCTGCTGGCCCGCCAGGGCCAGGGCAGGGTGGCCGAGTCCGGAAGGGATAAACGCTGAAGGCATCTAAGCGTGAAGCCCGCCCCGAGATGAGAGGTCCGAGGCCCCTCGGAGAGCACGAGGTGGATAGGCCGGGGGTGGAAGCGCAGCGATGCGCGCAGCTGACCGGTACTAATAGGCCCGGGGCTTGACCGGGAGAGAGTGTGCGGCGTTTCGGTGTTCGGTTTTGAGGGTATGACAATAATTAATTAGCAGAAAAGCAGTATATTGCTGCTTTTTTTCTGTTGTCTGCAAATTGCATGTATGTTATAATCTGGTCAGGTTATTCCTGCGGGTAACGCACCAAACGGGCATGTTTGCATACACATTATGGGGGCTGTTGCAGGGGTATTGACTTTCCGAAAGCGAGGAGGATTATGATAGAAGAGCTGAAAGAGAAGATATCGGATGCAGAGCTTGTTCTGGTTGGAATAGGGGAGGAGTTCGAGATCAGGCGGGAGGAAATGACGGGAAATAAAACGTATGCCAAAGCCTTTGCGGACTGTGAAAACAAAAAAGATTATATTCCTTTTATAGAGAAGCATTTTTATGAAGAGTGCAGGGATGGTGCTGTCCTTAAGCGGAAAGAAAGCTATTGTAAGCTTGCGGAACTTCTGAAGGGAAAAAATTATTTTGTGATTACGCTCTGTATGGACGGCCTGATCCGTGGGACAGGACTTAAGCAGGACAGAGTGGCTGAGCCCTGTGGAAATTACCGAAAAATGCAGTGCTGCGAGAAATGTACGACAGATCTGTATTGCAGGGATGAGGAAGCGGCTGCGCTGACAGCCGCCATATTTTCCGGTTTCCAGAAAGAAGCCGATCCGGCGGTACCCATATGTCCTGTATGCGGCAGGAAGCTTGTGTTTAATAATATTCTGGCAGACCATTATGCGGAGGAGGGATATCAGGAAGAATGGCAGCTTTACCGAAAATGGCTCCAGGGAACCGTCAACAGGAAAGTATGTGTTCTGGAGCTGGGAGCCGGCATGCGTTTTCCCACAGTGATCCGGTGGCCTTTTGAGAAAGTGGTTTATTTTAACCGGAAAGCTTTTATGTACCGGGTTCACAGCAGGCTGTATCAGGTGACGCAGGAGATTAAAGAAAGAAGCCTGGGGGTGGAGGCTTCCCCGCTGGAATTCTTAAAAAGATTGTCTAACGAGGCCTGATATGTTAGAATTGTAAACGAAATAAGCGAAAGCAGGTGATAAGAATGGCTACAGATGAAGAATATTTAGACGGATTACTCAAATCTTTGATGGATCTTGATCCGGAACCGGGTGAGGAAGAGAGTGTTCCGGAGGAAACCAGTATAGAGGAAGTAATTTCCGGTGTCAATGATTTGGAGGAAGCGGTTCTGGCAGAGGCAGCTGAGGAAGAGGAAAAAGCGCAGACCGGGCAAAAGATGCAGGAACAGATCATGCAGGAAGAGAAGGTGCAGACCGAGCCGGTAATGCAGGAGCCGGCCGGGCAAGAGGTGCAGCAGGCCGTGGAAGAAGCGCAGGAGCAGATACCGCAGGAGGCGGAGGCTGAAATTGCAAAGGCATCAGAGAAAGCGATGGAAACGGTTGTCGAGGAACCCGCTGCGGAGGAAGTGACCCCTGCGGAAATGGATGATGAGGCGTGGGAAGCGGGACTGAACGATCTGCTGTCGGCGGCCATCGCGGATATAGAACAGATCACGGATCCGAACATAGAGCAGAATACAGAACAAAACGCAGAGCAGGATGCAGATTCCGGCCAGGATGTGGATGTCACACAGATGATCGATGAGATGGCGGATGCGGACGAGGATTTGAACGAAATCAATGAGCTTTTTAAGCAGTCTGACAGCGGCGAGGGAATCAAAGTTGACATGTCCGAGCTTTTGGATTCCATTAAGGATGGGAAGCAGGAGAAGAAGGAAGGCAAAAGCAAAAAAAAGAAAAAGTTTCAGTTCCCATGGAAGAAAAAGGGAAAGAAGGATCCGGAATCCGAGCCGGATGAGGAAGGGCTTACCGATATCGGAAGCATAGATTTTGCCGGAGGCGCAGATTTGGAAGAGGATGGTGCGGAGAATCAGGCGGATCCGGCTTCAAGGCCGAAAGAAGTGAGCCTTAAGGATGTGACAAAGGAGAAGGGATCAAAAAAAGATAAGAAAAGCAGCGGTCAGGATAAGCCGGGGCTTTTCAAACGATTCCTGGAATTTCTGCTTGCCGAGGAAGAGGAAGAAGAGGAAGATAAGCCGGTCAGGAAAGACAGTGACGAGGATCTTTTTAAGCAGCTGGGGGGAGGGGAGAAGTCGGCTCCTGCGAAAAAGGATCAGAAGAAAGAAAAGAAAGCAAAAAAGGAAAACAAAAAAGAGAAAAAAGAAAAAAAGCCGAAGGAAAAGAAGAAAAAAGAGCCAAAACCCAAGGTGGAGAAAGTAAAGGAAAAAGAGAAGCCTTCAAAACCGATTGGCAAAATGAATCTGATTCTTGTCACTCTGTTTTCACTTACGATTATGGCCGCCGTGCTGCTGCTTACCACGGCGCTCACAAATTTTGCAATACGAAATGATGCGAAAAATGCGTTTGAGAGCGGCGATTATGAGGAGGCATATCAGCTTCTTTACGGCAGAAAGCTGGATGAAGAGCAGGAGCAGATCTTTAAGAGGGTGGAGCTCGTGCTCCAGATCGAGAGAAAGCTGGATAATTACAATTATTATAAGGAAGCAGGCGATGCCGCCCGTGCGCTGGACGCCCTTTTGCAGGCAGCTGACAGATATTCCGAGGTGCGCGGTGCGGATACCTATGGCGCCGGGGAGGAGCTTTTACGGCTTTATCAGGTGATTCTGGAGCATCTGAACCTGGATTACGGCGTCAGTGAGGAGATGGCTTTTGAAATTAATGCCTGTGAGGAGAATAAGGACTACAGCAAAAGGATTTATGACATTGTAAACGGTACGGGTTTTGAGGATTCCCCATCAGAGGAAACACAGGAGCCCGAGGATGGGGTGCGGGATATCCTACCGGAGGAAGAGGATATTATAGATAAAGGAGTATAGAGGAATGACGGCTGTCATCGATTATGATGCGGGAAACATAAGAAGCGTGGAGAAGGCTCTTTTGGCTCTGGGGGAAGAGGTTCTGGTTACAAGGGATAAGGAGGCGATCCTTTCCGCCGAAAGGATCATCCTGCCCGGAGTCGGGGCGTTCGGAGACGCAATGGGCAGACTGCATAACTACGGTCTTGTGGATGTGATCAGGCAGGCGGCTGCAGAGAATATCCCCTTTTTGGGCATCTGTCTCGGACTGCAGCTTCTTTTCGAGAGGAGTGAGGAGAGCGGTCGGGTACAGGGGCTTGGAATTTTGAAAGGGGAGATCCTGCGGATCCCGGATCATGCGGATGTCAAAGTTCCTCATATTGGATGGAATTCCATCGCCCTCACAAACAGCGGGCGGCTTTTTAAAGGCGTTCCGGAACATTCCTATGTGTATTTTGTGCACTCTTACTTTTTAAGGGCGGCCGAGGAGGAGATCGTCACGGCAAGCACGGTGTACGGCACGCAGATCCATGCTTCTGTGGAGAAGGGAAATATTTTTGCATGTCAGTTTCATCCGGAGAAAAGCTCCCGGGTGGGGCTTAAGATTCTGAAAAACTTTATTTCCATTCAGCGAAAGGATTGAGTATGCATACAAAGAGAATTATTCCCTGTCTGGATGTCAATAACGGAAGGGTAGTTAAGGGAACTAATTTTATCAATCTACGGGATGCAGGCGATCCTGTGGAGGTTGGAAAGCAATATGACGAGGCGGGTGCCGACGAATTGGTATTTTTAGATATTACGGCTTCCAGCGATGCCCGAAATATTAAGGCCAAACTGGTAAGAAAGGTGGCGGAGTCCATATTTATTCCGTTTACGGTAGGCGGAGGGATTCGCAGCGTGGATGATTTCAGGATGATTCTTCGGGAAGGGGCTGACAAGGTGGCCGTGAATTCGGCGGCAATCATGAATCCCGGACTGATCAGCGAGGCGGCTGAGAAATTTGGAAGCCAGTGTGTGGTAGTGGCGATTGATGCGAAAAAGAGCCCCGAGGGCGGTTATCATATCTTTAAGAACGGCGGAAGAGTGGACATGGGACTGGATGCCATCGAATGGGCCATGCGAGCGGAAAAGCTGGGAGCGGGTGAGATCCTTCTTACCAGCATGGACTGTGACGGGACGAAAAACGGTTACGATATCGAGCTTACCAGAATGGTGTCTGAAAATGTTTCCATTCCGGTTATCGCCTCCGGCGGTGCGGGAAGCAGGGAGCATTTTTACGAGGCGCTTACTGCGGGAGGAGCGCAGGCCGCCCTTGCGGCGTCCCTGTTTCACTATAAGGAGCTGGAGATCTGCGAGGTAAAGAGATACCTGAGAGAACAGGGTGTTTCGGTCAGACTCTGAGAGTACAAAGAGGAATAAATGTATGGCGATGATTACAAACGACTGGCTGGACACGGTAAAAGAGGAATTTTCCAAGCCTTATTACAAAGAACTTTATCGATTTGTCTTAAAGGAGTACAACACCCATGTGGTGTATCCTCCCTCGGAAGATATCTTTAACGCATTTCATCTGACGCCTCTTAGTAGGGTAAAGGTTCTGATACTGGGACAGGATCCCTATCACAATGCGCACCAGGCACACGGGCTCAGCTTTTCGGTACTGCCGGATCAGACACAGATCCCGCCGTCCCTGCAGAACATTTACCAGGAGCTTAGAGATGACCTGGGCTGCTATATTCCTGACAACGGGTATCTGAAAAAATGGGCGGATCAGGGCGTTCTGATGCTGAATACGGTTCTCACAGTGCGCGCCCATCAGGCAAATTCCCATCAGGGCAGGGGCTGGGAGGAATTTACGGATGCGGTGATCCGTGCGGTCAATAACCAGGACAGGCCGATCGTCTATCTTCTCTGGGGACGTCCCGCACAGAGCAAGATTCCGATGCTGACCAACCCGAAGCATCTGATCCTTAAGGCGCCCCATCCGAGTCCGTTTTCCGCATCCCGGGGGTTTTTCGGATGCAGGCATTTCAGCAGGGCCAATGCGTTTCTTGCGGAGAATGGATTGAGTCCTATTGACTGGCAGATTGAAAATATCAGAGAAACAAAAGCTTAAATTATCATTAAGCTGTAATTTTTTGAAAGGATTGAGTTGACAAAACGCCAAAGCTCCTTTATAGTGTTCCTGAGAAGAACTACTAAAAGGGAGTTTTGGCGTTTTGCATTCTGAGACGCCTTTGCCGGGGGGAATAATCATGGAAGAGAATCGGTTGCTTGACAAACTGTCCCTGTTCGGGCTTACCAGGCAGGAGGCGGCCATTTACCTGTGCCTGTATCAGCACGGCGGATTAACGGGTTATGAGGTCGCAAAGTATACCGGAATATCAAGATCCAATGTCTACAGCGCTCTTTCGGCACTGGCTGATAAGGGGGCGGCCTATTTGCTCGAGGGCAGCACAAACCGGTATGTTGCGGTTCCGGCAGGGGAATTCTGCGCAAACAGAATCCGTAACCTGGAGAGGGAAAAGGGCTGGCTGATGGACAACATTCCTTTGGAGCGGGAGCGTGAGATCGGTTATATTACGATAACGGGAAGCAGAAATATCAGGGACAAGATGATTAACATGATTCAGAGCGCCACGCAGAGGATCTATCTTTCGGCCGCTCTGTCTCTGATTGAGGAATTCTCCTCTGCGCTTTATCCGGTCATAGCCGACCGGCGTAAGCTGGTGCTTATCACGGATGCAAAAATCTGTGATGAGGAGCTGGAACGGGGATGCATATGCTATGTGGGAATGCCAAGGGGCAGCAATGTCAGGCTGATCGTCGATTCCGCCTATGCCCTGACCGGAGAGCTGACGGGAAGCAGAAAGGATACCTGTCTTTATACTGGACAGGAAAATTTTATCAAGGTATTTAAGGAAGCGCTGAGAAATGAAATAAGACTGATTGAACTTACCCAGGGAAAAAGCTGAGAGATCGATTCAGAAGGCGCAGACAGAGAAAGGAGCGGGAATACATAAATGAATAAGAAACCGTTTGTGACAAAAGAGAAGGTAAGGGAGATTACAAAAGTCTATCCGACGCCCTTCCATATTTATGACGAGAGGGGGATCCGGGAGAATGCGAAAGCGGTTCGGGAGGCCTTTGCATGGAATCCAGGCTTTAAGGAATATTTTGCGGTGAAGGCGACGCCGAACCCCGGCCTCATCCAGATTTTGAGAGAGTATGGCTGCGGCTGCGACTGTTCGTCCCTGACGGAGCTGATGCTTGCAAAGGCAATGGGAGTGCAGGGGGAGGATATTATGTTTTCGTCCAACAATACGCCTGCGGAAGAGTATGCGTATGCGGCGGAAACCGGTGCGGTTATTAATCTGGACGATATCACCCACATTGATTTTGTGGAGGAGATTCTTGGAAAGCTTCCAGAGACCATGAGCTGCCGTTACAATCCCGGCGGAGTCTTCCGGATGAGCAACGGCATTATGGATAATCCCGGGGATTCCAAATACGGCTTTACCACACAGCAGATGTTCGACGGCTTTCGGATCCTGAAGCAAAAGGGTGTGAAAAAGTTTGGTATTCATGCGTTCCTTGCAAGCAATACCGTGAGCAATGATTACTATCCGGTTCTCGCCGGTCAGCTTTTTGAACTGGCGGTAAGGCTGCGGGACGAGACCGGGGCTGATATCCGGTTTATCAATCTTTCCGGAGGCGTTGGGATCCCCTATGAGCCGGATAAGGAGCCAAATGATATCCGCATCATCGGAGAGGGCGTCCGCAGAGTGTATGGGGAAATTCTGGTTCCGGCGGGGATGGGCGATGTGGCTATCTACACGGAGATGGGACGCTTCATGATGGGGCCTTACGGGCAGCTGGTGACGAAGGCCATCCATGAAAAGCATACGCATAAGGAATACATTGGCGTGGACGCCTGTGCGGTGAATCTCATGCGGCCTGCCATGTACGGGGCATACCACCACATCACGGTGCTCGGGAAGGAGGATGCCCCTGCGGATCACAAATATGACGTGACCGGCTCTCTGTGCGAAAACAATGACAAATTTGCCGTGGACAGGATGCTTCCCAAGGTGGAAATGGGAGATTATCTGGTAATACATGATACCGGGGCCCATGGCTATGCGATGGGATACAATTACAATGGCAAGCTCAAATCCGCGGAGCTGCTTCTTCGAAAGGACGGGACAGTGGAGCTGATCCGAAGGGCGGAAACCCCCAGGGATTATTTTGCTACGTTTGACTGTCTTCCTATTTACAATAAGCTGGAAAAAGCGTAAGAAAGCACTTGCCAACACCAGCCGGATATGATATGATTATAGTCGGTCATTGCAAGGCGGGCCGGCGTGTCGGAATGGCAGACGAGGCAGACTCAAAATCTGTTGTGGGCAACCACGTATGGGTTCAAGTCCCATCGCCGGCAGAAAAAGAGGTTTTTCAGTGAAGTCTGAAAAACCTCTTTGTATATAAAAAACAAGCACAGATGTCTCGGGAGGGTTTATCTGACGGCAATATGCATAAAAAAATAAGCTAAATCCTACAAACAGAGAATGGGATTGTGAATATAAATATTTTATACTTGACTAATCTTGTGCAAGTTGCTATAATGAACTCAATTAAGATAATCAGGTGGTTATTTAATTGGGTTGTTACTGCGCAGGCAGGCAAAACCAGATTGTATAAATTAATCAGATGAATTTGTATCGATTAATTTATAGAGTTTGGTTTTTTTTATTCAAAAAATTTTAGTTTTACGGTTTTACTATTTGGAGAATAGAAGTTGCGTATCGAGAAGATAATTAATAACAATATCATATCGGCCAGGGATGATAAGGGAATCGAGCTGGTGGCTATGGGAAAGGGTATCGGATTCGGACGAAGAGCCGGAGAAGAGGTGGAGGAGAGTAAAATTGAGAAGGTCTTTCGGCTGGAGAACATTGACGATACCGAATATTTCAAAAGCCTGCTGGCGTCTCTGCCAATAGAGTTTGTACGGTTATCCAATCAGATTATATCCTATGCGAAGGAGACGCTTGGGTTTGAACTGAATTCCAACATTTATCTCGGTCTGACGGATCACATAAATTTTGCGATTGAGAGACAGAAAAAGGGAATGGTGTTCAGCAATGCCCTTCATGACGAAATCAAACTTTTTTATCCCAACGAGTACCTGGTGGGCAAGCATGCTCTGTATCTGATCGAAAACCAGACCGGCTGCCTGCTTCCGGAGGATGAGGCGGCGTCCATTGCGCTTCACATTGTGAATGCGGAGCTGGATTCCGAGATCAGCACCACCTTTGTCATCACGAAAATGATGCGGGAGATGATGGAGATCATCGAGGAGAAGATGGAGCTGACGCAAAAGGCGGAATATCCCAGGGATGTGCTGATTGCGAATATCAAGTATCTTGCCAAACGTCTGATATCAGAGGAACCCTTGAGGGGAAGAGAGGATGCGCTTCTCTATCAGTTTGTAAAGGAAAATTATCCGGAGGAATCCGTTCTGATTGACCGGGTGAACCAGTATATCGAGAAGGCTTACCAGTGTTCCATGACGGAGGAAGAGAAGCTTTATCTTGTGCTTAATGTTAAGAGAGTGAACGATTTGTATGAACGTTAGTATATTGGACGACAGAAAGGAGAAGGCAGTATGAAATTGTTTCAGGGTCTGTTTGGTAAGAACGAGGGGATTCGGTTAGTGTCTCCCGCAGACGGAAAGCTTGTCAGTATCAAGGAGGTAAGTGATCCCACGTTCAGCGAGGAGATTTTGGGAAAGGGCGTTGCAATCATCCCGTCGGAGGGAAAGTTCTGCGCACCGGCTGACGGAACGGTCACCACGGTGTTTCCCACGGGCCATGCGGCGGCGATTACCACGCACGAGGGGGTGGAGGTGCTGATCCACATAGGGCTCGACACGGTAAAGCTTGACGGGAAGTATTTTACCATCTGCACCGAGGAAGGGAAAAAGGTCAGTGCGGGTGATCTGCTGATCGAGGCGGATCTCGATAAGATCCGGGAGGAGGGCTATGACATCATCACGCCGGTTATTATCTGTAATTCGGATGATTTTGAACAGATCAGCCCGGAGCCTTCCGCGGAAGTCAAAAGGGGAGATTCTATAGTGACTCTGAAAAAATAAAAGTATGATGTTCGTGAGCTTTGGCTCATAGAATATAGAAATGCGCAAGCTTCGTGGCTAGGGCGGAGCTGGCAAACAACAATAAGGGGGTATAAAACTATGATGAAGTATTTGCAGCGAATTGGTAAGTCATTGATGCTTCCGGTTGCGTGTCTTCCGGTGTGCGGTATTCTGATGGGTATTGGATATATCCTCGCTCCTGCGGCAATGGCTGGTGAGGTAGCGGGCTTTACCGCAGGCGGTTTCGCCTACACGATTGGTCTGTTTCTGATCAAGGCGGGCGGCGCGCTCATCGACAACATGCCCTGGCTGTTCGCAATCGGCGTAGCGGTCGGTATGTCAGATGACAATGACGGAACGGCAGGACTTGCGGGACTTGTTTCCTTCCTGATGGTTACCACACTGCTCAGCAGCGGAACCGTTGCAGGACTTACCGGCAAGGAAGCCAATGCGGCATTCGGCAAAATTAGCAACCAGTTTATCGGTATTCTCTGCGGTTTGATCGGCGCTTCCTGCTACAATAAGTTTAAGAGCGTTAAGCTTCCCGATGCGCTTTCCTTCTTCAGCGGCAAGCGTGCAGTGGCGATTGTAACGGCGCTGTGCTCGATCGTGGCATCCGCAATCCTGTTTGTGATCTGGCCGATTCTCTATTCGGCTCTGGTTGCTCTTGGAACAGGTATTTCCAGCCTTGGCGCTATCGGTGCGGGTATTTATGCATTCTTTAACAGACTGCTTATTCCTTTTGGTCTGCACCATGCACTTAACTCCGTATTCTGGTTTGACGTTGCCGGTATCAATGACCTGGGTAATTTCTGGGGCAATACAGGTACGCTCGGACAGACGGGTATTTACATGACAGGTTTCTTCCCGTTCATGATGTTCGGTCTCCCGGCGGCCTGCCTTGCTATGTATCATACAGCGAAGCCCGGTAAGAAAAAGATCGTTTACGGCCTTCTTACATCAGCCGCATTCTGCTCCTTCTTTACCGGCGTTACAGAGCCTATTGAATTTGCATTTATGTTCCTGGCTCCCGGCTTATATCTTGTTCACGCACTGCTTGCAGGCGTTACGGCGGCGATCACCGTTGCACTTCCCATCAGGGCAGGTTTCTCCTTCTCCGGTGGTGCGGTAGACATGGTGCTCAGCTCCTTTACACCTCTGGCTCAGAACCCCTGGTTCCTGATTCCTGTGGGCGCGGTGGTAGGCGTGATTTACTATGCGGTATTCCGCTTCGCAATTGTTAAGTTTGATTTCAAGACACCCGGAAGAGAAGACGACGATCTGGAAGCTGAGAAGAGAGTGGTTCTCTCCAACGACAACTTCACAGAGGTTGCAAAGATCATCCTGGAAGGTCTTGGCGGAAAGGGAAACGTGAAGTCACTGGATAACTGTGTGACGAGACTTCGTCTGGAGATCAAGGATTACACAAAGGTTGATGAGAAGAAGATCAAAACAGCCGGTGTTGCGGGCGTTATGAGACCCAGCAAGACATCCGTTCAGGTAATTGTAGGTACAAAGGTACAGTTTGTGGCGGATGAAATGAAGAAGATGTTATAAAGGTATTATAGGTACTGAATAATACCGAAACCCCTAGCATGTCGGAGGTCCTTCGGGGCCTCCGTTTTTTCCTGCTTGCAGATGGGTGGTTGATTTGCAGGCAGATTTTTGCAGCGGTATGTGATATAATAAAAAATATACGAAACGGAAGGAGAGGAAAAAATGAAGATTATCAGAGCAAAGGATTACAATGACATGAGCAGAAAGGCGGCAAATATCATATCCGCCCAGGTGATCATGAAGCCGGATTGTGTACTCGGCCTGGCTACTGGCTCAACGCCAATCGGGGCGTATGCGGAGCTGGTATCCCAGTATGAGAGAGGAGACCTGGATTTTTCACAGGTTACAACAATTAATCTGGATGAGTACAAAGGACTCACGAAGGAAAATGACCAGAGCTATTTCTATTTCATGAACGAGCACCTCTTTAGCAAGGTAAATGTCAATAAGGAAAGAACCTTCCTGCCGGATGGCACGGAACCGGACAGCGCAAAGGCATGCGGCGATTACAATCAGATTATTGCGGACGTTGGAGGAGCTGACCTGCAGCTTCTTGGCCTTGGGCATAATGGACATATCGGATTTAACGAGCCGGCAGATTCCTTTGCGCCAAAGACGCACTGCGTGGATCTGACGGAATCCACAATCAAGGCAAACCAGAGGTTTTTTGCCTCCATCGACGAAGTGCCGAAGCAGGCGTACACCATGGGTGTGGGGACGATCATGAAGGCAAAGAGAATCCTGGTTGTTGTAAGCGGGGCGGATAAGGCACAGATTGTGAAAGACGCTTTCTTTGGACCGATCACTCCAAGAGTTCCGGCATCTGTGCTGCAGCTGCACAGGAATGTTACGGTGGTGGCGGACGAGGCGGCGCTGTCTCTGGTAAAATAAGCTGTTTTCTGACGTGGAAAGGAGATTTTTATGATTATAAAAAATGCCAGCGTTTATACAGAAGACGGAAGATTTTTGCGTAAGGATATTTATATAGAAGGAGACGTCTTTGCCCATGACGTGGAAGAGGTGAGTGACAGAACGCAGATCGATGCAGCCGGATGCTTTGCCATACCGGGGCTTACGGATATTCATTTCCACGGCTGTGTGGGACATGATTTCTGTGACGGAACGGTGGCGGCGATCAGTGCGATGGCATCCTACGAGGCTTCCGTAGGCGTGACGAATATTGTGCCTGCCACCATGACTCTGGGAGAAGAGACGCTTTTTGACATCTGCAGGACAGCGAAGGCTTATGTGGAGACGCACAGCCAGGAGGGAAAAGCAAGGCTCTACGGGATTAACATGGAAGGCCCCTTCGTGGCGCTCAGCAAGAAGGGGGCCCAGAATGCGGATTATGTCAGGAAGGCGGATATCACCATGTTTGACAGGCTGAACGAGGCTTCCGGCCATATGGTAAAGCTCCTTGCTATCGCACCGGAGGAAGAGGGAGCCATGGATTTTATCGAGAAGAAACATGGCGAGGTGGTTCTCTCTCTCGCCCACACGGCTGCGGACTATGACACGGCTATTCTCGCATTTGAAAAGGGCGCAAGCCATGTGACGCATATGTATAACGCCATGAATCCCTTCACCCACAGGGCTCCCGGGCTCGTGGGAGCGGCTGCGGACACAAAGAAGGTGGAGGTGGAACTGATCTGCGACGGGGTGCATATCCATCCGGCGGCGGTGCGCGCTACCTTCAATCTGTTCGGAGACGACCGCATCATCCTGATCAGTGACAGCATGATGGCCACTGGGCTGGAGGACGGCGATTACAGTCTCGGAGGACAGGCGGTTAAGGTGGTGGGAAATCTTGCTACCTTAAAGGATGGAACCATTGCTGGTTCCGCCACCAATCTGATGGACTGCATGAGAACCGCTGTCCTGAAAATGGGAATCCCCATGGAATCCGCGGTAAAATGTGCGGCGGTTAACCCGGCAAAGAGCGTGGGAATTTATGATCGCTGCGGAAGCATCACACCCGGCAAGCGTGCAAACGTGGTTCTCCTCCAAAAAGAGGATCTCTCGCTCCGGCAGGTGATTGTGGAAGGAAAGCCATTATAAGCATTCGGGATTCGCAAAGGCATACAGTTGAAGGACTGTATGCCTTTACTTTGGAAAAATTTTAGTGTATATTTATTAAAGTGAGCGGAAAAGGGCAGGATATAAAAGAGGAACTCGAATGACGTGCAAAGAGATAGAGAAAATAATTCCCTCTTTTTTGAATGATGATCTGGATACGGATGATCTGAGGGAGTTTATGGATCATATAGTTAACTGCGAGGAATGTATGGAGGAGCTTTCCATTCAGTTCCTCGTGCTGGAAGGAATGGCAAGGCTGGAATCCGGGAATGTTTTTGATCTTCAAAACGAGCTGAAACACAGAATGGAGGAGGCGCAGCATATCTTGAAGCTCCGGGAGGGCCTGCAGTGGATTCTTTATGCGATGGAGGGGCTTGTGCTTGTGGAAGCCATTACCCTTGTGGCATTGCTTTTTGTCCTTTTTTAAGATTTATGCGCCGCTTTTCGGCGCTTCACCATACAGGAAAGAAGAGTGAGGATGGAGGTTGCTATGGGAAAACTCGTTTTGATCGACGGACACAGTATATTGAACCGGGCCTTCTATGGAGTGCCGGAGCTGACAAACAGCGAAGGGCTTCACACCAATGCGGTATATGGCTTTTTGAATATTCTGTTTAAGATACTGGATGAGGAGAAGCCGGATTATCTGACGGTTGCATTTGACGTGCACGCGCCTACTTTCCGGCACGAAATTTTCAAGGAGTACAAGGGGACGAGAAAGCCTATGCCCGAGGAGCTTCGACAGCAGGTGCCGGTGATCAAGGAAGTGCTTGCGGCCATGGGAATCTGTATCATGGAGCAGGCGGGACTGGAGGCGGATGATATTCTGGGGACTGTGGCCAAGCGCGCGGAAAAGCGGGGAATCGAGGTTTCCCTTGTTTCTGGAGACAGGGATCTTTTGCAGGTTGCTACGGAAAAGATCAAGATTCGGATTCCCAAGACAAAAGGCGGAAAGACGGAAATCGAGGATTATTATGCCAGGGATGTGGAGGAGAAATACCAGGTAAACCCCATCCAGTTTATTGACCTGAAAGCGCTTATGGGGGATACGGCGGATAATATCCCGGGAGTGCCGAAGGTAGGGGAAAAGACGGCTGCCCAGCTCATGGTTCAGTACGGCTCTCTGGAGAATATTTATGAACATGTGGAGGAGATTGGCAAAAAGTCCATACGGGAGTCTTTGATCGCAAACAGGGATCTGGCGGATCTGAGCAAGGTTTTGGCCACCATCAATGTGGACAGCCCGATTGAATTCGATTATGAAAAGGCCAGGATCCGCAACTTCTATACGGACGAGGCCTACCGGCTTTTCAAAAGACTGGAATTTCGGAATTTTCTCTCCCGGTTTGACACAGGTGTTTCCCACGAGGAGATTACGAAATATTTTTTTGAGGTGGAGGAATTTTCCGCAGTGGAGGATTTGTTCGAGCGGGCCTGCGCCGCAGAGGCACAAATGGGCTTTTTCCTGATTCCGGATGAGAAGGACAATGAGATTGCGGCGCTTTCCCTGGCGTTTCCCGATGGAAAATGTTATTTCGTAAAAAGGGGGGAGCTTGTAAGCGGCAGGTATTTAGGGGAGAAGCTTGGACGCCTCAGTGAAAGAACAAAGCTGGCCTGCAAGGATGTGAAACAGGTGTTCCGCTTTGTGGAAAACGACAGTACGGAGCCGTTTTTTGATGTGATTCTGGGTGCGTATCTCCTGAATCCCCTGAAAAACGACTATTGCCTGGAGGATGTGGCGAATGAGCATCTGGGACTGACGATTAAGGGGCAGGCGGAGCTTTTTGGAAAGATGTCCCTTTCGGCCGCACTTGCGTCAATGCCACAGGAGGTTTCCGAATATGCCTGCTTCATGGCCTATACCGCAGGCAGGGCGGCTCCTGTGATCCGGCAGAAGCTTTCCGAGGCGGGAATGCTTTCCCTGATGACTGAAATCGAGATGCCCCTTACCTATGTGCTCTACGACATGGAGAGGGAAGGGATCATGGTCCGTCCCGGAGAGCTCAAGAGCTACGGGGAGAAGCTTTCCGTGCGGATAAAGGAGCTGGAGGAGGTTATTTATCAGCAGGCGGGAAAACAGTTCAATATCAATTCGCCCAAACAGCTGGGCGAGGTGCTCTTTGAGGATATGAGGATTCCCGGCGGAAAAAAGACCAAGACCGGGTATTCCACGGCAGCGGACGTGCTGGAAAAACTGGCTCCGGATCACGCAATCGTGGCGGACATTTTGGAATACCGGGGACTTGCCAAGTTAAAGTCCACCTATGCGGACGGACTTGCGGCTTATATTGACGAGGAAAACAGGATTCACTCCAGCTTTAACCAAACCATCACGGCAACGGGAAGAATCAGTTCCACGGAGCCCAATCTACAGAATATTCCCATGCGCATGGAGCTTGGGAGGCAGATCCGCAAGGTGTTTGTGCCAAAGGATGGCTATCTTTTCACGGATGCGGATTATTCCCAGATCGAGCTGCGGGTGCTGGCGCATATGTCAGGGGACAGACAGCTGATCGAGGCATACCAGACAGATGCGGATATCCACCGGATAACGGCCTCCAAGGTGTTCCACACGCCTTTTGAGGAGGTTACGGATCTGCAGCGAAGAAACGCCAAGGCGGTGAATTTCGGTATTGTATACGGCATCAGCTCCTTCGGGTTAAGCCAGGATCTGAGCATCACCAGGAAGGAGGCGGCGGATTATATCGAGCAGTACTTTGACACTTATCCGGAGGTGAAGAAATTCCTTGACAACATGGTGAAGGAGGCAAGACAGAGGGGATATGCGTCAACCATGTTCGGCAGGAGGAGGCCGGTTCCCGAGCTCTCAAGCAGCAATTTCATGCAGCGTTCCTTCGGGGAGAGGGTGGCCATGAATTCGCCTATCCAGGGCACGGCAGCGGACATTATCAAGATCGCCATGATCCGCGTCCATAGGAGACTTAAGGAGGAGGGTTTTTCGTCCCGACTGATTCTGCAGGTGCATGACGAGCTTCTCATAGAGACAAAGGAGGAAGAAAAGGAGCAGGTAGCCGCTATTTTGCAGGAGGAGATGAAGGGAGCGGCAGATCTGGCGGTAAGCCTGGAGATCGACCTTCATACGGGTGCGAACTGGTATGAGGCCAAGTAGCTTTCCCTGCATTACACCATACAGGAAAGACAGAGGGATTTTATGAAGGTGATCGGGATTACGGGGGGGATCGGAGCCGGAAAAACGGCAGTCCTCTCCTACATGGAAAAAAATTATAACTGCAGGATTCTGCTGGCGGACGAGGCGGCGCATCAGGTAAAGGAACCGGGAGAGACCTGTTATTTCCGGCTGGTGGAACTTCTGGGAAAAGAGATACTGGATGAGGAGGGCCGAATCAACAGACAGAGGATGGCGGAAAAGATTTTCGCATCTCCTGGTCTGCTCGCCCGGGTGAACGGGGTGATCCATCCCGCCGTGAAGGAGATGATTCTCTCCGTGATACGCAGGGAGAGAAAAGCCAGTGTCCATGATTTTCTGGTGATCGAAGCGGCCCTTCTGATCGAGGAAGGGTACCTTGACGTGGTGGATGTCATGTGGTATGTTCATGCGGGAGAGGAAACCCGCAGAAAGAGGCTAAAAAAATCCAGGGGATATTCGGATGAAAAGATCGATTCCATCATGACAAAACAGCTGTCGGAAGAACAGTTCCGGCAATACTGCCAGGTGGTGATCGATAACGATATCTCCTTTGAGGATACCTGCAGGCAGGTGGATCAGGCCCTTGAGAGCTGTCTGACAGATTCCCCTGCCGGGGTGCGGGAAACGTAAAAGAAGAAACAGTTGGAAGAGGTGTGAGATGAGACTTTGCAGCATTGCCAGCGGAAGCAGCGGCAACTGTATTTATGCCGGTTCCGATTCCACCCATATTCTGGTGGATGTGGGAATCAGCGGAAAAAAGACCGAGGAGGGGCTGCGTTCCCTTGGTCTTACCATGAGGGATATAGACGGTATTTTAATTACCCACGAGCATACGGACCATATTGCGGGGCTCGGGGTTCTTGTCCGAAAATACCAAACTCCCGTCTATGCCACAGGGGGAACCATTGAGGCCATAAAAAACACGTCCTGTGTGGGAACCATTGCGGAGGAGCTTTTTCATCCCGTATATGCGGACGAGAAGGTGATCATCAAGGATCTTGTGTGCAATCCCATGACGATTTCCCATGATGCGGCTGAGCCTGTGGCATACCGGATCTGTCATGGGAAAAAGAAGATCGGGATTGTGACGGATCTTGGAACTTATAATGACTATACGGTGGAGTGCTTAAAGGGTGTGAACGCCCTGGTGCTTGAGGCCAACCATGACGTGAACATGCTCCAGGTAGGGCCATATCCCTATTATTTGAAGCAGCGCATTCTGGGAGAGAGGGGACATTTATCCAACGAGAGGGCGGGACAGCTCCTGTGCAGGCTTTTGCACCCGCAGCTGCAGGCCGTGGTGCTGGGACACCTCAGCAAAGACAACAATCTGCCGGAGCTTGCCTATGAGACGGTAAGGGTGGAAGTCACTATGTCGGGAGGAAGGGGCCTTGCGGCTGAGATTCCGCTGCAGGTGGCGCAAAGAAGCGGGGTATCCCCGGTCGTACATATTGCCTGACGGCACAGCGCACAGAAAAAGACGGAAAAGGAAGGGACGGGTTTGGAGATGAACAAAACAATTATAACAGTGGTCGGGAAGGATACCGTGGGAATTATCGCAAAGGTCTGCACCTATCTGGCGGAGAATCAAATTAATATTGAGGATATCTCGCAGACGATTGTGCAGGGATATTTCAATATGATGATGATCGTGGACACCGCTCTTGCGCCAAAGCATTTCGGACAGATGGCGGATGAGCTGCAGGCTCTCGGGGAAGAGATCGGCGTGGTGATCAAATGCCAGAAGGAAGAGATCTTTGACAAAATGCATCGGATTTGAAGCGTGCGGGATAGAAAAGGGAGAAGTTGGATATGATCAATTTATTTGAAGTAGTGGAAACCAATGAGATGATCGCAAAGGAGAATCTGGACGTGAGAACGATCACTCTTGGGATCAGTCTTCAGGACTGTATGGATTCCGATCTTGGGAAGCTTAAGGAAAAGATCTATTGCAAGATCCATGAGGCGGCAAAGGATCTGGTGCGCACCGGTGAGGAGATCGCCCGGGAATTCGGCATTCCCATTGTAAATAAGAGGATTTCCGTCACTCCCATCGCTTTAGTCGGCAGTGCGGCCTGCAAAACGGCGGAGGATTTTGCCGCCATCGCAAAGACTCTGGACGAGGCGGCCAAAGAGGTTGGGGTGAATTTTATAGGCGGCTATTCCGCCCTGGTGAGCAAGGGGATGACCCCTGCGGACGAGCTGCTTATCCGTTCCATTCCGCTGGCCCTTTCCTCCACGGAGAGAGTCTGCAGCTCCGTGAACCTGGGCTCCACGAGAACCGGAATCAACATGGATGCGGTCAGGCTGATGGGAGAGATCATAAAAGAGACGGCGCACAGGACAAAGGATGCGGATTCCCTGGGTTGTGCGAAGCTGGTGGTGTTCTGTAACGCGCCGGACGACAATCCCTTTATGGCGGGGGCCTTTCACGGCGTTACGGAAGCGGACCGGATCATTAACGTGGGCGTCAGCGGCCCGGGAGTGGTGAAGACGGCCCTTGGCAAGGTGAGGGGAGAAGACTTCGAGGTTCTGTGCGAGACCATCAAGAAAACGGCTTTCAAGGTTACGAGAGTGGGACAGCTGGTGGCCCAGGAGGCATCAAGAAGGCTGAATGTTCCCTTTGGAATCGTGGATCTGTCCCTGGCGCCAACCCCTGCGGTGGGAGACAGCGTGGCGGACATTCTGTGCGAGATGGGTCTGGAGTATGCGGGTGCGCCGGGAACCACGGCGGCTCTCGCCCTCCTGAACGACCAGGTGAAAAAGGGCGGCGTGATGGCGTCCTCCTATGTGGGAGGATTAAGCGGCGCTTTCATCCCGGTCAGTGAGGACCAGGGGATGATCCATGCGGTGGAGGCCGGGGCGCTTACCCTGGAAAAGCTGGAGGCAATGACCTGTGTCTGCTCCGTCGGTCTTGACATGATTGCGGTTCCGGGAGATACGAAGGCATCCACTCTTTCCGGAATCATAGCGGACGAGATGGCCATTGGCATGATAAACCAGAAGACCACGGCGGTCCGGATCATTCCCGTTGTGGGAAAGGGCGTGGGAGAGAGCGTGGAGTTCGGAGGGCTTTTGGGATATGCGCCGATCATGCCCGTGAATTCCTTCTCCTGCGAGGCTTTTGTGAATCGGGGAGGCAGGATACCGGCGCCCATTCACAGCTTCAAAAATTAGAGAAAACAAAATTCAGTTATTTCTAAAGAGAAAATTAAGATTCTTTTTCGTTGTGCCGGAAGGGTGTGCTGTGCTATAGTTTGTATGTAGTTGTAAACAGGGTGAAATAGTGAGGTATTTTAAATGAAAAGTTATAAAGGCAGGTTTTTGGCAGGCCTTCTGGCAGGCGCCATGGTTCTCTCCCTTGCGGGCTGTAATAAGAAGGAAGAGGCAACGACACAGGCGAGAAAGGATTTTTATTATGTGCCGGAATATCAGAAGCTTGATCTGGGAGTGGAATATATCAGCAATGCCGTGACGGCGGATGAGGCCCTGATCCTGATGGGTTATTCCTGGGATGAGGATACGGGTGAGAGCAGGGATAAACTGTACCGGATGGATTTCGCAAGCGGCCAGGCGACGGAGCTTGCGCTGGAAATGGACGGGAATTCCTCCGTACAGTATATGGATGTCGGTCCGGATGGAAATCTTCTCATGGCCGTTTCACGCTACGTGCAGATCGGGCAGCAGGAGGACGGCGGCGAATCCCAAGAGAGCGGGGAAGAGGCCGGAGAGAGTAAGGATGGAGAAGACGGCGCACAGACCGGGGAAGAGGCAGAATCCGGCGAGGATTCCGCAGATGATGAGACCGCTTCCAGCGGGGAAGAGGTTTCACAAGACGAGCCGCAGGAGGTTGTGGCTTCCTCCGCATCCGGAACCGTGGTGATATCTTCCGGCAATTCCTCCGGACCAACGTCTTCCTTTGGCGTTGGAACCTTTGTTTCCTCCGGGGAACCTGAATCGGAGCCGCAGTTTGAGAGTTATCTGGAGCTGTGGAAGGTTTCCCCGCAGGATGGGACTGTGATTTCCGTGACGGATTTAAAGCCCGCCTTTGAGGATCCGGACAATGTTTACATCCAGCAGATGGCGGTGGATAACGAGGGGAATCTCTATATCAGCGGCGGGGATAACAACATTTACCTTCTGGATCCCGAGGGAAATAAAATAGGAACGATTGCCGTGGAAAACTGGGTGGACAGTCTCTTTGCCACGAAGGAAGGACAGGTTTACATGAAAACCTGGGGCAATGAGGGGGAGGAGATCCATCCGGTGGACATCAAGGAGAAGAAGCTGGGAGACACGGTAACGAGCGAAAATCTCATGGCGGATACCAGATCCTACAATGCGAATTACCATAAGGGGCTGGAAAAAGGGGTGCTGGTCAACACGGACAGCATGGTCTACACTTATGATTTTGCGCAGGATAAGCGGGAGGATCTTTTCGAGTGGCTGGATGCGGATATTAACAGTGATGATGTGAGGGAAATGGGCCAGATGCCGGACGGGCGGATCTGGGCGCTTCTTCGGGATTATTCCATGGATGAGCCGGAGCATTCCCTGGTCTACCTGACCAAAACTCCCGCTGACCAGGTGGTGGAGAAGGAGGAAATTCTCTATGCAACAATGTGGCTGGATCAGAGGGTGCGGCGCAACATCATCAAGTTTAACAAGGCAAGCGACAAATACCGCGTCAGGGTAAAAGAGTATGCGTCTGACGATTACAGCACGGGCCTTACGCAGTTTAACAACGATATTACCAGCGGAAACGGACCGGATATCATTGATATCTCCAATATTGATTTCAAACAGTATGCCAGCAAGGGAGTGATGGAGAATCTGTATCCCTATATGGAAAAGGATGGAATAGACAAGGCCGATTATCTGGAAAATGTCCTGAAGGCCTTTGAGGTGGACGGCAAGCTCTATGGAATCATTCCCCAGTTCTATGTTACCACCACGGTGGCAAAGGCATCGAAGGTGGGGGAGGCATCCGGATGGACTCTTGGCGAGATGCTTGATTTTGTGCAGAGCAGCAATCCGGAGAATATTTTCCAGTATGGCAGCAGGATGAGTATTTTCTACTATTGTATTTATAATAACATTGACGAGTTTATCGACTGGGAAAATTCCACCTGCAAGTTTGACAGCGAGGATTTTATCCGCGTCCTTGAGTTTGCCAACAAGTTTCCGGAGGAGCCGGATTACAGCGAGGAGGATGAAGGAACCTCTGCGAAGCTGCGCTCGGATAAGCTTCTTCTGATGCAGACCAGCTTAAGCTCCGTGCAGGAATACCAGATGATGAACGGACTCTTTGGAGAGAAGGTTTCTTATATTGGCTACCCCAACAGCGAGAGAAAGGGAAATCTGATTCAGGCCTCCAACGGATGT
This sequence comes from uncultured Lachnospiraceae bacterium, assembly GCA_910579685.1. Taxonomy (GTDB): domain Bacteria; phylum Bacillota; class Clostridia; order Lachnospirales; family Lachnospiraceae; genus Suilimivivens. The sequence goes on along the minus strand of CAJTVN010000010.1, from coordinate 97,455 downwards.
GTTGCGATCAATGCAAAGTCGAAGCACAAGGACGGCGCATGGGAGTTTGTAAAGACCATGATTTCCGGGGAATATCAGGACAGCCTTGTGGATAAGCACGGTTCCTGGGGATTTCCGGTGAAAAAATCCGCTCTCGAAAAGCAGTTTGAAGCGGACATGACGCCGGAGTATTATGAGGATGAAAACGGCAACCAAGTGGAGCAGATGAAAACCAGCTGGGGCTATGACGATTTCAATATTGATATCTATGCGGCCAAGCCGGAGGAGATTGAAGCGGTGAGACAGATTATAGCCTCTGCGGAGCGGACAGCGGGTTCCGTGAACGAGGAGCTGGTGAATATCATTACGGAGGAGACTGCGCCTTTCTTTAAAGGCCAGAAATCGGCAAAGGATACGGCGGAAATCATTCAGAACCGGATATCCATTTATGTAAAGGAGAACAGTTGACGGAATCTGCCGGTTAATCGGGCATCAGGGAGAGGATAATGAAATTAAAAAGAATCGGAAGTTTGATTGCAGCGGCGGTGATTGCCGCCGCTGCTTTATGCGGTTGTGCAGGGCAGGATAAGAAAGCTGCCAAAGAGACCCAGGGGGATCCGGACGAGCAGGTTTATGTGGGAACCTACCGTTCGCTGACGCCGGACGAGGGCAAATACCTGTCGGACGCGGTGCTCGGGACGGACGGAAGCGTGTTTTATCTGGAAGGGAATGAGTTCGGGGTAAACCTGTTTTCCATGAAGGCCGGAAGCGGCGAGAGCAGCCAGATGGAGGTTGCGCTGGAAGAAAACATGATCCCCACCAATCTCGGTGTGGACGGGGAAGGGAACCTGCTGCTTGGTATTATGGGGTATGATGATCTGGAAGCCAAGGAGCCTGTGCTGAACAGGGTGGTGCTAAAGAAGCTCTCCCCCGATGGCGGCGAGCTTTTGTCGGTGGATGTGGGAGAGGTATTTTTGAAAAACCCCAATTTTTATATGACTGAGCTTCTTGCGGACAAGGAAGGAAACTTTTATGTCTGTACCGATATGGAAATTTTTGTGCTGGATGGACAGGGAGCGCTCCGCGGACAGGTTTCGCCGGGACAGTACATCAGCAGTATGTTTCTCATGAGAGACGGAAGAGTGGGTGCGGCTTATTTGGGAGACCGCGACTTTGAGGTAAGCGTTGTGAGCCCGGATTTCAGAGAGCTGCAGCCGGTAAAGAGTTCGGTTTCTCTTGCCTACGGCACTTACCAGGGAAGTCCGGATTCAGATTTTCTGTATTCCGTGGAGGGAGTTTTGTATTCCCTGAATCTGTCGGATGAGAAGCCTGTGGAGATACTCCGCTGGACGGATGTGGATGTGAACGCTTCCTTTTTGGACGATTTCAAAATTCTCTCCGACGGCAGGGTGGTGGCCCTTACCAATGATTTCACCATAGGAGAGGGCGGACGGGAGTTTATCGAGCTGACAAAGAAAAACCGCAGCGAGATTCCGGAGAAGGAGGTTCTGACCTATGGAGCCTATTATCTGTCTTTCTTTGCGGAGAGGGATATCACGGCCTTTAACAGGCAGAGCGAGAAGTACAGAATCGAAGTGAAGGAATACGGGGAGGCGGGGGACGATACTTCCGCCAAAGTGGATTTGTTTGCGGCGGATTTAACCGGCGGAAACATACCGGACATCATTGATCTGACTTACTGCCCACTGACACTGGAAAAGCTGGTTTCGCTGGGAGTTCTCGAAGACCTGAATCCCTATCTGGACGGGGACGATGTGATAAAGAGGGAGGATTATATGGAGAGCGCCCTGAAGGCCTATGAGAGAGAGGGTAAGCTCTATGCCATGATGCCCTACTACGGAGTGGACGTTATTGTGGGGAAAACCTCCATCGTGGGAGAGGGAAAAAGCTGGACCGTGGATGATATCATGGATCTGGTGGATTCGAAGGGAAGCGGCACCCAGCTTCTTCCAGGTGCTGACAGATGGCAGATCCTGTACCTGATGTGTACCATGAACCAGGGGTTGTTTGTGGATAAGGAAAGCGGGACATGCGATTTTACCGGGCAGGAATTTGGAAAAATTCTGGAGTTCGTGAAGCGTTTTCCGGCGGAGGCGAATTACGACCCTTCCCTGGAACAGCTTCGAAACGGGGAAATTCTGCTTTACCGGGACACGGTCACTTCCGCCTCACAGTATCAGATGTATGATTTTATGTTTGCGGAGCCGGTCAACCTGATCGGATATCCCACCTTTGGGGATAGCGGGCTTACCCTGTCCTCAAACGGAACCACGGTGGGAATGAGCGCATCCTCCGAAAACAAGGAGGGCGTGTGGGAGTTTATACGCTTCAACGTGACAAAAGACAGGCAGGAGAATGTCGGTTCGCCAAACGGGGGATTTCCAATTCTGCGCTCGGCTCTTGAGAAACAGTTTGAAAGCGACAGGGAGCCTGTCTATGGAAAGGATGAGAACGGGGCGAAAAAGGAAATGCCAAAGAGCACCTGGGCATCCAACATGGGAAGCGATAATTTTACGGTGGAGGTCTATGCCGCAACCGAAGAGCAGACGAACCGGATGATGGAAATGATTGAGACGGCCCAGACAGGCGAGCGCATGGATCAGGAAATTCTAAGCATAATAATGGAGGAGTCCTCGGGATTTTTCGAGGGACAAAAGAGCGTTGAGAATGTGGCAGAGGTGATTCAGAACCGTGTGCAGCTTTACCTGAATGAGACGAGATAGAGATTGATGAAGATACGCGAAATAAAATTCAGAAAAATTGTGATACCGAACAAAAAGGCGGATAAAAAAACGGACAGAAGGACGAGGAGGGGGAAACGGATATCCTGGGGATATCTTTTTCCCAGCCTTGCAGGCGTTCTTTTGTTTTTTGTGCTGCCTTTTCTGGTGGTTATCTACTATTCCATGGTGGACAACCCTATTAACAAACAGTTTGTGTTTTTTGAAAATTTTGTGAAGGTGTTTAACAATGCGGCCTTTCAGCAGGCGGCCTCCAATACCATGAAATTCTCTCTGGTGGCCGTGCCTCTTGCTGTGGTGTTATCCCTGCTGCTGGCCATGATGCTGGAGAGCGAGATTCCCTTCAAGAGTCAGTTTCGGACGTTTTTTCTAAGTCCCATGATGGTTCCCGTGGCTTCCATCATACTGATCTGGCAGGTTTTATTTCATTTTAACGGAATTGTCAACGATTTTATCGCTATTTTCGGGGCGGATAAGGTGGACTGGATCAAGTCTTCCCATGCCCAGGTGGTGATCGTCATTTTATTTTTGTGGAAGAACCTTGGCTACAATATGATTCTGTTTATGGCTGCTCTCTCCAGCATTCCCAAGGACATTCTGGAGGTTGCGATATTGGAGAGCGCAACGCCCTTTCAGATTTTCTTTCATATTAAGCTGAGGTACTTATCCTCCACCATCCTTTTTGTGACAATAATGTCCCTGATAAATTCTTTTAAGGTTTTCAGGGAAATCTATCTGTTGACGGGCAATTATCCATATGACACGATTTATATGCTGCAGCATTTTATGAACAATGCCTTTGGACAGCTGGATTACCAGAAGCTGTCGGCTGCGGCGATCATGATGTCAATCGTGATGGTCGTATTGATCGGAATTCTGTTTCTGACCGAGAGTTATTTCGGAAAGGATGTGGAAGGATGAGAAAGAACCGAAAAGAAATTACAAAAGAAATTGAGCTGGATGCTGACAGAAAGCGGGCCGCCGATAAAAAGAAGAGAAGGCGGAGGAAGGATCTGGCAAGGGCCATGGTAATCACCATGGTTGCGGCGTGCTTTGCCGTATTGTTTCTGATGCCCATTGTGCTGACCATTACCAATTCCTTTATGTCCGCATCAGAGATATCTTCCAATTACGGACAGGTTTTCGCCACCTCGGACACGGGAGGAAAGACTTATATCTCCGAACAGGTGAATTTAAAATTTATTCCGGACATGGTCTCCTTCAGCCAGTATATCACGGTGCTCTTAAAGAGTCCGGAATATCTGTTTAAGTTCTGGAATTCCGTGATCCTGGTAGTGCCTATCGTTGGTTTTCAGCTTCTTGCGGCGTCACTTGCCGCCTATGGGTTCACCCGGTACAGGGGCAGGATCAAGGAGATCATCTTCTTTGTATATATTATTTTGATGCTGATGCCTTACCAGGTCACGCTGGTACCGAACTATCTGGTATCGGAATGGCTGAATATACTGGATACCAGATGGGCCATCTGGCTTCCGGGAATCTTTTCTCCCTTTGCCGTCTTTCTGCTTACCAAGTATATGCGGAGGATTCCAACATCCGTGATGGAGGCGGCACAGATCGACGGGGCGGGGGAGTGGCAGATTTTCAGAAGGATCTGTATGCCTCTGTGCAAAGGCTCCCTTTGCTCTGTGGCAATCCTTATTTTTATTGATTATTGGAATATGGTGGAGCAGCCGCTGATTCTTCTGGCGGATTCGGAGGCGCATCCGCTTTCCGTTTTTCTCTCAAGGATCAACGAGGGGGAAGTGGGGCTTGCCTTTGCGGTAGCGACCATCTACATGGTGCCGCCGATTCTTGTCTTTTTGTATGGAGAGGATTATCTGGTAGAGGGAATTACCTATCAGGGAGGAATAAAGGGTTAAAACATGTACGGAGGATTGAATCATGAATGAAAATGCAGCAAACAAAAGAAGAGACTGGGTAAAAAATGCGGCGATCATATTCCTGACGGTTATGCTTGTGCTCACGTTTTTTTCGAATACGATCATGAATTATTCCCTGCCGGAGGTGGCGACCCAGTATGTACAGAGGGGAAGCATCACGGCCAAGGTTCGGGGAACGGGAAATGTGGAGGCCACGGATCCCTATAACGTGATGGTGAAGGAATCCAGGGTGATTTCCAGCGTTGCGGTCAAGCAGGGGGACGAGGTGGAGAAGGATCAGGTTCTCTATTACCTGGAGGATTCGGAGAGCGACGAGCTTAAGACCGCCCAGGAGGAGCTGGCGAATCTGGAACTCACCTATATGAAGGGGCTTTTTGGAAGCACGGTCTCCCCGGAGATCATAAGTAAGGTGGCCAGCGGGAACACGGATTCCTTTGCGGGCTACCAGGCCATGGTCACGGACATGCAGAACCGCCTCAAGGCGGCCCAGGACCGGGTGAACGAGTGCCAGAAAGCGGTGGATGACCTCACGCTGCAGGGCGATAAGGATAAAAATAATGCCAGTGTGAGCACCATAGGGAGCGAACTGGAGAAAGCGAATGCCACAACGGATCTGGAAAAGGCAACGGAGGCCTTTAACAGCGAGAAGGCGGCCAGGATTGCGGATTTGAACAGTGAAATTTCGGAGACAACAAGCCGGATTGAGGATCTGAAGACGCTGATCAGCAATGCGGAGGGTATCGCAAACGGCGTTTCGGGAGGCTCTTCTGACCCGTCTGCATCCCCGTCCCCAGATAGTGACAGCTACAGCGGCGGGGTGGATGTGTATATTGACAGGAAGAACGCAGCTTGGGGCATTGTGCAGGAAAAGCTGGGGGCAATTTACAATATGGCGCATTCCGACCCGAGCAACCCGTACAATGGGGAGGTTAACATTGACCAGCTCCGGGCGTGGATTGATCAGAATGAGAAGTTCGGGGATTATCAGGCGCCTCTTGCGGAATACGATGCGGCGGTGTCCCAGTACAATATCACGGTAAATTCCTTTGAGGATGCCTCCACGGATCTGAGCAAATATAACACCAACAAGGACAAGCTGGCAAGGGCGGAAAGCAAGCTGGCTGACTTGCAGGAAAGTCTGGCGGAGGTAAATGCGATTTCCGTGGAATCCAGCGGCAGCGTCCAGGAAGCCAGGGAGAGGCTGCGCTCCGCAGAGCAGACCATCACGGCCATCACCAATGCGAACAAGCAGGCGGATGTGGCGCATATGAACAAGCTGGCGGACGCCCAGGCGGCCTTAAAGAACGCCCAGTCTGTCTATGAACTTTTGAAGACGGAGCAGACCGAGCTTGCCGCAAATATCAATGCGGAGCTTGACCTGTCGAAGGCTAGCAAGGACATTGCAGATAAAAAGGCGGAAATCGAAAAATTAAAGGAGAAATCCGTGGGAGCGGCCATCACGGCGCCGGTTGCGGGAACCGTGACCTCTCTTGCCTATGTGGCAGGGGAAACCACCAAGCCGGAGGAGGCCGCTGCGGTGATCCAGGTGGCCGGAAAGGGATTTACCGTGAGCTTTACCGTCACGAACGATCAGGCGAAGAAGGTTCAGGTTGGAGACGCTGCGGAGCTTCAGAACGCATGGTACTACGAGGATGTGAAGGCCGTACTCTCAGCCATCCGTCCCGATCCCGAGAGTGCGGGACAGAAAAAGCTCCTGGTATTTGATGTAACGGGAAGCGGCGTGCAGGCCGGACAGTCTCTGAATCTCTCTGTGGGACAACGCAGCTCGGAGTATGAGCTTGTGGTTCCAAACAGCGCCATAAGGGAAGACAGCAATGGAAAGTTCATCCTGATCGTGGAATCCAGGAGCGGCCCGATCAGCAACCGGTATATTGCCACGAGAGTGGATGTGGAGGTGCTGGCATCCGATGACAATAACACGGCGATTTCGGCGGGACTTTACGGATATGAATATGTGATCACCACTTCCACCAAGCCGGTGGAGGCTGGAAAGCAGGTAAGGCTGAATGAATCGTAGAAAAGGAGTGTGTCAGGGTGAGTAGATTGAAGAGATGGATACGGGGATTTTCGCCCAGACAGATTGCGCTTTCCCTGACAGCAGTGCTCTGTCTTTGCCTGTTTCTTGCAGTGACCCTGTGGTGCAATCATAAGATAGAGGATCTTGCGGATCAGCAGGCGGCCTTGCGCTGGGACAGGGAAGGCGGTGCGGCCCAGGTCAGCTGTTTTTTCACAAGAGACGTCGAGGTGGATGATTTTCAGATCATGAGCTTTGAGAAACAGCTGGAATCCGCCCTGACGGAGGCGGCAGTTGTTTTGGAAAACCCCAATGCCAGGCTTTTTGTGGACGCTTACAGCGCACAGGGAAAGATCACGGTGACAAGCAGCCAGTCCACGCTGGACGCAGCCGCAGTGGGGATTGGAGGCGATTTTTTCTTCTTTCACCCGGTAAAGCTTGTAAACGGAAGCTATTTTTCCGGAAATGATCTGATGCAGGATTTCGTCATATTGGACGAGGAGGCGGCCTGGCAGCTTTTCGGATCCAGTGATATTCAGGGCATGAGCGTGATGATCGGAGGTGTTCCGCACTATGTGGCGGGCGTGATCGAGAGGGAAAAGGGCCGGTTTGCCGAGGCGGCCGGTTTGAAAAACACGGTGGTTTATGTCTCAAAGGAATCCCTTGAGGAGTACGGACAGAGCGAGGGAATCGGCTGCTACGAGGTGGCCGCCCCCAATCCGGTCAAGGGCTTCGTGGCAAAGGAATTAAAGGAAAAGTTCGGGTTAAAAGAGGATGAAATGCTGGTTGTGGAGAATTCTTCCAGGTATTCCCTGGAAGCCATGATCCCGGTGGCGCTTGATTTTGGAACCCGTTCCATGCAGAATGCGGCACTTCACCTTCCTTACTGGGAAAATATTGCAAGAGGCTACGAGGACGTTAAGGCTGTGGTGCTCCTTTTTCAGTTTATTCTGCTTTTGATTCCCGGCATAATTCTGTTTGCGGCAGGAATCATAAAATGGAAGAACCGGAAATATACTTTGAAGGATATCTGGATGATTCTTATGGATAAGAAGGACAGGGCACTGGAGAAAGCCCGGGCGGAGAAGAATAAGTGGGAGCATTTTTAGGGAAGAAGGGTTGAAAAGGGAATGAAAAAGAAACTTGGTATATGGGCAATAGCGATCACGCTTTTTATATCGATTTGCGGCTGTGGCAGGGGAAAGGGCGGAGAAAATGTACAACAGACGGCCTTAGCCAAGGATTATGTGTACAGTGTGGAAACGCTGGAGCTGGAGGAATGGAAGGACGGAACCTATAGCAATGCACTGAAGTCCGGAGAGCGCATGTATGTTTACGGTTATGAGTGGAACGAGGAAGATGTGACGGTGAGGTTCGCACCGCTGAATGCGGACGGGAGTCTGGGACAGGAGAGCGAGATCCCCATGGGCACTGGCGGCATGAACGGCATGCTATGCGATGATCAGGGCTTTCTCTACGGCGTGAAGGTGCTTTATGATGAGGCGGAGGACGAGGATGCGGCCAGCCAGGATAAATACTATTTTTTCAAGATGAACGACAGTGGAGAGGAGCTTTTCAACATTTTTCTCAACGAGGTTCCCGAGGTTGCACAGGCCAGCCAGGAGGGCTGGTTTTATGTGGGGAATCCCGTGCTCATTGGAGATACCATTACCATGCGGATCGTGGATCAGTATTTTCAGTTCGACAAGGAGGGGAACTTTCTGCGGATTTTTAAGGGCCAGGAGGAAAAACCTCTCAGCGATGTGACGCTTATTCCCCTGAATAATGGCAAGCTTGCCTGCACCTCCTATGAGGAGGACGGCTGTCATGTGGGATACGTGGACAGTGATACGGGAGCGGTGTCCCAACTGGCGAAGATTCCAGGCAACTCATACGATTACTCGGTTTATGCGGGAATTGGATACGATCTGTATCTGGTAAACACCAATGGAATCTTTGGGTATAATATAGGAAGTGAGAATGTCACACAGCTCATGAATTATGTGGATTCTGATCTGGGCGTGTATGAGATTTACAACCTGCTCCCCATAAACGAAAGGGAATTCTGGGGGCTCTACGAGGATATGGAGCAGGAGCGAACCTGCCTTGGGCGGTTTGCCAAGGTGGATCCCAAGGATGTGAAAGACAGGCAGACCATTGTTCTCGCCTGCACCGGAATCAATTGGGATATGCGCACCAATGTGGTGAAGTTTAACAAAAGCAATGAGAAATACCGGATTACCATTCAGGATTATACCTCCCTCTATGGATCCGACACCGATTATCAGGCGGGACTCAATCGTCTGAATGCGGATATCGTATCGGGAAAGACGCCGGATCTTCTGATCCTTGACAGTTATATGCCGGTATCCAGCTATATTGCCAAAGGCCTTTTTGAAGATCTCAAACCTTATATTGAAAACGATCCGGAACTGGAGATCGACGATTACATGCCCAATATCCTGGAGGCGTTTTCCGTGGATGGAAAGCTCTATCAGCTGGTGCCGCGCTATACCATCAGCACGGTTCTGGCCAAGACCTCGGATGTGGGGGAGACGAAAGGCTGGACGATTCAGGATGTAAACGATCTGATGGCTTCCAAGCCTGAGGGAACCTTGTTTCTTGCCTATACGGACAGGAACAGTGTGCTGGTTGAGTGCATGGGGCTTGCGGGCAGCCAGTTTATTGACTGGGACAGCGGCAAATGTAATTTTGACTCCGAAGGCTTTATTGCCCTTCTTGAGTTCTTGAAGCAGTTTCCGGAGAAAGTGGACGATACCATGTACACGGATGAATACTGGCAGAATTATGATACCATGTGGCGGGAGGGCAGGGTGGTCGCCCAGATTTATTCAGCCGGCAGCTTCTCCGATTTTAATTATGTGGAAAAAGGAACCTTTGGCGAGCCGGTTACACTGATCGGGTTTCCCTCCAGCAACGGGGAAGGATCCGCAATCGTGGCGGGCCTGCAGCTTGCCATGTCGTCCAAGTCGGATAAGAAGGAGGGAATCTGGGAATTTTTGCGTTATTATCTGACGGATGAATACCAGGAGAGCATATCCTACGGCTTTCCCTTAAGCGTTAAATATATGGATCTTATGGGGGAGAAGGCAAAGAAGAGGCCCACCTATACGGATGAGAACGGCAGGGAAGTGGAGACGGACGATTACATCTATCTGAACGGCGTGGAGATCAAGATCGATCCCATGACACAGGAGGAGGTAGAGAGCTTTAAGGAGGATCTCTACAGCTTTACCCAGGTTTATAATTATGATGAAAGCCTGATCCAGATTATTCAGGAGGAGACGGCGGCGTTTTTTACCGGACAGAAGAGCGCAGAGGATGTGGCGCATATTGTTCAGAGCAGGGCGCAGATCTATGTGAATGAAAATCGATAACGGATAACAAGCCGGCTGCAGGGCCGGCTTGTTATGTCCTGAAAAATGCAGAATTAGGAGGATTCCGCAGAGGTGTCTTGCCGTATGCCGTACAGATGCCCGTTAAATTCCCAAAACAGGCTTTCCTCCTGCTTTTTCATAAACACGGTTACGTCGTCTGCGCCGAAGGATAACTGAAACTTGACGCTTCCCACATAGGAATCGATAATGTGGACATAAATGTATAGCGTGTCCGGGTCAAGAAAAACTCCGCTTGCGGCATAGTTCATGTCATAGAGCGGGAAGCGGCCGGTGGTAAGACGGCCAAGCCCAAACGAAAACGAATACGCTTTCTCCTTCAGGGTAAAAGCGAGAGTGCCGGTATCCGGTTCCGGGCCGGAAGATACTGCGCAAAGGCGGTCTGCATGCGATGCGGGCTGCTTTTTTGATGCGCAATTTGTGGAAAAACTGATGCGCAGCCCGGAAAAGCCTGCGGGATTTTCGAGTATATGAAAGCGGACGCTGTCGACGCGCTGTGTGACAGGGGAGCTGAGAGCGCCTTTTAGAGGTTCCATCCGCAGCTGACAGACGGCATTAGCCCAGAGGGAATGTGTGCCCGTATTTACAGGTACAGGCCCGTCGCTGACAAAGGGAAGAATCTCCTCGTACAGGGCGTCGTAAATCAGCTGATTTCCCCCGCTGATGCACTGGGTATCCGCCGTGGTGACGCAGATCATGTCATATTCGGGCAGAAGGATGATCAGCTGGCCGCCCATGCCGTAGCACACGCAGCCTCCCTTCTGGTTCTGCCAGAACTGATAGCCGTAGCCGCAGGCCTCGCTTTGAATGGGAGCGGTAACTGTTGTGGCAGTGAGATTTGCGGTGGCGTCTTCCAGATAGGAAGGTGAGACGAGCTGCCTGCCGTTTACACGGCCTTTTCTGAGAACAAGGTATCCGAATTTCAAAAGATCCATGGAGGTGGCCACAAGGCCGCTTCCCCCAAGGGAAACGCCGAAGGGATCCGTAAGCATATAGGATTCCTGCGAAAAACCCAGTTCGTCCAGCTTTTCCTTTAAATAAGAAAGCATGGGTTTTCCGCTGAGCCGCTCGACCAGAGCGCAGAGAGTGTGGGCGGCGGAGGTGTCATAGTGAAAGATGCGGCCGGCAGGATGGGTGGGAGAAGTGGTAAAAAAGCTTTCCACCCAGTCCTTTGTCATATCCAGCTTGTAGGTGGTAGAGGCATGGCAGGTCCGCATCATGAGCATATCCCGAATGGTCATTGCGCGGATCCAGGGATGGACGTCCTTCGGCGTTTTGTCCGGAAAATACCCGATAATGGGATCGTCAAGGGAAAGCTTTCCCTCATCAGCCAGAAGCGAGACGGCTATGGAGGTAAAGCTTTTGCTGATGGAGAACATGCGGTGCAGGGTATCCGCCCGGCATGGGAAATAGTAACACTCCGCAGCCAGCAGATCCCTGCGAAGCAGAAGAAAACTGTGCATGGGAACCTCGCAGTTCTTTAATCTTTTGATAAAGTTCAGAATACAGCCGGAAGGGATTCCGGCGTTTTCCGGGGAGCTTTTTTGAAACGTCAGCATAGGTGCGCCTCCTTATTTTCTGTTTTATTCCCGCAAGCAACGAGCCAAGTGGCTGCTTGCAGACATTTGGCGACTGCCGCGAGGGTCAAATACCCCGCTGCTCTGCAGCGCTGCAAGTTTGATACCTCGATGCTTGCAGCGGGGGCTTTGATTCAGAATAGCACAGGGGTGGTGAAATTACAATTCACAGATTGCGGAAGGTTCTGCGGAATAGACGGAATTTGACATTCGATTAGTTTTAAGCAACAAATTGTATAAACATTTTTTGATTCTATGTCTTCAGAAACAACAATTTGTAAGCTCTTACATTGAAGGTAATGAAATAAATGTTGATTGTATCGCTATATAGGATGATTTGTTTGGGCGAAATCTACAAAAAAAATGTAAAATCTGAGATATTTATCTTTACATAAAGTGTATAGTGTGTTATTATCTTAACAAGATGTGAAAGCACTTACATCAAAAACTATATTTTAAGGAGGTCTTTATGAAGAAGAAACTAGTTTCCTTACTTTTGGCAGCTACCATGGTAGCTTCATTAGTGGGATGCGGCGGCGGCTCCGGCGAGACCGGATCCTCCAATGCATCCGAATCATCCGAATCATCTGAGTCAGCAGATGCGGGCAAAGAGGCTGAAAATGGCGATTCCGCAGGTGGAACGGAGTCGTCCGCAGAAGAAGAGGCACAGGCAGAGGCATCGGATGTGGAAAAGCCGGAAGAGATCACGATCATGGTGGATGGTACGGTATTTACCAAAGAAAATGCGCAGGATCAGTTCATTGCAAAATTGGAAGAGCTTACAGGAATTAAAATTAACGTGACACAGCCTGACCATGACGCCTACTATGACGTGGTTGGACAGACGATTGCAAGCGGCGACTGGCCGGACGTGATCATCCTTTCCAGTACATATTATTCCGGCTATGCGGCAGAAGGCGTTTTGTGGGACATGACGGACGTTTATGAGGCTTCTGACCTGAAGGCAAGACAGGATGCCGCAGGCAGTACCAGCGTAATTGACGGTCTTCGGATGGATGGACGTTTGTACGGCATGCCTTCCGCACGCGGCGGCGGCTGCGTTACTTATGTAAAGCAGAAATGGCTGGACAACTGCGGAATCGCAGAAGCTCCCAAGACTTACGATGAATATCTGGCAATGCTGGAAGCGTTCTCCACGGGAGATCCTGACGGAGACGGCACGGACGGAAATACCTTCGGGGTATCCGCAGCCGGATTTGTTGGAACCGAAGCGCCTTATATCAACTATCTGCCTGAGTTTTATCAGGATGCATATCCCAGCTTCCGTCAGGCTGACGACGGCACATGGGTAGACGGATTTATGGATGATTCCATGAAGGCCGCTCTGGAGAGACTGGCGGACGCTTACGCAAAGGGCGTGATTGATCCCACCACTCTTACAAACGGTACGGCTGACTGCCGTAACAAGTTCTACAGTGATGAGTTCGGCGTATTTACTTACTGGTCAGGAACATGGGCGACCAACCTGAAGATGAACCTTGAGAATAACGGTCTTGACGGAACACTGGTTCCGCTTGAGCCCATCGCAGAGGTTGGCGCATACCTTGACCGTATTCCTCCCGTATGGTGTATCACATCTACCTGTGAGAATCCTGAGGGTGTGTTCAAATATTTCATTGAAACCATGCAGGATGGCGGGGATACCCAGTTTTTGTGGACCTATGGTGTAGAGGACGTGCACTGGTCAACGAAGGCGGAAACGCTGTATGAGGGTGAAGAGAACGAAGTAACCTATGAAGAGGGACAGTTCCACGGGCTCGACAATCTTGAGAATCCCGGAACCCAGTACAAGAAGGCTCATATTGATCCGGCGGCCGCACTGGTTACTCTGGCAAACGATCCTTCCGCAGAGAGCAGAGAAGAAGAAAACACGAAGTCTGCAGAACTGTTCAATCAGAACTGCGTGAGTGCTGTTCTGGTTCCCACGACAGATGAGATGAGCCAGTACAACGGTGATCTCACGACCCTGAAGAACAGCCTGATCGCCAGCGTTACCATGGGCGAGATGACCGTTGATGAGGCATATGCCAAGTTTGAAGCAGACGGCGGTAAAAACTGGTCCCAGATGATCGTTGACTCTTTGAATAAGTAGGAGACAGGCAGGGGAAAGGTTTATGTGGAGTTATGGAATCCATAACTCCACATTTCTTAGAGAGGAATAGCGAATATGAAAAATAGTAAAAACCAAACGGCTGCACCGGCTGCAAAAGGTTCACACTCGTTGGGGGCGCGGATTTACAGATACAAGGGATTTTATCTGATGTTTCTCCCGGTATTTGTCTTTGCGGTTGTTTTCTGTTATCTGCCTATGCTGGGTGTGAGATACGCATTTACGAATTATAACGGAATCAAGGAACCTGCGTTTATCGCATTCGATAACTTTACCAGGATGTTTAACATGCCGGGATTCTGGTCTGCTTTTTTCAATACGCTGCAGATCAGTGTTATAAAACTGCTTCTTACAACCTTCTTTGCGGTTGTTGTCGCATTGTTCTTAAATGAAATCATAAATATTCATTTCAAGAAAATTGTACAGACTGTCATTTATCTTCCCCACTTCCTTTCATGGGTGGTGACGGCATCCCTGTTTTCCCTGATTCTGGCCCCTACCGGGCAGGGACTTGTAAACTCCTTCCTTGTGAGCATTGGAGTCATAGATTCCAGTGAGATGATTTATTTCCTTGGAAGCTCCAAGTGGTGGAGAGCGACCTATTACATTATCAATGTCTGGAAGGAAACCGGGTGGCAGACCGTTATCTTTATGGCTACTCTGGCAGGTCTGAATACGGAGCTCTATGAGGCGGCGTCCATTGACGGTGCAGGCCGATGGGCGAAGATGCGCTATATCACTTTCCCGGCTCTTGCGAACACCATCCTTACCGTACTCATCCTGAACCTTGCAAAGGTTATGAATCTTTTTGAATCGGCATTTGTATTGCAGAATGATGCGGTGCTTGATGTGGCCAACGTTCTTGAAACCTATATCTACTATCAGACCTTCAACAGCGGAGCGATTCCGAACTACGGATATACGATTGCGGTTGGTCTGTTCAAATCATTAGTTGGCTGTGTGCTTGTCCTCGTATGTAACCGGTGGAGCAAGAAAGTGCGCGATGGCCGCGGAATTGTATAGGAGGGCAGCGGATATGAAGAAGAGCGGAAAGAAAATAGCGGTTTTTCCAATCGTAAACGGTATTATATTTATCCTGTTATGTTTGATTATCCTTGTGCCGATCTGGAAGATATTGGTGGATTCCTTTGACTTGAAGACGGCATACGGTATGAAATTCTGGCCGGAGGAGTTCGGTCTCGACGGCTATAAGCTCGTGTTCTCAAACCCGACGCTGTACCGTCCGCTGCTGATCTCGGTTGTCACAACGATCTGCGGAACGCTGATGGCGCTTGCGCTGTCGACAATGGGCGCTTATGTGCTGATCCAGTGGGATATGCCTGGCCGTACCTTTTTTGCAAATATGCTGCTGTTTACCATGATTTTCAACGGCGGTATGATTCCCACCTACCTGGTATTGCGGTCTTTGCATCTGACAAACACGCTGTGGGTGGTTATCCTTTTCCCGGCGCTGAACGTATATAACCTGGTGCTGATGCGCAACTTTTTTGAGGGCATACCTGCCAGCCTGTTTGAATCGGCCACGCTGGACGGATGTTCGCCCATGCAGACCTTTATCCGCATTGTGCTGCCCATGTCAAAGGCGGCGCTGGCGTCTATCGGCCTGATGTTTGCGGTTTCCTACTGGAATGATTATACCCACTACAAACTGTATATTACCAATTCCGATCTGTACAACTTCCAAATGAAGCTGCGCAGTATGATCATGGGGAGTGATCTTCCAACGGCTACCGGAAATGCAACGGAGAATACGATAAAGAATGCGGCGATTATTATCGTTATCATTCCTTTTATGATTCTGTATCCTATGTTACAGAAGTATTTTGTAAAGGGCGTGAATATCGGAGCGGTTAAGGAGTAAGGCAAAACGGGAGGCAGCGATGGCGACTATTTTTTGGGCCGGTGATTCCACCGTGCAGTACAACGATATCACCACTTATCCCCAGACGGGAATCGGGCAGGTATTCCATCTGTTTGTGAAGCCGGAGATTAAAGTGGAGAATCATGCGAAAAACGGCAGGAGCACCAAAAGCTTTATTGACGAATCCAGAATTCCGGCTATTTATGACCGGATTACGCAGGGGGATTTCCTGTTTATCCAGTTCGGGCACAATGATGAAAAGATTCAGGATCCGGACAGATATACGGAGCCCTTTTCCGAGTTTTGTGTAAACCTGGAGAAATTTGTAAACGTTGCGAGAAATAAAAAGGCGTTTCCGGTGCTCATCACGCCTCTGGAGAGGAGATGCTTCGATGAGAAAGGCATCCTGGGTGCAGGCGAGCATTCCGATTATGTGGAAGCCATGAAGCGGACGGCGGCAAGGCTGAACGTTCCCCTGGTGGATCTCAACGGGAAGAGCCGCCAAAAGCTGATGGAAGTCGGGCCTCAGGCATCAAAAGGATTGTATATGCATCTGCCGGAAGGGAAATATCCTTCCCATCCGCAGGGGCTTGCGGACAATACGCATCTGCAGTATGAGGGTGCGGTGGTCTATGCGGGGTGTATCGCCCGGGGGCTTTGGGAGCTTGGCGGCATCTACAGGGAGCTTCTTCTGGATGGTTTTAAGGAATAAGGATGATGAATGGCTTAGGGGATTCTCCTAAGCCATTTATATCACACAGGGATTGCCGCAGGGCGGCCGTCCGCTGTCTGAAGAAAAGGAGAGGGAAATGGAATATTTATGGAAGGCTGATCTGGGTGACGGAACCTTTAAAAATCCAATCTTATTTGCCGATTATTCGGATCCGGATGTGATCCGGGTGGGAGATACCTATTATATGACGGCGTCCAGCTTTAATTATACGCCGGGACTTCCGATTCTGATATCAAGGGATCTGGTGAACTGGAAACTGGTAAATTATGCGCTGACCAACATTAATTATGAGAATTACCGAATTCCTCAGCATTCCAAGGGCGTGTGGGCTCCGGCCATCCGTTATCATGAGGGCTATTTTTACATTTACTATGGAATGCCGGACGAGGGCTTTTTCATGGTGAGAAGCGCAGATCCGCTGGGAAAATGGGAGGAGCCGGTGCTTGTCCTTGCGGGTAAGGGGCTGATCGATTCCTGTCCCTTCTGGGATGAGGACGGGAAGGCCTATCTGATCCACGGCTATGCAAAGAGCCGTATCGGATTTAAGAGCTATCTGGGGATCTTTGAGATGTCCCCTGACGGCACGGAGGCGATTACGGAGGATCATCTTTTGTATAACGGTGTGGAGACGCAGCCCACCATCGAGGGCCCCAAGATTTACAAACGGAACGGCTATTATTACATTTTTGCCCCGGCAGGAGGCGTAAAGACCGGCTGGCAGAGCGTGCTTCGCTCCAGAAGCATATACGGACCCTACGAGGAGAAGGTCGTCATGAGGCAGGGAGAAAGTCCCATAAACGGGCCTCACCAGGGCGGTCTTGTGGATACGGTAAACGGAGAGGAGTGGTTTGTCCATTTTCAGGATCGGGGGCTGTACGGGCGTATCACGCACCTGCAGCCGGTTGTCTGGGAAAACGACTGGCCGGTGATCGGAATCAACCAAAAGGATGGCTGCGGGGAGCCCTGCCTGGTTCATGCAAAGCCAAATACCGGTATGGTGGACGAGGCGGCCAGCCTGGAAGCGTCTGACGATTTCCGGGACGGTTCGCTCAAGCTCCTGTGGCAGTGGCTGGGCAACTGGGAGGAGAGCTTTTACTCTCTTTCGGAGCATCCCGGATTCCTGCGTCTCTACGCTGTAAATCCCTCGGGGAGGGAGGGGGCGGTTCTCTGGGAGAAGGCGAATGTGCTGACTCAGAAGCTTGTCTGTCCCTATTTCAGGGCGGAGTCCCGCCTGCGCTTTACAGGGCTGAAAGAAGGCGGCAGAGCGGGCATGGTAATGATGGGCGGACACTACGCCTATATTGCGGCAGAAGCCGGGGCAGAGGGAAACAAGCTTGTCTTTGCCAGGGCTTATGACGGTGCGGACGGGGAGGTAAAGGAAGAGATGAGAGAGTTGGCATCCCTTCCGAAGGAGCTGGAAGAGGTATCGCTTTCCTTTACCATGACAAAAGGCGAAAGCGGCCCGGTATTCCGGATGTTTTACTCTGCGGACGGTACACGGCAGATTTCGGTGGAGACAGATTTTACGCCCTCGGATCATACCTGGGTGGGAGCCAAAATCGGGCTCTTTGCCACTACGGACCGGGCGCAGGGACAGGCGGGTTATGGAGAGTTTGCCTATATTCATGTAACCGCGTTGGAAGAGTGAAGCGAAAGTGGAAGAAGGGAGGCTTATGCATGAGTCTGCAGGAAGCCATTGAAAGAAAGGATTTAGAGGAAGTAACGAGAATTTTGACTGAGGATCCCCCCTGTATTGACGAAAAAACGTCTCAGGGCGTTCCCCTGTGCCTTTATGCGGCCGGAACGGGGGAATTTGAGATTGTAAAATACATTGTGGAGTATTCCAGAGCCAGTATGAACACGGTGGATGATGAACACCGGACGATTCTGCATTATGCCGCAGAATCCGGAAATGTGGAACTGAACCGCTATCTGGTGGAAAAGGTGGGGATGCGCATCACGGACGGGGACAAAAATCTCATCACCCCTTATCAGATCGCCTACGAAAAGGGACATGAGGAGCTTCTCTCCTACTATGAGAGCGTCGTGGGCGCCGCTTATGAGGATATGTACCACAATCCCATTCGCACGGGGATGTTTCCGGATCCCAGCATTGTAAGGGTGGGGGAGGATTATTATATGGTAAATTCCTCCTTCATCTTTTTCCCCTGTATTCCGATTTCCCATTCCAGGGATTTGGTACACTGGGAGGTGATCGGGCATGCCGTCACAAACCCGAAGTGGGCCCGCCTTGATGAGCTGGAGGGCGGAAGGGGCTACTGGGCGCCGGATATTTCCTATGATGACGGAACCTTCTATATCACGGCGACCTACCGGCTGGGCGATGCGGGGCCGGTCTACCGCAGGCAGATTGTGGTAAGCTCGGATAAGCCGCAGGGGCCCTACAGCGAGCCGGTGTTTATTGAGGAGGACGGGATCGATCCCTCCATCTTCCATGAGGACGGAAGGCATTACATGCTGCTGAACCGGGGAGCCAGGATCTTTGAACTCTCCGATGACTGCAAAAGGCAGATTTCGCAGGCAAGTCTCCTGTTCTACGGGGATCAGAAGCGGGCGCCGGAGGGGCCTCATCTTCTCAAAAAGGACGATTGGTATTATCTGTTCCTTGCGGAAGGCGGCACGGGCCCCGGGCATCGGATCACGGTGGCCAGGAGCCGGGAGCTTATGGGAAATTATGAGCCCTGTCCCTATAACCCCATCATGCGTCAGATGGACGAGAGGGCGGGGATTCAGCGCTGCGGCCACGGAAAACCGGTATGCACACAGAAGGGCCAGTGGTACATGGTCTATCTGTGCGGAAGGATGATCGGGGATAGCTACAGCATCCTGGGACGGGAGACCGCCCTGGATCCCATCACCTGGACGGCGGACGGCTGGCCTATCGTAAACAATCTGGACGGGCCAAGCGCGCTGCAGGTAAGGCCGGATCTTCCAAGATGGCAGGAGCCGGGCGGGGGAGAGGGCGCTTGTGCGGCTGTGAGCACGATCCGGCCCGATCGGGAGACTTTTCCGGAGAAAGGACGGGACGGCTGCTTTTCCCGGGGATTGCCCGGGGACTTCGTGACTCCGAGACCTCCGGAGGACGGGGCCATCTCCTTTCGGGACGGCCATCTGATCTTAAAGGGAAGCAGGCATCCCCTCGCCAGCGTGAAAGCCAGGAATATTCTGGTAAGGAGGCAGAGCGCCTTTTCATTTCGGGCGCAGGCTCTGCTGCGGGTACCAAAGCTTTTGCCGGGCCAGGAGTGCGGTCTTACCTGTTACTATGATGAAAACACCTGGGTGTGCGCTTATTTTTCCCGGCAGGGCGCAGGGTATTTCCTGCAGGTGAGAGAGCATATCGGAAGAGAGGATATTTATCATGAGAAGGCGGAGGTAAAGGAGCCGGAGGGAAGGTTGTTCTGGATTGGTGTGGATACAAAGTATTTAAAGCGCAGATTTTACTTCCGGGCGTTTTCCGGAAAGGCGGGCGATTCCCGGGACGGGGAGACAACCCTTGCGGATCTTCCCAATGTGTATTATCTCTGCGATGAGGGGATCCGCATGGGCAAGCGCTTTACCGGGGCCATGGTGGGCGTTTACGGATATGCGGGACAGGAGCCTCTCTATACGGAATTTCTGGATTTTCAATATAGGACGTGTTAAGATGACGAAAAAAGTGAACAGAGAATTAATTTTGAGCGGGAATATGGTGAGGGCGATCTTGTCCCTTGCCATTCCTGTTGTTATCAACAGTTTTTTGCAGACCATGTACAATCTCACGGATACTTACTGGCTGGGGAAGCTGGGAACGGCCGAGCTTGCGGCGATCAATCTGGTGACTCCGGTGCAGAGCATGGTGGTGAATTTCGGTTCGGGAATCACCGTGGCGGGTTCGGTTCTGATCGCACAGTATTTAGGGGCGAAAAAGGATGCAGACGCCAGGAGCATGGCAAATCAGATTTTTACCTGCGCCATGCTCTTTTCCCTTGCCTGCGCACTGGCTGTGGCCGTCGCCACCCCGGCAATTGTATCCTGGCTGGGAGCGGAGGGGGAAACCTGGCGCCACAGCAGGACGTATCTTCAGCTGGTGATCCTGGATATGCCTTTTCTGTTTCTTGTAAATCTGTATGCGGCAATCAGCCAGGCCCAGGGGGATACGGTGCGGCCCATGTTTCTCAATCTCTTTGGGATCACGCTCAACATGGCGCTGGATCCGCTCCTGATGGTGGTGCTTCATCTGGGAGCGGCAGGCGCAGCCCTGGCCACGGTGGGGGCAAAGGCGGCCCCGGCGGTGATCGCCTTTTTCCTGCTTCGCGACAGGCGAAAGGATGTGTATCTGGATCTGCGGCGATTGAAATTTGAGAAGGAAAAGCTGCGGAGCATTCTGACCGTGGGGCTTCCCACGGCAATCGGAGGCAGCGCCATGCAGTTTGGCTTCCTGCTCATGAGCCGCAATGTTTTCAAATACGGGACCGAGGCCATGGCGGCTTACGGAATCGGTAACAAGGTAAACGGGCTGATTACGCTTCCCTCCAACGGGATTGGCTCCGCAGTGGCGACCATTGTAGGGCAGAATGTGGGTGCGGCGCAGTATGAGAGGGCGGATCAGGGATACCGGATCTCCAGAAGAATCAGCGTGGTTTTTCTGTTTCTGGGAGGTATGATTCTGTCAAGGCCTTTCCTTTCCGCCGGGATTGTCCGTATTTTTTCCCAGGATGAGCAGGTGATCGGGATGGCGGCGGATTTCCTCAGTATCATGGCCTTCTGGTGCTTCACCAACGGGGTCTATAATTCCACCATGGGGCTGTTTCAGGGAAGCGGACATACGGAAGTGACGATGCTGGTGGATGCCTCGAGATTGTGGGTGTTCCGGTTTGCGGTGCTGTTTGTCTGCGAGACCTGGCTCCACATGGGGGTGCGGAGCGTGTGGTACTGCGTGGTGGTGAGCAACGGAATCTCTGCCGCATTACTTTATGTGGTGTATAAGACGGGGTATTGGAGGCGAAGGAGAGGGTGAAGACGGGCAGCAGGCGTTACGGCGGACGGCAAGAATTATTACTACCAGGGGCAGCTGATCCATATTTTTCTGGATATTCGTGCCAATCAATCTTTTTATACGCTGGACGTTAACCCTGCAGGTACCGTAAATGTAAAGATCATCCGCAATGAGGACGATGAAATTACCGGTGCTGTCTATATGACCGAGGAGGAAGTGACCGGGCTGTTCGGGGAGGGGGATTTGGATGAATAAGGCTTCCGGTTCCCCAAACACTGCAAAACATCTCAAAAACTCAGGGAGGATGCGCTTTGCCGAAAGCGCATCCTCCCTGGTCTGCGACGGTCCGTTTCCCGTTGTTTCTCTCAATCTGTCAGCGATATTTCTAAACTTCCTTCAGATCAAACCCGAAATACCTCACCGCATTGTTGTAGGAGATATCCTTCACGATTTCGGAGAGGGTATCCATATCCGCCGGAAATTCCCCGTTCTCCACCAGCTCGCCAATCAGCTCGCACAGGATGCGGCGGAAATACTCATGTCTGGTGTAGGAGAGGAAGCTTCTGGAATCCGTGAGCATTCCAATGAAACCGGAGAGATTTCCAAGGCTGGCAAGGGAGAGCATCTGGTCTCTCATGCCGATCTTGTGGTCGTTAAACCACCAGGCGCTTCCCTGCTGGATTTTGGCAACGGCCGTGGAATCCTGGAAACAGCCCAGAATCGTTCCGATGGACTGATTGTCATTGGGATTTAAGCTGTAGATAACGGTCTTTGGCAGTTCGCCGGTACAGGTCAGGGCGTTGAGGAAGTCGGCCATCTGTGCGGAGGGGGCATAGTTGTTGATACAGTCATAGCCCGTATCCGGTCCCAGCTTCTCAAATATCAGCTTGTTGTTATCCCTCTTGCAACCATAGTGAAGCTGCATGATCCAGCCCCGTCTGCTGTATTCCCTGCCGACAAAAAGCATGAAAGTGGTCTTGAAGGTCAGCTCCTCTTCCCGGGTGACCTCTGCTCCATCCAGGCGCTTGCGAAAGATCGCTTCAACCGCTTCATCCGAAGCGGGGCGGTACATCACATATTCAAGGGCGTGATCGGACACCCGGCACCCTCTGGCAGAGAAGTAATCCATACGGTTTTTGAGCGCATCCTTTAAGGCGGCAAAGGAATCCACTTGGATGCCGCTTACATCAGAGAGGGTGGCGAGATAATCCGTATAGTCCGTTTTCTCAATATTCATGGCCTTGTCGGGACGCCATGCGGGAAGAACCTGAACCTCGAAGCTCTCATCTGCGGCGATCTTTTCATGCCACTCCAGGGAATCTGCGGGATCGTCCGTGGTGCAGATCAGGGTCACGCCCGAGCGGCGGATCAGATTGCGGACACTCATGGAATCCCCGGTCAGTTTTTCATTGCACAGATTCCAAACCTCCTCGGCCGTCTTTTTGCTGAGAGCTTTCGTGTAGCCGAAGTATCTTTGCAGCTCCAGATGGCTCCAGTGGTAGAGCGGGTTGCCAATGGCTTTTCCAAGAACCTCCGCCCACTTAAAGAATTTTTCCTTGTCGGAAGCGTCTCCCGTGATAAAGCGTTCTTCCACGCCGCAGGAGCGCATAAAGCGCCATTTGTAATGGTCGCCGCCCAGCCATACCTGAGTGATATTGTCGAATTTGCGGTCCTGGGCAATCTCCTGGGGATTGATGTGGCAGTGGTAATCCAGAACCGGCGACTTCTCGGCATACTCGTGGAACAGAGCCTGTGCGGTGGGGGTGGATAACAGGAAATCCTTATCCATAAATGGTTTCATAAAAAATCCTCCTTGTATAATTTTTTGAATGATTTCCATCCGTGCTGCTGTCAGCGCGCAAATGCCACCTGCACGGATGGAATTATTTTGTACTGGAACGTTTAACAAGTTCGCCGGAAAAAATGGTTTTCTGAGGCATTTCCTCGCCGTTCAAAATACCGATACAGGTTTTTACCAGCTGGGAGCAGAGAGTTTCCAGGTGATTGTCGATGGATGAGAGCTCCGGCTCGCAGCAGGTACTAAGGAGCGAGTTATTGTAGCCTATGATGGAGAGGTCCTCCGGGATGGAAAGATTATTCATCCTGGCGTATTTGACAGCTCCTGCGGCAAGCATATCCTCGGAAGAGATAACGGCGTGAAAATCCAGGCCCTTTTGGTGAAGCGCATTCAGAAACTGGCAGACGCCGTCAATATCCTCGCGGGAACCGGGAAAAAACTGCTGGTATTGTTTATTTAAAGGAATATCCTTCATCAGGTATGCGGACTGATAACCGGAGAGCTTTTTCCGACCGCTGTAGGAGGTGGAATTGTACAGATAGAGGATATCCGTGATTCCCTGCCCGAAGAGAAAAGAGGCGGCCTCCTGTGTGGCCTTAAAATCATCACACATGGTACAGTACACGTTGGAACAGTCAAGATCGGCATTGAGCAGCATGATGGGTGTCTGCAGGGCTGCGTTGCGGATGTACTGATTGTCGCCGGACTCCTCCTCGATAAAGGTGGATCCCACCATGATAACGCTGTCCACCCGCTGGTTCAGCAGGAGGGACAGAGAAGACTTTTTGCTCTCCAGTTCGTAGCCGGTACAGCAGAGGATGGAATGATATCCTCCGGCCCGCAGGTTCTTCTCTATAAAATATACGGCTTTTGCCAGATAAAGATCAGAGGAATCCGCACAGAGAATCCCTATGGTGTTCATGGAATCCAGTCCCAGTCCCCTTGCGAAAGCGTTGGGCGTATAGCCGCACTGTTCCATTACCTCCAATACCTTTTTTCTTGTTTTTGGTTTTACGTTTGCGCTGCCGTTTAAGACCCGGGAAACGGTGGCAATGGAAACGCCGGCCTGCTTTGAAATGTCGTAGATGGTCAAGTAATCGGTCTCCTTTTTGAAAAACATGTAAATGTTTACATAAAAACTATTCTGATTATACAATAAATATAGGAAAAATACAAGAAGAGACAGAAAAAATATATGGCATATTTACGGGAAAACGGTGGAAATCAGAAGGGAAAGTGGTTGACTTATGTGAAAAAGGGTTGTAAAATTTAGAATGTAAGCACTTACATAAATGAGAAGGGTTTCTGTTAATTTGTCAACGAATAAGGAGAGAAGAGATGGAATTGTTATCAAAAGCAAAGACAGGGAAAAAGGAAAGACCGGTTAAGGTCCTTCAGTTTGGGGAGGGCAACTTCCTGCGGGGATTTGTGGATTACATGATTGATATCGCAAATGAAAAGGGGGAATTTGACGGCGATATCGTGCTGGTAAAGCCGATTGAGTTCGGCAGCCTGGAGCGTTTCCGTGCGCAGGAGTCACAGTACACGGTTTCCCTGCGCGGTATCGTGGACGGAGAAGCGACGATACAGAACCGCATTGTCACCAGCGTTACGGATGTGGTTGCGGCCCATGAGGAGTATGAGAAATACAGCGCTTTTGCAAAGCTGGATTCTTTGAGATACATTGTTTCCAATACAACGGAAGCCGGGATTGTATATGATGAAAACGACAGGCTCGATATGTGCCCGCCGGCAAGCTTTCCAGGAAAGCTCGCCAAGTTTTTGTATGAGAGATATCGTCATTTTAACGGGGCGACGGATAAGGGACTGGTGATGCTTCCCGTGGAGCTGATTGACGACAACGGCATTCATCTGAAGGAGTGCGTCCTGAAACAGGCGGATAACTGGAAGCTGGAGGAGGCGTTTAAGACATGGCTGAATGAGGCGTGTATTTTCTGTTCCACTCTGGTTGACCGGATTATCACGGGATATCCCAGAGGAGAGGACGAGAAGCTCTGGGAGGAGTGGGGATATCGGGATGAGCTGATCGTGACGGGCGAGCCTTTTGCCCTATGGGTCATCGAATGCCCGAAGGATATCAGCGTCGAATTCCCTCTTCACAAGGCGGGACTGCCGGTTATCTATACGGATAATCAGAAGCCCTACAAGCAGAGAAAGGTGCGGATTTTAAACGGGGCCCATACCTCCTTTGTGCTGGCCTCCTTCCTGGCAGGCAACGATATTGTGCTGGAATCCATGAAGGACGAGATTGTTTTTAAGTTTATGAAGGAGACGATCTTCGACGAGGTGATTCCCACACTGACGCTTCCCAGGAAAGATCTCGAGGACTTTGCGCAGGCCGTCATCACCCGGTTTAACAACCCTTACGTGAAGCATGCGCTGCTGTCCATTTCCTTAAATTCCGTTTCCAAGTGGAGGGCAAGATGTATGCCAAGCTTCCTCGGATATGTTGATGCCAAAGGGGAGCTTCCCGCACATCTGACTTTTTCCCTTGCGGCACTGATGGCTTTCTATAAGGGAACCGAGATACGGGACAAGGCGCTTGTGGGCCACAGGGACGGACAGGAATACCAGATCATGGACGACCGGGCGGTGCTTGAATTCTTTGCCCAAAACAGCGAAAAGCCTTCCGCGGAATTTGCACAGAGCTTTTTGGAAAACACAGAGTTTTTCGGTCAGGATCTTACACAGATCAACGGGCTCGTGGATGCGGTCGCCTCCTATCTGGACGAGATTGCGGATAAGGGAATGAGAAAGGCACTGGAAGACAATTTCAGATAGGGCAAAGGATAAGGGGGAAGGCATGCGGATATTCAAAATTCATGACAACGATAATGTGGCGGTAGCCATTGAGACCATTGGAGCGGGAGAGTGCGTGGAAGTGTCGGGGGAGCGGATCTGTGCGAACATGGAGATCCCGGCAGGACATAAGATGGCGCTTGCGGACATAGATGAGGGCGAAGCGGTAATCAAATATGGCTGTCCCATTGGTTTTGCAAAGGAAAACGTAAAAAAAGGCGACTGGATCCATGTACATAATATCAGAACCGGGCTGGGAGATCTTCTGACCTATTCCTATGAGCCTGCGGTGGAAAATGCTGTCAAGCCTGTGCGGCAGGAAGTGTTTTTCCAGGGCTTTGAGCGAAAGGACGGCACGGTGGGGGTGCGCAACGAGATCTGGATCGTTCCCACGGTGGGCTGTGTGAATAATGTGGCGGGCGCCATTGCGGCGAAGGCCGGCGCCTTTGTGAGGGGGAGCGTGGATGAGGTAATCGCATTTTCGCATCCCTACGGCTGTTCCCAGATGGGGGACGATCAGGAGTACACCAGGACGATTCTGGCCGATCTGATTAAACATCCCAATGCGGGAGGCGTGCTGGTTCTGGGCCTTGGCTGCGAGAACAGCAATATTGATGTCCTAAAGCCTTATATTGGCAGATACGATGAAAACAGAGTGAAATTCCTTGTGTGTCAGGAGTATGAGGACGAGATTGCAAAAGGAGTTGAGCTGGTGAAAGAGCTGATCGACTATGCGGCGCCCATGGAACGGGTGCCTGTCAGCGCATCCAGACTGATTGTCGGCCTCAAATGCGGCGGGAGCGACGGATTTTCGGGGATTACGGCCAACCCGCTTGTGGGGAAATTCTCGGATCTTTTGATTGCGGCGGGAGGGACTACGATCCTGACGGAGGTGCCGGAAATGTTCGGTGCGGAGACCCTTCTCATGAACCGCTGTGAGAGCGAGGAGCTTTTTGACGACACGGTGACGCTTATCAATGATTTCAAAAATTATTTCAAGAGCCATAACCAGACGATTTACGAGAATCCGTCGCCGGGCAACAAAAAAGGAGGAATTTCCACCCTGGAGGATAAATCCCTTGGCTGTACCCAGAAATCGGGCAGCGCTCCGGTCAGAGGCGTTCTGCATTACGGGGAGAGGGTGGCGACGCCGGGGCTCAATCTTCTGAGCGCACCCGGAAACGACCTGGTAGCGGCCACGGCGCTGGCGGCCAGCGGTGCCCATATCGTGCTTTTTACCACGGGGAGGGGAACGCCCTTCGCCTCCCCGGTTCCTACCATGAAGATCGCAAGCAATTCCACTCTGGCCGGAAAAAAGTCCAACTGGATTGATTTTAATGCAGGCGTGCTGGTGGAAGGAGAGGCCATGGAGAAGACGGCCGGGGAGCTTTTTGAATGTGTGATCGAGACGGCATCCGGAAGGAAGGTATGCAGCGAGAAGGCCGGTTTTCATGACATGGCGATCTTCAAGCAGGGCGTCACGCTTTGAGAGGGAAAAAGATGAGAGCGGAAAAATATATAGAAGAAATTCTTAAGGAATCCCGTGTGGGAGACAACGGCTTTGGCCTTGGGGACACAATGCTGCTTCTCGGCGCATGCAGGCTCCATGAGGCCTCGCAGGAGGAAAGATATTCGGCTTTTGTGGAAAGTTGTCTTGGGCGGTGGCTCTGCAGAGACGGTCTGCTCCATGCTTTGGAGGAAAGAAAGCCCGCCGTCGCAGGCCTTGGCCCCGTTCTGTTTTATATGCTGGATGAGACCGGAGAGGAAACCTATCAAAAAGCGGTAAAGGATCTGATGCGTTATCTGGCGGATTGGCCAAGGTGCGCATGCGGAAGCTTTGCCCATGACCCGGGCCGTCCCGCACAGCTCTGGCTGCGGGATACGTTTTCGCTGCTGCCCTTTTATATGGAGTATGAGACGAAGATCGGAAAGAAGGAAAATTACAGCGATATTATCCGCCAGTTTGACAATGTTCAGAAGCTTTTGTACAATGAAGAAAGAGGGCTGTGCAGGAATCGTTTTGACGAGACGGCAGGCGGAGAGGGACAGATACCTGATGCGCCGGACTTTCTGATGGACGATACGGGGCTTTATCTGATGGCGCTTGTGGATACCATGGGCAGTATGAGCATTCAGGTTTTTGAGCAGTATAAGAGGCTTGAAAGGATTTTCAGACAGGTGATTTCGGGGGTTCTGCGGTATCGTGATGGTAAGAGCGGGCTTTTTTACCGGAAAATCGACGGGGACAGTGCCTGCGGAAAGGATCCGGATACGGCGGGGAGTCTTATGGCGGCCTATTCCATTCTCAGGGCATGCGGGATGGGAGCGCTCCTTTTGGAAAAATATGCGCATTTTGGCAGAGAGATTCTGGAGAATGTGACGGAAAGCTGGGACCGGCGCTTCAAGGAGGGAGGAATTCCTTCCCCTGTGGAGGCGGGCGCTTTTCTCATGGCGTTCAGCCAGTATCAGATGTTGAGAGAGCGGATGGAATGACTGCGAAAGGAGCATGGTTAAAAAGATGGAACTGAAACTGCTTATGAAATCGGCAAGAAGCGCAGTGCTGGAGATTGCGGACGGGGGCCTCTATTACACGAAAGAGAAGTACAGGCTCCTGGTAAACGGTGTCTGCGTGAAGGATGTGGAAACCGTGATCACCTCTGTTTTTGGCCTGAAGCCGGAAACGGAATATGAGATCTGTCTGGTCCGGGAGGATAAAAGCGAGGCGGGCAGGGTAAGGTTTACCACCGAATACGAGTTTGTCACCCTGAATGTCAGGGATTTCGGTGCAAAGGGCGACGGGGTGCAGGATGACACCAGGTTTATCCAGGCGGCGATTCTGTGCTGTCCCAAAGACGGCAGGGTTCTGATCCCCAGAGGAACCTACCGCATCACCACCCTGTTTCTTAAAAGCGATCTCAATCTGGAGCTCCGGAAGGGGGCTGTGCTTCTGGCCGATACCGAGCGCTTTGCCTATCCCAGAGTACCGGGTCTGATCGAGAGCTACGACGAGACGGACGAGTATAATCTTGGCAGCTGGGAGGGAAACCCGCTTCCCATGTTCACGTCGATTATTATGGGCGTGGACGTGAAGAATGTTTTCCTTTACGGGGAGGGAACCATCAATGGCAACGCCTCCGGGGAAAACTGGTGGCACAATCCAAAGGTGATGGTGGGAGCCTTCCGGCCAAGAATGTTTTTTGTCACCCGCTGTCAGAATATCACCCTGCAGGGAATCAAATTCTGCAACAGCCCCTCCTGGACGCTTCATCCGTATTTCAGTCAGGATCTGCGGTTTTACAATGTGTTCGTTGAGAACCCGAGCGATTCGCCCAACACGGACGGACTGGATCCGGAATCCTGTAAGAATGTGGAGGTTGCGGGAGTCCGCTTTTCACTGGGGGACGACTGCATTGCGGTGAAGTCAGGTAAGATTTATATGGGAAAGAAGCACAAGTGTCCTTCGGAAAACATTCACATCAGGCAGTGCCTGATGGAGAACGGGCACGGGGCGGTCACGCTGGGCAGCGAGATGGCGGGAGGCGTGAAGAACCTTACGGTGGAGGACTGCCTGTTTTGCCATACGGACAGAGGGCTGCGCATCAAGACGAGAAGGGGGCGGGGAGAGGATGCGATTCTCGACCGGATTACCTTCCGTAATATCGATATGGATCATGTGATGACTCCGTTCGTGGTAAACAGCTTTTATTTCTGCGACCCGGACGGGAGGACGGAATATGTACAGAGCAGGGAGCCCATGGCTGCGGACGAGAGAACGCCAAGTATCAGGAGGCTGGAATTTGAGAATATCCGTGCGGCCAACTGCCATGTGGCGGCGGCCTACTTTGACGGTCTTCCGGAACGGAAGATTGAAGAGATCGTCATGAAAAACATCACCGTGACCTATGCGGAAAATCCGAGGCAGGATGTGCCCGCCATGTCGGAGGGCGTGGAAGCGTGCAGCCTGAAAGGGATTTATGCGAATAATGTGAAGAAGCTTGTGCTCAGGAATGTTTCTATTACGGGACAGAAAGGAGAGGCCGTCACTCTGCGTAATGTGGATGAGACGCAGTGAGGGCAAAGAGAGAGCATGAAAATAGGAATTCGTCTGCATGATATGAGAAATTTACCCTTTGTGGACAAACTGGACGAGGTGAACCGGCAGGGGTTTACCTGCGTACATCTGGCACTGTCCAAGGTGCTGAAAGACATACCGTCTGATGCGCAGGCGCTTACCCCCGGCTATGCCATGCATTTAAGAAGGATATTCGAGGATAAGAGAATCGACGTTGCGGTTCTTGGCTGCTACCTGAATCCGGCCAATCCCAATCCGGAGAAGCTCAGGGGGATTATGGATCAGTACAAGGCGCATATCCGGTTTGCCTCGCTGCTTGGATGCGGCGTGGTGGGAACCGAGACCGGCGCTCCCAATGAGGAGTACAAATCCGAGCCGGCCTGCTACAGCGAACAGGCCCTGGAGCTGTTGATCAAAAACTTAAGGCCGGTGGTGGAGTATGCGGAAAAAGCGGGAGTGATCCTTGCCATTGAGCCGGTCAAAAAGCATATCGTGTATGACGCCGCAAGAGCAAGGAGCGTTCTGGATGCCATTGATTCTCCGAACCTGCAGATCATACTGGATCCGGTGAATCTTCTGGATGAAGAGAATTATGAGAATCAGAGGGAGATTGTAGAGGAGGCCATCGACCTTCTTGGCCGGGATGTGGCGGTAATTCACATCAAGGACTATCTGGTAAAGAACGGAAAGCTGACCCCCGCAGCGGCAGGGACGGGTAAAATGGACTATACCGCACTGATGAAATTTATCAAGGAGCGAAAGCCCTACATACATGTGACGTTGGAAAATACCCTTCCTCTGAATGCGGTGCAGGCGAGGGAGCATATACAGAAGCTTTGGAACGAGGCCTAGTTAAATACTAGGCCTCCAGCCGTCTTTGCCGGAAAGCACAGCCTCCCTGCGAAATTTCTGCGCCTCCTCATCCGACAGCTGTCTGACAAAGGGGGCGCGGGCTGAGGGAGCCGCACCCTCGCCAAAGCTGCGGTACTCCGCATAGAACAGGGTGCCATGGGCTTCCTTTTTGTTCCAGTCATGAAAGCCTTCCCTGCGGATGTGGCCGCCAAGCTCGCAGTCGATGAGAACGGTTTTGGCAAAATTGCGCCAGGGCCTTCCGAGATAAACGCTTTTTTCCGGACAGATCCCGGTGAAACGGCATCTGTCAAAGACATATCCGTAAGGATACCCCTCCGGTGTGGAGGCGGCCGTGACATAGCCGTAGACCGGAGGGGTTCCCTCCGCATCGGGGGCGGGCGGCTCGGAATAGACGGAGGCGATTTCGCATTCCTCGAAATAGGCGGTGGCGCTTCCGAAAATAAAATCAATATCCCCGCAGATATAGCAGTTTTTGTAGTACTGGCGGCCTACGATCCGCTCGGCAAATTCCTTGGGCCCTGTGAAGCCGCCGGGGGACAGGGCCGCAGGAGGAAGGGGGCCTGTAAAAAGCGTGTCCTGGAAGCTTTCAAAGCGGCAGTTTTCCGCCTGGATCCGGTCGCCGTCCGCATACAGGGCAATGGCCTGGCCGGCTTTCTGGCGGGGGAAGGAAGCGTTTTTGACGGTAAGGTTTCGCAGCGTGATGTCATGGCCGTCCACAAACAGAGTGTAGGAGCGGAAGGTTCCCCGTTTGGAGCCGTCCTTAAGAATCTGGGTTGCACAGTCGTCATAGGAGATGACAGTGGAAGCGGGACCGGCTCCCTCCAGGGTCAGGAATGGCCTTGCAATCGTGACTTTTTCGTGGTAGGTTCCGGGGGCAAGGTGGATGGTGACAGGCTCCATCGTGTAATCGGGAACCTGTGCGACAGCCTGGCGGATGGTTGGAAAGTGGTTTTCGCCGCTGTCTGTTTTGGAGACATAGTAATCAATCATATCGTTTGTTCCTTTCTTCCGTTTGGATCTTACAGGATAACGGGAGACTGCCTGTATTCGTTTTTGGCCGCCCCGCCGCCGTATTTTCCGGAATAGACCGCCTCGTAAATATCGCTGGCAAGGACGTCCTGCCGCAGCATGTGGAGGCCGTCCCGTTCAGGGCTTTGGGCGCTGCACCTGCCAAGAAGGGCGGGGGCATCCGCCAGCTTGGAGAGCAGAGGGATGTCCGCATTTTTTTTGATGGCGGAGAGCAGCGGGGCGCAGGTTCTGCGAAAGCCAAGCAGCCGCGCATAGGGGACGGGGAGCCTGCGTTCCAAAAAAGGGGCCGCATAAGCCTTCGGCGTTCGGATTTCGAGAAGAATATGCATCAGGATGCGGCTTATTCTCGTGTAGGTAACTTCCTTTGTTTTGAGCAGGCGGCAGAAGCTGTCAAATCCTTCAAATTCAGGAAGGCTGTTTCGTATCCGGTCCGAGAGGTCGACGCTGCAGTCCAGATAATCGGAAAAACCGTCCTCCTGCCCCATGAGGAGACGGTAATGGAGGAGGGAGGAAAAGTCGCCGCAGGTCAGAAAAGAGGCTGGGTATTCTTCCAAAATACCAGGCCGGGTCCCTTCGATGGCGGCCCGGATTGCGCAGGCGCTGCTGAAACCTCCGGGCTTGCCGTCCAGATCCTTCCCGTGGTAGGGGCTCCCCTGCCGTTTCAGGGTAAAGGGACGGATGGGGCTGTTTGTGGCAAGAAGGGACTTGCAGTATTCCAGGGCAAGGATGTTGTTGGGAGAGGTCAGAAGCGTTTCGGGAATCCTTCCTTTGTGACCTGAGTCTGCCTGCGCAAGGGCCTGGTATCTGGCTGCGGGAAAAGAGAGCCCCTGTTTTAGGAGGGAACGCAGCAGGGAGTCATACCCGCGGGACGGATAGGCGAGACGACCGGCCAGGGCAAGGATGGAATCCAGATTTCCCTCCTCGCTTCCAAAGGAGAGAAAATCGATGGAGCCAAGGCGGTTCAGCAAAGCCACGGCCCCTCCCGCAAAGAATTCCGCACTGGAGAGAGCGTACAGACAGGGAAGCTCGATGACGGCGTCGGCGCCGCCCAAAAGAGCCATCCGGGTCCGCAAATACTTGTTAAATATGGCGGGGGCTCCCCGCTGGACAAAATTTCCGCTCATCAGGGCCAGAACATAATCAGCTCCGGTAAGAAGCCGTGTCTGTTCAATCTGGTAGCGGTGCCCGTTGTGAAACGGATTGTATTCGGCAATGACGGCGGCGATTTTCATAAAACAGTCACTCTTTCCTGCAATTTTGCGCGGCAGTGCCATGCGCTAGAATAAATGTATCATAAATCGGCGGTGAAGTGCAAACCTTTCCCGCACAATTCCCGCTTAGTGCCGGCCCCTCCGCTTTCCGAAAGCTCGGGCATTTTATTCGTGAAATCCGATTTGTAACATCAGTCCGGAAGACCAAACCGGTTCCGGAGCAGACTGGCAGGGCTCAAAGCGGGAATTGCGCAGGAAAAATTTTGGCAGAAAACGCAGAACCGTGTGCGTTGGTTTTTGTATGGAAATTTGCACAATTTTTTTCCGGATTTAGACTTGCCCGGGCGGGTGGTATGAGATATAATTTTTTATAAATATGTAAGCGTTTACACGCTCATGCCAAATGTCGAAAGGAGAAGGTATTATGTCGTATATTGATGTGATCAAGGAGAAGGCAAAGTCGGACAGGCGAACCATTGTCCTGCCGGAAACCACGGATAAGAGAACATTGATCGCTGCGTCGCACATTATAGCGGAGGGGATTGCGGACATTATTATGATCGGAAACAGGGAGAAGATCATGGACGGCGCCACCTGGCTTGAGATCGAGCTGGACGGGGTTAAGATCATAGATCCCTTAAACTGTGATAAACTGGATGCCTATGTGGAACTGCTTTACCAGACGAGAAAAGCAAAGGGGATGACCCCGGAGAAGGCCAGAGAAATCCTTCTGCATGATTTCCTTACTTTCGGCGTGATCATGGTGAAGGCCAATGACGCAGACGGAATGGTGGCGGGCGCCTGCCATGCCACGGCGGATACCTTAAGGCCGGCGCTCCAGATTCTGAAGACGGCGCCCGGCGTAAAGCTGGTATCGGGATTTTTCCTGATGTGTGTGCCGGACTGCGAGTTCGGGGATAACGGAACCTTTTTATTTGCGGACTGCGGTCTGAATCAGAATCCTACGGCGGAAGAGCTGGCCGCGATTGCGGATTCCTCCGCAAAAAGCTTCAAGAGCCTTGTGGGAAGCAAGCCCATTATCGCCATGCTCTCCCATTCCACCAAGGGAAGCGCCCATCACGAGATGGTGGACAAGGTGGTGGAGGCCACAAGGATCGCCCATGAGCAGTATCCGGGGCTTACTCTGGACGGTGAGCTGCAGCTGGATGCCGCGCTGGTTCCTTCCGTGGCCAAATCAAAATCTCCCGGCAGCGACGTGGCAGGCAAGGCGAACGTGCTGATTTTCCCTAACCTGGATGCGGGAAATATCGGTTACAAGCTGGTGCAGAGGCTTGGAAGGGCGGAAGCCTACGGCCCCATGCTCCAGGGAATCGCAAAGCCGGTAAACGACCTTTCAAGAGGCTGTTCCTGGCAGGATATCGTGGGAGTGGTTGCCCTGACGGCAGTGCAGGCACAGCTGTCCTGAGTGCGTAAACGAGAAGAAGGAGAGACAAATATGAATATTTTGGTTATCAATTGCGGGAGCTCATCCCTCAAATTTCAGCTGATCGACGCAAAAAGCGAGCAGCTGATCGCAAAGGGACTGTGCGAGAGGATCGGTATTGACGGCAGCCAGATCACCTATACGCCGACGCAAGGAGAAAAGGTGGAGACGGTAACGCCCATGAAGGATCACACGGATGCCATCCGCCTGGTGCTGGGCGCCCTCACGGATGAGAAATGCGGCGTTGTCAAAAGCCTTAAGGAGATTGGGGCGGTAGGACACAGGATCGTGCACGGAGGAGAAAATTTTGCTTCCTCGACGCTCATTACCGAGGAAGTGGTCGAGGCGATCAGACAGTGCAATGATCTGGCGCCCTTACATAATCCGGCCAATCTGATCGGGATTGCGGCGTGCAGGGAGCTGATGCCGGACACGCCTATGGTGGCTGTCTTTGACACGGCCTTTCATCAGACCATGCCGCAGGAGGCTTACCTCTACGGCATTCCCTATGAATATTATGAGAAGTACAAGGTGAGAAGATACGGTTTTCACGGCACAAGCCATTCCTACGTGTCCCGTCAGGCGGCAAAGCTTCTGGGGCGAGAGTATGAGGAGCTGAAACTGATCGTATGCCATCTGGGCAACGGCGCAAGCGTATCGGCTGTCAGGGAGGGAAAATGCGTGGATACCTCCATGGGACTGACGCCTCTCGAGGGACTGATCATGGGAACCCGAAGCGGCGATCTGGATCCGGCCATCATTGAATTCCTCTGTAATAAGGAAGGAAAGAGCGTGGGGGAGATTCTGGGCGAGCTGAACAAAAAGTCGGGGGTGCTGGGCCTTTCAGGCGGATTTTCCTCCGATTTCCGGGATCTGGAGGAGCAGTTCCACAAGGATGCGGATTTTGCGGTGAGAACCATGAAGGCTTTTGCCTACCGGGTGGCCAAGTATATCGGCGCCTATACGGCGGCCCTGAACGGTGTGGACGCCATCTGTTTTACCGCCGGGCTTGGAGAGAACAGCGGCTTTATCCGGGAGAAAATCTGCGCATACCTGGGATATCTGGGAATCACGCTGGATCCGGAGGCAAACCAGAAGAGAGGACAGGATATCGATATCACCACGCCGCAGAGCCGGACGAGAGTTCTGGTGATCCCGACCAATGAAGAACTTGCGATTGCACGGGAGACCTATGGTCTGGTGAAATAATTTTTTATCAGGTATTGACAAAAAGGGACACCGTAGTTATAATTGTCTGAGTGCGAGCAGGTTTACAGTACGGGCGTGTATGCTGTCAAAATAAATTTTTCACAGTATACGCATAGGAGTTAAGTATGTTGATAAATCTGACTGATGTTTTTTCATCTGAGGGAAGTGCCAGGAAGATAAGTGCAGCTTATGAAGGCAGTCATTTTTCCTATATGGGTAATGTGTATCCCGTGTCCAGGGATTCGGAGGTTTTGCTTACGCTGACGAATGCGGGACCGGGCCGCGCACTGATTGAGGGAGAGCTTAAGGCCAGGCTGACAATTCCCTGTGACAGATGCCTGCAGGACGTGGAAATTCCCATTACTGCGGCGTTTGCGCACCAGGCAGTGTCTCCCGAAGGACGGCAGGAACAGACCGGAGGGGAAGAAGATCAAAACTTTATATCCGGCTATGAGCTGGACGTAAATGTTCTTATGAACAACGAAATCTTAATTAATATGCCAGCCAAGGTTTTGTGCGGTAAGGACTGTAAGGGAATCTGTACAGTCTGCGGACAGAATCTGAATGAAGGGGAATGCGGGTGCGACAGGTTTGTGCCGGATCCCAGGATGGCAGCGATTAAAGATATCTTTTATGCGAATAAGGAGGTGTAACGATGTCTATTTGTCCTAAGAATAAATCTTCTAAGTCCAGAAGAGATAAGAGAAGAGCAAACTGGAAGATGAGCGCTCCCACATTAGTAAAATGCAGCAAATGCGGCGCATTGATGGTGCCTCACAGAGTGTGCAAGGCTTGCGGTTCTTACAATAAGAAAGAAATCGTCAGCGTTGATTAGTTGAATGAAGATGAGCATGAGGATCAAGGGTTTCAGATTTGAGGCCCTTGATTTTTACGCTACAGTTTAGTATAGTTAGTAATGGGAAAGGTATGGCTGGTTGTATGGCGGAAATGGTAAAAGTTGCAGTGGATGCCATGGGCGGCGACAATGCGCCGGAGCAGATCGTAAAGGGCGCGGTGGAGGCTGTCAATGAAAGCTCCCATGTAAAAGTTTTTCTGGTCGGACAGGAAAATGTTGTAAATGATGAGCTTGCGAAATATACATATAATAAAGAGCAGGTGAAGGTAGTGAACGCCACAGAGGTCATAGAGACGGCAGAGCCGCCTGTGATGGCGATCCGTAAAAAGAAGGACTCCTCTCTGGTAAAAGCGCTTAACCTGGTGAAGGACAAAACATGCGACGCCTATGTGTCAGCCGGAAGCACCGGAGCAACGCTTGTGGGCGGCCAAGTGATTGTGGGAAGAATAAAGGGAGTGGAGCGTCCGCCCCTTGCACCGCTTATTCCCACGGAAAAGGGCTGTTCTCTGCTTATCGACTGCGGCGCCAATGTGGATGCGAGGCCTTCCCACCTGGTACAGTTCGCCAAGATGGGCTCCGTCTATATGGAGCACGTGATGGGAGTTGCAAGTCCCAGGGTGGCGATCGTTAATATCGGGGCGGAGGAGGATAAGGGGAATGCGCTGGTAAAGGAGACTTTCCCTCTCCTTAAGAATTGCCCGGATATCAATTTTGTGGGAAATATCGAGGCGAGAGACATTCCGGCAGGAGATGCGGACGTGATCGTGTGCGAGGCCTTTGTGGGAAATGTGATATTGAAGATGTATGAGGGCGTTGGCGGAACGCTGATCAGGAAGGTGAAGGCGGGAATGATGACCTCTCTGCGCAGCAAGATCGGTGCGGTTCTGGTAAAACCCGCATTGAAGAACACGCTCAAGGCGTTTGATCTGGAGCAGTACGGAGGAGCGCCCCTTCTCGGGCTGAACGGTCTTGTGGTCAAGACCCATGGAAGCTCCAAGGCGGTGGAAATCAAAAATTCTATTCTGCAATGTATCACCTTTACAGAACAGAATATCAATCAAAAAATAAAAGAAAAAATTACGATGGAAGAAAGTTAAGAAAGGAAATGTAACGATGGAATTTGAAAAATTAAAAGAGGTAATTGCAAGCGTACTGAGCGTGGATCCTGACGAAATCACTATGGAAAGCACATTCATGGATGACCTGGGAGCTGATTCCCTGGATGTTTTTCAGATTGTCATGGGGATAGAGGAAGAGTTTGGGATCGAGGTTCCCCCGGAAGAAGCGGAAAAGATCACCACGGTGGAAGAAGCGGTTAACTTAATTAAAAATGCTGTTAATTAAATAAGAGTTGGTAAAACGGTCAATTTAGCAGCGCCGGCCCGCAAAGCGTGTCGGCGTTTGTTCATGACAGGCGGATTTTTACTGAGTGATTGGCCTGTCAAAGTTTCTGAATGAGGTTAGAAGGATATGCTTGCAGCTGACAGCAGAAAGCTGGAAAAGAAGATAGGGTATGAGTTTAAGGACAAGGCGCTGCTTTGTCAGGCGCTGACGCACAGCTCCTTTTCCAATGAACAGAAAATCAATAAATATCACAACTACGAGAGACTGGAGTTTCTGGGGGACGCAGTGCTGGAACTGGCATCCAGCAGATTCTTTTTTGTGAATTATCCGGATATGTCCGAAGGAGAGATGACGAGGAGACGTTCCTCCACGGTCTGCGAGCCCGCACTTGCCTTCTGTGCGAAGGATCTGAATCTGGGAGCTTATATTCTCCTTGGAAAAGGCGAGGAGGCTACCGGAGGCCGCGGCAGGGATTCCATTATTTCGGATGTGATGGAGGCCATCATCGGGGCGATCTACCTGGACAGCGGCTTTGAGAGAGCCGAAAAATTTATTATGGACTTCATTTTGTCGGATCTGGAGAACAAGCAGCTTTTTTATGACAGCAAAAGTATTTTGCAGGAGCGCGTGCAGAAAACCGGAGGGGTTGTGCACTATGAGCTTGTGGAGGAGACGGGGCCTGAGCACGATAAGCAGTTTGTGGTGAGGGCGCTGATCAATAACAGGGCGGTTAGTACGGGGATCGGAAGAAGCAAAAAGGCGGCGGAGCAGCAAGCGGCCTATGAAGTGCTTTTAAAAGAGGAGAAATAAATTCTTTATGTATCTTAAGAGTATAGAAATACATGGTTTTAAATCTTTTGCCAATAAGATTGTGTTTCAGTTTCACAACGGTATCACCGGAATTGTGGGACCGAATGGAAGCGGCAAGAGTAATGTGGCCGATGCGGTGCGCTGGGTGCTCGGAGAGCAGAGGGTAAAGCAGCTGCGGGGGGCCTCCATGCAGGATGTCATCTTTTCGGGTACAGAAATGAGAAAGCCTCTGGGGTACGCTTATGTGGCGATCACGCTGGACAACTCCGATCACCAGCTTGCGATTGATTACGACGAGGTGACAGTGGCCAGACGGATTTACCGTTCCGGCGAGAGCGAGTATCTCTTGAACGGAACCGTCTGCCGTCTCAAGGATGTGAACGAGCTGTTTTACGATACCGGTATCGGAAAGGAAGGCTATTCCATTATCGGACAGGGACAGATTGAAAAGATTCTGAGCGGAAAGCCGGAGGAGCGGCGGGAGCTGTTCGACGAGGCGGCAGGAATCGTAAAGTTCAAGAGGAGAAAGGCGGCGGCCCAGAAAAAGCTGGAGGATGAAAAGCAGAATCTCGTCCGCGTGAAGGATATTCTCTCCGAGCTGGAAAAACAGACAGGCCCTCTGGAAAGGCAGTCCGAGACGGCAAAGGTTTACCTGAAAAAAAAGGAAGAGCTGAGGCGCCTGGACGTGAATCTGTTTCTGATGGAGAACGCCAGCCTTAAGGAGCAGTCAGCCTCCGTGGAGGAAAAGTATGGGATTGCCGCCGGCGATCTGGAGAGCACAACCGCACAATACGAAAAAATTAAGGAAGAATATGAACAGATACAGGGGCAGATAGAGCTTCTCGATGAAACGATTGAAAAGAGCCGCACCGCACTGACAGACACCAGCGTCCTGCGGGGAAAGCTGGAGGGTGAAATCAATGTTCTGAAGGAGCAGATCCATTCGGCTAAGAGCAATGAACAGCACCTGCTCTCCAGGAAAGAGACGGTTCAGAGGGAGATTGATACAAAGAACCGGGACAAAGATGAGATTTTAAGAGATAAGGACATCATAGACCGGCAGGCGGCCGAGCTTGAGAAGACCAGGAATGAGGCAAGAGAGCGTCTGGAGGCTGTCCAGGGCGTGATAGAGGAGCTGAATAACCGTATTGAAAGCGGTAAAAATACCATTATCGATGCCCTGAACTCGAGAGCCACCATCAAATCAAAGCTGGGCCGCTACGATACCATGACGGAGCAGATCAATATTCGAAAGGCGGAGCTTACGTCCCGGCTTCTTCGCATGAAGTCGGACGAGGCCCATCAGGAAGCCGCCATGAAGGAGCTGGAGGAGGAGTTTGAGCGGATCAACGAACAGATCCGTTTGCTGGGCGAATCCCAGGCGTCAAAAGAGGAAAAGCTTTCCCTGATCCGTGACGAGCTTGCCGCAAAGGATCAGAAGCTCAGGGACACGCAGGTCAGCTATCACAAGAAAAAATCGCAGCTAGAGGCTCTCTCCAACCTGACCGAGCGCTACGAGGGCTACGGCGGCAGCATCAAGCGCGTGATGGAGCACAGGGAGCGGGAAAAGGGCATCATTGGCGTAGTTGCGGACATTATCAAAGTGGATAAAAAGTACGAGACGGCCATTGAGACGGCTCTTGGGGGGAATATCCAGAATATTGTCACGGACAACGAGGATACCGCCAAACGAATGATCGCCTTTTTGAAGCAGAGCAAAGGCGGCAGGGCCACCTTTCTTCCTCTTACCAGCATTACAAACCCACAGGAGTTCAAAAATCAGCCGGCCCTTAAGGAAGAAGGTGTGATCGGCATAGCCGACCAGCTGGCAAAAGTGGATCCGAAATACCGCAATGTGGCGAAGTCTCTTCTTGGCCGGATCTTGGTGGTGGATCACGTGGACCATGCGGTGAAGATTGCCAGAAAATACGGATACAGCATCCGCATGGTTACGCTGGAGGGGGAGATGCTTGTTCCGGGCGGCGCCATCAGCGGCGGTACGTTTAAAAACAGCAGCAATCTTCTGGGACGAAGAAGAGAGATGGAGGAGCTGGAAGCCAGGGTAAAGGAATACCTGAAGGAGATCGACGGCCTTCTTCAGGAGATAGAGGATACCAAGGCCGAACGAAACAGGCTGCGCCTTGGCCTGGAGGAGGACAAGGCTTCTCTGCAGAGGAAATTCATTGAACAGAACACCGCCCGCTTAAATGTGATCAAGGCAAGGGAGCGCAGGGACGAGGCATCAGAAGGTTCCCAGGAGCTGAAAGCAGAGGAGCGGGAGATCGAGAACCAGATCCGGGAGATCCGTGAAAGCAAGGAGGAAATTCAGAAAGAACTGCGGCTTTCCGAGGAGACGGAAAAGCAGGTGGAGGCCGAGATCCAGGAATTCCAGAAGCAGCTTGACGAAAAGAGGGCGGAGGAATCCGAGGAATCCCAGAACGCCGCTTCCTGGGATGTGGAAGTGGAAAAGATGCTCCAGCAGCAGGGTTTCCATCAGCAGAACGCAGACCGTATCGGGGGAGAGATCCAGCGTTTTCTGGAGGAACTTGCAGAGATTGAGGAGGGCCTGTTAAAGAGCGGGGAGGATATCAAAAACAAAGAAGGCAGCATCACGCAGATTCAGCAGACCATCGCAGCCTCCCATACCACCCAGAGCGACGCCCAGATTCGTCTTAAGGAGGATATGGGGAGGAAGGAAGAACTTGCCGCCAGACAGAAAAACTTTTTTAACGACAGGGAATCTCTCTCCCAGCGGATGACAGCCCTTGACAAGGAGGTTTACCGTCTGAACGCCCAGAGGGAGAAGCTTCAGGAAATGCTGGAATCCCAGATCAATTATATGTGGGACGAGTACGAGATTACCCTTTCGGATGCGGCCGCTCTGCGCGATGAGGCGATGAATGACCTTGGGGTCATGAAAAAGGAGATTTCCGCACTGAAAGATCAGATCCGAAAGCTCGGGGACGTGAATGTAAACGCAATCGAGGATTACAAAAATCTGATGGAGCGTTACGGGTTTCTCAAGAATCAGCATGACGACCTGGTGGAGGCGGAAAAGACGCTGGAGGGGATCATCGAAGAACTGGATACGGCGATGCGAAAGCAGTTTAACGAGAAATTCGCACAGATCAGCCATGAGTTTGACAAGGTCTTCAAGGAACTGTTCGGCGGAGGAAAAGGAACCCTGGAGCTCATGGAGGAGGAAGATATCCTGGAAGCGGGGATCCGGATCATAGCCCAGCCGCCCGGAAAAAAGCTTCAGAATATGATGCAGCTCTCCGGCGGGGAAAAGGCCCTTACGGCCATAGCGCTTCTGTTTGCGATACAGAATCTGAAGCCTTCCCCCTTCTGCCTGCTTGACGAGATTGAGGCTGCGCTGGATGAGAGCAATGTATCCAGATTTGCCCGCTATTTACATAAACTGACCAGGAGCACGCAGTTTATCGTGATCACCCACAGGAGGGGAACCATGGAGCAGGTGGACCGGCTGTATGGAATCACCATGCAGGAGAAGGGTGTCTCCACCCTGGTAAGCGTGAATTTGATAGATAAGGAGTTGGATGATTAATGGCAGGATTTTTCAGCAGGCTGAAGGAAAGCCTTAGCAAAACCAGGGACAATATCGTAAACGGAATCGATTCCGTGTTTGGCGGTTTCTCATCGATTGACGAGGATTTTTATGAGGAGCTGGAGGAGACCCTCATTATGGGGGATATCGGGGTGAACGCCACACAGAAGATCCTGGAGCGTTTAAGGACGCAGGTAAAAGAGAATCACATTAAGGAACCGGGAGAGTGCCGGGAATTTCTGATCCAGAGCATCAAGGAGCAGATGCAGGTGGGGCAGACGGCCTATGAATTTGAAAACAGGCAGTCCGTGATCCTCGTAATCGGCGTTAACGGTGTGGGGAAGACGACTTCGGTGGGAAAGCTTGCGGCCATCTTAAAGGGCCAGGGGAAAAAGGTGCTGATTGCGGCTGCGGATACCTACCGCGCGGCTGCCGGGGAGCAGCTCAGTACCTGGGCGGACAGGGCCGGGGTGGATATGATCGGAGGCGTTGCGGGGGCCGACCCCGCCAGCGTGGTGTATGATGCGGTTAATGCGGCTAAGGCCCGCCATGCGGATGTGCTTGTGTGCGATACGGCGGGGCGCCTTCACAACAAAAAGAATCTCATGGAGGAGCTCAAGAAGATCAACCGGATCATTGACAGGGAGTTTCCGGACGCCCACAGGGAAAATCTCGTGGTTCTGGACGGCACCACCGGACAGAACGCTTTAAATCAGGCGAGAGAGTTCGGGGAGACGGCGGAGCTTACCGGCATTATCCTCACCAAAATGGACGGAACGGCAAAGGGAGGAATCGCGGTGGCAATCCAGTCCGAGCTTCATATTCCGGTGAAATACATCGGCGTTGGGGAAAAGATTGAGGATCTGCAGAAGTTTGATCCGGAGCTGTTTGTAAACGCCCTGTTTGCGCTGGAGGAGCAGGAGGCTTTGCAGGAATAGAGTTTGGAGGAAAGCTATGGAAGGAATTATGCTTACGCTTGAGAAATTTGAGGAAGCTTCCGAGGTCGTGAGGAAGGTGACCCAGGAGACAAAACTGGTCTACAGCGATTTTTACAGCGCCCAGACCGGGGGAAAAGTGTATTTGAAACCGGAAAACATGCAGTTTACAGGGGCTTACAAGCTGAGGGGGGCCTACTATAAGCTGAGCACGCTCTCCGGTGAGGAGCGGGAGAAGGGATTGATCACGGCCTCTGCCGGAAACCATGCCCAGGGCGTCGCCTATGCGGCAAAGTGCTACGGAGTGCGGGCGGTTATCGTAATGCCCACCACGACGCCTCTGATCAAGGTAAACCGGACCAAGGGATACGGCGCGGAGGTTGTGCTTTTCGGGGACGTGTACGACGAGGCGTGCGGCCATGCCCTGGAGCTGGCGCAGCAGAACGGCTACACCTTTATTCACCCGTTTGACGATCCGGCGGTGGCCACAGGACAGGGAACCATCGCAATGGAGATTTTTAAGGAGCTTCCCCTGGTGGATTACATTCTGGTTCCCGTAGGGGGCGGCGGGCTGGCCACGGGAGTTTCCACTCTGGCAAAGCTCTTAAATCCCAAGATCCGGGTGATCGGCGTGGAGCCGGCGGGGGCCGCCTGTCTGAAGGAATCGCTAAAGCAGGGCAGGGTGGTGACTCTCCCCAGGGTCAGCACCATTGCGGACGGTACGGCTGTGAAGACGCCGGGAAGCAGTATTTTTCCTTATCTTAGTGAAAATCTGGACGACATTATCACCGTGGAGGACGAGGAGCTGGTGGTTGCGTTCCTTGACATGGTGGAAAACCATAAAATGGTGGTGGAAAATTCCGGCCTGCTGACGGTGGCAGCCCTGAAGCATCTGGATCTGAAGGGAAAGAAGGCGGTTGCGATCTTAAGCGGCGGAAATATGGATGTGATCACCATGTCCAGCGTGGTTCAGCAGGGACTCATCCTGCGAAACCGGATTTTTACGGTTTCCGTGCTTCTTCCCGATAAACCGGGCGAGCTTTCCCGGGTGGCGGATGTGATTGCAAAGGAAAACGGTAACGTCATAAAGCTGGAGCACAACCAGTTTGTCTCTATCAACAGAAATGCAGCGGTGGAACTTCGTATCACTCTGGAAGCCTTTGGTACAGAGCACAAAAACCAGATTATCGACGCTCTGAAAGAGAACGGCTATCAGCCCAAGGTGGTTCGGACCAATATCTGACAAAGGATCTTTGGAACTGATAATTACACAGGAAGTCTGCATACTATAAGCAGTATGCGGACTTTTGTCTTTTTACCG
Organism: uncultured Lachnospiraceae bacterium; assembly: GCA_910579685.1. Lineage (GTDB taxonomy): Bacteria > Bacillota > Clostridia > Lachnospirales > Lachnospiraceae > Suilimivivens. The sequence continues at coordinate 52,750 of CAJTVN010000010.1, read as the reverse complement.
GAAAGGATGGAGGATATGAATAGTCAAAGTCATCTTGGAATAAGAAAATATATAGCGATAACTTTTGCCTGCGCACTGTATGGAGCCGGAGTCAGCCTGTTTGTGGATCCCAATGATCTGGCGCCCGGAGGCTTTACCGGTCTTTCCGTTATGCTGAACCGGCTTCTGTCCGTTGAAACCGGTACGATCTATCTGTTTCTCAACATTCCGGTGATCTGTCTGGGAATCTGGAAATTCGGATGGAAATTCACGGTGTCCACGCTGTATGCGATCCTGGTGGTATCGCTGTCTGCGAATCTCTTTGCCCTTACAAAGCCCTTGACCATGGAGCCCATGCTTGGCGCTTTGTTTGGCGGAATCCTAAATGGCGCCGGCCTCGGGATTGTTTTGAGAAACAGTGCGACTACGGGCGGGACGGATATTATTATCAAATGCCTGCGTCAGCGCATTCCTCACCTGAAAACAGGCTCTCTGATGCTGATGATGGATGCGGTCATTATCGGGGCCAGCGGCTTTGTGTTCGGGAATCTGGATTCCGTTATGTACAGCATCATCTCTGTCATCGCCACCTCGGCCGTGATGGATATGGTGCTGTATGGAAGAGACGGCGCAAAGCTGATTTATATCATCAGCGACAAGGCGGAGGCCATAACACCCCGGATTCTTACGGATCTGGATGTGGGCGTAACCTATCTGGAGGGAAGCGGCGCTTACAAAAATGTAGAAAAAAAGGTGATTATGTGCGTGGTAAAAAAGCAGATGGCCCACAAGGTGGAAGAGATCGTAAAGCAGGAGGATTCCTCCGCATTCATGATTGTCTCAAGCGCTTCCGAGATCTACGGAGAGGGCTACAAGAGCTACTTTGGAGAGATCATCTGACAAAAGCATGTATTGCTTTTCCTTGTCAGATATTGTATGATGAGTTCACATAATGCGTTAAGCTAATCTACGGATGACAGGAAATGGAGGCACGATAATGAGAAAAATACAAAACGCAAAACAGTTCATTGCCGTCTGCCTGGCGCTTGGAATGGCGCTGCTTCCGGCAAATGCGATAAAGGCGCTGGCCGCCGAGGTAGTGGCGACGGTGGAGGGCACGGTTCTGTCGGGAACCACCTCGGATATCCTGAAGCTTTCCACCAGGGAGGGCGACATGGAGATCAAGCTGGATAGCGGAACGGATACCAGCGCCTGCAAGATATTGCTGCCGGACAAGAAAATCAGCGTTTCGGTATCCCACGGCTCAGACGGCTATATGCATGCGGTTAAGATCACCGGAGAAGCGCAGGCATCTTCGGTTTCCGTTGACGCTTCCACCACGGCTACCGTGACGGGGACGCTCTCGGAGGATACGAAGAGCGATATCCTGTATGTGGATACGCCTCAGGGGCAGATGGAGATCAAGCTGGATCCCACCACGAATATCAGCGGATGCTCGGTGCTGATAGCGGGAAAAAGTTATTCCATCACCTGTGCCAGGGGTTCCGACGCCTACATGCATGCGGTGAGTATTTCCGACGGGACGGGGGGAACAAGCGGCTTATCCAACACGGGAAGCAACTCATCCGGGCTTACGCCTGCGCCGGCTTCCGCCATAAATGCGTCCACGTCCACCGTAACGGGCAAGGTCTCCGACAACACCAGGGCGGCGGATCTTTTGTACCTGAAAACAAATGACGGGGAGATGCAGATTGTGATTGACGCAGACACGGATTCCAGAGGAGGAATGGTTCTGACCCCGGGCAATAAGCTGACCGTATCCGTTTACCGGGGCTCCGACGCCTATATGCACGCCGCCGTGGTTACGGGAAACAAGGACGGCTATCAGAGCGTGGAAATCGACACCTCTTCTCCGGCCACGGTAACCGGCACGGTGGGAAGCAAATCCACGGAGAACATTCTGTTTCTGGATACGCCCCAGGGCCAGATGGAGTTAAAGCTTGACTGCGTAAGGAGCGTTACAAATTGCAAGGTTCTGGTAAGCGGAAGCAAGCTTACGCTTACCTGTGCAAGGGGGTCTGACGCCTATATGCATGCGCTGGATATCACAGGCGCTTAAGATACATAACCAGAAGAAAAGGAAAAGAGGGGTAAATCAATGGCAAGATTAACATTTGTAGGGGGGATACATCCCTACGACGGGAAGGATCTGTCCAAGGATAAGCCGATCCGGGAGGTTTTTCCCAAGGGAGATCTGATCTATCCTCTGTCGCAGCATATCGGTGCGCCGGCATCCCCCATCGTAAAAAAGGGAGACCGGGTTCTTACCGGACAGAAGATAGCGGAGGCGTCCGGCTTTGTCTCGGCGCCGATTTACGCCACGGTTTCGGGAACCGTGAAAGCGGTTGAGCCAAGACGGGTGGTGACAGGCGATAACGTGATGAGTATCGTGGTGGAAAATGACGGGCTCTACGAGGAGATCGACTGGCCCGAGGGGAAGCCTTTCGAAGAGCTTACCCGGGAGGAAAAGATCGATCGGATCAGGGAGGCCGGAATTGTCGGTATGGGAGGTGCGGGCTTTCCGACCTTTATCAAGCTTTCTCCCAAGGAGCCGGAAAAAATCGATTATGTGATTGTAAACTGTGCGGAGTGCGAGCCCTATCTTACCTCGGATTACCGCAAGATGCTGGAGGAGCCGGAAAAGCTGATCAGCGGCCTTAAGGTCTCTCTGAGCCTGTTTGAGAATGCAAGAGGAATCCTTGCGGTGGAAGATAATAAGCCGGACTGTATCGAGCTTCTCAAAAGGCTTACCAGGGATGAGACGAAGATTACCGTGAAGGCGCTCAAAACCAAATATCCCCAGGGCTCCGAGAGGCAGCTGATCTATGCGGCAACGGGAAGGGCCATCAGCTCTGCCAAGCTTCCGGCGGACGTTGGGTGCGTGGTCAATAATGTGGATACGGTGATCGCCATACATAATGCAGTGGTGGAAGGAAGACCTCTCATGTACCGGATCGTGACCGTGACGGGAGATGCGGTGGCGGATCCCTGCAATTTCAAGGTGAGAATCGGAACCAATTACCATGAGCTGGTGGAGGAGGCGGGCGGCTTCAAGGAGCAGCCGGTGAAGATCGTCTCCGGAGGACCCATGATGGGTTTTGGAATTTTTGATCTGGATGTGCCGGCAACCAAGACATCCTCAGCCCTTCTGTGCCTGACGAAGGATGATGTGTCCGCCATGGAGCCGGGACCGTGCATCAACTGTGGCAAATGCGTGGAGGCATGTCCGGGAAGAGTGGTCCCCAAGGTGATTGCGGATGATGCGGAACATTATGACGAGGAAGCTTTTTTGAAACACAACGGAATGGAATGCTGCGAGTGCGGCTGCTGCAGCTATGTCTGCCCGGCAAAGCGTCCCCTCACCCAGGTGATCAAATCCATGCGTAAGATGCAGCTTGCCAAGAGAAAGAAAAAGTAGGAGGAAAGATTGATGAGCAATTTGATGAAAGTGTCCTCCAATCCTCATATCAGATCCAGGGTTACTACCAGCAACATTATGCTGGCGGTGGTGATCGCCCTGCTTCCTGCCGCCGGATTTGGAATCTACAATTTCGGATTGGATGCGCTGATTTTGATACTGGTTACCGTATCGTCCACGGTGCTGACAGAGTTTCTCTATGAAAAGGCCATGCACAGGCCGGTTACCATAGGTGATTTTTCCGCAGTGGTGACAGGACTTTTGCTGGCGCTGAATCTGCCCTCCACGCTGCCCTGGTGGGTTGCCGTGATCGGCGGGATCTTTGCGATTCTTGTTGTAAAAATGCTTTTCGGAGGTCTGGGTCAGAATTTTATGAATCCCGCACTGGGAGCCAGATGCTTTCTGCTGATCTCCTATACCTCTCTCATGTGTAATTTCGAGACGGATACTTATACGGGGGCGACACCTCTTGCGTCTTTGAAGGCGGGAGAGAATGTAAATATCCTGGATATGGTGATCGGACGCACGGCTGGAACCATCGGGGAGACCTCCATGGTGGCTATCGTGATAGGAGCCTGCTTTTTGATTCTCCTTGGGATCATCGATCTCAAAATTTCCGGAAGCTATCTCGTGAGCTTTCTTCTTTTTCTCACATTTTTTGGCGGTCATGGATTTGATCCGGCCTTTCTCAGTGCGCATCTTGCAGGAGGCGGGCTGATGCTTGGAGCCTTTTTCATGACAACCGATTATGTGACCCGGCCTGTCACGAAGAAAGGGCAGTATGTGTATGGCGTCCTGCTGGGAATCCTGACCGGGATTTTCCGAATTTTCGGTCCTTCCGCAGAGGGCGTGTCCTATGCGATTATTATCGGAAACCTTCTGGTGCCGCTGATTGAAAAAATCACCTTTCCGAAAGCGTTTGGGGAAGGAGGGGAAAAGGTATGAAAAATATGATAAAGGATGCCGCCGTCCTCTTTGTGATCACGGTGGCGGCCGGGCTGATTCTTGGCTTTGTCTATCAGATCACAAAAGAACCCATTGCCCTTGCGGAGGAAAAGGCGGCAAATGAAGCCTATGCGGAGGTGTTTGCGGACGCTTCCTCCTTTGAGGAGTGTGCGCTGGCGGACCCTGCAGCGGATCCTGTCTGGACGGAAGAATACAAGGCGGTGGATATCGAAAAAGCGCTGGAAGCGAAGGACGGGGCGGGAAGTGTTCTCGGCTACATACTGACGGTTACGAGCCATGAGGGGTATGGGGGAGACATTACCTTTACCATGGGAATCCGGATGGACGGAACCCTGAACGGGATTTCCATTCTGGATATTTCCGAGACCGCAGGACTTGGCATGAAGGCGGAGGCTGTGCTCAAGCCTCAGTTTCAAAATAAAAACGTGTCGAATTTCACCTACACAAAGACGGGAGCGTCCTCGGAGAGCCAGATTGACGCAATCAGCGGCGCCACGATCACAACAAATGCGGTGACCACTGCGGTAAACGCCGGTCTATACTATTTTCAGACACAGTTAGGAGGGAATGCGGGATGAAAGAAAACAGTGCGGCTGAACGTTTAAAAAACGGTATTCTTACAGAAAATCCAACCTTTGTGCTGATGCTTGGCATGTGTCCCACGCTGGCGGTCACAACATCAGCGGTGAACGGTCTTGGCATGGGGCTTACCACCATGGTGGTTCTCGCCCTCAGCAACATGTTCATATCCATGCTGCGCAAAGTGATACCGGATAAGGTGAGGATTCCTGCGTTTATCGTGGTGATCGCCTCCTTTGTCACGGTGGTGGAGCTTTTGCTTAAGGCGTTTATCCCTTTCCTGTACAGCGCCCTGGGGCTTTATATTCCCCTGATCGTGGTGAACTGTATTATTCTGGGGCGCGCGGAGAGCTACGCCTCCAAAAATGGCGTGGTTTCCTCCCTCTTTGACGGAATCGGAATGGGACTTGGCTTCACGGCCGCACTCACGATTATCGGTGCGGTCAGGGAGCTCATAGGAGCGGGAGAGCTGTTCGGTTACCATGTGCTGCCGGAAAGCTATGTTCCCTGCAGTATCTTTGTCCTTGCGCCGGGAGCGTTCTTTGTCCTGGCGGCTCTTACCGCCATCCAGAACAAGGTGAAGATTGCCGGGGAGCGGAAGGGAAAGGACATGTCGAAGATTCAGTCCGGCTGCGGAGGAGACTGCCTTGGCTGCGGGGAGAAAAATTGTGCGGACCGCAGAACCGGCGCAGACCAGAGTAAGGAGGAGAACAATGGTTAAGGAGCTTTTGATTATTTTGATTTCGTCTTCCCTGGTCAGCAACGTGGTGCTCAGTCAGTTCCTTGGTCTGTGTCCCTTTCTGGGCGTATCCAGGAAGATCAACACGGCTGCGGGAATGGGAACGGCGGTTATCTTCGTGATTACCCTTGCCTCTGCGGTTGCGGGAGGAATTTATAAATACATATTGACGCCATTTGATCTTACTTATCTGCAGACCATTGTCTTTATCCTGGTGATTGCGGCCCTTGTGCAGTTTGTGGAAATGTTCCTCAAGAAGTTTATGAAATCCCTGTATCAGGCCCTTGGAGTTTATCTTCCGCTGATCACGACCAACTGTGCGGTGCTTGGCGTTGCCCTCACCAATGTGCAGAAGAACTACGGGATTCTGGAAGGGATCGTAAACGGCTTTGCCACGGCAGTGGGATTTACCATATCCATTGTGATCCTTGCAGGTATCAGAGAAAAAATGGAATACAACGATATCCCCGAATCCTTTCAGGGAATGCCTATCGTGCTGATTACGGCAGGACTGATGGCCATTGCCTTCTGCGGATTTTCGGGATTGCTTTAGGAGGTGGGTGCAGTGGATGTTACAGGAATCATTTCAGCGGTGGCCGCAGTGGGCGGCGTAGGGCTGTTTGTAGGCGTCTTTTTGGGAATAGCCGCAATTAAATTCAAGGTGGAAGTGGACGAGAAGGAGGAGGCCGTGCTTGCGGCCCTGCCGGGCAATAACTGCGGCGGATGCGGGTATCCGGGCTGTGCCGGCCTTGCGGCGGCCATTGCAAAGCAGGAGGCCGCAGTAAACGCCTGTCCTGTGGGCGGCGAGCAGGTGGGAAAAAAAATCGCACAGATCATGGGAGTGGAAGCGGGCGAGAGCGTTCGGATGACTGCTTTTGTGCAGTGCCAGGGCGATTGTGACAAAACCACCTTTGACTATGATTACTATGGGATTGAGGACTGCCGGATGCTGTCCTTTGTGCCAAACGGAGGGGCGAAGAGCTGTAATTATGGCTGCCTCGGATATGGAAGCTGCGTTAAGGCCTGTCCTTTTGGCGCCATTCATGTGGAGAACGGCGTGGCCAAGGTGGATAAGGATGCGTGTAAGGCCTGCGGAAAGTGCATGGAGGTTTGTCCTAAGAATCTGATCACACTGATCCCCTACGATGCGAAATATGCGGTAGCCTGCAGTTCAAAGGATAAGGGGCCGGTGACCATGAAGGACTGTACGGCGGGCTGTATCGGCTGTCAGCTGTGCAAGAAGAATTGTCCCGCCGAGGCGGTTTCCATACAGGATTTCAATGCGACCATCGACTATGAGAAGTGCGAGGGATGCGGAGCCTGCATGGAGAAATGCCCGAGGAAGTCGATTGTGGAGCTTACGTAGAAGAAATGGAAAAGGCATAGGGAAGAGAAAGGACAGGTGACAGGTAAGATGCAGAATCAGGTAAGACTTGGAAAAACAGGGATTGTGGTAAACAAAAACGGCTTTGGCGCGCTTCCGATTCAGAGGGTCAGCGACGAGACGGCGGTGTATCTTCTGCGGAAGGCTTACGAGGGAGGGATCCGTTTCTTTGACACGGCAAGGGCCTACAGCGACAGCGAGCACAAGCTGGGCCTTGCCTTTGAGGGGATCCGGGAAAACCTCTATATTGCCACGAAATCCGGCGCACAGACTGGGGAGGCCATGCGGGAAGATTTGAAAAAGAGCCTTGAGAATCTGAAAACCGATTATATTGATATTTACCAGTTCCACAATCCGGCCTTCTGTCCCAGGCCGGGAGACGACAGCGGGCTTTATGATGCGGCGCTGGAGGCAAAGAAAGAGGGCAAAATCCGTCATATCGGCATTACCAACCACCGAATCAAGGTGGCGCAGGAGGCCATCGAAAGCGGGCTGTACGAGACGCTGCAGTTCCCCTTCTGCTATCTTGCCACGGACAAGGATGAGGCGCTGGTGGAGGCGTGCCGAAAGGCGGACATGGGATTTATCGCCATGAAGGCCCTCTCGGGGGGAATGATCACCAATTCGGCTGCGGCCTATGCCCATGCCGGCCAGTTTGAAAACGTGCTTCCCATCTGGGGCGTTCAGAGGGAGAGAGAGCTGGATGAGTTCCTTTCCTACATAGACAATCCTCCTGCCATGACAAAGGAGCTCAGCCAAATGATCGAGAAGGACAGGAAAGAGCTTGCGGGAGATTTCTGCAGGGGCTGCGGCTACTGTATGCCTTGTCCCGCAGGGATCGAGATCAACACCTGTGCGAGAATGTCCCTGCTTCTTCGCCGTTCGCCGTCTGCGGGCTGGCTTACCGAGCAGGGGCAGGAGAGGATGCTTCAGATTGAGAAATGCCTGCACTGCAACCAGTGCAGCAGCAAATGCCCTTACGGGCTGGATACGCCCGCGCTGCTTCAGAAAAATCTGGAGGATTACAAAAATGTGCTTGCCGGGAAGGTGTCTGTGACGGAATAGAAGGAGCGGCATATGGTTACCTGTGAGGACATTATGAATCTGAAGCTGGACGGTATGCGGCTGATTGCCGGAGAAAAAGGACTTCACCGCGTGGTATCCTGGACTTATATGGTTCAGACGAGGCCTTATGCAGATCATATGAATCAGGGGAATTTTGCGCTGATTGTGGTGGATTATGTCAGATATGACCTGGACGAGGCCGCGCGCAGCATGGAAGAGCTGAACGAGCTGGGAATTTCCGGTCTTGCCGTCTCCGTTGCGGATGACAGAGAGGAAGTGCCTCAAAGCATGATCGACCGGGCAAACGAGATGGAGCTTCCCTTATTTTTTGTCCGCTGGGAGGGCGCGTCTTTTGTGGATATCGCTCAAAGTATCGGCAGTCTGATTGTGCAGACCGGAATGGAAAATAAAAAAACAGGGGATTATCTCTACAACCTGCTGTTCGGATATGAGATCAACGATAACTATGTGGAAAAGATTTCCGGTCAGTTTGGGCTGGACTTTTCCAGGCCCTACCGTGTGGGGGTGATCGTGATTGACCGAAAGTACGGCGTCAATCTCGAGCAGGACGAGCATACCTATGAATATTATGCGGACTGCATGAACAGAGAGGTGAACAATATGAAGGGAAGCTCCATGTTCATGCGGTTTTTAAACAAATTTGTACTGCTGTTTGAAGCGCGGGAGAATAAGGAAATTGAGCATGAACTGGGTCAGATGCTGCGCAGGCTGGACGAGAGGCCTGAGTTTAAGGGGCTGATCAAAAGTACCTGCATCCTTGGGTCGGCGTACAGAGACCCTCGGAAATTCGGACAAAGTTATCAGGAGGCGAAAAACCTGATTGCCAAGAAGGACATCCTGCCGAATCCCAGGAATAAAAAGGTCCTGAGCGCCAGCTCCATGGGAATTTACAAGTACATGTTTAACAGCGGAAATCAGGAAGAAATTCTGGATTACTGTAACGATAAGCTGAAGGTCCTTGAGGAATATGACCACGCCAACGGCGCTTTTCTGCAGGATACGCTGCTTGCCTATTACATGAACGGATTCAGTGTGGGGAAAGCGGCGGACGCTTTATTTATCCACCGGAATTCCCTGCAGTACCGCATTAACAAGATTGAGGAGCTTCTGGGAATGGAGCTGAACGATTACATGGAATATCTGAATTTAATAAACTGCATCTTGATAAAGCGACTGATGTTTTTATAGATGCTGTGCAAAACGACAATTATGACTGTGCATTTTGCATATTGAAGAAAAACCTGTGTTTGAGTAGAATACTCCTAACAGCAAGGGCGCTGGGGAAATCTTTCCCTGGCGTCTTTTTTGTTAAAATTTTTTAGAAAGCCGCATTGCGGCTGAGGAGGAGTGTTATGAAAAGGAGAAGAATTTTGACGGTAATGGCGGCTGGTATGATGGCGGCGTCACTGCTTGGCGGATGCGGGGCAAAACCGGTCCAAACCGCAGGAGAGGGAAGCGTCCAGGCGGCGGGAGATGAGACTGCCAAAGCGGCGGGAGATGAGAGTGCGCAGCCGGACGAGGAAAGCAAGGTGCTGCGGGTCGGCATGGAATGTGCATACGCTCCTTTTAACTGGACGCAGGAGACGGATACGACGCCGGATGGAAGCGTTGCGGCGCCGATTTACGGTTCGGACTATTATGCGTACGGGTATGATGTGGCGGTAGCGCAGATGCTGGCAGAAGAGATGGGGATGGAACTGGAGATCCATAAAGTGGAATGGTCTTCCATTGGAATTTCCATGGATGCCGGTGATTACGACTGTATCATCGCAGGTATGGGACGTACGGCGGAAAGAGAGATGTCTTATGGGTTCACGGAGCCGTATTATTACCGAGACAACTGTATTGTGGTAAAGAAGGGGGGCTCTTATGAAAACGTGTCGAAGCTTTCCGATCTGGCAGGAACCGGATGCCGGGTGACGACACAGCTGGGCACGGGCTGGGTGCCGCTTCTGGATCAGATAGAAGGCGCACAGACCGGCGCAAATTATGAGACGACTTCCGAGTGCTTCATGGCGATTTCCAACGGAACCGCGGATATCTGTATCGTGGATCTGCCCACCGCCCAGTCGGCGGCATTGACCAATGACGATCTTGTGATCATAACCCTTGATGAGAGCGATACCTTTACCGGAGACGACGAGATGGTTAACGTATGCATTGCCACCAGAAAGGACGATACAAAGCTTTGCGGCAGAATCCAGACAGCGCTGGATTCCATTGGCTGGAATGACAAGGCAAAGATGGATGAGCTTATGAGCAGAGTGATCACGCAGCAGCCGGCGGCAAATTAGTTTCATACTGCGCCCGGAAAATCAGCCTGGCTGCCGGGCGCATAAGCCGGAAAAAGGAGAAAGAAAGGTGGCAGCGATGTTAAACATATTTGCGATTGAGAATCCGGAAAATTCCATGGAGTGGATGATCTTCCTGGCCAATAAATATGCCGGCATGTTCTGGAAGGGAACCGGCCTGACCCTGTTTATTGCGGTTTTGGGTACTCTTTTGGGATTTCTTGTGGGTTACGTGATTGGAATGATTCAGGATGCGCAGATCAGCCCGGGCGATCACGTGATCCGCAGGCTGCTGCTGAAACTGATAAAGTTCGCCGCCGCCGTATACGTGGAAATATTTCGCGATACCCCGATGATTGTTCAGGCAATGATCATCTATTTCGGAATAAGGCAGGCTGGTGTTGAGATTACGCCGGTAAGCGCCGGCATACTGGTCACGGTACTGAATACCGGCGCATATATGGCAGAGACCGTCAGAGCCGGAATCGGCTCCATTGATCAGGGACAGAGAGAGGGCGCATGGGCCATGGGAATGTCCCCCATGAAAACCATGGTGTATATTGTGTTACCCCAGGCGTTCAAAAACATCATTCCCGAGATGGCAAACACTTTTTTGACCAACCTGAAGATGACATCCGTATTGAACGTCATCGCCGTGCAGGAGCTTTTTATGGCGGCAAAAACCGTGGGCGGCAATTACTATAAATATTTTGAGTCTTATCTGGTCATTGCGGTGATCTATTTCGTACTGTGCTTTGCGTTCAATAAGGTCTTCAACTTCCTGGAGAAGAGGATGAGTGGAAAGAGCGACTATGCGCTTGCCGCAGAATACATGGATAATGACTGAGCAGGAGGTTTGATATGAGTGAAACAATCATTTCAGTTCAAAATCTGAATAAAACATTTGGAGACCATGAGGTGCTCAGAAAAATAGACATGGACATCCATGTGGGAGAGATTATCTGCATTGTCGGTTCCTCGGGCTCGGGAAAATCCACCCTGCTGCGATGCATGAACCGGCTGGAACACCAGACATCCGGGAAAATCATGTTTTACGGGAAAGAGGTTCGCGATGTGCAGAGAGAAATTAACGAATACCGCTCCAGGGTGGGCATGGTATTTCAGTCCTTCAACCTGTTCCATAATATGACGGTTCTGGAAAACTGCATGCTCTGTACCAGGAAGGTGCTGCACCTTGTAAAGGAGGAGGCCTTTGACAGGGCAATCACTCACCTGAAGGCGGTAGGCATGGCCCCGTATATTAACGCAAGGCCTTCTCAGCTGTCGGGAGGACAGAAACAGCGGGTGGCCATTGCAAGATCGCTCTGCATGAATCCGGAGGTACTTCTGTTTGACGAACCTACCTCCGCACTGGATCCGGAGATGGTGGGCGAGGTGTTGAACGTGATGAAAAAGCTGGCTGTGACCGGACTGACCATGGTGATCGTCACTCATGAAATGGCGTTTGCAAGGGATGTCTCCACCCGGACAATCTTCATGGACGGCGGATACGTGGCGGAAGACGCACCGCCGTCCCAGTTGTTCACCAATCCAAAAAATTCCCGGACCAGAGAATTTTTAAGCAGATATCTGGCCGGATAGAGAAGCGGGAGGCGTGTGAATTATGGATAACTTTATCGTTACATTTGCAAGGGGATTTGGATCCGGAGGAAAAGAAATCGCGTCATGTCTGGCAAAGGAGCTGGGGATTCACTGCTATGAAAACCGGATTCTGACGCTGGCCAGCCAGATGAGCGGATTAAACGAGAATCTGTTTAAAGCGGTAAATGAAAAAATCAGGGACAATGGAGGCTTGTCGAGCTTTCTGCAGGGGCTTCCCAGAGCGAGAAATTATATTGCGCGAAACGAGAAATTTGTATCAGATGACAAGCTGTTTGAGTATCAATGCACAATCATTAAGGAACTGGCTGATACGGAATCCTGCGTGATTGTGGGCAAATGCGCCGATTACGTGCTCAGAGGCCGTCCCAATGTGGTCAGCGTGTACATAGAAGCGCCGAGAGCGTTCTGCGTACAGCGGACAATGGAGCGCATGGGCGTGACGGAAGAAACCGCCCATGCGACCATCTCGCAGACCGACAAGTACCGCGCACAGTATTATCAATACTACACCCATGGAAATTACTGGACGAATCCGGTGAACTATGACATGACGCTGAACAGTGAAAAGGCGGGCGTCTATAATTGCGTGAAAATCATTGAACAGTACCTGATTATCAAAGGTCTGATCACGCCGCAGATGATCAAACCGGCAGATCATTCGAAACTGCAGGAACAAAAGCACTGAAAATAATGGGAGGAATAAAAGAAATGAAGCTGGCAGATACAGGATTAACCGCACAGGATATTAAGGACAAAGTAAAAAAATATATGATAGAGACCTATGAAAGATTTGATTTTCTGGCGGAGACGGCCGGGGAACAGTATATTTATGACGAGAAAGGGGAAAAGTATCTCGACTTTTATGCGGGCATAGCCGTCAATGCGGCAGGCAACTGCAATAAAAAGGTGGTGGACGCAGTGGTGGCGCAGGCAAAGACTCTGATGCACACGTTTAATTATCCATATACCATTCCGCAGGCGCTTCTGGCGGAAAAGGTCTGCACGGTGATCGGCATGGATAAGATTTACTTTCAGAATTCCGGTACGGAGGCAAACGAGGCCATGATCAAGATGGCAAGAAAATACGGAATCGAAAAATACGGTCCCAACCATTATCACATTGTGACAGCCAAAATGGGCTTTCACGGGAGAACTTTTGGCTCCATGTCGGCCACCGGACAGCCCGGGAACGGATGCCAGGTGGGCTTCGGTCCCATGACCTATGGCTTTTCCTATGCGCCCTACAATGACCTGCAGGCATTCAGAAACGCCTGCACGGAGAATACCATCGCAATCATGGTGGAGCCGGTTCAGGGCGAGGGCGGCGTACACCCGGCAACGCAGGAATTTATGAGGGGACTTCGCAAATTCTGCGATGAGAACGGAATGCTGCTTTTGCTGGACGAGGTGCAGACCGGATGGTGCAGAACCGGTAAGATCATGAGCTACATGAATTATGGCGTCAAACCGGATATTGTATCCATGGCGAAGGCGCTGGGCGGCGGTATGCCAATCGGAGCCATCTGTGCCACAAAAGAAGTGTCCGGAGCATTTTCGGCAGGCTCCCATGGAACTACCTTTGGCGGACATCCGGTCAGCTGTGCGGCGGCACTGGCACAGATCGATGAGCTGCTGGAGAGAAACCTGGCGGAGAATGCGGCGCAGATGGGCGCATATTTTATGGAGAGGCTTAAGAGCCTTCCAAGGGTGAAGGACGTAAGAGGGCAGGGGCTGCTTATCGGCGTGGAATTCGACGAGGAAATTAACAGCACGGATGTAAAGCATGAATGTCTGCACCGCCATCTTCTTCTGACAGCGATCGGAGACCACATTATCCGTATGGTTCCGCCTCTGATTATTGACAGAAAGGACTGCGACGAGGCATATGAAATTATAAAGGCTTCCGTTGAAGCTTTGAGTAAGGCGGTGTAAGGGGTGCAAACATTTTCTTTTTCAATCCCGCAAAACGTGATCTTCGGGAAGGGAAGCCTGCGGGAGCTTCCCAAAGCCGCAAAAAGGCTGCAAAAGAGCAGGGCATTCATTATTTCCGGACCGCACCTTCAGAAAATGGGTATGGTGGAAGAATGCCGGGATGCTCTCAGGGCGGCGGGAATAGAGAGCGAAGCGTTTACGCAGACGGAAGGAAATCCGGGGACGGGGACGGTGGAACGGGCCGCAGAGTCATATAAGAGCAGCGGTGCGGATTTTATCGTGGCATTGGGCGGCGGCTCGCCCCTGGATGTGGCGAAAGCGGCAGGAATATTGGCTGTATACGGAGGAAAGATTACGGAATACGAGGGAGCGGGTAAAGTGCCCGGGCCGATTGTTCCCATAATCGCTGTCCCCACCACTGCGGGTACCGGATCGGAAGTGACGCCTTTCTCCGTCATTACCGACCATGACCGCAGTTATAAACTGTCGGTGTCCAGCAGCTATTTACTGCCGGCCTGCGCGATACTGGATCCGGAGCTGATCGTGAGCGTCCCCAAGGAAACGGCGGCTGCATGCGGTGTGGATGCCATGGTGCATGCATTGGAGGCATATATTTCGCTTGCGTCGTCTCCGTACTCGGACCTGTTTGCACAAAAAGCCCTGCAGTTGATTGGAAAAAGCATCCGGACTTATGTATCCGACCGCAAAAGGGAAACGGAGGCGATGATGCTGGGATCGCTGTTTGCAGGCATTGCGTTTTCTCATGCCAGGCTTGGAAACGTACATGCCATGAGCCATCCGGTCAGTGCCTGTTTCAATGTGCCCCATGGAGTCGCAAATGCAATCCTGCTTCCCGCCGTCGTGGAATATAATGCGCCGACGGATCAGGGGAAATATTATGAAATTTACCGATGCATAGAAAGCCGGCCGATCCCGGAGGAAAAGTTTTATCCCTGTATGCTTACGCAGGCCCTTCGGCTCCTGAATGCGCAGTTAGGCATTCCGCGCAGCCTGAGGGAGACCGGTGTGCGGACGGAAAATTTTGAGGCTATGGCCGAGGATGCCATGAAAAGCGGGAATATAGCAGTCAATCCGCGGAAAACGACGAAAGCGGATGTGATAGAACTGTATAACAAAGCTTTTTGAAAGGGAAATTATCAGCTCTTGCGGAAAGATTCCATCTTGTGATAAAATGCCGGATAGAGAGGGGTAACAGGAAGTATCACTCTCAAATTTGATTAAAAGAATCCAGAATTTTATTCAGATAAGGAGTATGCAAGATGAAAAATGCGGTTATTTTTGACCTGGACGGATTGCTCATTGACACCGAAATTATTTCCTATCAGCTGTATTGCGACCTGACCGGAAAGTATGGGCAGAGTCTTTCCCTCGAAGAATACATTCATGATTACAGTGGAAAAACCGAGACAAGCAATATGCCTGCGCTGATTAACAAATACCGTCTTCCGCTCTCCGTGGAGGACGGTTATGCGTTTGTGGATGAGAAGGAAAAGGAATATTTTAAGAAGGGCGTCAGCCTGAAAAGGGGAGCCGCGGAATTGCTGGCTTATCTGAAAGAAAGGGATTATCAGATATTGCTGGCTTCTTCCAGTACAAGAGAGCGGGCGGTGGATATCCTTCGCAAAAACGGAATTGACACGTTTTTCCATCACATGGTATTTGGAACAGACATAAAGAGGGGGAAGCCTTTTCCGGACATTTTTATAAAGGCGTGGGAATACACACAAAAACCCAGGGAAAACTGCCTGATCCTGGAAGACAGCGAGGCGGGAATACAGGCGGCCAGCCTGGCAGGGATAGACGTTATCTGTATTCCCGACATGAAGGTGCCGGATGAAAAATACCGGAAAATGGCCGCTGCACAATTGGCTTCGCTGGAAGAAGTAATTCCGTGGCTGGAAAATCTTCAGTCAGGAGAGACGCAGCGTTAAGCTAACGCGGGGATTTGTTATACGGTCATGCACAGCTAAAAGGTCTGGAAAACAGAACCGTCCTCTGTGATAAACACAGCCTGCGTATTGTCCAGACTTTCCACCAGCTCCCTTCCCTTTTCATATCCCAGGAGGAAGCAGAGGGTGGAGAGAGCGTCCCCGTCCACGGAGCGGCTGCAGATAATGGTAACGCTGTCAAGTCCGGTTCGGGCAGGACTGCCGTCCCTGGTGGAGAGGATGTGATGATAGAGAACGCCGTCCTTCTCAAAGCAGCGTTCATAATTTCCGGAGGAGACGACAGAGAGATCATCGATCTCCAGAACAAGCGAGTAGTCGCCGGTCTGGGCAAAAGGCTTCTGGACGCCCACCCGAAAGGGGGTTTTGTCCGGCCGGCACCCGATGGCGCTCACGTTTCCGCCGAGGTTGATAATGGCGCTTGTCACGCCTTTGGAGAGAAGATACTCTCTCATGCGGTCCGCAATATAGCCCTTTGCGATAAAACCAAGATCCAGACGGCACTCAGGATCTTCCAGGGAAACCTGGCTGCCATCGATCCGGACATTTTTGTAATTTACATGGGAGAGCGCCTGCCTGATTTCCTTTTCGTCCGGGATGATCCCCTGGTTTTCCTCCCCCATATTCCAGAGAATGGAGAGGGCGCCAATGGTAGGATCGACAAGCCCCTTTGACAGTTCGGCGTAGGAGAGGGCGGTTTCGAGAAGCAGGAGCGTTTCCTCATGGACGGTAACAGGCCGGCCGCCGCTGTGATTGATGTTCCAGACATCGCTGCCCTCCATGGTTCTGCTGAGAAGGTTCTCATAATATGCGGCGAGCTCCATGCAGCCGTCCAGGAGATCCTCCGAGGCGGGACCGTAGATGGTGACAGAGATTACGGTATTCAAATAAAAGCCCGTCCGTGTCTGCCTGTCCTGGCTGGAAAAAGCGCTGCCACGGGAAAGAGAGCATCCTGCAAAAAGCAGGGAAGCGGCAGACAGAATCACGGTTAAGAGTACGGACAACGAGATAGAAGCGTTTTTCAAAATATCCTCCGATCGTATGGCGCAGACTGTGAATGGGATTTCAAAATGAAAAGGTTGCCACACGAGAACAATTATAGTATATTTTCTTGTAGAATAAAATAACTTGTAAAATTTTTTTACCTGTGCGGTTTTTCAGCAGCCCTGCCGGTCTGAGCCGGACGGAGCACGGCCTTAGGCTTCCGGGCTGTTGCGGAAGATCGGTAATTTCACTTATAAAATGTATCTCTATCAGGGAGAAACCGCCATGGACGGCGGTTTCAGGCACTAGCGGCACGGATGCCGCTTAGTGCCGCCCCGTCCGTTTTCCGAAACCCTGAAGCATTTTATTAGTGAAATCCGATTTGTAACATCAGTCCGCAGCCCAATGCCGGATCGGGCGCACAGACCGGCGGATTCGCAGCGTGGGCCTTGCGGGCTGAAATTTTTCATCTGCAGATCCTGTAC
Source organism: uncultured Lachnospiraceae bacterium (assembly GCA_910579685.1). Classification (GTDB taxonomy): domain Bacteria; phylum Bacillota; class Clostridia; order Lachnospirales; family Lachnospiraceae; genus Suilimivivens. Next base: position 35,296 of record CAJTVN010000010.1, on the reverse strand, counting down.
TATGTGCAGAAAAAGCGTATGGACTCATCATCTGCCATACGCCTTTTCTTTTATTTAAACAATTTCTTTTTCTTTTTTTCTTTGGGATCTCCCGCTTTGTCCGGCTGTGCATTCTTCGCCGCATTCAGGCTGTCTCCCGTCACTGCGTCAAACTGCTTAAGAAGCTCTCTTGCCTCATGGGACAGCTTTTCGGGCGTCTGCACGATCAAAGTCACATAGTGGTCGCCCCGCACATCCCTGTTTCTAAGAGAAGGAACCCCCTTTCCTTTGAGTCTGACCTTGGTATCGGTCTGTGTGCCGGCTTTCACTTCGTATATCACCTTTCCGTCCACGGTATCCACGATCACATCGCCGCCAAGCGCGGCCACCGCAAAGGATATGGGCACCGCGGAAAAAATATTGTAATCCTGTCTCTGGAAAATCGGATGGCGTCCCACAATCACCTCTACCAGCAGATCGCCTCTGGAACCTCCGTTGGAGCCGGGCTCTCCCTTATCCCTGATACGGACACTCTGGCCGTTGTCGATTCCCGCCGGTATGGATACCTGGATTTTCTTCCGGCTTGCAATGTAACCGGATCCATGACAGTCACTGCATTTCTCCTTGATAACCTTGCCGGTTCCGTTGCATTCCGGACAGGTCTGTACATTGCGGACCGTGCCGAAAAAGGACTGCTGAGTGAATACCACCTGGCCTTTACCACCGCATTTGGAACAGGTTTCCGGACTGGTTCCCGGCTTTGCCCCGGATCCGTGACACGTCTTGCACTCATCCTTTAAAGTCAGTTCAATCTCTTTCTCAACGCCAAATACCGCTTCCTCAAAAGTAATACGTACACTGGTGCGTATATTTGCGCCCTTCATGGGCCCATTGCTGCTCCTGCCCCTTCTTCCGCCCCCAAAGAAATCACCAAAAATATCACCAAAAATATCACTAAAGTCTGCGCTGCTAAAATCAAATCCACCAAATCCGCCTCCGGCTCCGCCTTCAAAAGCAGCATGGCCAAACTGGTCATATTGTCTTCTCTTCTCCGGGTCGCTTAAGATCGCATAGGCTTCAGAAGCTTCCTTAAATTTCTTTTCCGCCTCAGCATCTCCCGGGTTCATATCAGGGTGATACTTTTTGGCCAGTACCCTGTATGCTTTTTTGATTGCCGCATCATCAGCGCTTTTTTCTACTCCGAGGACTTCATAATAGTCACGTTTTTGTTCTGCCATACTGATTCCTCCCGTGCTCTATGAGCAGCTTGCTTTCCAGGCACTGCGCTCTCCAGGCACACAATACACTATCCAAGGCGGTGTTTCCACCACCTTGGATCAGCTTTTCTATTATTTTTCTATTTTATACTTCTCTATAGTCTCCGTCAACCACATCATCAGCCGGTCCCTGGCCCGCTCCCATGTCAGGGCCTGCCGCTCCGCTCATATCCGGACCTGCCGCCTGGCCCTGCGCCTGCTGCATATTCTCATACATCTTGGTGAAAAGAGCCTGTGCGCTGTTTGTAAGCTTCTCCTTGGCCGCTTTCAGTTCATCGATATCGCTGTCTGACATTTCCTGATCCTTGGTTCTCTCAAGAATCGCTTTCACCGCAGCCACATCCTCCTCAACGGAAGATTTTGCAGAAGCGTCTATCTTATCTCCTACTTCACTCAGGGCCTTCTCGGTCTGGAATACGAAGGAATCCGCATCATTTCTAACGTCGATCGCTTCCTTCCTCTTCTTATCCTGTGCCTCAAACTCAGCGGCTTCCTTGACAGCCTTGTCGATCTCGTCATCAGACATATTGGATCCTGCCGTGATGGTGATATGCTGTTCCTTGCCTGTTCCCAGATCCTTTGCAGAAACATTTACAATACCGTTTGCGTCGATATCAAAAGTAACCTCGATCTGCGGAACGCCGCGCATTGCCGGAGGGATTCCATCCAGTCTGAACTGTCCTAAGGACTTGTTATCTCTTGCGAACTGTCTCTCACCCTGTACCACATTGATATCAACAGCCGTCTGATTATCGGCAGCCGTTGAGAAGATTTGGCTCTTCTTGGTAGGGATGGTGGTATTTCTCTCGATCAGCCTGGTTGCGATGCCTCCCATTGTCTCGATGGAAAGGGACAGCGGTGTGACATCCAGAAGCAGGATTTCACCCGCACCGGAATCTCCGGCCAGCTTGCCGCCCTGAATGGAAGCTCCAAGCGCCACGCACTCATCCGGGTTCAGGCTCTTACTGGGCTCTTTTCCCGTGAGCTGTCTTACCTTATCCTGCACGGCGGGAATACGCGTGGAACCGCCAACCAGAAGTACCTGGCCGATATCGGAATTCGTAAGACCCGCATCCTTCATGGCGTTCTGAACAGGAATCGCTGTCTTTTCAACCAGGTCATGGGTCAGTTCATCGAATTTCGCCCTTGTCAGGTTCATATCAAAATGCTTGGGACCCTCAGCCGTAGCCGTGATGAAGGGCAGGTTAATATTTGTGGTGGTTGCGGAGGAAAGCTCCTTTTTCGCTTTCTCAGCCGCTTCCTTCAATCTCTGAAGCGCCATCTTGTCAGCGGACAGATCCACGCCCTCCGCCTTCTTGAATTCGTCGATCATCCACTGTGTCAGCTTATTGTCAAAGTCATCACCGCCAAGACGGGTGTCCCCGTTCGTCGCAAGAACCTCGATAACGCCGTCACCAATCTCGATAATGGAAACATCAAAGGTACCGCCGCCAAGATCGTATACCATGATCTTCTGTTCCTTTTCATTGTCAAGTCCATAGGCAAGCGCTGCCGCCGTGGGCTCGTTGATGATACGCTTTACATCGAGACCTGCGATCTTGCCGGCATCCTTGGTCGCCTGACGCTGTGCGTCATTAAAATAAGCGGGAACTGTGATGACAGCCTCTGTCACCTTCTCGCCCAGATAGCTCTCCGCATCCGCCTTCAGCTTCTGGAGAATCATTGCGGAAATCTGCTGAGGCGAATATTTCTTGCCGTCAATGTTACGGCCTCTGTCCGTACCCATATCTCTTTTGATGGATGCGATGGTCTTTTCCGCATTGGTAACCGCCTGACGCTTTGCAGGCTCGCCGATCAGCCTCTCTCCGGTCTTTGTAAACGCAACAACAGAGGGTGTTGTCCTTGCTCCTTCCGCATTGGCAATAACGGTGGGTTTTCCACCTTCCATAACCGCCACGCAGCTGTTTGTAGTACCTAAGTCGATACCAATTATTTTACTCATGATTGTCTCCTCCTGAATCATATTTTTATACTGAAAAAGTTTATAAGCAGTAAATATGCCTTGTGCCAGGGCTAACTCACAACAGCAACCATGCTGTGACGCACCACGCTGTCTCTGTAAGTATAACCCTTCTGGAGCTCCTGGGCCACGATCCCCGATTCAAACTCTTCGCTCTCCACCTGCATCACCGCATTGTGGAACTCGGGGTTGAACTCTTCTCCCACCGCCGGGATGGCTTTCACATCCATCTTTTCAAACTCTGTAAGGATCTGCTTGTAGATCATTTCCATCCCTTCCGCAAAGGGAGAACCCTTCTCCTGTTCCGGGATTGCCGCAAGCCCTCTCTCAAAATTGTCCACCACCGGAAGCATCTTTTCAATCACGCTTTTTGCCCCGGTCTCAAACATCGCTGATTTTTCTTTCTCCGTGCGCTTGCGGAAGTTGTCGAATTCCGCCATCTGGCGTTTTACCTTATCTTCTAATTCCTCAATTTTTTCCCTGAGGGCTTCCTGCTTTTTGTCCGCCTTCGGCTTCTTTTTAAAAAGCTTTTTGTCCGCCTTGCCTTCCTTGCCGGAGCACTCCTCTTCGTCCTGTGCGGGATCCTCCTGTGAAGGCTCCTGTACGGCCGTTTCCTCTGCGCTGTCTTCCTCTGCCGGAACCTCTTCGGCCGCCTCCCGTTCGGCGTTTTCCTGCGCCTCCTGCTCGGCGCAGCTTTCCTGCTCCTTCACCATATCACTGTCTTCTGATGTATTTTCCTGCAAATCTTTTCTTTCCTCTTCCATATGCCTCCATCCCTTTCCTTCGGAATTGTCGTTACTGTTTACTTCTTATCCTTATATAAATCATCCAGCTGATGCGTAATCCTCTTGAGTGTTCCTATGACCTTGTCATAATCCATCCGCTTGGGGCCGATGATACCGATCGTTCCCCGCATGCCCTCTCCCAGTTCGTAAGTGGCCGTCACAACGCTGCAGTCTTTCATTGCCTGGATGGGCGTCTCATTTCCGATATACACCTGAATGCCAGTGCTGCTCTCGTCCGCCAGGCTTTCCTGCACAAGCTCCGTGAGCATCTGCTTTTCCTCAAAGGTATTGATAATCTCGCTGGCCTTGTGGTGATCCGCCAGCTCCGGATACTTAAATATATTGTTGGCACCGCTGGTGTAGATCTCCAGATCTTCTCCGGCTTTGATACCCTCCGCAATGGCGTCAATCACATCTCCGATAATCCCGCTGTGAATTCCCGCCTGCTGCTTCAGGGATGAGATCAGCGCCAGGTTGATTTCTTCCAGGGCAAGGCCGTTCAGGTAAGTATTCAGCATGATATTCAGCTTCAGAATATTTTCATCGCTGAGTTCCTCGGTCACCTGGAGGATATTGTTTTTGATCACATTGCCCTCCATGACGATAACCGCAAGCAGCTGGTTTACATCCACCTTTGAGAGCTGTATGAATTTCAGCTTGTTCCCATGAACTGTAGGGGCGGAAATCATGGTCGCATAGTTCGTATTGACCGCCAGAAGCTTTGCCACCTGCTTTAAGAGATTATCCATCTTGTCTTCTTTCTCAAGTATCATCTCTTTCAGCTCTTCCAGCTCCCTGTCCTTTTCCTCCATCATGGTATCCACATAGAGCCGATACCCCTTGTCAGAAGGAATCCTGCCTGCGGAAGTGTGCGGCTGAAGGATATATCCCATCTCTTCCAGGTCGGCCATCTCGTTCCGAATCGTGGCCGAACTCAGATTCAAATCCGTATACTTGGAAATGGTGCGGCTTCCCACAGGCTCCCCTGTCTCAAGATAATTCCGGATAATGGCCTGCATTATTTTGATTTTTCTTTCGTCTAACTGCATCTCCACCATCCTTCTTCACTTACTGATCGATGTTGTTAGCACTCATTTAACTAGAGTGCTAACATCTTCTTTACCTAAAATATCACTTACCCTATTTATTGTCAACACATATAGATAAATTTAATTATTAAAAAATTCTAAAACGGTTGCCGTTTACGCATATGGGGCAGGCCGCTGTGAGTAAACGGTAATCGAACGCATGAAAAAACAGGCCCTGCCAAACGCACAGCCTGTTTTCCGTATTTTGACCTCTTAAAAATTTCTCGGGCAGCCTCTGATTAAATAGCAAAGTTTCCTTTGATTTCGCCGTTGATCACATAATATGTAGTGTTCTCCTCCGGCTTTACATACAGCTCCACAGATTTGATATCCTCTTCCTTGCCGTTCAAATCATATTTCCACACGTCCCTGCAGCTCTTAAGCAGATCGTCCTGGGTATAAGACCTGCCTGCAAACTCAAAATGTACCACTTCCTTTATCTCTTCCTTTTTCGGAGCGGCACTCTTTCTTGCAACCACCTTTTTCTCAGCTGCAACAGCCTTCTCTGCAGCCGCCTTGGCGGTTTCCTTCTTCACTGCCCTTTTCGCAGTTATCTTTGTCTCCGCCTTCTTCGCCGTGCTCTTTCTGGGAGCCGCTTTCTTCTTTTCCTCTGTCTTAGGCGTTTCCAAATCTTCTTTCTGAGTCTCAGCCTTTATATCAGCGGTCTTTATTTCTTCTGCCTTAACTTCTGTCTTTTTTGCTTCTTCCTTAGCAGCCTCTGCCTTTGCAGCAGTCTTGGCTGCCGTCTTCCTCTCTGCCATAATAATGACTCCTTTCACATTGGGATAAATTTTCTCCTCTGAGAAAATCATCTCCCAGAGAAACAACTTTCTCATACAAAAAAATTGACTGTTACAAACCTTTCTCCCCAGAAAACCAAATTTCCTATGGATCCTTCGGATTCCTATGGATTCTTCCTGCGGAAATCTGAATTCCTGCGAATTAATATACTCCATATTCCTCTAGTTGTCAACTTTTTATGTACTTATAATATGCAAAAGTAATAATTCTGCCACTATTATGCCCAAAACCGGATTTTCTATATTTTTCATCTGTGCGGCGTTCTTTCCATAGCAGCCGGCTGCACGGAAAAAAGCCGCAGAGGAAACCCCTTATATCCGGATGACTCCTTTTACAATCTCCGCCTTGTTCTCCACGCAGGCATCCATCGCATGCTGAATATCATCCAGCTCGAAATAATCCGTCACGATATCCTTGATCCTGATCTTTCCCGCCGCAATGGCCTCGATTGCCATGGGATAAATATTCCGATAGCGGAACACGGTCTTAAAGGTCAGCTCCTTGTCAAGGGCCATGCCGATAGGAAGCGTCATCTCTCCCGAAGCGCTGTAGCCCACGAACACAATCGTCGCTCCCTTTTTGGAAGCCTGAATCAGCTGGGAAGCCGTGATCTGGGTTCCTGCCGTCTCGATGGAGAGATCGCAGCCTTTCCCTTCTGTAAGGCGCTTAATCTCCGCAACCGTATCCTGCTCTTTTCCATTGATCACATAGTCCGCTCCGAGCTCCTTCGCTTTCTGCAGTCTCTTGTCAATCACGTCCACCACGATCACCCTTGACACTCCCATGGCCTTTAAGGCAAGCAGGCTTACAAGTCCGATACATCCCGCACCGGTAACCACCGCCGTCTGTCCGATATGGGCTCCTCCCTGCATAGCCGCATGGAGACCGACGGAAAGGGGCTCCACCAGGGCTCCCTCCAGAGTGCTCACATTGTCCGGCAGTTTAAAGCAAAGCCCTGCCTCGTGGGCCACATACTCCTGGAAAACGCCGTCAACGGGAGGCGTGGCAAAGAAAATCACATCCTCACAGAGATTGTACTTCCCCTCCTTGCAGTGCTCGCAGTGCCCGCAGGTCTTTCCGGGCTCAAGAGCCACCCGATCCCCCACCTTCAGATGAGACACGCCGCTTCCCACCTCAACCACGGTTCCGCCTGCCTCATGGCCCAGCACAAAGGGAGGCTCCACAATAAAGTTTCCGATCCTTCCCGATTCATAGTAGTGAAGATCCGAGCCGCAGATTCCCACGTACTCCACCTTTACGAGAACCTCCCCTTCCTTCGGAACCGGCTTTTCCCGCTCCTCAATCCTTACCTTTCTGATGTCTGTCATCACCGCTGTTTTCATAGCTATACCTCCTGAACTTAATATAGTTGCTTAGTCAAAATTATAATGGAAGCCCCCACTCGAAAACAAGTCGATTTCTGACTCTTTATTTCTCATAATTGGGCATAAACAGTACGACATGACTGCCGCTAACCGATAACCATAAAATACGCAAGCACCACCAGCCCAAGCACAATCCGATACCAGCCAAACACCTTGAAATCATGTTTCTTGATATAGCCCATGAGGAACCGGATCACCGCGACCGACACCACAAAAGCCGTGGCCATCCCCGTGGCCAGAATCATCATCTCTTCGCCCGTAAAGGAAAATCCGAATTTTACCACCTTAAGCAGACTGGCCCCCAGCATCACCGGGATTGCCAGGAAAAAGGTGAACTCCGCCGCAACCGTCCTTGACACACCGATCAGCAGCGCCCCGAGTATGGTGGCACCTGATCGGGAGGTCCCGGGAAAAATGGCCGCAATCAGCTGAAACATACCTATAATAAAAGCCGTCCGGTATGTGATGTCATTCAGAGCCCTTACCTTCACCCTCATATTTTTGTTCCGGTTCTCAATCCAGATAAAGCCAACGCCGAACACGATCAGCGCAACGGCAACGCACACGGGATTGTAAAACAGGCTCTCAAAAAATTCATCAAACAAAAGTCCAACCACGGCCGCCGGAAGGCAGGCTGCGACGATCTTAAACCACATAACCCAGATATCCCTCTTGCACCAGAAAAGAAAGCCCGTCTTTCCCACCGGATGCGCACTCCTCCCAAAGGGCCATATCTGCTTCCAGAACAAAAGCACCACCGCCAGGATCGCTCCCAGCTGGATCACCACCAGAAACATCTCCCAGAATTCCGGGGACACCTCAAGCGTCACAAACTCATTCAGAAGTATCATGTGTCCGGTACTGCTGATGGGCAGCCATTCCGTGATGCCCTCCACGATTCCAAACAAAACCGCTTTCAAAAACTCTGTCATTTTCCGCTTTGCTCCTTTCCCGTGTCACTGTCCTTCAAAAACCGCATCAAATCCTCATAGCATTCCGAGGCCTGTTCATATCCCTCCTCATAGAGCGCCCTGAGCTTTTCCCTGTCCTTCTCGATCCGTCCGACCAGGCTCTTTTTCTTGGGCTGGATCAGGAAGACCGTGCCCTTTTTCACCTGATCCTCTATCAGATCCAGGGTCTTATTATAAAGCTTATGCCTGTTTTCCATCCTCTCGCTGACCCTGGGATACTTCCGGTAACGCATCCGCAGAAGAGCCATAATGGGAGCGGAGGCAGGATCCCTGCGGTATCCGGCTTCCTTGGTCATCACCACCACGTTCTTTGTATTCCCGTCCCTCATGGATCTTCTGACCGGAATCGCATCCGAAATCCCGCCGTCCAGATACAGCTTCCCCCGAAAGCTCACATTCCTCGACACCAGGGGAAGGGAGGCTGATGCCCGTATTGCATCAATTTGGTTTTTCATATCTTTAATAGGAATATATTCGCTCCGGCCTGTCTCTATGTTCGTCACCACACTGTAAAAGGTTCCCTGATACTGATGGAAGGTCTCGTAGTCATAAGGATAGAGCTCATCGGGAATCCTGTGATAGCACATCTCCTCCCCGAAAAGATCTCCTGTTTTTATCAGGCTGTAAAGACTGCAGTAATTCCGGTCGTCCAGATAATCCACGTTCACATGGTAAGCCCGCCCCCGCTGCTTTGACAGAAAGCTGCACAGAGCGCAGGCCCCTGCGGATACGCCGTAGCAGGAAGAAAATTCGATTCCCTTATCCAGAAAAAAATCCAGGACGCCCGCCGTATAAACCCCTTTCATTCCCCCGCCCTCAAGCACAAGTCCTGCCTGATACATCAGTATTCCTCCTTCACAAATCTGCGCAGCGCCGAAAGTGAGCGCTCCACCTTTTCCGTGTCAATGCAATAGGCCATCCGGAAATATCCCGGCAGTCCGAAGGTGTCCGAGGGAACCAGGACAAGATCGTATTTCAGCGCCTTTTTACAGAAGGCGACCGCATCCTCTTCCAGCGCCTTTGGAAAAATATAGAAGGTTCCGCCGGGCTTTACGCAGGAAAATCCAAGCTCCACCAGCTCCTTATACAGGAGGTTCCTGTTCGTCTCGTAAGCGCTCATATCCGATGTGATGTCAAGCACCTGCGATACCGCAAGCTGGATGATGGAGGCAGGACAGTTGTGTCCGATCCCTCTGGAAATCTGTCCGCACATGGCGACAATCAGCTCCGCGTCCGTACACTTTGGGTTAACCGCCACATAACCGATCCTCTCTCCGGGCAGGGACAGCGATTTGGAATAGGAATAGCAGGAAAGCGTGTTGTCATAAAACTTTGAGACATAGGGCGCTTTTACGTTATCAAACACGATCTCCCGGTAAGGCTCGTCGGACAGAATAAAAATATCATGGCCGTACTGCTCCTGTTTCTTACGAAGGAGCTCCCCAAGCCTTGTCAGCGTCTGTGCGCTGTACACGGCTCCGGAAGGATTGTTGGGCGTATTGAGAAGAACCGCCGCCGTCTGTCCGCTCAGCATCTCCTCAAGCCTTTCAAAGTTAATCTGAAAGCTCTCCGTGTCCGCAGGCACTGCCCTCAAGACGGCTCCCGTCATGTTCACATAGGGATTGTATTCCGGAAAATAGGGGGCAAAGGTCAGGATCTCGTCTCCAGGCTCGCTCACACAGCGGATGGCATGGGCCAGCGCCCCCGCGGCTCCCGACGTGGGAAAAATATGATTTGCGGTATAATTCATTCCGAATCTCTCATTCAGGGAAGCCGCAATCCTTTCTTTCACGGAAGCAATTCCAAGGCTTGGGCTGTAGCCGTGAAGCTCCATAGAGCTTCTGCTGCCCAGAAGACCTCGCATAACCTCGGCAAAGCGCTCCGGCACCGGAACGGAAGGGTTTCCCAGACTGTAGTCAAACACATTCTCGTATCCGATCTCCCCTCCCCTTGCCGCGGCAAACTCCGACAATTCACGGATCACGGATTTCCCTTCCAGCATTTTTTTGTATTGTTGATTAATCATGGTATGTCCTTTCTACATAATAAAATCTCATTAAAGCCGGAACTCTTCAATTATACAGTCATGCTTTTTCATTTTCTTATCATAATTTATGCCAACTAGCAGAAGCTTTCCATTATATCCCTCTAAAGCTTTCACATATTCCCTGTTCTTTATCTGTTCAATCGCCCCGGCTGCTGTCCTGTTCCATTTCAGTTCAATGATCATCGCAGGTTTATCCATATGACCGCCTCTTGGGATAAAAACAACATCCGCATACCCCTGTCCCGCAGGACACTCCCGAATCAAATAATAATAGAGCCTTGCGCTGTAATACGCCATAATAATAGAACAAGCCAATGCATTTTCATTATTATAAGCCAATACAGATGATGTCATATGCATTTCCTGCAATGCCTCAGCCACTGCCGTTTCATTCAATTTCCACGTATCGTCCATCAACTGCTTTGATTTTTCCACCGCTCTTACAACCGGCTTCCAGTCCTCACCCTGAAGCGCATTAATGAATTCCTCAGAAACCTCGTAATTTGGTATAAACACCTGTCGCTCTTTCTCATCATATCCCAAATATCCTAAATGTACCAGCAGAGTAAACACATCATCTTTTGACCTAAAGGTTGTCATATCGTTTTTGAAGGTTGCAATATTAATCCTGCATCTCTCTCCCGAAAGCATCTTCATAATTGCATCCTTTAAGCCATCAAAATTCATCTCAATATATATCCTGAGTGCTTCATAAGTTTCTGTCTGGGACCAGAAATTACTGAATTTCCTCGTCAGCATAGCCGTAACTACGGATCTGGGGCTATAAATATGTCCTTCTTCAAAGGAATATCCATCATACCATCTTTGAATCTCCGCAAAGTCCATCTGATATCTGTCGCACAATTCTTTTACCTCTGTCTCTGTAAACCCGACATACTCAGCCATAAAGAGTGGCTGGGTCATTGAGAATTCCGTAAACATATTGAGCGCAGAATGGGAACCATACTTCTTTATTGGCAGTATCCCCGTCATATAAACCAAATCCACATACGCCTTGTCTTTCAGCAAATTCCTTAAATAGTCCAGATATTTTTTCTGCCCCTCTTCATTATCCTTCAATTCACGAAAGATACAGTCCCACTCATCGATAATAAAGATAAACTGTTCATCCAGATCAGAATAGATCTGGTTAAGGATACCCTCAAGCCGCTCACTCTCCTGCCACTGTACCTGCGTATACGTTCTTTTTAGTTCCTGCCCCACTGATTTTTCAATTTGATCCAGCATCTTGGCAACATCATGTGACTGACTCAGGAAATCCTGCATATTAAGAAAAATTACATTATGTTTATTTAAATGGCTTCTGAATGATAAGAGCTTTTCCGCTTTCAGTCCTGCAAACAGGCTTTCCGAGTCGCATCCACAACTGTAATATGCACAGAGCATATTGGCCGCCATAGATTTTCCAAATCGCCTTGGCCGACTGACACACAGATAACCCTGTTCCGTTCCCAGTACCTTATTCGTGTATTCAATCAGTCCCGTCTTATCCACATAAATTTCTGAAGCAATTGCCCGTTTAAAGCCGGAATTCTTCGGATTTAAATAAACCCCCATACCCCTTCTCCCTGTTTTTTCGTTTCATATGCTCTATCTCACCGAAGATGCGATCAGCGTCATCTCGCCCCGCAGTTCCGCGGTTCCATAGCTCTGGGGCAGGATAAAGTGATCTCCCTTACAAATTCTGCGGCCGTCCACGCTTCCCTCTCCTTCAATTACGCTCATGATCAGGAAGGGATGCGTCTGCTCAAAGGACATAACTCCCGCCACATCCAGCTTCCACACGGTATAATAGTCGCAGGAGATCAGCTCATTCAAGGTATTTTCCGGTAGCGCCAGGGCCGACTTCACACTGTCTGCGGCAGAGGGTGCCGGAACCGTGATCACGTCAATGCTCTGCTTTACATGGAGCTGGCGGGGCTTTCCGTCCGTGAGCCTTCCATAATCATAAACCCGGTAGGTAATATCGCTGTTCTGCTGGGTCTCCAGAATCATCAGACCGCCCTTTATGGCGTGTACCGTACCGGGATTGATCTGTATGAAATCACCCTTTTTCACAGGGATTTCCCGGATCAGCTCTCCCCATCTTTCCTGCTCAATCATTTCCTGCAGCTCCTGCCTGGAACCTGCATTGTGTCCCACCACAAGCGACGCTCCCTCCGGACAGTCCAGGATATACCAGCATTCCGTCTTTCCCAGAGAGCCGTTTTCATTCTCCCCGGCATAAGCATCATCCGGATGCACCTGGATGCTCAGATCATCCTTTGCGTCAATAATCTTTACGAGGAGAGGAAAACGGTCCAGATCGCTGTTTCCGAACAGTCCCGGCTCCTCCTTCCACAGCTGCGAAAGCGTTTTCCCCTGATAAGCGCCTTCTCTCACCACACAGTCTCCGTTTGGATGCGCACTGACGGCCCAGCATTCCCCGGTGTTGCCCCCGGGAATCTCATATCCGAATTGATCTGCAAGCTGCCGCCCTCCCCAGATCATCTGCTTAAATACCGGCTCCAAAAATAATATTGATTTCATATTGAATCTCCTTTCGGTTCTCTTTCCCTATTATAGCCATTCCTTCCTGTAAAATCCAGTGAAAACTGTCAGTTCTCTTGGCCCGGCGAATCCGTGGTGTTTCATAAAACAGGCATCCTTCCCGGGCAGGCATATTTTAAAGATCAGTCCGGAACAGGAAGAACGGTTAGAATTAGGGACAACGAAAAAAATTTCCACCTGTGCGGCTGCGATTTACGGCATCCCACCTCACAGGTGAAAAAATTTTTAACTGAATTTTTTTCTCATATTTAGCATCCAATCCTTTTTAAGTAAGTTATATGGTTTCCCATATACCTCTTCAAAGCTCAGGTCACTTGTCATGCAGTTCCAGGTATCTTCAAATGAATAATTCTCAATCAGGTATGCCACAAACGATTCCGCTTCCCAATAGCTCAGCTCTCCGCCAGGATCAGAGCTTCCCGCAGCGCCGAATTCTGATAATGTCTTCGCTATTTTCGAAAACTGCAGTTCATCATCTCCACACCAATATGCATATACATTTGAATCAATAACGGTCGACATATTTACCTCTTCTATGTTTTCCGGTATGCCTTCGATTTTTACATAGTTATCAATATATAAAGAACCGGTATCTACATAATTCCTGATATCGTTGTAATATGCATCTTTGGACGGCCGTGAAAAGACTGCCATTGACAAAAATTCTGCAACCCCCTCATTCATCCATCTTTTATCCGGATTTACTGTGCCTACAAATGCATGTGCCAATTCATGCGTCAATGCCTCCTTAAAAATTCTATAAAAACAAATCTCTGCTGAATTATCCTTACTATATGTAAAACTCATGCCTGATGTATCTGCCACAAAATCATAAGTAAGCCGGAATGCCGGATCAAACATGGGCGAAGATGCGTTGTTCTCTTTTAGATATCGTTCCAATGCGTCCCTTGTCTTTATTTCCCACACAATCATATCTTCCAGCTCTGAGACAGAATCGAAAGCAGATTTCAAATTCTTAGACAAATAAGTCACATTGCCGCACGTTATGTTTAAATCATAGGTGTTGTCCCTGTGAAATTCCAGTTGATTCATGCAATCCAGGCTGCCATCCACATACTGAATATCGGAACCGATTTTTCTCAGCCAGTCATTGACTGCCTTCTCCGTGGCAGGTTCCCTGAGATAATGCTCCAGACCGGTTTCCTGAATGGTTTCTGTGGCAAAGGATGCCAGGATCTGCGCAAACATTTCCGCATCCTTCTTATCCGAATATTTCTCGAATAGCCTGGGATAAAACAAATTCAATACCGGAAGATTCTCTTCCCCGGAAAGATATTCTTTTATCTCGTCATTGCTGTAGTCGATACCAAACACGTATTCATAAGCCCCAAAGCTGTGGGAATTTTCAGGAAGCTGACAAATACCCAGAAAGAGGGGAAATCGGTATTCTCCCGTTTCCAATTCCGCCTTGCCCAGTATGAAAACCTCCTCTGAACCCACTAAGGCTACCGTTGAAGCGTCATTCAATACCAGGATCTGCATTTCCATGTCCTGCGGAAAAGAATCCACATCCTTCATCTGAGTCCGAATAGTAGTAACACTCTCTTCCACTTCCAGCATATAGCTTATGGCTTCCTCTTTCGTAAACCCTTTCTGGTCAAAACCGTATTCAATCCCGTCTCTTTCCATACTCCACATCATAAAACTGGCGTCACATGCCGCATCCCGCTCATGATATTTTTCTTGAACAGTCACGGCTTCTTTACTGTTTCTCAGAGTTACAATCCCTATTACTGTAATGATGCACAAGGCAAAAACAGCTATCCACCATATAGTTCTTTTTTTCATGAAAAATCTCCCCAACATCATACTTTTTATTGGATTTGTAGTAGGATATAGATGTATTTTAATTAATAGTAACTGATTTTATAATCAAAGTAAAGTATATACTGGAAGATTTATCATTACAAATGACACAGACCAAAATCCGGCAGATTCTTCCAAAAGAAGAAACCGCCGGATTTCTGATGCAAATGTCGATTAGCGAATTCCGATCTCCGTATCCTCCCGTGTCACCGCGCTATGCTCCTTGATATAAGCCACAATATCCTCAAACTGGGTGAACGCAAGCCCCACATAGCTGTCCGCACATCCGTAGTAGATAGCGATCCTTCCGCTCTCCGAATCGTGGATGGTTGCGCAGGGGAAGCATACGTTGGGCACAAAGCCCCTCTCCTCGTACCATTCCTCGGGTGTCAGAAGGAAATTCTCACATCTGTATTTCACAATAGAAGGATTCTCGAGATCCAGGATCGCTCCCCCGATGGAATATACAAAGCCGTTGCAGGTCCCGCTCACACCATGATAAAACAGGAGCCATCCCTCACTGGTCTCAATGGGAGCCGCTCCGCCGCCGATCTTGACGGACTCCCACCATTTCTTCCCTTTTCCCATCACATGTCTGTGCTTTCCCCAGTAAACAAGATCCGGGCTTTCGCTCAGGAAAATATCCCCGAAAGGCGTATGACCGCTGTCCGAGGGCCGGCTGAGCAGCACATAATTCCCGTTGATCTTCCTCGGGAAAAGCACTGCATTTCTGTTAAACGGAATAAAGGGATTCTCAAGCCTGGTAAAGGTCTTAAAATCCGTGGTCTTTGCCATTCCGATGGATGCGCCGTAAAAATCCTGGCACCAGATAATATAGTAGGTATCCTCCACCTTTACCAGCCTGGGATCATAGGCATATACCGGCATAAAGGGCTCACCCGCCTCGTTCACAAAGGGGATCTTCTCCTTATCGAATTCCCAGTGGATGGCATCCCTGCTCCTGCCCATATAAATATAGGGGATTCCGTTGGTCTGCTCCCCACGGAACACGCCGATAAACTCATCACCATATGGCATTACCGCACTGTTAAAAATCCTCGCAACGCCCTCCACCGGGTTCCTCCCGATAATGGGATTTTCCGTATATCTCCAAATCGGGGCCCCCGTAAGGGACTGCGGCCTCTCCTGCCAGGGTACGTTCTTTACTGCGGGTGCAATCATTTTAATTTCGCTCATCATTTCCTCTTTTCTGCGCCATACGACGCTGTTTCAATTGTTTTCATCTGTACGGTTTCGTTTCGATCCCTTACACGCCACAGCTACGGTATGGTTTTTGGCGTACAGGCTGTGGCGGAAGATCGGTAATTTCACTTTATGAAATGCTCCATTATCAAGGTGAAACCGCCATGGACGGCGGTTTCAGGCGCTTGCGGCATGGATGCCGCTAAGCGCCGCCCCGTACGTCTTCTGCTTACTGGCGCATTTCATTAGTGAAATCCGATCTGGAGCTTCAGCCTGTACGCCAAAACCATAGCAAGCTGTGGCCGCAAGGGACAGAAACAAACCGCACGGACAAAATGATTTCCAGTTCCTACCTCTGCCCTTCCAGAAATTCCAGATTCCTCCGGATGAGCTCACATCTCTGAGCCACGCACTCCACGCTCCTTAAAGGATCGGAAGGCGTGTTAAACACATAATCCATAAGCTTATCCACCGTGGTCACGGCCACATGCATCCTGGTATCACAGGAAGCATAATAGATATAGACCTCGCCCTTTTCGTTCACAATGGCCCCGTTGGTAAACACCACGTTGGATACATCGCCAACCCGTTCCTGCTGCCTTGGCCCGATCAGAAGTCCGGAGGGTTCTGCGATCACCCGGGAGGGATCCTTCAGATCCGTGGCAAAGGCATAGATCACGTAGCGGAGTCCTGCCGCCGTGTTCCGTACCCCGTGGGCAATGTGGATCCAGCCCCGCTGTGTCCGGATGGGAACGGCTCCCGCTCCGTTTTTCGCCTCCGTGATGGTATGGTATTTGCGAAGGCTGGTCATTTTCTCCTCATCGATCACCGCATGGGTAATGTCCTCGCACAGGCCAAAACCGATACCGCCGCCCGAACCGGTGTCGATAAAATCGTCCATGGGTCTTGTGTAAAAAGCATACTTCCCGTCCACGAACTCCGGATGGAGCACAACATTTCTCTGCTGGGGAGAACGGAGCGTCACAAGGTTCGCAAGCCTCTCCCATTCCTTCAGATCCTTTGTCCTTACAATACCGGCGGCCGCCACGGCTGCAGACAGGTCGCTTGTCGTGGTATCCTTGCTCTCGGAACAGAACACACCGTAAATGTAACCGTCCTCATGCTTTGTCAGCCGCATATCGTAAACATTCGTCTCCTCCGGGCAGGTGTCCGGAAGCAAGATAGGATAGTCCCAGAAACGGAAGCCGTCCACTCCGTTGTCACTTTCCGCCACGCCAAAGAAGGATTTCCGATCGTCCCCCTCGATTCTGGCCACCAGATAATATTTCCCATTCAGATAAATTGCTCCCGAATTCATCACCGCATTGATTCCAAGCCTCTTCATAAAGTAAGGATTTGTCTGCGGATTCAGGTCATACTGCCAGGTCAGGGGGATATGCTCTCTGGTGAGCACCGGATATCTGTACCGGTCGTACACCCCATTGTAAAAATCCGGATCCGCCTCATTCTTTCTGCACAGCAGGGTTTCCTGCTTTTTCAGCTCTTCCTCATACCTTTTGTGAAGCATTTTTTACCTCCTTCTGCACTCCCGCTCTTTTTATCACCTCAAAGCACATCCTTCCATTGTGGTAAGGGCATTTCCAGGGTTCCACGATGGGTCTTCCCTCGAAGGGCTTGCCGTTTTCGTCCACCTCCCAGAACCACTCCGAGCCTTCTCTTTTGTCAATCAGATATGCTTTGATAAACTCCCATTCCGCCTTTGCCGCTTCCAGATATTCGGGCTTATCCGGATTTTTCTCATACCCGTTCAGGAAACCCACAACAGCCTCCGCCTGCACCCACCAGATCCGGTGTGTGTTTACCACGCCCCTCTCGCATTCGTTGGCGAGGGATCTGCCGTCAAAGGCCGTTTTGTAGATCTGCGCCGTAAGATCTCTGGTGATTGGCGCCATCTTTTTTGCATACGCCTCATCTCCCAGCACCTCCGCGCCCCTGTCAATTAGCCAGGCCGTCTCGATATCATGTCCATAGGAATGCAGATCCAGAATGGAGTTCATGTCCTCGTCAAAAAACACCTCCTGCCTGTGCAGTGCGGGATTGTAAACCTTGTCGGCAAAGGTATCCAGGATCCATTTCATCCGCTCCCCTGCCTGCGGCATTCCGCTGACACGGTAAAGCTCCGTGTAAGCCTCGAACACGTGAAGCAGCGTGTTCATGGTCTTTGCCGCAATCACTCCGTTTTCCGAAAGCTTGTCGTTCTCAATCTCCCCGAATTCCCGGTCAAAGGCTTCCCTGTAACCGACCGCATCCGTGCATTTTTCCTCGATGAGATGAAACAGCCCCTTTGCCAGCTCCAGAGCCTCCCTGTCCCCGGACGCCTCATAATAGGAAGAAAGAGCGTAAATGGCAAAGGCCTGGTTGTAGGTATGCTTCGTGGTATCCTGCGGCTTTCCGTCATATCGAAGCGACCAGAACACGCCGCCGTTTTCCCTGTCCATACAGCGTTCCTTCAAAAAGGCATAGCTGTGCTCCGCCTCCCGAAGAAGGCTCTCATCCTCAAGGAGCGTATAGGCATTCGAGAAAAACCAGAGAATACGGCTGTTTAAAATACAGCCCTTCTCCGCCTTTTGATCCACGGAAAGATCATAGCCCATCCACCCGTAATAGCCCCCGTGTTCGTCGTCCCGAAGGGCTTTCCAGAAGGGGATGATACCGCAGGTCAGATACTCCCTTATCTCTTTCGTCATCATTTTTCATTACACCTCCTTTAGTTTGGTTAATTTTAGCTTTTTATTTTCTCTTATTTATTTTAATATTACTTCTTTTTAGCTATTATGTAAAGTAATTATTTATTCTATTTTAGTCTTTTTTAACCACCGAAAACAATTGCCAGTTCCCAGAGGTATTAAGCCCTGAGTGCATTAAAAGTCCGGTATTAGGACAAATACCGTCCACTAAGTTATCCGGCGGCACAAAACGCTTCTGTTAGTAGCCAATGAACCGGAAACGGTTTTCAATGCGTCAACATGCGGCGATAACTGCAGCAAATGGTTATTGAAAATTGGCCAGGAAATGGATGTAACCATACGCCTTGGACACCTTATGGATTTTGGTGACGGTCCATTTGAGATATATATAGAGAATACAAAAGAAATTGTTCATGATGTCTGGGAACTATTCAAAGTCACGGATGAATATTTATAGGGCGGAATTGGTCTATGGTAGGAGCATATAAAATATCAATACGATCCAAGCGGGTAAAGTATGAATTCCTGGTTCGCAGGCAAATTACTATAATTTCCGGAAACAGCGCAACAGGAAAGACAACATTGGTAGATATGGTCCGTGCATATAATAATTATAGAAAGCAGGCTTTCTATTATCATGAATGTGCATGCAAGCATGCCCGCTTGGCTCGTTGCCCGCAGGAATAAAATCCTTGAATCTCCACAGAATTATGTGGAAACCACGCAGTATTTTAGCTGGGAGAGATATTTCTCGTCGTTGCTCAGGCTGGCCACCTCCGGAAGAAGCGGGCTTGTATATTCAAAAGAGCAACTGCCGGATGCCTATAAACAAGAACCGGCTGTTAAAAAAATACTCAACGTAATGGATAAAATCGAATTTGAGGATACCGGTCATTGATGCAGTAAACGTGCTGATTGCCGGCGGGCGGAAACCGGCAATGCTCACAAATCTTCTCCGGAAAACGCCGATGCCTTTCTTTTCCGGTATTGTGTCGGCGTGAGATGATAGCGCTTTTTAAACAGCCTGCAAAAATGGTCCACGTTGTTAAATCCCGTTTCCTCAGAAATCGTGATGACTTTTTTCTCCGTCTTTGAAAGCAAAAGCGCCGCCTCGTTCAACCGATAACCGATCAGATAATTAATCGGCGTAACATGTAAATATTTCCGGAAAAGGTTCAATACCGTGCTTTTGCTGATCTTTGCATGATGTGCAATCTCTTCCAGTGAAATATCATGCGGATAATTCTGATGGATGTACTGCATCATTAACTGTAATCTTGCCTGGGAAGAAGCCGAATCACTGATGTGTTTCTCTCTATCCATAATATCCGTGTTTTCATAGATCTCCAGCCAAAGCCTCTGAACAAGAGCGGCTGTCGCAAGCTCGCAGGAGGAAGCTCTGTTCTGAGCTTCTATGATCTGCCTAATAATTGACAGCACCCGCGCCTGCCAGTGAACTTCCGCACAAAAAGTCTGAAAGGCCAATGAGGAAGATATGACGGGCAGGACATACTTATGATATATAAAAGTATCCGGTGCGGCAATAAAAGAGGGCATGCATACAAAATTCGGAATAACAGCTTCTTCCGGGGAATAAAAGCGATGCAGGATTTTGGAGTTAATAAATATGCCGTTCCCTTCCGATAAGGTGAACTGTTTTTCCCCGATCCAGAAGGTCACGGTTCCCGATTCAATATACACAACTTCCAGTTCCGTATGCCAGTGCCACTCGATACAGTTGAAATCAAACAAAGCTAAATTGTCATAATAAAACTGAAACGGGTAGCTGCTTGCTCCATGCTGAATCGTTTCCATCAAATTGTCATCTGTAATAATCTTGTTATAGGACGTATTAAAATTCATAATCAAAGCATCCCCGGGTAATTTTTACGATATTATACAATAAACATGAGATATAAATCAATGAAAGCCTGATTTTCATGTTATATAATCCAAGAAAAACAATACGAGGTGACAGAACATGGAATTTAAGGAGGCCGAGAATATCATGCCAAACTACCGCAAAACAAAAACAGCCTGTTATCTGGGCTTTATTACCCAGGCAATTGCGGCTAATTTTGCGCCGCTGCTGTTTCTGAAATTTCATTATGATTATAATATCTCTCTGGGAAATATCGCACTGATATCCACCTGCTTTTTCTTTACACAGCTTTTGGTGGATTTGTTTTGTGCCAAATTCGTGGACAGGATTGGATATCGTGTATGTATTGTGTCCTCCCAGGCGTGTGCCGCCGCCGGGCTCGTCGGACTGGCGTTTCTGCCGGATCTCCTGCCGAATCCGTTTATGGGAATTCTTGGCGGCGTAATCCTGTATGCGGTCGGAAGCGGACTGATCGAAGTGCTCTGCAGCCCGATTGTGGAGGCCTGTCCCTTTGAGAATAAAGAAGCGACCATGAGCCTGCTCCATTCCTTCTATTGTTGGGGATCGGTGGGAACAATATTGGTTTCAACCTTATTTTTCCTGGTATTCGGAATGGACAGCTGGAAATGCCTGGCCGTGCTATGGGCGCTGATTCCCGCAGTAAATATCTACAATTTCGCAGCCTGCCCCATCGAGCATTTAGTGGAGGACGGCGTCGGAATGGGAATCAGGGAATTGTTCCGCAAGCCCCTTTTCTGGCTGGCCGTCTGTCTGATGGTCTGCTCCGGCGCATCCGAGCTTTCCATGGCGCAATGGGCGTCGGCTTACGCCGAGGCGGCACTGGGATTGTCGAAAACAGTAGGCGATCTGGCAGGCCCCTGCATGTTTGCGGTTACTATGGGGATCAGCCGTGTGATCTTTGGAAAATATGGCGGCAAAATGGATCTGATGAAGTTTATGACAGGCTCCGGAATCTTATGCGTGGCGTGTTATCTTCTCGCCTCACTGTCGTCAAATCCTCTGCTCGGACTGGTCGGCTGTATTGCGTGCGGATTTTCGGTTGGAATCATGTGGCCCGGGACGATCAGCATCTCGTCCGAACGGTTCCCCATGGGCGGAACCGCCATGTTTGCCCTTCTTGCCATGGCAGGCGATCTGGGCGGGAGCATTGGACCGGGTATTGTGGGCCGAATGACACAATATGCGGGAGACGATATTCGGGTTGGCATGAGTGTCGGTCTCGTGTTTCCAATTGTTTTATTGTTGATGCTCTTTATTCTCGGCAGAACAAAAAAGACAAATGCCTGCTGAGATAAACAAGACAGGGGGAAGGGCGATTATTCCGCCCTTTCCCCCTGTCTTGTTTATCTCAAATATAATGAACCGTAAGGCTGCCAAAGGAACAGTCCAGAGTTACCTGCGCCCGGGAAAGAGGAAGTGCAGCCCAATGGTGCCAAGGAGAGCCGCACCCAGAACCGGCCAGGGCGTGATCGCCTCCATATGCAGCAGCTCGTCATTGATGATGATCAGCATCGCCAGAGAAAACAAAATCCCGCCAAATGACCGCCTCAGAATCCCGTTTATCAAAAATCCGGCCAAAATAACAGAAATAAACACGGACCAAAAACCCATTCCATTCAAATATCCCAATTTTCCGAGCAGCAGGGCAAGTGCGCCCAGCAAAAACAAAATTCCCCAGAAAATATTTCTTGTCTTTCTTCTTCCCATCCCTTTCCTCTCCTTCCGCTTCCTTCCCGTCACTTTCAAAGCTCTGCACTGTCGGGAGGTTCAAGAGGTTCATTGATCAGATCATCTGCGCCAGGACAAACTCAGCAAATCTGGGAAGGATGAAGGAGACCTCTGCATACTTGCCGGTATCAATAACCCCCTTGCGCTTTAAGCGTCCTCTGTACACGGAAAACAGTTCCGAGCTCATCTTCATCTGATCTCGGAGACTCTTAACCCTGGTCTCACCACTCGACGCCATATACGCCAGTATTTCCCGATCCTTTCCGGAGAGCTCAGACCAGATCTTTCCATATACATATTCCTCAAGATACTGGTCATACTCCGGCATGATCTCTTCTATATCCTTTTCGCCCTTATTCTCCCAACAGAGATAGCCCAGCACCTGGAACGCAAATGGGTAGCCTTTTGTCAGTCTGGCCATTTTTTCCGCCTTTTCCATATCCAGGCCAAAAATATCCATATACTGCTTGCGAACCGCAGTGTGATTCAGGGGGCCCGGCACTACCTTGGGCGCCCTGTACAGGAATGTCAGAGTTTTCTCATTTTGCAGATCATAAATATTTTCGTACAAACCTGTCATCAATAAAAATATGGGATACTCCTGTCTCATAAAAATCTGAAAGGAGCTGGCAAATATCCTGATCTGCTCACAGTTTACCGCTTCATCAATCGTTATCAGCAGCCTCTTATTCCGTTTCCGGATTTCAGACAGTAGCCGTTCAATCGCATTTTCAATGTCTGTAACAGGGACGGCATTTTCCAGGCTCACGCCCAGCCCAAAGAAGGAAAGGTCAATCTTCGCCTGGATAAAGTATGGATACATCTCCGGCAGAGTGTAGAGTTTCGCCGCAAGGCTTTTGAGAAGATCCCTGTTGGGATTCAATTCCACAACAATCCAGTCCTCATTTTTTCCAAGCTCATTCGCAATGCTGCTCATCATGACGGTCTTTCCGGCTCCCCTTACTCCCGTAAGCATATAGATCTGATTGGATGGCTGCCGCGCAGTGAAATTATCTATAATTTCCGCAGTCTGGGAAATGCGGGATATATATTGCAATGGTTTTTTCCCAAAAGATAAGGTAAATGGATTATCCATGGCAGCCTCCTTATATAACTTTTCTTTTCCTATATAACTTTATATAACTTTTCTTTTCCTATATAACTTTATATAACTTTTCAAATATTATATAACTTTATATAACTTTGCGTCAATCTCCAATTCCAATAAGTCTTACCTGCGCCAAAGTCTCATCTCAGGAGTACGAGACGGCACGCCCCTCCTGCGCTACACCGATATAAGTCTTTCCGGTATTGAGCTGAATCTCATTGCCGTTATCGTCATAATATTTCGTGGGAGAGTAATCGGAAGTCTTTTTCCATGTAATGTGGATTCCCCTGCCCCTGGTGAAATAATACCCGTCCCCGGTGGAATCAATGGTCTGAAAGGCAAGGTATCCCTTGGCATCACGCTTGGACCACTTCGTATTCTGGATAATCACGTTTGCAAAGGTAAGCTGCTGTCCTGTCAGTCCGTCCGTCTGCGGGCCTCCATGAAGGTTCTTCGCATAGAGCCCGGTTTCCGGGTTATAGGTAAAGCTGCTTTTGGTATAGGTAAAAATATTGGACAGATCGATTGTGTTGCCGGGCACTGCGGCCGCATACTGCTCCAGAGAGTTTACGCCTTCCGCAAACAAAAAGTGGGATGCGTTGTAATACTCCGGCCTTACGGATAAAGAATATCCCAGTTCGCTGCAGGCGTTGGTGATCCCCTCGCTGCTTATGTATGCGTTGTGGGGCGCCTTCCTGTCCGAAACCCGGAAGAAATAGCCGGAACCCGGCGCTTCTCCGCCGGTACCGTATTCTCTGGTTCCTGACAGATTATTGATATCCGGCGCACTGATTCGATCCTTCATGTAATAGACGCCTCCCACATGCACCAGTATAGGATCCCATTCCGTAGCAAGGGAAATATAGTAGTCACGGCAGCTTCTGATGTTTCCGATGCGGTCAAGCCCCTGCCAGTTGTCAATAATGGCCATCTGGCGGGACATCTCCCCTTCCTCCATGATCTCATAAAGGATCTTGGCGTTTCCAATCCCATAAGAGGGCTGCGCCTTTTTGTCCGTGGGCATCATGACAGCGATAGGGCGCTGGGACGCCTGGGCGGCAGGAACCATCTCATTCGTGTAAATACTGGGGACCTGTTCATCCGCCAGAACTTTTTCACTTCCGGCAGCAAAAGGATTCAGCAGTGCGGCGCAGGCGAAAAAGCCGGCTGCAAGCACGCAGACAGAGCGTTTTTTGGTAATTGTTTTTCGTTTCATTTCGTATCCTCTCTTTGTAATCTCATGTATTTTCGTGAACTTATATTATAGCAAATGGCTGTCCGTGTGTAAAGTGCGGTGCTGTTTTCTCTCCTATCCTCCCGCAAGAATCTCATTCGCCCGGCGGCGTATCGCCGCACAACTTCATGGCCTCCTCCCTGCGTACATTTTTCCCTGCTGATGAGGATGAACCGCTATTTAAGAGAGGGCGCACCGAAAATCGCCCACGGTGCACTGCTGGAATTATGTTCTCACGGAATATGCAGCCAGTGCGCATTCCTGACCCGTGAAAAGTAACCTCGCTCCTGTCATTAACAGCATAACACTCCATTGATTTCACCGGAAAAAGCGGATATACTGTAAACAGACAGGAAAACTGTGCCAAGGGCATAAAATCTCACGGGAGGGGATACGTAAATGGCAAGAACAGTCGGAATTGGAAACCAGGATTTTGAGACGGTCCGGGAAAAGGAATATTTCTATATCGACAAAACACATTTCATACGGCAGTGGTGGGAAAGCGGAGATCACGTGACACTGATCACAAGGCCCAGGCGGTTTGGCAAGACCCTGAATATGAGCATGCTGGAGAAATTCTTTTCCGTGAAATATGCCGGCCGCAGCGATCTGTTCGAGGGGCTCTCCATCTGGAACGAGGAAAAGTACCGGCAGCTGCAGGGGACTTATCCGGTTCTTTTTATCAGCTTGCTTCCTTCTGGACGGGAACCTGCTTGGGGAAAACGAGAAAAAGGATTTCCGAAATGTTTCCGCCACCATGCAGGATTATGAGGCCTCGGGTTCCGTCCGGGCACTATCCGATTATCTGTGCCGGTATTATGGCCAAAAAGTCATTATCCTCCTGGACGAGTACGACACTCCCATGCAGGAGGCCTACGTGAACGGTTACTGGGAGGAAATGGTCTCCTTTGAGCGCCTGCTGTCCGGAGAAAGCATCCGTGCGGAAATTGACGAGCAGATCGTGTACAGCATGCTGGACGAGGATGAGCAGGCGATCTGGAGCCTTCTGCTTGCCAGCGGGTATCTGAAGGTGAAAAGCTATCAGGCCTATGCCTTGGACTTCGGCGAATGGAAGGAAGAGTACGAGCTGGAACTGACCAACTTTGAAGTGAAGGCCATGTTCCGCAGCATGATCCGGAGATGGTTCGGCAGTGTGGGGACGGATTACTGCGATTTCATCCGCGCGCTGCTGCTTGGCGACGTGGAGGCGATGAACCTCTATATGAACCGGGTGACTCAGGAAATGTTTGGAAGCTTTGACACCGGAAAACGGCCTTCCGAAAAAAGGCCGGAGAATTTCTACCACGGCTTCGTGCTGGGCCTTGCGGTGGAGCTGGCCGATCGGTACGTGGTCACATCCAACCGGGAAAGCGGCTTTGGGAGATACGATATCATGCCGGAGCCCAGAACCCAGGAAAATCATGCGCAGTCGGGCAGCGACGCCCCGTTTGACGCCATCATTATAGAGTTCAAGGTTCAGGGCAAAAATGAAAAAGAGCTGTCGGATACCGTGCAGAAGGCCCTAAGCCAGATCAAAGAGAAGAACTATCAGGCAAACCTTATTGCCAGGGGAATTCCGGGGGAGCGCATACGAAAGTACGGGTTTGCTTTCTGCGGGAAACGGATGCTCATCGGATAATCTGCGGCGGCACTTTATCTCACTGAATTTTGTTCCATCCCCCTATTCACAGATTATTTTTTTCGCCCATTGTTCAGCGCTTTCGCTCGGCTTTAAAACCAGTTCCTGCCACTGGCCCTGATAGTATATGCTGCCGTTTTTAGCGCTGTTTTTCCGGCTGCCGATAATATGATCCGGCATAAGAAAGCTATGTTCCTTCCAGTTTGCGGCGCTTCTGTCTTCCATGGTTAAAACTCTGTCCTCCCTGTAAGACAGAACCCCGCATCCGGGTACAGACGGATAGATGCTTAACTTCTGACATGGCAGATATACCGCGTTGCGTTCCGGATGATACCCTTTTACAGACGCATGGGGATGCCAGCTGCATCTCTTGATTTTGGAGGGAGTGTCGAGTATTTCGCCTATTTGCAGATAGCTGTGGATAATCTGAATCGGCTTTTTCTTCTTCACAAATCTCAAATTTCCATCCGGATCATATTCCGTCTGCCGGAAAATTCCAAAAAATAGAAACAGGTCCCCCACTGCCACACCGGCATTGCGCAGAATCCCCAAGGCGCTTCCGGTCTGCCCGAACGCAGGAACCCAGTTGTTCACAACTTTGACCCGGACACCTTCACGAATATCCGGGTCAAGATGGCATCCATCATAGACCCTTCCCGGTTTCAGGCTCGACAGAATTCTGTCATATGTACAGCCATTATACTGCAGATCGCTATATTTTAGCGCCTCATTATCCGGTATCGGCATGGTCAATAAGGTTCCGTCAGGCAGAATCGGGCTGGGACATCCCCCGCTTGTCGTG
Organism: uncultured Lachnospiraceae bacterium; assembly: GCA_910579685.1. Classification (GTDB taxonomy): domain Bacteria; phylum Bacillota; class Clostridia; order Lachnospirales; family Lachnospiraceae; genus Suilimivivens. Next base: position 8,259 of record CAJTVN010000010.1, on the reverse strand, counting down.
TCAAATCCTTTTCTGGATAATATGATCTTCATTTTATTTCCCCAAATATATGTTTCCACAGGCCTCCGCCATATTCTTAATCATAAAGACGATCATGAGGAATGCCTGCGACTCCGCCAAATGAACCGATTGTCTGCATTGCGTACTCATGTATTTTCATCCCCTCAGGACTTGAACCTGCATATCTTTTACATTCTCTGTTTTTTGGCAGCAAATTAATCATTTCCCCGGAAATCACTGGCGCATTTGTCCCGAAATATGTAAAGCTTTTTGAAATCAATACATAGACGCCATTACGATCCTGCCGGATCTGCGCTTCCCCTTTTGGATGAATATGGGGTAAAGCATCATTTCTGAACAGCATATCATCTTTCACATCATAGATCTGATCCTCCGGATTCCTGCTGCGATACTGCCCGATCTGATACCTGAGTCCTGTAAATATGTCCTTTCCCCTTCTGACCTGTCCGCCCTTACAGCAGGCAAGAGTGAAAACATTATGATCCAGACACGGGGCAAAACCCGTATCCCAGTCCAGCCGATAGGCAAATATGATCATTTTATCGTATCCTTATCTTTCTTTTCTCGATTTTTCTTCTATGACACAAAAGAATGCGTTTCCTGATACTTTTCCGCCTACTTTTTAAACATTTCCGCATACCTGCCGCCCTCGGCCAGCAATTCCTCATGATTTCCCTTTTCAATTACTCTGCCCTGTTCCATCATATAGATTTGCTCCGCCATACGGGTTGTGGTCAGACGGTGGGAGATAAAAATAACCGTTTTGTCCTTTGACAGCTCAAACAGCGTCTGGTTGAGATTGTATTCCGAAATGGGATCCAGCGCACTGGACGGCTCATCCAGAATATAGGTGTGGGGATCTTTTAAGAAGGCCCTGGCTATGGCAATCTTCTGGGCTTCCCCGCCGGATACCAGCCGTCCGTTATTATCGTATTCCCGAAGCAGCGGGATAGAAATATCGCCCAGATTATCCGGGACTCCCGCTTTTTTAAGTGCCCCCTTTATTACCTCTTCCTCCCTGTTGTCAGCAAAACCCATTTTTACATTTTCCCCCAGAGTGGCGGCATAGATCTGAAAATCCTGAAACAGGGTGCCAAAGGAATGGCGGTATTCCTCCACGTCATATTCTTTAATGTTTCTGCCGTTCAGCAGGATTTCTCCCTCGGTAGGATCATATAAACGCATCAGGAGTTTTACGAGGGTTGATTTTCCTGCGCCGTTGTACCCCACAATGGCCGCCTTGGTTTGTGCCCTGATTTTCATGTTGACATGACGCAGCACCCAGGGGCCGCCAGCATATCGAAAAGAGACATCACGAAATTCAATGTCGCCGGATAGCGCCGGTAATGGGGCCGCATTTTCCGGAGAGGTGATCGCCTGCTCCGCAGCCAGGAACGCACGCAGTTTTTCGGCAAACATTCCGCTTTGTACAAACTGCGAAAGAGCCTCCAGCAGGCCGCCGTACATGGAATTCAGTTTCCCGACTGCCGCAATGGATACGGACAGGTCGCCAATCGAAACGGACTTTACAATGAGGATCTTGTATACCAGGACAAAAATCAGGGACACATTCGTCAAAAAGACATTACAGATCTGTGCACCGATCTCCAATACGGTCAGCCGAAACTGCAGGCTTCTGTATACGGTGTCCATTTTTGACACGCAATCGTCAAATTCCTCCGCAAGCAGCCGGTCAATCCCGCTCAGCCTCAGCTCCTTCGCATAGTCCGGCATATAAAAGACCCGGCTGATATATTCGTGTTTTTTGACCAGGGGCATCAGGCGCTGTTCACGGAGGAACTCAATCCTGGTTTTCAGCATCCGAAACAGAAACGTGAGAACCATGGAGGCTGCGGCAATCACCAGAATGACGGGATCAATCTCCACCATGATTGCGATAACGCCCAGGCAGGCCAGGACATGAAGCAGCACTCTCCCCATATTGGTAACGGCCCTGTAGACATGGTCTTCCGCTTCCCGGACAGTCCAGATGAAACTTGTATAAAACCCGGTGTCGTCATAACAGCGAAGGTCCACCTTCTGCGCCTTCAAAAACAGCTCGCCATGAAGCGCTTTTCCCAGTTTTAATTTCAGGGCGGGCCACAGCCTTTTATCACAAAAAAAAATAATCCCAAGGGCCGGCAGTAAAATCATGCTCATCATCAGGAGGAATTTACAGACATCTGCAAAAGGCCGTCCTTCCCCGATCATGTTAAATACGACTTTAATCACCAGCACGGAGGATGCCACATTCAGGTATCCCCATAAAATACCGGTCACAAGATTCGTGTAAAACAAAGCCGGCACATGACGGTGCACATAGCCAAGCAGATACGCAGTGTTTTTTATGCCCGTGGAAAGCGAGATTTTTTCCCCGGCCTTTTCTTTCCCATAAGGATGTCTGGTCAAGCCTGGCATCCGCTGTTTTCTTTTACTCATATTTTTCCGCCTGCTTTCTGAACATTTCCGCATATTTTCCGTTTTGCCGCATCAGACTTTCATGATTGCCCCGTTCAATAATCCTCCCATGCTCCATCATGAAAATGACATCCGCCGAAATCGCGCTGGAGAGCCGGTGCGAGATAAAAATGACCGTCCGCCCCTCGCAGATCCGCCTCATATTCTCAAACAGTTCGTATTCAGCGATGGGATCCAGGGCGCTGGAGGGTTCGTCCAGGATCGCAATGGGGGCGTTCTTCGCATACAGCCTGGATAACGCAATTTTCTGAACCTGCCCCCCGGAGAGGGAAACGCCCTCATCGTCAAATTCCCGTGTCATCATGGTATCAGGACCATAGGGAAACTTTAAAACGCTATCCGCCATACCGCTCTGTCGAAGGGACTCGGCAAGCAGTTCCGCATCGCCCTCATCCGTACGCCGCATCAGAATATTCTCCCCCACCGTAAGGGAAAACACCTTAAAATCCTGAAATACCGTGGAAAAACAGTCCCGGTAAGCGCTCAGCCGATAGGCATCGATCTTTCTGTCATTCAAATAAATTTTGCCGGAAGTCGGCTCGTACAGGCGCATAAGGAGCTTCACCAGCGTGCTCTTCCCGGCCCCGTTATGCCCGACGATTGCAGCCGTCTGACCGCCCTTGATGGTAAAACTGATATCGTCGATCACCTTCCGGTCAGAACCGAAATAGGAAAACGACAGGTTCTGTACCCGTAGCTCCTCCACCGGCATCGCAGGGACAGCCCTTGCGTCGTCCTCCTGTATTTTGGGCTCATAGTCCAGAAAATCCCTGAGATCGCCAATGTACATGGCGTGCTCGTGCAGCTGGAAAAAGCTGTTCTCCTGATCCAGCAGCGCTTCGGTCACGCTGAACATCGCCATTGCCACCATAAGGCCGTCGCCGATCATCATATTCTTAAGCACCAAAATGCGGTAAGCCGCAAACAGGATCACCAGGTAATAGCCCATCCTCGTACAAACCGCATCCACAAACAGCCGATAGACTGCGCACCTGAATCCGTGCTCTCTGATGACCCTGATTCCGTTCTGTGTCGCCGCAGTAAAACGCCCAAAGAGCACGTCGCTGATATGGGTTGTCCTCAGCTCCTTGGCGTACTCGGGCATGTAATGCACCCGCCGTATGTAATCGGCCTGGCGGTTCGCTTCGGCCAGCTCCACTTCATAGATGCGCCGTTCATAATTTTCCTTTCGGGCAAACACAAAGTTGGCCATGATCTGGAGCCCGATAAAAAGAATCATAAATCCGTCCAGGGAAAGGGCCAGCCCGGACAGCGCCGCAAAGCCAAAAAGCGCCCCGAAAAGCATCTCTACAGAATCAAGAACCATTCTCGGGCGGCTTTTCAGTGCATTTAACGCTCTGATATGTTTCTCAAAATATTCCGTATTCTCATAACATTCCAGATCCACCTGCCGGGCCTTGCCGAAGGCCAGCTTCATGAAGTGGGACTGAATCTTCAGATCGGATCTCGGGAAAAAACAGTTCTTCAAAAGAATGTTCACCAGATGGCATGCAAAAGAAAGGAGCGCCAAGAGCCCCACAACGGAAAAAATCGTTTGAAGGGATGCGGCGGACTGGATCTGATTGAGCACATATCCCACCACGACCACCCGGAAGATCAGCCCCTTCGACCAGTCCGCCATGGCATCAATCATAATGGACGGGATTCTCCACGGGGAAACTTTTCCAATATGCCGCAGCAGGAACAGATTGTTTGACAGCACCCGCTTCATCCCGTATTTTTCATTCTCCTGTTTCAATTCCGGCACCTCCTTTCGCAAATCCGGCGGGAAATGCCATTTGTTAAGGCATAGTATCCCCCATTTCAACCGCCGATTCTAATGATACTCCAAAATTCAGAGGACTGCCAGATTAAGAACGGCTATACCTATTTATTCCACTGGCGCATCGGGGCCGTATAGTATATAGTATATAGTGTAAATTATTTTACTGTGAAAGTCCCGGACAGCGGCTGAGCAGATGGGCAAGCTTGCTTGCACAGTTGTTCAGACATTGGACGGGCAAGCCGGTATGAGCAAGAAGACCGACAGGTCGAATTGCGAATACTGGCGGCAGTTGCGGGAGTGCGGATGCACGAAGCGACTGACTTTCATCTATGGTGGAGCGCTGCATAGCGGCGCATGAATGTTTATAACAGGCAACTGCAGAGAAAGAGGTGACATATATGATTTTAGATGAATTTACCCGCAGACCAGATGATGGTGCCCAGGCAGAATAGCGGTTATATAGAATTCTGTTTGGGCTGTTAAAGCTATATAATCTGCTGTTTCTGCACTTGTTTATCATAGAATAAATAAGGAGTGGGATACATGAAATATAAGAACGCAGCAGAGATTTTACCTCCCGAATTATTGCAGGAAGTTCAGTGCTATATCGAGGGAGAGCTTTTGTACATTCCCAGGTCTAATTCAAAACAGGAATGGGGTGCGGTCAGCGGATCAAAAAAGTTCTATTTGGAAAGAAATTATCAAATCAAAGAGTTATTCCATAATGGTAAATCTGTAGAAGAACTGGCCGTGAAGTTTGGAGTATCCAATAGTACGATTAAAAAAATAGTATATCAGAAATAGAAATAAGGAATGATCTCCCGAAGTTCAAAAATGGATTTCGGGAGATTGAAATACCCTTTTTATTGCCAACTTCCGGGCTGCCTGTTCCCCAAACTGTCTCCAGTGCTTCCAGATGCTTCGCAGTATGATCCCTTTTTCAGCTATCTCTTTTTGCAGTGTCTACCACAAGGTACACATAATATCCACATCCGATCATTTCAATCATAAAGTCCGGGTAAGCATTCCACTTTTCCAGAACCAATTTTTTTGATATCCTCTGATGTCCAAGGAGGGGACACTCCAAAATCCAGAAATCTTCAAAATCTATATTTTCATTATCCCATCCTTCAATCTGTATAAAACTATTTAACAGCCAAGGATAATACTCCGGCTCAGTATTCAGGATCGAGACCGCATGTGCATTATGTGGATATGTCGCATCAAATAATTCAAACTTCAATATCTTTTCCATAAGCATCTGCTTCTATTTTATGTCTTCATATACCACAATTTCAAACATCCTGACATTTCAAACTAACAGCTATCCCTCAAGAAAGCTGTTTGCCTGGAGCTCAAACATCCGCACATACTTTCCCTTACTGTCCATAAGCTCTCTGTGGCTTCCGCTCTCCGCAACCCGGCCCCTCTCCATATAATAAATCTGGTCCGCATCCTTTTACAATGGCCCTTGCAATCGCCAGCTTCTGAGTCTGTCCCCCTGACAGAATGATGCCGGATTCGTCAAATTCCCTCGTCAGAGTGGAAGCAAACGGTAATTTCCCATCCTGAATCTCCTGAGACAGGCCGGCATCCCGAAGCGCCCCTGCAATCTTGTCTTTTTCCGTATCCTCATTGTATTTATGCGCTAAGACATAATCCGCCACGGGCACAGCATAGACCTGAAAATCCTGGAATACCGTCGTGACAGCCCTCCTTAAGGAAAATACATTGTATTCCTTTATGTTTCTGCTGTTGACCAGAATCATCCCCTGATCTACGTCATACAGCCTTAAGATCAGCTTGATAATCGTGGATTTTCCCGCACCGTTATGTCCCACAATCGCATGCTTTTTTCCAGCAGAAAAATGCAGATCCACCTTGTCAAGGACGACATGCTCCGTACCGGGATAGGAAAAGCTCACCTTGCAAAACTCAATCTCAACCGCCTGGGAAAGCAGCATGAAGAAAAACAACGTCAGAATCGTAACGACTAATATGCTAAAGGGAGACCTTTGCTCCATACTGTCAAAGACGATCTTCGAAAACCAGGTGTTCGACACCGTATCAACAAAGGCGGTCAGGGATATCGCACAGGTCAGAAAGATAAAGCTCGGCGAAGCCTTTTTCACAAATTCTAATACGTAGCAATTATTTTCAATAATCTTCCTGATATTGTTTCTGTCAGTCGAACATTTCATTAGTACTCTCCCTTAAATTTCAGTTATACTCTAAAATTATGATAATCTTATATCATATTTTATTTTCTCACTCAATCCATCTGGCATAAAAGCTCTTTTTTTGACCGCAAGTTGTCTCATTCCATCTTTAATAGTTCCATTACGTATATCAACCCGCATCCCGCCAATCCATTCATCAGTCCCATATTATATTTCTCCTGCACGATCTTTGGCATCCTCTTCTTTTCCAATTCTGAAAGCAGGACATCATGAAATATAGCAACCTGCTCCCGCATCTTAGCATCATCCAGATATTCACTGATCTCCTTCAGCCACTCTTCCTCCGGGTTCCACTTTGCCGCCCACATTCTGGCATACAAAACTCCCAGTGCACCATTGCACCAGGCAAATGTACGATAAACCTCTTCTCCCTTTTTTCTTAAATCCGCCCAGTTCCCGGTCCGCTCATCATAAAACCGGTTTTCATATGACACGATCTGTCTCATCCTTTTCATATACTTCGGATCCGGCATAATGGAATTCATTCGGGCATAGGCCATCAGAAACCCGCTGTTCCCATATACCAGATCGAATCTTCGATCCCTCCCCGCAATACATTCCTGTGTACTGCGTGTCCGGTTCCTTTTCCCGGTTGCTTATTTTATCCGCATACGAAAAGAGCATTTGCTCAAGTGCGGAGCTTACCTCTCCATATTCCGGGTATACTGCACACAGCCTGCGGAAGAAAACAGCGATCCCACCGATTCCGGAATAGAAATAATAATCTACTGGCTTAATTACCGTCTGTTCTCCCTCACTGGTGACAGAAAACCAGAATGCCTTTTCCCCGCACCAGACTGCATTGCGAATTATTTCCTCTGCGCTTTCCTTCGCAACTCCCAGAAATCTCTCCCTGTTCCATCTGAAGGATACAGACTTCGATCCCTTTATATCCACGATTCGATCCCCCGTGGCGTTGATCCACCTTTTTTCATCTGGTAATGGTACGATGGGAAGTTCAAAAAGAAGCTACCCTATAAAGGGCAGCTCCCTATATCTATTTATTTTGCTTGTGCCATTGAGAATAAAGCCTCTTGTAAAAGTTTAGAGAAATTGATATTATTTTTTTCAGCAAATGTATTCAGCCACGCAGGAATAGTAAGGTTTTTTCTTACTGCCTTTTCACCATACTTTTCTTCATAGGAATCAATGTCCAGTAATAGCATATTTACCATACACCCACTTTCAGCGGTTATTTCTGAATAATTAGAAGCACATGGTATTTGCTCTCCATCTTCCAATTCCCCCAATATCCAACCGCTAGCCGCATCAATTCCCATTTCAATAGCTTGCTCTAAGTTTTTACCTTCTGTTACACAACCGGGCAAGTCCGGAAATTCTACTACGTATCCGCCGCTTTGATCTGTAAAAGGCTTAAATATAGCCGGATAGATTAATTTCAATATATTCGCCTCCTTTTATAAAGATTGAACAAATGGGGCTTAAAGCCCCGCTTGCTTCATAATTGATTTAACTGTATCGGGGTTCAAATCCCCTCCATGTTCTGGTATTGTGACTTTTCCTGGTTTAGTCGGGTGTTTGTACTGGTGATGTGAACCTTTTTGCTTCACTTGATACCAGCCATCTTTTTCTATCATATTCTCAATTTCTCTAAATCTCATTCAATACCTCCTTATTCCTTCATGGCATCGCTCCTTTCTATTTATTTGTCTATAGGTGTTTGCGAAACGCCAGAACCCGCATAAATACGGGATTCTCTTTGTTACAAAATAA